>CALVDL010000008.1 GCA_944326305.1 uncultured Bacteroidales bacterium
TGGACAGACAGGAAGATTATGATGGAAAGGCCCGTCAGGGCCGCACCGGAGCGACAGCGAGGTTTCCGGGAGGAAACCGAAGCAGCGCAGGTGCCGGCGTAGCGAAGCGGAGCCGTATGCCCCAGCGGGGCTGTCACCGACAGGTGACTGGGGGTGGACAGACAGGATTTCCGGAGGAAATCCTTAACGTCAGTATGACGGATTCCGGTCAAAAAGGATAAAATATTGATTTTCAGAATAATATTATTATGGAAAACAGAGAAAACGAAGGCCTGAAGTCATTGGGCCGCAAGACAGAATACAAAAGCGACTATGCCCCGGAGGTCCTTGAGACATTCGAGAACAGGCACCGGGAGAACGACTACTGGGTCAGGTTCAACTGCCCGGAATTCACCAGCCTGTGCCCGATAACCGGGCAGCCTGACTTTGCCGAAATCCGGATAAGCTACATCCCGGACGTAAAGATGGTCGAGAGCAAGAGCCTGAAACTGTATCTGTTCAGCTTCAGGAACCACGGTGACTTCCATGAGGACTGCGTAAACAAGATAATGAAGGACCTAGTCCGGCTGATGGATCCGAAATACATAGAGGTGACAGGCTTCTTCACTCCGCGCGGAGGCATATCCATATACCCGTATGCCAACTACGGACGTCCCGGGACGAAATATGAAGCCCTTGCGGAAAAACGGATGGCGGAGCATGAGTAACTGGGAAAAATTGTAATTTTGTACGCACTGGACTTAAATGCGTTTAAAATGAAGAAAATCATAAATCCGTGGCTCGGTCTCGTAAAGGACGGCTACAACTGTTTCGGATGCGCCCCGACCAATCCCTTCGGACTGAAGATGGAATTCTATGAGGACGGGGATGAGATAGTATCCTTCTGGCATTCGGATGACAATTACCAGGGTTGGCTTCATACCCTGCACGGCGGAATCCAGTCAACCCTGATGGATGAAATAGCGGCCTGGGTGGTGGCCCGCAAGCTGCAGTGCGCCGGGATGACAACGCATCTTGACATGAAATTCAAGAGGCCTGTCCCTACAGGGCCGGATACGACCATAGAAATCCGCGCCGGCATCCGTGAGATGAAACGTAATTTCGTTTTCATCACGGCCAGGATATTCTATGACGGGCAGGTCTGCTCCGAAGCGGAACTCACTTACTTCTGCTTCTCGGCCGAGAAGTCCGCTTCCGATTTTTATTTCAGGGGATGCGAAACCGAAGAATGAACCAATAAAATTACAGGGAATCAGGTGAAGGTCACTCTTGTCCCTGATCCGGTTTCAGGATGGTTAAAGTGGAGTCGTCAATATTCCCGTCAAAACCGTTGGGTGAAGTTACCGTGACATCTGACATGTCGTAAAGATTCCCTTTTACATGTTCGCAGTACAGGTCCGGGCAGATGAATTCGCTCATTCCGGTGCTGGTTATGTCCAGGACATTGCACTTCCCGCTGAGAACCATTTCGGCAAGCCCGTCTAAATATACTGTCAACGTATTGAAATCCACATTGTCGGAGAACATTTCTGAACTGTCGTCCAGGGATACCGAAAAGTCTTCTGTCCCGGGTCTGCCTGTAATCGTGACAAGGTCGTATGCGCTTACTTCGGTGAACTGTTCTGACGGGACATGGGCCTCGAGGGTCATGCCGTCATACGATTTTTTCCCGTCGTCATACCAGATTTCTACCGATTCGCCGTGATTGTGGAAAAATACGTATCTGTGCAGGTCTGAATTTGCCCTGATGACAATCTCCCCTTTGGGTACAGAACTGTCGAAAACTATATTCATCTGGTCATGCACTGTCAGGGCCGTAATGTCGCTGTTGAAATCGAATTTCTGCTCTGTGATTTCGCTGCTCGGCGTCAGATTCCTGGAGCAGGATACTGTGGCAGACAGGACTGCAGCGTAAAAGATTAATTTTAGTCGCATGTCTTATGGCTTTACAGGTTGAACGACTGTTAAGATGCGACAATTATTTTTTTCGTTGCAACCATTCTTGCATGAAAATTACTAAATTTGCAGGATTTGTGGCGCCGGCCTGCAAGAGCCTTTGCAGCAGGGCTGGCCGGCAGGTCTTTCAATTGTAAATTTTAATTTTTTCGATATATGTACAGGACTCATACTTGCGGGGAGCTCCGCATAGGGAATGCCGGGCAGACAGTCACTCTGGCCGGGTGGGTGCAGAGGACCAGGAAACTCGGCGGGATGACATTTGTCGACCTGCGTGACAGATACGGGATTACACAGCTTGTGGCGGACGCGTCCGCCCCTGCGGACCTGGTGGAGACCGCCGGCTCGCTCGGTCGTGAATATGTCATCCAGGCCACAGGGGAGGTGATAGAGCGCCAGAGCAAGAACCCGAAGATGCCGACCGGCGACATCGAGATAAGGCTCTCTGGAATCAAGATACTCAACAAGGCGCAGACGCCTCCTTTCACCATAGAGGATGTCAGCGACGGGGGAGAGGAGCTCAGGGCGAAATACAGGTATCTCGACCTGCGCAGGAACCCTCTCAAGAAGGCGCTCGAACTCCGCCACAGGATAGCGCATGAGGTACGCAACTATCTTGACAGCAAAGGTTTCCTCGAAATAGAGACCCCGTATCTCATCAAGTCCACTCCGGAGGGGGCACGTGATTTTGTGGTGCCTTCACGTATGAATCCCGGACAGTTCTATGCCCTCCCGCAGTCCCCGCAGACCTTCAAGCAGCTGCTTATGGTGGCCGGGTATGACCGCTATTTCCAGATAGTAAGATGCTTCCGCGACGAGGACCTCAGGGCTGACCGCCAGCCGGAGTTCACGCAGATAGACTGCGAGATGTCCTTTGTCGAGCGGGATGATGTGCTCGACACGTTCGAGGGGATGATGCGCACCCTTTTCAAGAATGTCCTGGATGTGGACATTCCGGACCCGCTTCCGAGGATGAGCTGGTTCGATGCCATGGACTTCTACGGGTCCGACAAGCCGGACATCCGTTTCGGGATGAAGATACACGAGATCACATCCGATGTACAGGGGCACGGTTTCTCCGTATTCGATTCTGTAGAGTATGTAGGTGCGGTCTGCGCACCGGGCCTTGCAGGTTATACCCGCAAGCAGCTGGACGAGCTGACAGAGTGGGTCAAGAGACCGCAGGTCGGAGCGAAAGGCCTTGTATATATAAAGGTGAACGAGGACGGTTCCATCAAGTCCTCTGTAGACAAGTTCTATACTCCGGAGCAGCTCCAGGCCATAGCTGACAGGATGGGGGCATCCAGGGGGGACCTTATCCTCGTGCTCTGCGGTCCGAAGAGGAAGACGCAGACCATGCTCGGCGTGCTCCGCATAGAGATGGGAAACAGGCTCGGGCTGCGTGACCCGCATACTTTCGCCCCGCTGTGGATTGTGGATTTCCCTCTCCTCGAGTGGGATGACGAGACGCAGCGTTTCTACGCCATGCACCATCCGTTCACAGCACCTAAGCCTGAGCATCTGGACCTGTTCTACAGCGACAGGAAGGAGGACCTTGAAAAGGTCTGCGCCAACGCATACGACTTCGTCCTCAACGGCACGGAGCTCGGCGGCGGGTCCATCAGGATACATGACGCTGCTGTGCAGCAGAGGATGTTCGAGGTGCTCGGTTTCTCTGACGAGGATGCGCAGTACAAGTTCGGCTTCATAATCAATGCCTTCAAGTTCGGCGCCCCGCCTCATGGAGGGCTCGCGTTCGGTTTCGACCGCGTATGCGCCCTGTTCGGAGGCCAGGAGACTATCCGCGACTATATCGCGTTCCCTAAGAACAACCAGGGCCGCGACGTGATGATCGACTCCCCTTCATACATCGACCAGGTGCAGATGGACGAGCTTTTCCTCGCCTCGACTGCGAAAAAGGAATAATATAGGCGGTCTCTTCCGGTCCAGCCAGGGAGGCATCGCAGTATTGTCATCTGGGCGGAGGTCAGGGACCGGAGCCGGGGGACCCGCTGAAAAAGACAATAATCGGAATGATTGATTTTTTGGTAGTACACTGGCACATGAACCCCGATATTATCCATGTCGGGGGATTTGTGCTCCGCTGGTATTCAGTGCTTTTCCTTGCCGGATTCGTGCTGGGATGGTTCATATTCAAAGGTTTCCTCAAAAGGGAAGGGCTGCCTTTGAGCCTTCTGGACCCGCTGCTTTTCACTCTGCTTATCGCTACGATAGTCGGGGCGAGGCTAGGGCACTGCATATTCTACCAGCCGGATTATTATTTCGGGAGCTGGAAAGGGTTCTGGGAGATTTTCATGCCCTGGAAAGGAGGGCTTGCCAGCCATGGAGGGACGATTGCCATAATCCTTGCGATGTGGTGGTATGCCCGCCATTATGGCAGGAAATATGACTTCGACCTGCTCTGGATGCTGGACCACCTGTGTATCCCCGTATGTTTCGCAGGTATGTTCATCAGGCTTGGAAATCTCTGTAACTCGGAAATATACGGTGATGTCACCAGCCTTCCGTGGGGTTTTATATTCGACCTCAGGGGCGAGACCCTGCCGAAGCATCCTACCCAGCTTTACGAGGCCCTGAGCTATCTGATACTTGGGCTTGTGCTCATGGGACTGTACAAATACCGTCTCCCGAAGCTCAGGAGGGGTACTCTGCTGGGGATATTCTTCATCGTCCTTTTCGGCATGCGCTTCCTTATAGAGTTCATCAAGGAGCCGCAGGTGGGCTTCGAGGAGAACATGGTCTTGAACATGGGGCAGATTCTCAGCATACCGTTCATCCTGGCGGGTATCTGTCTGGTAATTTACAGCTTCAAATGGGGGAAACCGGCCATGGTAGAGCATCCGCAGAAACACAAGGCAGAGCCTACGCATTATGCCAAATCCCTGAAATAGGCAGCATATATGGATGAACAGCGACACAGGGCCGTCCTCACAACCGACACCTCCGGATGCAGCCGGAAGATAAAGGATGTCCTTGCCTTCCTGGACAGGCACTCCATAAGGTACACCCTCTATACCCATCCTCCGCTCTATACGATAGAAGAGGCCCTCGGCTACTGGGACGGGATAGAGTCCACTCACTGCAAGAACCTGTTTTTCCGCAACCACAAGGGAAACAGGCACTACCTCGTGGTAATAGAGTGCCACAAGGAATTCGACATACATTCCTTCGAGCATATGATGAAGGAGGGCAAGATGTCTTTCGCATCCGCCGAAAGGATGGAGCGCTGCCTTGGGCTGCAGCCCGGGTCCGTATCCCCGCTGGGACTTATCCATGACATGGTACCGGAGACTGGTGCACAGACGGTCATGCTCCCGGACAGTGACGGGAACCCGCATGCCGTGCAGGCTGTCCCGGGTGCCGCCCCGAAGGAGCTGTTCCCCGACGGCCACCGCGTGAAGCTGTTCCTGGACAGGGACCTGACGGATGCCCCGATGCTCAGTTTCCATCCGTGTGACAATACGGCAAGTGTCATCATCCCCAACGCCGATTTCCTCCGCTTCCTCTCCATCTGGGGCGGCCACTATGAATGGATTAAAGTTTAAATATGATAAAGGCTATATTCTTCGACATAGACGGCACCCTGGTGAGTTTCAGGACACATGAAATCTCCCCGAAAGTAATGGAGGACCTTTACGCACTGCGCGGGAAGGGCATAAAGCTTTTCATAGCAAGCGGACGCCACTATCTGGTGATGGACAACCTTCAGGATTTCCCATTCGACGGATATATCAGCATGAACGGTTCCCTGGTCACCGTAGGAGGCGAAGTGGTCTCATGCAGGACACTCGGTGCGGATACGGCGAGGGAGGTGGGCCTCAGGTGCAGGCAGCACGGCCTGCCTGCCGTGGCATTCTGCCGCGGGAGTTACGGAATCAGCATGCAGAACGACCTCACCCGCAAGACTTTCGAGATGATCAGGCTGCATGATGTCCCGCTCTATTCATGGGACAGCCTTGTGTATGAGGATGTATGCCAGTTCACGATTTTTGCCGACCGGAAGCAGGAGAAGGAGCTTTTCACTGAAGGCCTAGACTCTGTGACCCTGTCCAGATGGTTTCCGTCGTTTTTCGACATGAACACGAAAGGGCTTTCCAAGGCGGAGGGCATAGCGGCGGTCATAGAACGTTTCGGCATCACTGCGGACGAGGTCATGGCTTTCGGGGACGGGGGCAACGATTCCGAGATGCTCAAATACGCCGGAACGGGCATCGCTATGGGCAATGCAGATGATACCGCCAGGTCAGCGGCGGACTATGTGACCCTGACAGTCGACCAGGACGGTATCTCCCATGCCCTGAGGCATTTCGGGTTACTTTAGATACCCATCCTCATTTTCTTGGTGATCTTGCTCCTGTAGCCGAGAGGCGACTCCCCGAACTGTTTCTTGAAGAACTTGCCGAAGGTGGACTGGTCCGGGAATGACAGCCGGTCGGCTATCTCTTTGATGGACAGCTCCGTTTCCCTCAGCATCTGAAGGGCTTTCTCTGCACGTGCCTTGGCGATGATTTTCCCTGTCGTGGTCTTTGTCTTCTCCTTGACCACCGCGGACAGGTACTGTTTCGATATGCAAAGCTCCCCTGCATAGAAGGTCACGCTGTGCTGTCTGTCTATATTTTCCCTGAGCAGGTCCAGGAACTGCTGGAATATGACCCCGGAACGCGATGTCTCTATGGTATGCCCTGGATTCCCGTCCCCGAAACGTTTCCATATCATGTCTGCTATGTCTGACGTGAGGATGTAAAGGTGGGCGTAGTTGAGCTCATGGAGGAAATGGTGTCTTTTCTTGCCCATCGCCGCTATCATGTTCCTCATGTCGGCAAGCAGGGTCCCGCATTCTTCCCATGTGATATTGACGTTGTTGTGCTTGTTGTCGTAAAGACGGTATATGGACTCCAGCGGGAAGGGGTTGTTGTTCCTGATGATGTCCATCATCAGCTCGTCGCTCACTTTCACCATGCATCCACTGAATCCTCCGCCGTATGTGACTGAGTTCAGCTCGCTGCCGGACGGGATGACCCTTATGGCAGGGCACTCCGCCTTGAATTCCTGCCTGCCGATGACGTAGGAAAGGCTTCCGTGCGTGACCAGTATGATGATGTTGTATCCTGTCCTTGCCGGTTTTCCCGAAGCTTCCGCCGAAAAGTCCCCGCAGAGCTCCGCCCCATAGAGGAGGCCGTTTATATGATTTTCTTCAACTATTTGACTGTCAGAATATAACTTTACAATTTCCCTCATATTTCCTGTATTGGACTGCAATATATACATTATTTATTGATTTTGACCATTAGTATGTGATTTTTGACCAGCGGCACATGCTTCCGTCAGATTTTTTTGATGTATTTTTGCGACTTTCACGGGAAATCCCCGGACAAAGAGGACATATATCAATATGAGAAAAATAAAATTAGCATTATGCCTGGCGGCTGTGCCTGCCTTGTGTTCCTATGAGGCATCGGCACAGTACAGGACCGGGCCTGTCCAGGCCGATTCGCTTGTGCAGCAGACCCTCTCTGCGGCCGACACCGCTTCCGTCCCGGTGGTCATAACATTGGAGCAGGCCCTGCAGATAGCCCTTAGCGAGAACGTTTCTGTGAAGGTGGCGGACCAGGAGATACAGAGGTCGTCCTATGCAAAAAAAGGCGTCTATGCCTCCCTCTTCCCGCAGATAGACCTCTCCGGCACTTATCAGAGGACCATCAAGAAGCAGGTGATGTACATGGATTTAGATATGGGTGCCGTTGGAGGAGGCTCCTCTGATGGGGACGGCGCTGGGAGCGGGGAAGGCTTCACCATGCCGGACACGAGCGAGGGCCTGGAGGTCGGGAGATGGAACACATGGGCGGCCGGGCTGAACGCGACTATGCCGCTTGTGAACCCGCAGCTGTGGAAAAACATGAAAATATCCGGCCTGGAAGTCGAAATGGCCATCGAGAAGGCCCGTTCATCAAGGCTGGATATGGTCACTCAGGTCAAGCAGGCGTATTTCGGGACACTTCTGGCCAAGGAGGTCTTCCAGGTGTACAGGGATGTCTATGAGAACGCTGTAAGCAATTACCGTGAGACAGAGAAGAAGTTCAATGCGCAGAAGGCCACGGAATACGACCTTACAAGGGCGAAGACAAGCGTCGCCAACGCCATTCCGGATGTATATGACGCGGAAAGTTCCGTAATCCTGTCACTGTGGCAGCTAAAGGCGGTCATGGGGGTGGACCTTGATATGAATATCGATGTCGCCGGGACGCTGGACGATTATTCCCGGCAGCTTTTCTATGAACCTGGCGCGGCTGATTCCCTTAGCCTGGAGAACAATACCACAATGCGCCAGCTCGCCATACAGGCCGAGCAGCTCGCCCATACTGTCAGAATGCAGAAATTTGCCTATATCCCGACCCTCTCGGCCGCATTCTCGTTCAGTGTCAATGCCATGACCAATGACTTCAAGTTCTCGCAGTACAAGTGGACTCCTTATTCTTATGTGGGAGTCAGCCTCGCCATCCCGGTCTTCTCCGGAGGGAAGAGGTACAATGATGTGCGCCAGGCCAGGACCCAGGCCACACAACTGAAGCTGCAGACCATGGATACAGAGCGCAACCTGAAGATAAGCATCCGGCAGAGCCTTGTGGCGATGGAGACCAGCATCAAGACTTACAATGCGGCCCAGGAGGCAGTAGCGTCAGCCAGAAAAGGGTACAGTATCGCGGAAAAGACCTACCAGGTAGGGAAGAACACCCTCATTGAGCTGAATGACGCCCGGCTTGCCCTGACCCAGGCCGAACTGAGTGCATCGCAGGCCATATACAATTTCCTGATAGCCAAATCACAGCTGGAACAGACCCTGGGACAGGACTTTATCGAATAATCCCCTTGCCGCCTGGTGCGGAGGTTTAACGAAAAAACACAGAAACCATGAATAGAACCATTAGAACAATCTCTCTTGTCGCCGCGGCTGCAGCCATGGTGTCATGTGCAGGAAAAAGGAATTCCGGAGAGGAAGTGTCCGGGGAAGAGATCCCGGTGGTGGCGGTAAAGCAGGTCTTTGCCGAGGACGTACCCCAGACCGGTGTCTACACATCTACCGTACAGGCTTATGTGAAGAACAATATAGCGCCCCAGACAGTCATGAGGATCAAGGACATAAAGGTGGAGATAGGCGATTTCGTGAAAAAAGGGCAGGTAGTGGCTGAAATGGACGCGATCAATCTCCAGCAGGCCCTCCTCCAGATGGTGAACGACTCCACGGAATACTCCAGGCTCAAGGGGCTGTATGAGGCCGGCGGGCTCTCAAGGTCCGACCTCGATGCCATGGAGCTGAAATACAATGTCTCCAGGAACACCTATGAAAACCTTCTGGAGAATACCGTCCTGCTCAGTCCCGTCGACGGGGTAATCTCGGCGAGGAATTATGACAGGGGGGACATGTTCACCATGGGGCAGCCGATATACACAGTCGAACAGATTACTCCGGTGAAGCTGCTGATAGGCATTTCCGAAGTCGACTACACCAAGGTCCATGTCGGAGACAAGGTCCGGATTACTGTGGATGCCTTTCCCGGCAAGGTGTTCAGCGGAAGCATCAGCAGGCTCTATCCGACGATTGATCCCGCTACACACACATTCACCGTCGAGGTCATTGTCGGCAACGCCGACAGGATGCTCCGCCCGGGGATGTATGCAAAGGTCACGGTCCGTTTCGGAGTCAACCGCAGCGTAGTCGTTCCGGACGAAGCCATAGTCAAGCAGGTGGGTTCCGGTGACCGTTTCGTCTATGTGCTCAACCCTGACAGCACGGTGACATATACCAAGGTGGTCCCGGGCCGCCGTATGGACTACACCTACGAGATACTTTCCGGTATAGAAGACGGGGCCACCATAGTCACGGAAGGCCAGGTCCGCCTCAAGTCAGGCGTCAGGGTCAGAGTGGAGCAGTAGAGGATAATAGAATAATAATCATTTGAACCCCAATCTTTTATGAGTATATACCGTAAAGCGGTCAATAATCCGGTCACTACAGCGCTGGTCTTTGCGGCCTGCGCCATTTTCGGGATATTCTCCCTTATAAATATCTCGATAGACCAGCTGCCGGAGTTCGACGCCAATGTCATAATGGTCATGTCCTCATATCCCGGCGCCAGCGCCGAGGACATCGAGACCAACCTCTCGAAAGTGCTCGAGAACGCCCTGAACGGTGTGAGTGACCTGAAGGACATCACTTCCCAGTCCAAGGAGAACATCTGTCTGATTATGCTGGAGTTCGAGTGGGGAGTGGACATAGATGTCGCGACCAACGATGTCCGGGACAAGCTGGACCTTGTCAATTCCGAGCTTCCGGACGGGGCCTCCATCCCTGTGATATTCAAGTTCAGCGCCGATGACCTCCCTATAATGATCCTGTCGGCCACGGCCGGAGAAAGCCTTCCGGCCCTTGAGAAGATACTCGACGACAAGGTTACCACTCCTCTGGCAAGGGTTTCCGGTGTGGGAACCGTGTCCGTCACCGGAGCGCCGCAGAGGGAGATCCAGGTCTTCTGCGACCCGCACAAGCTCGAGGCTTACGGTCTGTCTATCAGTACTATATCAAGTGTGCTTGCCGGGGAGAACAGGAATGTCCCGAGCGGTAGCATTGATATCGGCTCCGATACATATTCAGTGCGTGTGGAGAAGGAGTTCGAGAGTGCGGAGGAGATGCTGGATGTGGTGGTTGGCTACGTAAACGGCCAGGCAGTCTACCTTAAAGATGTGGCCCGGGTGAATGACGGGCAGGAGGAACGGGTGCAGGAGGCCTATACGGACGGTATCCAGGGTGCGCAGATTGTCATACAGAAGCAGACCGGGGCCAACTCCGTGGATGTGATAAACGGTGTGAAGAAGGCGATGGTCTCCATCCGCGAGTCCCTGCCGTCCGACGTCAGGATAACCACGGTGATAGACAACTCCCGGAACATCATCAACAGTATAGACAGCCTCAAGGAAACGATTATCATCACATTCCTGGTCGTGATGCTTGTGGTGTATGTGTTCCTCGGGAGGTGGAGGGCCACATTCATTATCGTACTTGCAATCCCTATATCGCTGCTGGCTTCCCTGGTGTATCTGTATGCCACCGGCAATACATTGAACGTCATATCACTGTCTGCGCTTTCGATAGCGATAGGAATGGTGGTGGACGATGCCATCGTGGTGCTGGAGAACATTTCCACCCACCTGGAAAGGGGCGAGAAGCCGAAGGAGGCTGCCGTCCATGCCACGCAGGAGGTCGGTATCTCTGTCATCGCCTCTACCCTTACGATGCTTGCCGTATTCTTCCCACTGACACTCATCCAGGGCATATCCGGAGTGATGTTCAAGCAGTTGGGATGGATAGTGTGCATTATCATGATAGTCTCCACAATAGGGGCTCTGACACTCGTCCCGATGCTGTGCTCGAGATTCCTGCAGTTCAAGCCTAAGACCGGGAGGGTCCACCAGGCCGTATTCGGTCCTATAAACCGCGGGATAGACTGGATTACAAGGGGCTACGGCCATGTCATAGCATGGTCGGTCAGGCACAGGACATGGGTCGTATGCATTGCGATGGGCATATTCGCCGCTTCAATCATCTTCCTCGGCCCTTTCATCAAGACGGAATATTTCCCGAAATCCGACTCCGGGCGTATTTCGGCCACTGTCGAGCTGCCGGTCGGTACGGCCCAGTATATCACCAGGGACTTTGCCGCCGCCCTGTATGAACGTTTCATGGAGGAGATTCCCGAGATGGAGGTCTGCAGCTATACCCTCGGGCAGGCAGATACAGATAATGCGTGGGGTTCAATGCAGAATACAGGCACGCATATCATATCGTTCAGCTTCAATATCGGCAGCATGGAGGACAGGAAGCGGTCAAGCACGGAGATTTCGGACATTATCCGCGCCGACCTGGAGAGCTATCCCGAGATCAAGAAATACGAGGTGACTGAAGGTACGGGCGGAATGGGAGGAGACAGTTCTGTGGATATTGAAATATACGGCTATGACTTCAGCACCACCGACCGTATTGCCGCTGTCCTTGCTGAAAAGATGAGGGCGGAGGAGTCCTGCTCGCAGGTGACAGTAAGCCGTGATGAATACACTCCTGAATACCAGGTGGATTTCGACAGGACCAAGCTTGCGGTCAACGGGCTGAACAGCACCACCGCGGCCTCGTATGTGAATGCCGCCATCAACGGCTCCACCCAGTCGTTCTACAGGGAGGACGGTGACGAGTACAATATCCGTGTCCGCTATGCCCCGGAATTCAGGACAAGTGTAGAGGACATAGAGAATATCATGGTCTACAATTCTGCAGGACGGGGCATAAGGGTCAAGGACCTGGGGACAGTCGTCGAGGATATGACCCCTCCTACCATCGAGCGGAAGAACAGGGAGAGGACCATCACTGTGAATGCCATAGTAGGGAACGGGTATGCCCTGAGCGATGTTTATGCGGCGGCCCAGAGGGTCATCGGCAGTACAGACATCCCTTCCGAGCTCTCCGTAGTCATATCCGGTGATGTAGAGGACCAGCAGGATACATTCTCCGATCTGTTCATACTGCTTATACTCATTGTAATACTTGTCTATATCGTGATGGCGTCCCAGTTCGAGTCGTTCATGAGCCCGTTCGTCATCATGTTCTCGATACCTTTCGCCCTTACAGGAGTGATCCTGGGGCTCACGGTCACCGGCACCTCGCTGGGTATGATGGCGATGATCGGCATTATCATCCTGATGGGTATCGTAGTCAAGAACGGAATAGTCCTTATCGACTATACCATCCTGTTGAGGGAAAGGGGGATGGGCATTGCGGACGCTGTAGTGCTTGCCGGCAAATCCCGTCTGCGCCCTATCCTCATGACCACCCTTACGACTGTATTGGGCATGGTCCCTCTGGCTGTAGGGCAGGGGGAAGGTTCGGAGATGTGGCGATCGCTCGGTATGACGGTATGCTGGGGCCTGTCCGTCTCTACCCTTGTCACCCTGGTGCTGATTCCTACCATATACTGCTCGTTCGCCACAATGCAGGAAAAAAGGAAGAACAAGTCATTACATAATTAAAATTCATCGAACTGACGTTAATATATGAAAGCGATATTCATAGCTTATAACCAGGCCTATTATACGGAGATTGTGGAACTTCTTGAGAATAACGGCTGCCGTGGCTATACCATGTGGGAGGATATCGAGGGGCGCGGCTCGGAAAACGGGGAGCCGCACCTGGGCAACCATGCCTGGCCTACCCTCAACAACGCCGTTCTCACGTTTGTTGACGACGGGAAGGTTGATGCTGTCCTGGACGCCATAAAGGAGAAGGATGCACAGACCCCCGAGCTCGGCATGAGGGCCTTTGTCTGGGCTGCGGAGCGTTCCGTGTGATAAACTGTTCCTGAATCGGCTTTTAAAAACAGTTTTTTATATTATCTTTGCAGATTGAGTAATTCTAAATTGAAGGTAATATGAAAAGGGTTTACATCACACTTGCGGTGATAATGCTGTTTGCATGGCTACCGCCGGTCGCGAATGCCCAGCATTTCGGGGTGAAGGCAGGAATCAATTTCTCTGATCCTAAGGCGGAGGTCAAGACCAATATGGGTTACCAGGCTGGTATAGCTGTCCAGTGTGACCTCCCGCTGTGGTTCTCCATCCAGCCAGAGCTCCTTTTCCATCTTAAGGGCGGGCAGGTGTCCGCTGGCAGTGGCGGCGATACACGTCCTTTCGGCCTCGGATACCTCGAGATCCCGGTCAATATACAGTGGGGCCCGCGTTTCAGCGATGACCGTTTCCGTATCTTCGTCCAGGGCTCCCCGTTCATCGGGTACGCCATCTCCAAGGATGTCAAGAACTCCAGAGGGGAATCATACGGATGGAAAAACATCAACCGTTTTGAATACGGTGTAGGCGCCGGTCTCGGAATACAGCTTTGGCGCCATTTCCAGATAACGGGACAGTACAACTGGAGTCTGGGGGACCTGGTCGCCTCTGGATTTGCCGAAGATGAGTTCAAGAGGATTTTCAATGAGTCGAACTTCAGCGGCTATACCGTTTCACTCGCGATAATATTTTGACAGACATTGATTCACATTTAAATTTATACAGTTATGGAAGTTAAAGTTACTGATTCGAATTTCAAAGATATACTTGCTACTGACAAGCTTGTGATGGTCGATTTCTGGGCTACATGGTGCGGTCCGTGCCGTGCTATCGCCCCTGCGGTCGAGGAGCTTGCGGCAGAGTATGAGGGCCGTGCAGTCATAGCCAAGTGCAATGTGGACGAGTGTCAGGAAGTCCCGGTGCAGTACGGCATAAGGAATATCCCGACACTGCTTTTCTTCAAGGGGGGCGAACTCGTTGACAAGATGGTAGGGGCAGCACCGAAAAGCGAGCTGGCAAAAAAGATTGATTCACTGCTTTAGGACTTTTCAGGTCTTGCCAGGAGGTTTTCCCTCCTGGCAAGACCTGTCTCTATGTTTACGGACATGAAGAAGATACTTATCGCTCTACTGGCAGCCGTGTCAGTCATGGCTGTTTCTGCGGCGGATGCCTGTGCCCAGGGCCGCTTCGGCATCATCGGCGGAATGAATTTCATGCAGGCCGAGCGCCAGTCCCTGAACAGGAGCACCATGAACAAATACCATGTCGGTGTCACATACCAGTTAAGGCTGCCTCTGGGGTTCTCTGTACAGCCTTCGCTCCAGTATCATGTGAAAGGGGCGAAACTCGGGGATGTGCTGCCGGGCTTTTCCAGCACCAACACCTGCGACCTTACGGTTGGCTATCTGGAGCTGCCGGTTTCAATCCAGTGGGGACCGGACCTCCTGCTTTTCCGGCCGTTCCTTGATGTCACCCCGTATATCGGATTCGGGCTGAACAACAAGGCTGACGCCTACATAGAAGGGACGCTGCCGCCAATGACCAACAAGAACGACTGGTCTGACATCAACCGGTGGGAATACGGTCTGGGAGTCGGTATCGGCATAGAGATATGGAAGTTCCAGGTGATAGGGAGGTATAACTGGAATTTCGGTTCCCTGTACAGCCGGGAGACGGCCCCTGAGGAATTTTCCATGGAGAACATGATGAGGCAGGCGTTCTCCAGGGGGAACAATCTGGGAGGGTTCACATTGTCCCTGTCCCTGCTTTTCTGAAAAATACTGCGATGGATGGAAAGATAGCCGTGTTTTGCTCGGCAAGCAATGAAATAGACCCTGAATACAACAAAGTCGCACGTGATTTTGTCCGTGCGGCTTCGTTGCGTGGATACGCCATAGTCTCCGGCGGTACCGTAAAGGGTACGATGGGACAGATAGACACGGAGCTGTCGGAGTGCGGGGGATACCATATCGGGATTGTCCCCAGGTTCATGAAGGACATAGCCGCTCCCGGGCTCTCGGAGATACACTGGACGGACACCATGGCGGAACGCCAGGCCATGATGCGCAAGGGGGCGCTGGCTGCGGTGGCCCTGCCCGGAGGTATCGGGACGCTGGACGAAGTGATAGAGACCCTGACGCAGAAAAAGCTCGGTTTCTATGACGGCCTTATATTCGTACTGGACTGGAACGGGTTCTACAGGCCTCTGGAAGCCCTGCTTGACCATTATGTGGAGACACGCATGCTGGAGCCGCGCCACAGGGCGATGATAACGTTTTGCCGTACCATTGAAGAAATTTTGGAAAAAACAGATAATTACCGTATATGAATCCGGAAGATATAAAGGCATCGCTTGGAGAGAACTGGGGTGTTGTGGAGTCCTATATCAGGGATTCCCTCACCAGCGATATCGACCTGCTCAGCAGTCTGAACGACAGGATACTGTCCCATGGCGGAAAGCAGATCAGGCCGCTTATATCCATGCTGGTGGCGATGGCTTGTTCGGAGGGCCGTGCGACGGATGACAGCTGCCGCTATGCAGCGGCAGCGGAGCTTTTGCACAACGCAACCCTCCTGCACGACGATGTGGCCGACAGCAGCGACCAGAGGCGGGGCTTTCCCACGATCCGCTCGCTCATGGGCCCGTCCGTGTCTGTACTTGTGGGAGACTATTGGCTTGTCAAGGCGATGAACCTGATACTTTCGGCATCCAACCACAGTGACAGGGTGATAAAGATTTTCTCCAAGACGCTCTCGGACCTGGCGGAAGGTGAGATGCTGCAGCTGGAGAAAGCGGATTCCGGCGACACGGACATGGATGACTATATACGCATAATATACAACAAGACGGCTTCATTGTTCGTTGCATCCTGCATGTCCGCCGCCATATCCGTCAACGCGCCCTGGGAGATGGAGCAGGCGGTGAAGAGGTTTTCTACTGCCCTTGGGCTTGCCTTCCAGATCAGGGATGACATCTTCGACTATTCCCAGGATTCCGGCATCGGGAAGCCTGTCGGGGTCGATGTGATGGAACAGAAGATCACCCTGCCGCTGCTCGGGGCCCTGGACAATGCCGCTCCGGATGAGGCCGCCAGGATAAGGGCGATGGTGACGGAGATACACGGGCATCCCGGCAACAGGGACGCGGTGATGGATTTCGTCCGCACCCATGACGGGGTGAGCTATGCGGAGAAGGTGCTGAACGGATATATAGACGAGGCACTCCTCGCCCTCGATGTCCTCCCTCCGTCTGTTTATACGCAGATGCTCTCGGACCTTGCACGTTACGTGGGTACAAGGTCCAAATGATGCGTGGGCATCCAGGATGTTGATAAAACTGTAAATTGGTCCGCAGGACCGGCCATGAATGAGATTTTCGGATATTATAGGCAATGATGACATAAAAAAGGCGCTGGTGTCTATGGCAGACACCGGAAGGGTCGCCCATGCAATGCTCCTCTACGAGAACGAGGGGTGCGGTGCCCTGCCTCTTGCCCTTGCATATATCCAGTATCTCAACTGTCCGCACCGCCACGGAGGGGATTCGTGCGGGGAGTGCCCGAGCTGCAACAAGATAACGAAGCTAATCTACCAGGACCTCCATTTCATATTTCCAGTCAATTCGGGATCAAAGGTCTCCTCCTCTGCAAAGCCTACTTCCGAGACATATCTCCCCATGTGGCGGGAACTGGTTCTGAAGAATCCCTATTTTCTTGAAAACCAGCTGTATGAAGCCCTCGGAATTGAAAACAAGTCCGGCAATATCGCTGTTGCTGAGGCAAAATACATATTGGAGAAACTGTCTTTCACTTCTGTTGAGGACGGCTACAAGTGCGTGCTTGTCTGGCTGCCCGAGAAGATGAATGCAGAAGCCGCCAACAGGTTGCTGAAGGTGGTCGAGGAGCCTCCTGAGAAGACAGTCTTTATCTTCATTACCCATGCCCCGGAAAAAGTGCTCCAGACTATTTCGTCCAGGTGCCAGGGTTTCAGGGTCATCCCGTCCTCGAAGGAGGAGGTCAGCGCTGCACTGTGCCGGAATTTCTCCTTCGGCAGGGACGAGGCCGGGGTCCTGTCCAATGTCTCCGGCGGAAGCGTCGGGGCTGCATTGCGTGATGCGGAGGAGACTGAGGTATACGGCCTCTATATGGATATGTTCTCGGATCTTCTGCGGGGTGCGAAACAGAAGGACCTGCTTTCTGTGCTGGAGACCTCCGAACAGATAGCGGCGCTGGATTCGAGGGAGAAGCAGAAGGCGTTCTGCAGTTTCGCCGGAGATTGTCTCCGGAAAATATATATGCTCCAGCAGGGGATGGAGTCTGTGGCCAACATGAGGCCCTCCGAAGCGGAATTCTTCGGTCTTGCCTCTAAATGGTGCGGCCCGTCCTTCTGCGAGAAGATGCTCGGCCAGCTTGACAGGAGCGCTTTCCTTATAGACAGGAACGTCAATGCCAAGACGGTGTTCTGCGATCTGGCCGACCGGATTTTTTTAAGTATTTGAATTATGGATACGGATAACGAGATCAAGAAGTTCGACTGCTCCCGCGGCTGCACTGTAGAGCGGGATGACGAAGGTTCCCTGCACTGCACCTACCGTCAGGGATGCTGCAAACTGGAAGTATATGACTGGCTCCCGGGGGTTGCGCAGGAACAGTATAAAGACTATTTCGAAGTGCGTTTCAAGAATACGCGCAAAGGAATCTATGTAAACAAGTCGGGACAGACCATAAAGACCGGTGACATGGTCATCGTCGAGGCGGCGAACGGCCATGACCTGGGGATAGTCACTCTGGAAGGACCTATGGTCGCCAGGCAGATGTCCTGCAAGAAGATCAGCCCGGAGACATCGGAATTCAAGCGTATCTACCGCAAGGCCAAGATGTTCGACCTGGAGAAATGGCAGGAGTCCATCGCCCGTGAGCACGAGACGATGATCCGTGCCCGCCAGATAGCCGAGGAGCTCGGCCTGGAGATGAAGATAGGGGATGTGGAGTTCCAGGGAGACGGGACAAAGGCCATCTTCTATTATATAGCAGACGGCAGGGTTGATTTCAGACAGCTTATCAAAGTGTTCGCGGACGAATTCCGTATCAGGATAGAGATGAAGCAGATAGGTGCCCGTCAGGAGGCCGGCCTCATAGGTGGGCTGGGTGTATGCGGGCGGGAACTGTGCTGCTCCAACTATATCTCTGCCTTCCAGTCCATCTCGACGACGGCGGCAAGATGCCAGGACCTGTCCCTCAACCCACAGAAACTTGCAGGCCAGTGCGGCAAGCTGAAATGCTGCCTGAACTATGAGACTGCCTCGTATATCGATGCGCAGAGCAGGATACCGAAAGTGACGGCACCTCTTGAATTCCAGGACGGCCAGGCCTTCCTGATGAAGACGGACATCCTCAGGGAGACAATGTACTTTTCATACGACCCTAACTCGCTTGCCAACCTGTTCGCCCTTCCGGCTGCAGATGTCAAGGAGATCATGAGGATGAACCGTAACGGGGAAAAGCCTGAATCCCTGAAGACAGAGCCGGATGCCGTGGCTACGGAATTCGTATCCGCTGTGGGTGATGACAGTATCACACGCTTCGACGACACCCGCAAGAAGAAAAAGAGACGGCCGGCCAGGCAGGGTAAGGGCGGCGGCTCGGGGAACGGCCGCCAGCAGCGCGGCCAGAAGCCACAGAAACAGGAGTCCAATTCATAGTCCGGTGACAATGCGCCCGATATGTCATGTGCCTCTTGCCGGAGCTGTGCTTCTCCTTTTTGCCGCCCTGTCCTCTTGTGCGGCACCAGAGGAGAACGGGTCCTTTGTCCGGAATACGGGAAAGGGCCCGGGGGACAGCTACAGTTTCACTGTCGATCTTGGTGACAGCCTCTGCCGCCATGCCCTGTATTTCTATACAGTGATGGACGCCTCTGCAAAGGATTTCGACTCCATGCCCCGGCTGCTGCAGCTCAGGATAGAGGCAGTGTCCCCGTCAGGGGACGTTTTTTCCGAGGAGGCGGGCATAGACAAGTACAGCTATACGCGGCGCGGAAGTTTCTCGGTGCAATACGAGTCCCTTTACCGGAGCGGGTTCACTCCAGTGGAGTACGGCCGCTGGGCTTTCCGTGTGGAAGTCCTGAACGGGGATGACTTCCCGGGGCTGCGTGGCCTCGGGCTCAAGCATGAAAAACTCTGAACAGAACATTATGGGAAAAGATAAACTCAGGAAATTCAAGGAGAACGAGACGTTCTCATGCATGGTGCAGCCTTCTGCACAGGAAGTGCTCGGGACGGACCACCCTCTCAAAGGGCATTGGGGCGAAAAGATGTTCGGGAACACTAACCCCATTGTGCTCGAGCTCGGATGCGGGAAAGGGGAGTATACCATAGACCTGGCGCAGCGTAATCCTGCATTCAACTATATCGGAGTGGATATAAAGGGGGCAAGGCTGTGGAAGGGGGCCAAATATGCTACGGAGCACGCCCTGCCGAATGTGGCCTTCCTGAGGACAAGGATAGAGTTCATCTGCTCGCTGTTCGCGCCGGACGAGGTGTCTGAAATATGGATTACGTTTGCCGACCCGCAGCTCAAGAAGCCGAAAAAAAGGCTCACGTCCCCGATTTTCCTTGAACGCTACAGGAAGCTGCTGAAGAAGGGCGGTATCGTACACCTTAAGACGGACAGCAGGCTTCTACATGAATATACGCGGGCTGTGGCCCGGCAGAACGCCCTGGATGTACTTGCATGTGCGACCGATGTCTACGGGGCAGACCGGGAGAAACTGTACGGGACACCGCTTGAGTCCGTTTGCGGAAGGGATGCCGTAGATGCTCTTTTCCAGGTGCAGACCTTCTACGAGTCCCAGTATCTTGCCCAGGGGATACCTATCACTTACCTCTCATTCATTATAGACCATGACGGGGCGTATGCGGCTCCGGATTTCGACGAGGACAGGTGGGAGCGTTAGACTACATCCTCTCCATCTCCCTCCTCATGTCCTTCTCCTTGATTGACTGGCGCTTGTCGTACTGCTTCTTTCCCCTGGCGAGGGCTATGAGCAGCTTGGCATAGCCGTTGTCAGCGATGAACAGCCTGACTGCCACTATGGTAAGGCCCTTCTCCTTTACAGACCTCTGCAGCTTGCCGAGCTCCTTGCGGGTGAGCAGCAGCTTGCGCTCGCGGCGCGGGTCCTGTTTCCCCCAGCTGCCCCAGAAGTATTCCGCCACATGCATGTTCTTGACATACAGTTCCCCGTTGTTGAAATAGCAGAATGCGTCCACTAAAGAGGCTTTCCCGGCCCGGATGGACTTTATCTCCGACCCGGTAAGCACTATACCGGCAGTATAAGTCTCGAGGAACTCATAATCGAATGAGGCCCTCCTGTTCTTTATCTCGACTTTACTTTTCGCTTTCGGCATGTTTATCCCTCCGTTTCAGAAAACCGGACGCAAAGATACTTATATTTTCCACATAAAATTGCAAAGGGTGCCGATTCTCACTACATTTGTTGCCGGCAGAGCCGCCTCCGGGCCGGAGAATCTGCGGAAAACCATATAAAACTTCAATAGCCATGTCAGAAATCAGAGACATCAGCCTGTGGCCGGACGGACGGCTGAAAATCGAATGGGTGAGGCACCACATGCCGCTCCTCAACGGACTCGAAAAGGAATTCTCGGAAGAAAAGCCGTTCAAAGGGATGAAGATAGCCCTTTCGGTGCACCTGGAGGCAAAGACAGCATACCTGTGCGAGACACTTGCTGCAGGGGGTGCGCAGATGTATGTCACCGGGAGCAATCCCCTGTCTACCCAGGACGATGTCGCAGCAGCGCTCGCGCATGAAGGCATGAACGTGTTCGCATGGTACGGGGCCACCCCGGAAGAATACGGGGCGCATATTAGGAAGGTCCTCGAGGCCGGGCCGAACATAATCATAGATGACGGCGGGGACCTCGTCCATCTGATGCACACCGAATTCACCCACCTTATCCCGGATGTTATCGGAGGCTGCGAAGAAACCACCACCGGAATCCTGAGGCTGCAGGCCATGGACCGTTCGGGAGAGCTCCAGTTCCCTATGATGCTGGTGAACAATGCCGACTGCAAGCATCTTTTCGACAACCGCTACGGTACAGGGCAGTCCGTATGGGACGGGATCAACAGGACGACCAACCTCATTGTGGCGGGAAAGACCGTGGTGGTCGCCGGATACGGCTGGTGCGGCAAGGGTGTGGCCATGAGGGCCAAGGGGATGGGTGCCAAGGTCATTGTCACCGAAGTAGACCCGATAAAGGCAATGGAGGCTGTCATGGACGGATTTTCCGTAATGAAGATGGCGCAGGCCGCCCCTCTGGGGGACATCTTTGTCACGGTGACAGGATGCAGTGATGTGGTCACACGGGAGCATTTCCTCCTTATGAAGGACGGGGCCATCTGCTGCAATGCCGGGCACTTCGATGTCGAGGTGGATGTCCGGGGGCTTTCCGGGATGGCGGTTGAGGCCAGGCCCGCCCGCAAGAACATTACAGGCTATCTGCTTGAGAACGGCAGAAGGATATATGTCCTTGCGGAGGGCCGCCTGGTGAACCTTGCGGCAGGTGACGGGCATCCTGCCGAAATCATGGACATGTCATTCGCAATACAGGCCCTAAGTGCAAGATACCTCGTGCAGAACGGGCACAGGATAGAGCGTAGGGCATGGCACATGCTCAACAATGTGCCGCGCAGTATCGACCAGGAGGTGGCAGGGCGTATCCTGTCGTCATGGGGCTGCGGGATTGACACCCTTACACCTGAACAGAGGAAATACCTTTATGGGGAATAGCACGAATATCGGTGTCCCTCCGATGGCGGAACTGCCGCAGCCTGAAAGCATAGATGCCGCCGGAGTGCTGCAGTCCTATTTGGACGGCGGCATTGACCTGATATGTGTACTCGGCCCGACGGCTTCAGGCAAGACAAGGTATGCTGTCCGCCTTGCAAAGGAGATAGACAGGCTCCTGGAGAATGACACCCGTTTCTCCGGTGCTGCTATAGGCGGAAGGCCGGCATCCCATGCAGAAATCCTTTCTGCCGACTCCCGCCAGGTGTACCGCGGCATGGATATAGGTACGGGGAAGGACCTGTCGGAATATGACGGTGTACCGTACCATCTGATAGATATAGCCGATGCAGGGACGAAATACAACATCTATGAATACCAGAAGGATTTCGGAAGGGCCTACCAGGATGTCATCTCACGCGGCTGTGTCCCTGTGCTTTGCGGCGGTTCGGGCCTTTACATAGAGGCTGTCACCTGCGGGTATTCCCTGCCTGACGTGCCTGCGGACCAGCAGCTGCGGGCAGTGCTGGAGAAAGAGGACACGCCTGCGCTGATAGCAAGGCTCGCCGCGTTGAAGCCGCTGCACAACTCTACTGACTACGATACCAGGAAGAGGCTTATCCGGGCGCTGGAGATTGCCATATACGAGTCGGAACACCCTGTTGACAGGACACATTCCCTTCCTAAAGAAACCTTCTATATCGGTACGCTTGTCAGCCGCGAGGAACGTAATGCCAGGATAGACCGGCGTCTCGAAGCCCGTCTGCAGGATGGGATGGTGGAGGAGGTACGGCGGCTTCTGGACAGCGGGATACCGGCTGAGGACCTCATATATTATGGTCTTGAATATAAATTCGTCACAATGTATCTGACTGGGCAGCTCGACTATGACACTATGAAAGAGCGTCTTGCCATTGCCATACACCAGTTCGCCAAACGGCAGATGACATGGTTCCGGGGCATGGAGCGTAAAGGGATACGGATACATTGGACCCGCGTGTGAACATTGCCTGGATGCGGCCTGAGAGCGGTCTTGCCCTCCGGACATGAAAAAAATTTGGCAGGAGCATGCAACAAATCAATGGCCTCCCCGTCTAATCCATAGAGCCTTGAAGGACATAGCCGGTCCTGAAAGCATAAACAGATACACGTAATGGACAGGGAAGAAGCCGCAGTGATATTCAGGACCTACAGTAAGAAGCTGTTCAACATAGCTTTGCGTATCACTGCGTCTGTCCCTGAGTCGGAAGAGATAATGCAGGAGAGCATTATAAGGTATCTGACAAAGGCACCGAGGCTGGATGCCGAGCCGATGAAGGCCGCCTGGCTGCGCAGCACCTGTGTGCGCCTGTCCATTGACTGGCTCAGGAGGACGCGCAGGCTGCAGCCGCTGGATTCCTGGACGGAGTGCATACCGGATGAAAGCGGGAGCCCGGAAGACGCCATGTGGGACAATATGGGGAAAGACACTGTGCAGGAAGTGATGTCCGCTCTTGAGTCTTTGCCTTGCGGATACAGGACAGTCCTTGTCCTCAGGCTGATAGAAAATTATGACTATGGCCGGATTGCGGACCTTATGCATATAAGCGAAAGCGGGGTCCGGAGCCAGTATCTCAGGGCCAGAAGGAAGCTTGCAGGCATCCTGAAAGACAGGCTTGGAAAATAATGCCGGTTTTTATTCGCAGAATAATCGATGGAGCAGTATTTCAGAAAATATTCATCCGAGATAGAGGCCCTGGAGACAGGGCACGGGGTCAGTGAAGAGGCTTTCCTGTCGAGATGTGCTTCAATAGGGAGAAAGTCAGCTCTACGGAGAAGGCTCCCCGCCTTGCTGGGCACAGCTGCGGCCGTTGCCGCCGTCATCGTCTCCATCTTCCTCCTGGACCGGGAAGAGGCCCCAGGCCCGGCAGAGCTGTACGTGCAGGAATACACTGACGGCATCCGCGGTATCCTGGACAATATCAGGGATATGGAGATGGAGTCGGATGTATGCCGGCAGATGGACATATCCTCTACTGTGGAGGAACTGCTGGCCTCCCGGAATGACCTGGAAAAGCAGCTGGACGGGCTGGACATGGATGACAAGATGCTGGTCCTCAAGACCTATTATGACAGGCAGACTGAATGTGTGGCATCACTTTACAGGGACTGCATCCGTGCCTACTCTCATGATATGATGAGGAATTATTAAAACCAGATACCAATGAAAAGAATCATTTCAATCGCATCGGTGGCAGTGGCGCTTCTGTGCCTGACATCTTGCGCCGCATACGGCAAATGCGGCAGAGGGAATTCTGACGGCATGGAGAAATCCTACAGTATAAAAGGGTTCACAGGGATCAAGTCCGAACTCTGTACGGATCGAGGCTCCAGGAATTTCTCAAGATGGAAGGGGTGGAATGTCGCGGAAATCACTGTGTATGTGGAGAAAAGCAGCGGATACGATGTGTCCGTCAGGATTTCCGACGAAAGATACAGTGACGCGGTGCGCCTTGAGAAGTCCGGCAGTAACCTTATAGTGAAAGTGATGACAGTCAAACCGCCGGACAGGCACGACAGCGCTCCGGAGGTGGAGGTGTTCGTGAAGATGCCCAAGATCGGGTTCATCGACCTTTCGGGCCTTGTGTCCATGAGCATGAAAGGGGAGTTCACCTCTGATGAGCTGGAGGTCCATCTTTCCGGCGCGTCGACGCTCAGCGGACTTGTCTCCAGGAATATATGTTCCACTGTGGAGATGAGCGGGGCTTCTTCCGCCAGTGGCCTGGAGATCAGTTCAAAGGAAAGATGCAGCATGAAGGTCAGCGGGGCAGGGGAGATTACGGGGCTTAAGCTGCGGACAAGTTCCCTGGATCTGGATTACAGCGGGGCCGCTGATGTGTCCGGTGCTGATATATCCGCTGACAATGTGGATATTGATGCGTCCGGTGCCGCAAAAATGCGCGGAAGCATTACTTCCTGCAATTCTGCGGTGCTGGCCCTGTCCGGTGGGGCGGATTTCTCCCTGTGCGGTGAGGCTGATTCTATGGATGCGGAGCTTTCAGGGGCCGCTAAGCTTTCTCTGGATTCTGACTCATGCGGGACCAGGCTCAGACTTGGGTGCAGCGGGGCTTCTTCCGCCAGGATGGAGGATGCGGCTTTCAGGGAAGTGGATGTATCCCTTTACGCAGCCGCGTCCGCCCATGTCCGTGCTACTGAATCGCTGGTGACGGATGTGGCGAAGACTGCATCGCTGGATTACTACGGCAGCCCTGGGTCCGTGTATCACCGGTCAAGCAATATCCGCGAGCACAAGTAGGACTGTCTCTGTCCTGTGCAAATAAATAAAGGTGCAGTCACAGCTGCACCTTTATTATTACAGGGAAATGGTCTGAAGGTGTCCTTGCCTGATATTCATGCAGGTCTATTTCCTTGGGGAAGTTGCCGGACTTGTAGGTGTCCCCTCCGGTCTTTTCACTCCGGTATGTCTCTGTGAGCACCCCATAGTTCTTCACTTCCATGCCGGAGGACACGAAGATGTGGTCTATCCTGCTGTCAGTGCGGGAGTCCGGATTGAAGCCGTTGGCCGTCCCGTTAGGGGCGTATTTCTTTTCTGCCGTGACGAATGAGTCCTCCAGGATGCCTGCTCCCGTGAATGTATTGTAGATTTCATTCTTCTGGTCTACATTGAAATCCCCGGTCAGGAAGACCGTCTCGTTCTTTCCGCACCATTCCTTTATCCGGCTGACGACGAGCTTTGCCCCTTCGGCCCTGGCCTTCACTCCCACGTGGTCCATGTGCAGGTTGAAGAACCATATCTTCTTGCCGGTCTCCATGTCCTTGAAATGTCCCCATGTGCAGATTCTCGGGAGGGCGGCATCCCAGCCTCTGGACGGCACTTCCGGTGTCTCTGACAGCCAGAACCACCCTCCGTCCAGGACTTTGAACCTGTCTTTCCTGTAAAATACCGGTGCATATTCCCCTTTTGTCTTCCCGTCATCCCTCCCTGCGCCGATGTAACCGTATTCCGGAAGAGCTGCGAGCATATCACTCAGTTGTCCTTCAAGCACTTCCTGGGAGCCGAAGATGTCCACTCCCTCAAACTCTATCAGGGAGCATATCCACGGGTATCTGGCATCCCATCCGTTTCCCTTGGCTGCATCGCCTTCGTTTTCGTTACGGATGTTGTAGGTTGCCACGGTGAGATTCTGGGCGGCTGCACCGTAAAATGAAAATGCCAGGCATGTCGCTGCCATGCCGGACAATAGCAGTTTTCTGAAGTGGTCCATAGTGATGTCGTGTTTATGATTCTGTATTAAGGCTGCCATCCGGGTCCTGTCATATCATATAGAAATTCAGGATCTTCACCCGCAGGATGAAATCGTATTTGCTGTGTGCGAGGGTGGCCTGGGCCTTTTCTACCTCTAC
Source organism: uncultured Bacteroidales bacterium (assembly GCA_944326305.1). GTDB lineage: Bacteria > Bacteroidota > Bacteroidia > Bacteroidales > UBA932 > Cryptobacteroides. Next base: position 26,569 of record CALVDL010000008.1, read on the forward strand.
CTTTGCATTGGCGTAGTCGTAAATGTCCGACCGGCCTGAATCGAGGCTCGCCTTTTCGTTCTCGAAATTCAGCAGTGCAGCTTCAAGCGCCTTTTGCGCGGAATTCAGTGAACTGTAGGCCGCCATAGCCCCGAAATATGCCTGCTCAATCTCCTTCCTCAGTGATTTGCGTGCCTCGTTGAGCAGGATTTCCTGCCTTGTGACCGAAAGTCTGGATAGCCGGACATTGTTCCTGACGGTATTCCTGGAGAATATCGGTATAGAGATGGAAAGGCCGATATATTCATTGCCGTTGCCCTGCAGCTGTGTCCAGAAATTTGTATTCACACTTCTGTCTGTGAGGTTGCTGTATACGCTGTTCCCGTACCCGGCAGACAGGTAGACTGTAGGCTGCCAGGCGCTTTTGGCCGATTTCAGCGCGAAAATGCTGCTTTGCAGCGATGCCTCCGCATATCTGATTGAAGGGTGCATGCTTACGGATAGCCCGTATATCTGGGAGAGGGTAGGGATGTCCTCTATGCGTGGAAGCTCCTGCTCCTCCATCACCGGGGTGATGGCTATACTGTCCGGCAGGTTCATTGCCTGCCTCAGGTCCAGCAGGGCGAGTGAATATGTGTTCTCGTTCTGTACCAGTGAAGCCCGGTCGGAAGCCACCAGTGACTCGTTCCTCACCACTTCACTGTGCGATACCCTGCCGCTTTCGAACTGGCCTTTCGAGAGTTCGAGCTGGCTGGAGCTGAGCTCCAGCTGGCTTTGCGCAATACTGACCAGCTCCTTGTCGTACATCACCTGAAGGAATAGGGAGGCGATGTTGAGGGAAATGTTCTTGCGCGCAAGCTCGAGGTTCCTGGTCGCGGCCTCGAAATCGATTTTCGCCTTGTCTATCTCATGCTTTATCTTGAGACCCTGGTAGACCGGTATATTGGCTGATATGCCCAATGAACCGGAAATCTGCGAATTGTCTATATAGGAGGCATCGCGGGACGGGCTCCTTCCGAAATATACGTTGCTCCCGAGCGATGCGGACACGTCGGGAAGCCTCGACATCCTGGCCGTGTTCAGGGATATTTTCCCGCTCTCCACTTCCAGTTCGCCTGTGGCGATGTCAGTGTTGTGCTCCAGTGCATAGCCGATGCAGTCGTCGAGCGTCCATTCTTCGGGCGCTGGCCCTTCCTGCTGCACTCCTGCCTGCCGGCCCCAGGCAGGCGCCGCACAGCAGAGTGCGGATATGCAGATATATTGTACAATAAGGAATGTCTTCATTGTCTTATGTCGGATTGAAGGATTGTTTCAGTTGTTGTAATGATGATATCCAATGCCTTTCCGGTTTTCTGCACCGTCCTGCCTATTGTCCTGCCTGGAGATTCCCTTTCACCTGGTCATCTGCCGACATCCCTTCCAGGACTTCGACATACACCCCGTCGGACATGCCTATCTTTATGTCCTTCCTCTCGAAAAGCTGGCTTTTCTTTTCCATGCCCTTGAATATCTCCACATAGGACGTGTCGCCTGAGAACCTGACGCAGCTTTCCTCGATGGTCATCACACTGTCACGCTTTTCGGTGATTATCTCCGCATTGGCGCTGTATCCGGCCCTCACCATGACTGAATCCGAAATTTCGATCTCGGCCTCTATCTCGAACATCACTACATTGTCCACTTCTTCCGACTTCGGCGATATGTAGGTGAGTACGGCATCGAAATCCATCCCCTGGAGGGCGCCGATCTTCACTTTCACCGGCATCCCGTCGCTGACCTTCCCGACATCGGACTCATCTATATTGCCCTTGAACAGCATGTTCCCGAGGTCTGCCACGGTGGCGATGGTGGTCCCGTCGTTGAATGTATTGGCCTGGATCACAGAGTTGCCGACCTCTACCGGAATATCCAGGATCTTTCCGGTGATGGTGGAGCGGACGAGGGTGTTGCTAAGGTGGTCATATTTTTCGGAAACCCCGTCCGTGATGATCTTGAGGGCGTCCCTGGAGTTGTCCACCTCCTCCTTGGCATTGTCAAGGGTGGTCTGCGAGGTCTCGAATTCCTCTTTCGACAATATGCCCTTCCCGTACAGCTCCTCGTTCCTCCGGTGCTCCCGCAGGGCCTTCCCGTAGTTGATCTCAGCTGTCTTCAGCCTCCCTTCCGCACTGTTGAGAGAGCTCATTTCAGGGACGACCTTGATGGTCGCGATCACGTCCCCGACCCTGATGTCATCGCCCGGGTCATAGTGGATCGCGTCGATGATCCCTGAAATCTGGGGCTTTATCTGTACCTCGTTGCCGGGCTCCACCTTGCCTGTGGCGATGATTGAATTCTCGATGGTCCTCGTCTGCGGTGAAATCAGTTCGTAGGTCTGTACTTTTGGCCGGCTTTTCACCCACAGGAGACCCATGGTCCCTATGAACAATATCACCAGCAGTGAAATCCAGAATACTCTGAAGAATTTTTTCATATCATTTGAATTTATTTGTTTCTATTCCTCTCGCAGTGCATCTACTGTGTTGATTGTTAGTGCTTTGTATGCAGGCAATATGCCTGCGGCAAGGCTTCCGGCCAGGATGAGCCCGAATGCGGCAAGGGCTGTCCCGAACGGCAGCTGGAACGTGTACCCGTGCGGCATGTTCCCCAGGTCCTGCAGGATTACCGGCAGAAGCGTCCTGTCGAGGACCCCCTGCGTGAGCACCGCGGCCGTCATTCCGATTATCCCTGCCGTCAGGGACAATACCGAGCTTTCCGCGATTATCTGTCCTATAATCTCTTTCGGACTGGCCCCAAGGGCCCGCCTTATCCCGATTTCCTGTCTGCGCTCCCTTACAATTATGAGCATTATGTTGCTTATACCGATGATTCCCGCGATGAGGGTTCCGCCCCCGACGAACCATGTCAGGAAGATTATACCTGAGAACAGCCCCTTTATCTTGTTCAGCAGTTCCCTGGCGTTGAATGTCTCGATGGCCTTGTCGTCATCTGGCGATACCAGATGGTTCCTCGAGAGGATCATCCTGCATTTGTCCTCTATGGAGTCCAGGTCCGCATTGTCCTTTCCTGTTATGGCTATCATGTTGACATACAGGCTTCCGCTGCTGAACAGGTAATTGTCGGTGGTATATGGGATCAGTACCGTCCGGTCCGGGTCCGACATGACGAACATCTGGTTGGTCTTTATGTAGGTGCCCACTACGGTGAAATATGTGTTCCCCAGCTTGACGTTCTCGCCGGTTATCGGACTTCCTCCCCCGATCCTGTCGGCCATCGACTTGGGGACGAGGCAGACTTTACGCCTTTCCCGGATGTCTATGCTGTTGAATATGCGCCCTTCGTATGCGCTGATACCGTCAATCTCCTGCATTCCGAGGTCGTATGCTGCTGTATATGAATCGTATGCCGTGCTGCCGTGTATCAGCTTGAAGTTCCTTGTCGGCCCGAGTGCCCCGGCAATTTTCACCTCCGGGAGGTCCGCCATTTCTTCCACGTCTCCATAACGGATGTTCCACCATCGCCCTGATTTCATGCCCTTGTACGGGACGGAAGTCTGGCTGGAGTACAGGAAAAGGGAATTGGAGGCGTTGTCCGCCATTTCCCCGACGGTGATGTCGGAAAGCCCTATCCCCACTCCCAGCAGCAGTACGAGCATGAATGTGCCCCACACAACTCCCAAGGCGGTGAAAATGCTCCTCCGCCTGTTCCTTCCTATGCTCTGGAATATCTCGTTCCAGTACTCTATGTCGAATATTCGTATCATACCGTCAGTCCGACGAATTTATTCTTGCTTTATTGTCTTCTATACAGATTTCTCGACTTCGTCTTTCAGCCTCCGCTCTAAATGACAAGAAACGTATTTTTTACTTGCCCCCGCCGGGAGCCCTGTCGCAGTCCTCATGCCTGTTCCTTAAAAGGATGATTCTCTTCGTTACAGGCTGTCCCGCAGCGCGTCTATCGTCTTTACCCGGGCTGCCCTCCTTGCAGGGATATAGCCGGCCACTACTCCGGCCACCATCAGTACTACGGTTGCACTTGCAACTATCGAAATATCCAGTGTCGGGTCTTTGAAGAATGATATGCTGCTGAACATGTCAGACGGGTCCGCTTCTGCCGCAGAGGATATCAGGTACTGGTTCACGGCTTCCATCACGCCTACCCCAGCGCACATCCCTATGTACCCGAACAGGGCCGTGATCACCACCGCCTCGGCGAGGATCATCCCGATGACGGAGTTCGGTGAGGCCCCGAGCGCTTTCCTGATGCCTATCTCGAAGGTCCTTTCCCGTACTGTCACGAGCATGATGTTCGCCACTCCGACAATGCCGGCCATCAGTGTCCCGATGCCTATCATCCAGATGAATATGGTGAGTGCCCTGAATACGGTCATGATGGACTTGTAGCCCTCCATGTTGTTCCATATGTAGAACACCGACATGTCATCCGGGGAGAACCCGTATTTCTTGCTCATCCTCGTGCGCAGGGCCTGTTCGAAGACGGGGATGTCCGCCTCGGTCACATCGTCCTGGAACACGAATGTTGCGCGGGAGAGCTTCTCGTCCCCCTTGGAGTATATCAGCTGCCCTGTAGAGAGCGGTATGAGTATGTTCGGCCATGTCGAGAACTGGTCTGTCTTGAGCACTCCTACAATCTTCAGCGGTATGTCGCCCGCCATCAGTGTCTTCCCGACCGGATTTTCTCCTTTGAAGAGTATCTTGACTATGTTTTCGTCCACTACCGCCGTCTTGCGGCGCAGCTTCATGTCTATGCTGTTGATGTACCTGCCGTGCAGTATCTCCTCGCCGAGCATGGGGCCGAGCTCGGGGGTGACCCCGCGTATGCCAGATGTGATGGTCATCCCCTCATATCTGGCGGTGACGCTGTTGTACCAGTCGAGTGCACTGATGTCCTTGACATAGCCGCTGAATTCGGAGAGTATTATATCCAGGTCCCCGTTCCTCATGTACACCTGGCGGTAGCGGTTGAAACCTCCGTACCCTACGGTCGTGTATCCGCCGTAGATGGAGCCGCTGTTTATCATCTGCGAACCGAAATTGGCCATGAGGCCGTTCTTCAGCCCGTTTCCGGACCCGAGCAGCACGACCAGCATAAAGATGCCCCATGCTACCGAAAAACCGGTCAGCACGGTGCGAAGCCTGTTCTGTTTGAGGGATTCGAATATTTCGCTCAGGAGTTCTCTCATCTCGGAGACATTGTCTATATGTAAGTTCTTTTCTTTTATGGGGTGTGTCCTTCCGGTGCGTGGGATGCGGCCCCCTTTTTCCGTGTCATTTCAGCATGGAATGTACGGCTGCCGGGTCGTTTATCTCTTCGCCTTCTATTGTTCCGTCTTTGATATGCACAGTCCTGTCCGTCTGGTCTGCTACACCTTTCTCATGCGTGACGCAGATGATTGTCATTCCCATCTCCTTGTTGACCTTTCTCAGCAGGTCCATGACTTCCTGGGAAGTCTTGCTGTCAAGGGCGCCTGTTGGTTCGTCGGCAAGTATGAGTTTCGGGTTGGTGATCAGTGCCCTCGCTATCGCTACCCTCTGTTTCTGCCCTCCTGACATCTCATTGGGCTTGTGGCCGGCCCAGTCTTTCAGGCCGAGGCTGTCCAGGAAGTCGAGGGCCATCTCGTTTCTCTTGCGTCTCCGGTATCCTTTATAATACAACGGGAGGGCGACGTTCTCCAATGCCGTCTTGTAGCTTATCAGGTTGAAAGACTGGAAGATGAATCCTATCATCCCGTTCCTGAGCGCTGCAGCCTGCGTCTCGTCCTGGCTCTTTATCAGCCGTCCTGCGAGATGATAGCTTCCTTCATCGTATGTATCCAGGATGCCGAGGATATTGAGCAGGGTGGATTTGCCGGATCCGGACGCCCCCATTATGGACAGGAATTCACCGTCTTTCACAGAAAGGTTTATACCTTTGAGGACATGAAGCGGCGATCCGTTGTTGTACGTCTTGTGAAGATTCTCGATCTCTACCATAGTTCCGGTAGTGTATTAGATAATTAGTATTCTAATTTTCAAGGCAAAGTTATATCTTTTTCCAGAAAAACAAATAAAGATAACAAAAAATAAAATCATTATCCGCAAAACTGCCCCTGATGTGCTTTTCGCTGCAAGCGGGACTCTTCAGAGTAGCGTTGGAGCTTCAGCGAGATTTTCGGAGAAAACCGGAGCGGATGAAGTGCCGGCGAAGGAAAAGCCTGAACCGTATGTCCCTGACAGATACTGTCTGCTTCTTGTACCCCTGAAGCATGCGAAGTTTCTGTAATGCATTAATTTATTGGAAGATATAAAATTTTGCCATGCTTCAGACCCACCGCTGAAGGGGGGCTGGAGCAGGGTCTTTATTTGTAATATCATATCAGTCAGTTAATTATGAAATATTGCCATGCTTCAGAGTTCCGGAGCGCCTTTTACGGATTCTTCAATCAGCCCCGCCCGGCATAGCCTTATGGATATTCTTGCGGATAATCATCAGAAAGCTGTTTGAAACTTTATCAGAAAATTTAATCGAAATAAAATTTGCAGAATAAAAAATGTTTCCTACCTTTGCAATCCCGAAAACAGAACGGGAAGTTCTTTCAAACAATTTTGAAGTTTATTTTTGCGCCAGTACAAGGCGGGCAAGCGAAGAAGGAGGGAGTTTACTCCGGTAAATGACTGACCGACGATACGCCGCCTGACGCACTTCCGGAAATAAACGATGAATTTTTGAAGTTTATTTTTGTGCCAGTACAAGGCGGGCAAGCGAAGAAGGAGGGAGTTTACTCCGGTAAATGACCGACTGATGATGCGCAGCCCAACGCCGTAATGGCCAAAAAGAAACGAAAAAAGGGAGCATAGCTCAGTTGGTTCAGAGCGTCTGCCTTACAAGCAGAGGGTCGGGGGTTCGACTCCCTCTGCTCCCACCACCCGAAAGAGCTGATTCAAAAGCAGTTACAGAAATGTGACTGCTTTTTTTATTGTCCTTCAGAGACTGCCTCTTTTAAGGCTTCTGACAGTATATACACCTGCAATCAACTGATAATCTTGAATATTTCCGGCCGATACATCTGATATTGCAGAGTCTCACAGTTTATCGTATGGGGCACTGCATATATCCGCAAGCACAACACATGCTCCATCCCTATTCTGTTTCATGGAGTGGAGCATGTGTGGATACTCCGTAGCGCAGGGTCAGAAGGCTTTGCGGTAAAGTGCCTCGATGTCTTCTACTGAGGTAGGGCGAGGGTTGCCGCCTGTGCAGACGTCGTTGAAAGCGTCAATGGCCAGGATGTGGAGGTCTTCTTCCCTGACACCGATCTCGTGGAGCTTCTGAGGGATGCCGATGCTAAGGGAGAGGCGTCGTACGGCGTCGACTGCGGCCTTTACACCTTCCTCCTCCGTCATGCCGTCGGTATTGACACCCATGGCTCTGGCTATGTTGATGTATTTCGGGGCGGCGGGCGACTGGGCGTTGTATTCCATCACGTACGGCAGCAGCAGTGCGTTGGCTACTCCGTGCGGAGTGTCGTAGTGCGCTCCGAGAGGATGGGCCATCGAATGGACTATGCCGAGCCCGACATTGCTGAATCCCATTCCGGCGATGTACTGCGCCTGGGACATCGCTTCTCGCGCAGCAGGGTCGTTGCCGTCATCTACGGCGGCTTTCAGGTTCCCTGCAATCATTTCTATGGCCTTCAGCTCCATCATGTCAGACATCACCCAGGCCCCCGGGGTGATATAGCTTTCGATTGCGTGGGTCAGGGCGTCCATCCCTGTTGCCGCGGTGAGGCCCTTCGGCATTGAATACATCAGCTCCGGGTCCACGATTGCCACGCACGGGATGTCATTCGGGTCGACGCAGACCATTTTCTTTTTCGCTTCCTCGTCAATGATAACATAGTTGATCGTGACTTCCGCACCTGTTCCCGCCGTCGTCGGCAGGGCGAATGTCGGGACAGCCTTTTGGCGGGTGGCCGCGGTGCCTTCGAGAGAGCGTACGTCGGCGAATTCAGGGTTGTTCACTACGATGCCGATACCTTTTGCCGTATCGATTGCCGATCCCCCTCCGAGGGCCACAATGAAATCGGCTCCGGATGCCTTGTAGGCCTCCACACCGTGCTGGACGTTGGCTATTGTAGGATTGGCTTTCACATCCGTGTATATTTCATACGGGATATTGTTCCTGTCGAATACCTCGATCACCTTGTCTGCAACATGGAAGCGCACCAGATCCTTGTCTGTCACGAAAAAAGCTTTCCTGAACCCCCTGCGTCCGGCCTCAGTAGCAATGCTTTCACGGCATCCGGCCCCAAAGTAGGAGGTCTCGTTCAAAATCATTCTGTACATAGTCATTAGTGTTATTAGAAGATGTTTTTATATTTATCCAGCCAATTTATGGAAAATATTCGTAAATTCGAAGTCGATGGGACATAGTTTATGTTTTAACCTTTAAATCAATGTATTATGAAATCTTTACCGTTTAAGGCCGCAGCATTTTCAATTTTCTTTCTCCATGCCGCCGCAGCTGTACAGGGCCAGGAGCCGTTTTTCCCCTCAAAGGCCGGAATTGTCCTCCAGTATGAGGACAGGGATGCTTCAGGGAAACTGCTTTCGTCTACGACAGACTCTCTGGCAACATTCTCCGGGGATTTTACAAAAGGTTATGCCACAATGGTTTCGACGGAATCAAACCAGGACGGCAAGACCATGGCACCGACCGGGATACAGTTCAGGTTCGTCGACGGGGAGGTCATAACCGACATCACGGCCACTATGGAAGAATCGTTGAAGGAAATGGTGACGCAGTCCCTGGCCGCCAGCGGTGCGTCCGAGGAGGACATGAAGGAGATGGGGGCGGTCCTTGACCAGACATCCGTTTCCGGCGAGTGCCGCGGGATTCCTGCTGACATTTCCGAAGGGATGGAGCTGCCGGAGTATTCCGCCGAAGTCAAACTGATGTTCGTCAAGGTGAAGGTGAGCTGCAAGGACAGGAAGGTCTCCGGCCGAGAGACCGTCACTGTTCCGGCGGGGACTTTCGACTGCTTTGTCGTTGAGGAGCAGATGACTGTCAAGTCAATGTTGATGAGCGAGAAAAACTCAATGAAAACCTGGTATGCACGCGGGATAGGTGTCGTAAAGGAAGAAACATGGAACAAGAAGAAGCTTGTCAGCGTCAGCGAACTTACCGCAATCAGGGGCGGGGAGTGACCGGGGATTGCGGCATTGCAGTATGCAGTAATCTGTAAAAGCTATAAGTCAACCCGTAATATGGATAAGCATCCTCCGGAGGAACAGCGGTAATTTTGTGCCGGAAAGGGTATGAATTACAACGGAAAAAATTCAAGACAGCCTCCAAAAGATTTTTTGAAGAATTCCAGAACAGTTCCTAAATTCGTTGGACTGACGTTAATACGATAATCGGTATGAAAGACGAAAAGACAATTTCCCGACGGTCTTTCCTCAGGACAATGGTGGCTGCCGGTGCGGTCTCTGCCGGACTGGCGGCATGCGGCTCCGCTTCGCTGTGCTCGGGATGACAAGTCTGCGTTTTTATTCCGGATGCGGAAGAATGGCTATTCAGAATGGGCAATGAGACGGTTGAAGGTGGTCTGGAGGATGTGTGGGTCACCGGACGAGAAAAGCCTGATGTCGGGGATTCCCGGGGCCGGATTTGTCCTGCCGCTTTCCGCGGTGGAGCCGTCAAGGAGACCGTCCTGTGACATCACGTCCACCAGATGACGCGCCACTGCCGGGGCCGGGTCGATGATCCTGACACCCTCACCGGCGATTTTACGGATAGTATCCATGAGAAAAGGGTAGTGGGTGCATCCGAGCACTATCACATCCGCCCCGGCGTCGAGCAGGGGGCGGATGCTCTTTTCCACTGTGGCCTCGGCTTCCGCCCCTTCCGTAATCCCGCGCTCGACCAGCTCCACGAACCCGCTTCCCACATGTTCCACCACCTTCACCCCTTTGGTGAACATCTCCCTGCTGGTCCTGTATTTCGGGCCGTTGAGTGTGCCGGCTGTGGCGAGCACCCCTATTATGCCCGACCTTGTCATTTCCGCGGCCGGCTTGACGGCAGGCTCCATACCTATGAATTTCACATGGTCACGGCGCCCTCCTGATATCTGCATCAGTTTCCTTACCGCCCCGGGCCTGTCAGGGAAGGAGAATTCCTCCCTCAGTCCCGATATGGCCGCGGCGGTGGCGGTATTGCAGGCGACGGTGATTATGTCGGCGCCCCGGCTGACCAGGAACGTGGTGATCTCCCTCGCCCTGTCCATCACATATTCCCTGCTTTTCTCCCCGTAGGGACAGTGTGCGCTGTCAGCAAAATATATGTAGCTTTCCTCTGGAAGCAGCCTGTAGATCTCCCTGAAGACTGACAGGCCCCCTATCCCGGAATCGAAAATACCTATCATTGCAACTGTATTATTGGCAGACGCAAATTTAAAAACAGTTTATGTTTTAAAAAAGAAAATGACAAAATGTCAGTCCTGGACGGCTGGCATTTGTTTTGTCCCAAGCAACGGCGTCCCGGGCGGCAGGGCCCGTCCCTGGGCCGGGACAGGAAAACGATAAATCTTTAAAATTATAAGTATTATGATCAAACCATTGGCAGATAGAGTATTGGTAGAGCCTAAAGAGGCTGAGACCAAGACAGCTGCAGGACTTTATATTCCTGATACAGCTAAAGAGAAACCACAGCAGGGTGTCATTGTGGCAGTAGGCCCGGGAAAGAAGGACGAGCCTATGGAGGTCAAGGTCGGGGACGAGGTCCTGTACGGTAAATATGCCGGTACCGAGGTGACCGTTGACGACAAGAAGTACCTCATCATGAAACAGTCAGACATTTTTGCAATTCTTTAATTATAACAGGGAGACTATATTATGGCAAAAGATATAAAATTCAATGTCGAGGCACGTGCCCAGATGAAGGAAGGTGCCGACGCTCTTGCAAATGCAGTTAAGGTAACTCTCGGTCCTAAAGGCCGTAACGTGGTTATCGACAAGAAGTTCGGTGCTCCTCAGGTTACCAAGGACGGTGTGACTGTGGCAAAGGAGGTCGAGCTTGAGGACAGGTTCGCCAACATGGGTGCGCAGATGGTCAAGGAAGTGGCTTCAAAGACCAACGAGCAGGCCGGTGACGGTACCACTACTGCCACTGTACTTGCGCAGGCCATCATCAACGTAGGCCTCAAGAATGTCACTGCAGGCGCAAACCCTATGGACCTCAAACGCGGTATCGACAAGGCGGTTGCAGCCGTAGTGGAGGAGCTGAGGAAGCACAGCCAGTCAGTAGACGATGACTATTCAAAGATCGAGCAGGTGGGCACTATCTCCGCCAACAATGACAACTATATCGGAAAACTCATCGCCGATGCGATGTCAAAGGTGAAGAAGGACGGTGTCATCACAGTCGAGGAGGCCAAAGGTACCGAGACTGAAGTGAAGGTCGTTGAAGGCATGCAGTTCGACAGGGGATATATCTCACCTTACTTCATGACCAACGGAGACAAGATGGAGGCAGTCCTCGATGAGCCTCAGATTCTCATCACAGACAAGAAGATCTCTACAATGAAAGACCTCCTTCCTATCCTCGAGCCTATCGCACGTGAAGGGAAGTCACTCCTTATCATAGCTGAAGATGTTGACGGCGAAGCCCTTACTACTCTGGTAGTGAACAAGCTCCGCGGTACATTGAAGATTGCTGCCGTAAAGGCTCCGGGCTTCGGAGACCGCCGCAAGGAGATGCTTCAGGACATAGCTACACTGACAGGAGCTGTCGTTGTGTCAGAGGAGAGGGGTTTCACTCTCGAGAATACTACTCTTGATATGCTCGGCAAGGCTGAGAAGGTCGTCATCTCCAAGGACAACACCACTATCGTGAACGGTGCCGGCAACAAGGATGACATCGCCGAGAGGGCACAGCTCATCAGGAAACAGATCGAGACCACCACTTCTGACTATGACAGGGAGAAGCTCCAGGAGCGTCTGGGCAAACTTGCCGGAGGTGTCGCTGTCCTTTATGTCGGTGCAGCTACCGAGGTAGAGATGAAAGAGAAGAAAGACAGGGTGGAGGATGCCCTCAATGCAACCCGTGCCGCAGTGGAGGAAGGTTTTGTTCCGGGTGGTGGAGTAGCCTATATCCGTGCCGCTGAAGTGCTCAGGGGTATGAAAGGTGCCAACGAGGATGAGACAACCGGTATCCATATCGTGGAGCGCGCCCTTGAGGAGCCTCTCCGCCAGATCGCCGAGAACGCCGGTGTGGAGGGCAGCGTGATTATCCAGAAGATCCGCGAAGGCAAGGACGATTTCGGATACAACGCACGTACTGACGAGTATGTAAACATGTACGAGGCCGGAGTCATCGACCCTACCAAGGTTTCTCGTGTGGCTCTTGAGAACGCGGCTTCAGTAGCCGGAATGTTCCTTACTACCGAGTGCGCCATAGCTGACATTCCTGAAAAGGAGGCAGCTCCTGCAATGCCGGCAGGCGGAATGGGCGGCATGATGTAGTCTGACGCTTCATAAAAAGACAATAAAAAGCCGGGGAGAGTGACTTCATGTCACCCTCCCCGGCTTCGTTTATGGCGGTCAATTTGTCAGGCCCGCCCTCTTTTTATTCGTACTCCTGATGGAGTCCTGTTCCAAATATTCAAAAATTCCTTTTGGGACATCCCCTTCCGTTTGTGTCTGTAAATTTGTCAGGGGCCGTTCCTGTCATCCAGGGTGCAGCCGGGGGATTTGTGGAATCTACTGTCTGAAACTGTGGTTCGGGGAGAACCTGCCGTTTTCGTATATCATCGGGATGAGACCGGGACGGCAGGTCTCCTTATATTCGGACGCCTGGGCTCCGCGCGGGTTGAAGAACATCGTGGCCCACCAGCCGCCGTCCTTGTCCTGGAACAGGTTGTTGTGCCCTCCGCCCGTGATTGCGGTGTACCGTTCTCCATAAGGACCGTAGATATTGTCAGAGACGGCGATTACACAGTCGTAGCTGTAGCGTGTCTGCTTTGATGTCACGCCCGGCTTTTCCACATAGGTGTCACCCTCTGCCGTCCTGTGCGACCAGATGGCCTGCACAAGGTGGTACTTTCCCTGGTATTTGAAGATGAACGCGCCTTCGATATACGGCTCCGGGCTGTATGCGGTTTCATCCAGCAGCCTGAGGTCTTCCGCGAAACCGCTCATGTCCTTTTTCATCCTGGCTATGTAATGGTTGTGGCCCACGAAATAAACTGTCCCGTCTTCATCTTCGAACAGGCTTCCGTCTATGTTTGGGAAAATGGGGCCGTCCGCATTTGCCTCAATATTCTCATACGGCCCTTCCGGGCGTCCTGTCTTGCTCTTCAGGATAAAAGAGCCTTTGCCACGTGCCGAATCGTTGAGGCATGCCACCATGAACCAGTTCCCCGCACTTTTGATATAGTGCAGCTCCGGAGCCCATACTGCCCTGAACAAGTTGTCCATAGGGTCCCCGTTGATGGATTTTTTCGCGTATTTCTCCCCTTCGGCGTAGATATGGGGCTCTTTCTGCCATGTGGCGTCTTTGTCTAAAGACCAGATGCAGCCCATGGCCTCCCAGTTTTTCAGGTCGGCTGACCTCCACAGGTAGAGCCCGTCGTTCCAGTCCCAGCAGTGCACCTGTCCGGGGAACTCCCTTCCTGGTGTGGCGGTCGTACCTGTCATGTAATAGTACCCGTCAGGGCCGAGCGTGACCCATGTGTCGCGCATCCAGTAGCCGAAGGCAGGGGCTACTGTGTCCGGAACCCTCAATGACAGGTCCCGAGTGTCTGCGCTCCCGTATTCCTGCGCGGAGGCCGGAGTATGGCATATGAAAATCAGTGGCAATAAGAAGATGATGTTTTTTTTCATTGTATTTAACCGTTTATTTGAATCTGTATACGACTGCCGATGCGGCCTCGAGGCGCAGCGGCTTTTTCAGGTCAAGGGCCGCTTCTGTGGTCCCGGTCATTGACACCTCCTGCGGGGATGCCGGCGTATTGTCCTTGGCCCCCAGCACGAGGGAGGTCATTCTGACGTTCCTTGCCTTCCCGAAGCCGCGGACTTCCGGGGTGAGGGTTACCGGCTTGTCATTCAGGTTGATGAGCTTGAGTATGTATTCGCCGGAGACGGAGTCGTGCCCCATTGTGACGAAAACTTTCTGCATTCCCTCGAAACCCTTGACAGACGAATCGATGTAGGTGTCGAACGTGTTGTCCCTGAACAGTTTGGAGATATAGTAGAGGGCACATTTCACGCTGGAGTCCGTCCCGTTGAGGAACATTGAATGCATTGGCCTGTGCTCGAGGAAGTCCCATTGGCGCATCACGGGCCTTTCAGCCAGCATCGGGTTCATGTCCCCGTTCCTTTCAAGGGCCATCCGGACCACCCCGGTACAGAGGATATTGTACGGGTATCTGCCGTCTATGCCCAGTTCTCCGATAAAAAGGTCGGCGGCTCCGCGCCCGTAGCCGTCAAAGCGGTAGTGCCCGTTGCAGGCCCATTCAATGGACTGGTAATAATGCTCGTCGAACACCTCTACATGTTCCGGAACAGGGAATTTCGCGATATCTCCGCGCTTGTCGTCATTTTCCTTGCCGATGATGCTGTCCGCAATATATGTCAGGCCAGGGTATTTAGAATGCAGGGCGGTGTATATCTTCTCGTAGCGTTCGCGGTAGACAGGACCGAAATCCTCGTTTCCTATCTCTATGTATTTCAATGGGAAGGGCTCCGGATGCCCGTTCTTTGCCCGGAGCGAGCCCCAGACTGTGGAGGTGTCCCCGACAGCGTATTCTATGGCATCGAGCGCGTCCTGTATATATGCGTCAAGGTCCACTTCCGGCTGGATGAACTCCCACGGCGCAGACTGGAATACCCAGCCTGTGCAGACCATGCCTGTCGGGATCACGTACATGGCGTCGGCCCCAACGTATTCGCAAAGTTCGTAGAATTCATGGTAGCCGATTCCGTCGGTGCGGTAGAACGGGGCCCATTTGCTCCACTGTCCGGGCCTTTCTTCAGCCGGGCCGATGGTCTTTTTCCAGTCGTACATCGTCTCCCGGTTCACCCCGTGTACTATGCAGCCGCCGGGAAAGCGGATGAAGTCGGGGGCGAAGTCCCGGATGTTTGATACTATGTCGCTCCTGAATACGGATCTGCCTCCGTCCCATGTGTCGGAAGGGAACATGCTCACGACATCGACGGCTATCCTGCCCGGCCCTGACGGGCGTATGGCAAGCATTCCGCGGCTGTCTGCCTTCTCCGGCTTGAGTACGGCAGTGTATTTAACCCAGCCGTCTCCTTCAGGGATGAATTCGGCAGTGTTGCTCATTTTCCTGCCGTCCCTGTCTGTCAGGAAAACCTCGACCGGGGAGTCCATGCCGGTATTTTTCATGAAAAGCGACAGCCTGTACTCCTTCCCGGGCCTCAGGTCCATGCCGAAATACCCCCGGTTGACTATCATCGCTTCGGGGCAGTCCTTTATTTCAGGCGTGACATGTACGGACATCGACCACCGGTTCTTTTCATTCATGCCGTATTCCTGCGTCCTGCTGATGTAGATCGGGGACCAGGAAAGCGGGAGGGTGGTCCAGCCTGCCAGGGGGTCACATTCGAACACTTCGTGTGCCGGTGCCTTCGGTGCCGGGATATTCTCGTAGAGCCCGTTTCTGACCGACAGTCCTTCCGGAGGGTTGGCCTCCTCGAAAGACCGGTTGCGGACGAGCTCCGCATGGAGAGCCCCTTCTCCCATCATGCCGATCTCCTCATAGTGCAGCCCGTAGCGCACGGGCGATACTTTCTCTGTCCTGCTCTTGTCTATATGCAGGATACCGTACACAGATTCCTGCCCCCGGGCGGCCGTCCCCGAGGCGAGGAGGACTGACAGGGCCAGTACCGGATATTTGAAAAAATGTCTGTACATGATATAATCAGTTAGTCTATTGTGCCGGGCGTATATGCATAAGTTCCACAAAATTGGGGATTGTACATGACAATTAATAGAAATATCATCCATAATATCCGCAGTATTGTCCAACAGGCCCCATTGAACATTTGTAAGGATTTATTGCACAAAATTTCTATCCGCACACATGCATATAAGGTAAATTTGCATCCGTAAAACCACATGATTGATGAAAAAGCTTTTCTATCTTATTCCATCGCTGGCAGTGTGCGGCTGCTCTGCCGGCACCGGTATCCAGAAGCCCAACGTGATAATCATCCTGGCCGATGACCTCGGATACGGGGATGTAAGCGCCTACGGCTCGAAGACCATCAGCACCCCGAATATTGACCGTCTTGCAGATGAGGGCGTCCGTTTCGACAACGGCTACGCCACTTCCGCCACATCTACCCCGAGCCGCTATGCCCTGATGACGGGCATGTACCCGTGGAAGAACAGCGACGCGAAAATCCTCGAGGGCGACGCCCCTCTCATAATCGGTGAGGACCAGTTCACCCTGCCGAAGATGATGCAGGAGCTCGGCTATGTCACGGGCGCCATAGGCAAATGGCATCTGGGAATGGGGAACGGGAATGTCGACTGGAACAGCACTGTACGTCCGGGCGCGCGTGAGGTCGGATTCGACTACTCCTATATAATAGCGGCCACCAACGACAGGGTGCCGACAGTATTCGTGGAGAACGGGGATGTGGACGGCCTTGAGGCCGATGACCCTATATATGTGGACTACAACAAGAATTTTGAAGGCGAACCCACGGCCCTCGACCATCCCGAGATGCTGAAGATGAAGTGGAGCCACGGGCACAGCAATTCCATAGTGAACGGGATCCCGCGTATCGGGTTCATGAAGGGCGGGGAAAACGCCAGGTGGAAAGATGAGGAAATGGCGGACCGGTTTCTCTCGAAGGTGAAATCCTTTGTTACGGAAAACAGGGACAGGCCGTTTTTCCTGTATTACGGGCTTCACGAGCCTCATGTGCCGAGAGTGCCGGCGGAGAGGTTTGCCGGAAGCACGACGATGGGGCCGAGGGGCGATGCCGTAGTTGAAGCCGACTGGTGTGTAGGGCAGCTTTATTCGTGCCTTGACAGCCTCGGGCTACTGGAGAATACCCTGATAATCTTCTCGAGCGACAACGGACCGGTGCTTGATGACGGATATATGGACGGTGCGGCCGAGCTGGCCGGGGAACATAAGCCTGCAGGCGGCCTCAGGGGAGGAAAATACAGCCTCTTTGACGGCGGGACACATATTCCTATGTTCGTCTTCTGGAAAGGCCATACAGAGAATACGGTGTCGGATGCCATCTTTTCGCAGCTAGACATATTGGCATCCATTGCGGAACTCACAGGAGCCCGTATTCCTGAAGGCCTTGACAGCGAAAGCCATCTCGACGTCCTCCTCGGCGGGGAGGGCAGGGGCCGCGAGAGTGTCGTGCTCGAAGCCCAGGGCAGGATGGCGCTGCGTTCCGGGGACTGGGTCATGCTCCCTCCGTACGAAGGGCCGAAGACCAATCTCACCGGGAACGAGCTCGGGAACCTCGGGGAATACGGCCTGTATAATGTGGCCGCGGACCCTGCCCAGCAGAATAACCTTGCTGCTGACCGTCCCCAGATGCTCGACTCCCTTAAATCGGTATTCTTCTCCCTGACAGAGGGTTATTACAGGGCGGAAGTAGAGGCCGAGCCACTGAAATAACGTAAACCTATTAATACAGCTACACATTATCCATATGAGAAAGACATTATTGCTTTTGATTTCAGTCCACCTGCTGCTTGCAAGGGCGGGTGCGCAGGAGCTCGGCGCAAATTACAACGAGAATATCGGCCAGCCGATAACTGAAATCCAGATGCTCCGGAATTCAGGGATTTCATGGGTCCGGGGATTCATCAATGTGCATTCTGAATTCCTGACGGTGGAGAACAATGTAATCACCGGTGTGGATGAGGATGCAATCCGCTCATATTCCCTTTCCCGGCAGTTCATGGCCGCCAAGGCCAGTCTCGGGGACGGGGTGAAATTCATGCTCAGCCTGAAGATTCCTTTCGGTGAGGATGACGGCCTTGTCCCAGAAGTCGGCTCGGAGGCGTGCGAACATGTCTACACTGCGGTAAGGCTTCTTCTCGAGTCGTTCGACATGGGGAAGAACATCTCCCTGCTGGTGATGGGCAACGAGCCTATGTGGGAGAACTGGAATGCCGACCTCCAGGATGACGATGCCCAGGACTATAAAGCTTTCCTGAACGAGTTCGCCGACCGTATCGCGCAGTGGAAGAAAGAAGAGGGCTGGACGTTCGAGGTCTTCGCCGGTTCCCTTAACAGGATCTCGGAAGTTCCCCGTCCGACTATCCAGGCTGTCATGGACGTGGTGAACGAAAACCCCAATGTCGACGGACTGGACCTGCACCTTCATTGTTTTAATGTAAATCAGGCGGAGAACGACCTCAGACTGGCACGCGAAACATACCATGTGACGAAAAAGCTGATATGTACGGAGTTTTCCATGGTAAGGAAACTTGAAGGAGAGGGAGGGACAAACCACCGTACGGAAAATATCGGCAGCTGGGGTACCTCCCACGGATATTCCTCCACCATGAAACTCTGGGAATACCTCGATATGGCGGTGCAGAACGCTTCGGCGGGTAACCCTGTCGGCTATGACGAGTTCGCGAGCCTGTTCGAGAGTTTCAGCTGGTATCCGGACAACTGGTTCTCGACATTCTATAACGCCTTTAAAAAATATGACACCTACGCCATCACTGGCCGTTTCAGCGTGGTCCCGAACAGCGACATATACAATTTCGCCCCTACATATACGGCTGACACCCGTCTGTGGGAGCTCGGTGCGGTCTATGTGCCGAAGCTGCTCGGATTCAATGATGACGGGACATACGTGCCTAACCCCCTTGTATATCCGGATTTTATAGCCGCGAAGAACGGTATGCCGGTCGAGAAGGTCATAGAAGGCCAGAGGGAGGCGCTTATAGTCCTTGGGAACGGTATCGCTTCTCCGGCGGACTTCACTGTGAAGGTAGGGCCGGATGGACAGCAGGAGGAGCTGCCCCTGGGTGACGGGTATGTCCTGCTGACAGGCCTCACTCCTGCCACTTCATATTCCGTGTCTATAGAGAACGGCGCAGGGGATGCCGTGTGGACCCGGAGCATCACCACTTCCCCGGTACAGGGCCAGTTCCCTCTGCTCAAATATACTGATGCCGGAGGGTACACCTATGTCCGTGTGGAGAATCTGCCTGATGATGCCGTTTCATGCCGCCTGGCGGCGGACGGGAAAGAAATAGCCCCGGTCATGGAGACTGCCGGATGGAATGTCCTGACAGCGGAAATTACATATTCCGACGGCTCTGTAGAGACAATCAGTACAGAAAAACAGTATTAACCAGAAAAAACGCGTCTGCTGACGCTGATACAACAGCGATGAAAAAATATCTTATAATCATCATGTCCGCCGCCATGCTGCTCTTTGCTTCCGGGTGTGCGGATGAAAAGAAGCCTGACGCCGGTTTCGGGGGCTTCTATACCGCGGGCTCTGATGCGGTAGGCTTCTATGCTCCGGGCGGCCTCGACAGTTTCGTGGAGGGTTACGGGGTGCAGGTATGCACCAATCCGGGAAGGCTCACCTTCAGGCTGCAGGACAGCGGCCAGTCCAGGTATGTACATGTTGAGTTCTCCTCTGCCCCGTCCGAAGTATCTGACAGGGTTACCGCCGAGGTCACGGCCAGGGGAGTGGACTTTGTCGGAGAACGTCTTGAACTTGAGGCTGTAAAGGTGGAGGACGGCAAGGTCTGGCTTTCTTCCGGGACAGTCAATATGATAATTCCAGCTTTATGACTATGAAAAGATATATTGTAATTCCGGCTGCCGCAATGGCGGCATGCCTTGTCTCCTGCTCGAGGGTGATGGACCTCACCCCGCCACAGGAGGAGCCGATGGACACCGGCAGGATCGAGTTCTCCCTGTATGAGACCGGATCCTATGACTACTATCTGGATAACCCGTCGTACGACTATTCTATCCTGATAGGGAAGAACTATGCTGAACAGGCGGCTACCGCCAGGTTCATTGTCAGGGATGCGGCCGATTTCGGTGATGAATATACGCTGCTCCCTGAGGGGAACTGGAGCCTGAGCTCAGAAGCCGTGGAGTTCAAGGAGACGGACACCGTACACGAGGTGGAGCTGAGCTTTACGGACCTTACATCCCTGGACCCGTCCAGGAAATATGTCCTCGGACTTGAGCTCTCCTCTGACGAGATAGCCGTGTCCAGTGACAGGAAGTCGCTTACGTTCTATATATACCAGGAACAGGGCGGGGAAGGCAATCCTATAATAATCACCACTCCGGATGACCTCGCCGGGATAGAGGGGAGGCTCAAGGCCGGACAGACCACCTATTTCCGGCTCGGGGCTGACATTAACATGGCAGGTGTAGCGTGGACCCCGGTCAACACTACGCAGCAGAAGCAGATAGACTTTGACGGATGCGGCTACACCATAAGCAACCTCAGCATGACAACGGCGGTGAACGGTAACCTCGGGTTCTTCTCGTTCCTGCGCGGACGCTTCGCCAATGTCAATTTCAAGGACGTATCCGTGACAGGGGACAATATCACCAGGGCCGGAACCGTAGCGGGCCAGGCAGGCGAGGACGCATACCCTGCAGTGATAGAGAATGTCACAGTGACCGGCACAATCGATGCCGGGTCCACCACGAACCAGCATACCGGCGGAATATGCAGCACAATGGAGGGCAACAGCAGCCGTATATCACGCTGCTCCGTGGATGCGGACATCAAGGCCTACTGGAGCGCTGCCGGCATATGCGGATACCTTGCTGTCGGAGCCAAAGTCTCGGAGTGCCGTTTCTCGGGCAATATCACCACAGGCTCGAGGGCCGGGGGCATAGTAGGCCAGATGAAGTTCGGGACAGTGGAGAACTGCCATTCTTCAGGAACGCTCGATTCGGGGGGAACCACGTCTATCACCGGAAATCCGGGACCTAACGGAGGGATTGTCGCCTATACGACACCTCCGGCAGATCACAATAAGCCTGCTCTTATTTCTTATTGCTATTCGGAATGTTCCCAGACAACCCGCAATCAGGTGGGCGGTATTCTCGGCTATACAGGAGAAAATGTTGTAGGTCTTACAAGCATAGAGAACTGTATCGCATGGAATGACTTCCTTAAATCTTTGAGTGCACCAAAGTCCGGCCGTATAAGCGGAAGGTTCATGGTCGGTACTGCTGTCGGTTGTTGGGCCAACCCGGATATGAAATGGGAGATTTCCGGTAATACCAACATAGGCATAGATGAGGGGAATATAACGACCCCTACTACTTCTAATGCCGGACAATCCAAAGGTTACAACGGAACGGCAGCCACCGGCACCCTTATCGAGACCGCCAAGGACGTAGTCGGGTTCGATCTTGAAATCTGGGACATGAGCGGCGAGAGGCCGGTACTCAAATGGGAGGTTGAATGACTATGAAGAAGATCATTACATTCATATGCGGTGCCGCTGCTGCTCTGGCGTGCTTCAGCGCTTCAGGGCAGGAAAAGGAAATCTGCTTCGCGGACCCTACGATATTTGTCGAGAATGGGAAGTATTATCTGACGGGGACCCGCAGCGGAGCTCCGGCGGGATTCACCGTACTTGAGTCAGAGGACCTTGTGCACTGGAGCTACCCTGCAGACAGGGATTCCATGATACTTCGCAAGGGTGAAGGCTCCTTCGGGGATAAGGGCTTCTGGGCCCCGCAGTATTTCAAGGACGGCGGGACATACTGGTTCACCTACACCGCCAACGAACATACCGTACTTGCTTCTTCGGACAGCGTCTTCGGCCCTTTCGTCCAGGAGAATGTAGGGCCGATCGACGGCTCGGCCAAGAACATTGATTCATACCTGTTCAGGGATGATGACGGGAAATACTACCTTTATCATGTCCGCTTCAACAAAGGCAACTGGATATGGGTGGCCGAGTTCGATATGGAAAACGGGTGCATCCGTCCGGAGACCCTGAAGCAGTGCCTTGACTGCACGGAGGACTGGGAGAGGACACCGAACTACCAGTCCGCACCTATCATGGAAGGCCCTACGGTGAAGAAGTGGGACGGCCTGTACTACCTGTTCTACTCTGCCAACCACTTCATGAACATAGACTATGCTGTAGGATATGCCTGGTCCGAGTCCCCGACGGGACCGTGGACCAAGCATCCTGCAAGCCCGGTCATTGACCGCAGCATAGTGGGAGAGAACGGTTCAGGCCACGGGGACGTGTTCAAGGGGCTTGACGGCAAATTCTACTATGTCTACCATGTGCACAATTCCGACAGGGCCGTCTCTCCGAGGAAGACCAGGATTGTCCCTCTGATAATGAGAAAGGAAAACGGGGTCTTCCGCATAGAGGCGGACAGGGACAATATCATCGTGCCTGTATACAATATGTAACACTATAAAATCAACAATATGACTAACTGTTTTAACTGCAAGCAGATACTCTGTGCCATCCTGTCTTGTGCCGCATTCCTGTGGTCAGTACCGGGGGAGGCACAGGATACTGAAAGGAAAGGACAGGTCGTCGATGCCTCCACCGGGGAACCTCTGGTCGGGGCCGGTGTCCTGATACAGGGCTCCCTTACCGGGAGCATGACTGACCTGGACGGAAATTTTGTTATAAATGCCGGGGATGATGCTGTCCTGGTGATTTCTACTATGGGGTACAAGGAAGTGCAGGTACCCGTGAACGGAAGGACGGACCTCGGCAGGATAGCGGTTTCCGAGGACACGGAGCTCCTGGATGAAGTGATTGTGGTCGGATACGGTACACAGAAAAAAGCCTCGAGCGTCGGTTCCATTACCGCTACCAAAGGCGATGACCTGCTGAAGGTCGCCAATGTGAACACCATATCGGAAGCCCTCCAGGGCCAGATGCCCGGGGTAGTGTCGATAAATTCCACATCCAAGCCGGGAGCAGCTACGGCGGATATTTTCATCCGGGGCAAATCCACATGGGGCGATGCTTCTCCTCTGGTGCTGGTGGATGGTATCGAGAGGGATTTCAATGATGTGGACGTGAATGAGATAGAGTCCATATCAGTGTTGAAGGACGCTTCCGCGACGGCTGTCTACGGAGTGAAGGGCGCGAACGGTGTCATCCTCCTCACCACCAAGCGCGGTACGGACAAGAAACCCGAGATATCCTTTACATCCAATTTCGGATTCAAGCAGCCTTCCGGTTCACCGGACTACTCCGACTATGTGACTTCCATGAAGCAGTACAATGTGGCCCAGGCCAATGACGCCAACTGGGGGAACCTTGTACCGGAATCCACCATTGCGGCGTGGGAGAATGCCTTCGCCACCGGAAACTACGGGCCGTACAATGACGTGTTCCCTGATGTGGACTGGTGGAACGAACTTGTACGGAAGGTGGGTTATGAGCAGAACTACAACCTGAATGTACGCGGTGGAGCCAAGTGGATGAAATATTTCGTCTCCCTGGGATATATGCATGACGGGGACATATACAAGACCCACAAGCAGCCTGAGTTCGACCCTTCGTTCAGCTACCGCAGGTACAACTGGAGGAGCAACTTCGACTTCCAGATCACGAAATACACGAAACTTTCGTTCAATGTTGCAGGAAAGATAGGCTACCAGAACCAGCCTGCATACCGTCCCGGGGATGCTTCTCCGGACCAGTATTTCTTCGGCGTGTTCCTGACTGCCCCGAGCAACGAGTTCCCGATCAAGTACAGTGACGGCAACTGGGGTGACGGCCAGAGCTCCGACCAGAATGTGGCATACCTTATGGAGGTGGGCGGAAGCCGCAATGTCAAGACATACCAGGGCTTCTATGACATCAAGCTGGACCAGAAGCTCGACTTCATCACGGAAGGCCTGTCGGTCCAGGGGGCATTGTCCTATACCACCGCATCACAGTGGCAGACCAATATCATTACGGGAAAGATCCTCGGCAACGATGATCTGACGGCACAGCGTACCACCGTGAGGATAAACCGTGTATACGACTATACCAACCCGATCTACAATGCTGACGGGACTGTCTCCTACAACTATACGGAGAAGAGGTATCCTGATCAGGATGCCCCTGGTGATCTCCCTGTCGGCGGAGGTTACGACAACTTCAAGTCATATACGAGGAAGCTTTATTACGAGCTTTCAATCAACTATGCCAGGACCTTCGGGGACCATGATGTCACCGGACTCCTGCTGTTCAACCGCAAGATGAACGAGTCCAGCAGCGGCTCGATAATGGATTTCCCTGCATACGAGGAAGACTGGGTAGGCCGTGTCACGTACGGCTACAAGGGCCGCTATCTTGCTGAGTTCAACGGGGCTTATACCGGATCCGAGAAATTCGCCCCGGGCAAGCGTTTCGGTTTCTTCCCTTCTGCATCCGTAGGATGGAGGATCAGTGAGGAACCATGGATGAAGAAATGGACAAAGGGAAAACTCAACAATTTGAAGATCAGGTATTCCTACGGTATGGTCGGAAACGACAAGGGTGCCACGAGGTTCAACTATATCCAGGTATACAACCAGGCCGGGAACGCCGAATTCGGAAAATGGAACACCACTTCATACGGCCCTGTATATGCGGAGGGCAAGCTGGCCGACCCGGATGCTACCTGGGAGACTTCCGTCAAGCAGAACCTGGGAATCGAGATCGGCCTGTGGAACAAGCTCAACATCACCCTTGACCTGTTCGACGAGCAGAGGACAGGCATCCTCATGACGCGCAACACCATCCCTTCGTGGGCAGGCAGCGGCATATCCTTCCCTCAGGTCAACCTCGGAAAGACCAAGAACCACGGACTGGAGCTCGATATGAGCTATAACGACCATATCGGGAACTTCTATTACTACGCCAAATACAATTTCGCCACGAGCGAGAACCGTATAGTCTTCTTCGATGACCCGAAGAACCTGAGCGACTACCTCAAGTCAGAGGGCAAGTCCATCGGGTTTGTCAACAAATATCTGACTACCGGCAATTTCGAATCCCTGGACGATATCTTCAATTCGGCCCAGTCCGCTGTTGCCGGCGGCAGCCATAGCACACTTGTCCCTGGCGACCTGTATTATATGGACTACAATGCCGACGGCGTGATAAACAGCAACGATATGGCTCCGGTGAAACATCTGAACTACCCTACGACCACCATGGGCCTCACACTCGGAGGCTCCTACAAGGGGTTCGGCTTCAGCCTGCTGCTCTACAGTGCGCTGGGGGTCTATAAAGAGGCCATCGCAGCATATCTCTGGGATTTCCCTGGCGGAAATATCAAGACCCAGCCGAATACACTCGACACATGGAAGACGGGGACCCATACCGAAGGTGCCGTGAGACCGTCCATCCATGTCAACAATGCCTACAATTCGGTGGCAAGTACATATTCATATTCGAACCATTCATACCTGCGCCTGAAGAACCTTGAGTTCAATTACTCATTCCCCCAGAGGATACTGGACAAGCTCAGGCTCACGAGGCTCCAGGTATATATCAACGGCAACAACCTTCTTACCTTCTCCAAGTGCGACCCGCGCAGGGATCCAGAGCACGGCGGGCAGAATATCTACCCGATGGTGAGAAGATACAATATTGGATTCAGGATCGGCCTGTAAAAAATAGTGAAACGATGAAAAGATACGGAATAATTTTAATGCTTGCCGCAGGCCTGCTGCTTTGCAGCTGCGAGAAATATCTGGACCATTCTCCGGACATGGGCCTGACTGAAGACGACATCTACAAGGACTACAACAGCCTTAGGGGCTTCCTCGACAAGATATACCAGACTTCCGCCAACAACAATACCGAGTCCGACATCCTGATATACATGTATGCCATCAACAGCTACGGCAACCTGTACAGCAATGTCGGGAACCTCTCCGACGAATATGTCTGCGTGAGGAACAGCGATGCCTCCAAGTTCGTCAATGCCGGCAACTGGCTCGGGTGCGGGGAAGGGCAGTTCGAGATAGACAGCCGCGGAAGGACGGCAATTGCCAGGGCATACAGGGGGCTCAGGATAGCCAACAAGGTCATAGAAGGCGTAGACCACGTCCCGTCCCTCACGGAAGACCAGAGGAACAAGCTTCTGGGACAGGCATATTTCCTCCGCGCCTATTTCTACTTCGAGCTCATCAAGAGATACGGCGGCATGCCGAAGTTCGACAAGGCATGGAGCGCTACGGATGACTTTGACGTGCCACGCATGACCTACCAGGAGTCGAACGAATGGATGCAGGGAGACCTGGACAACGCCATTGCGATGCTTCCGGACCTCTGGCCTGACGAGGAGTTCGGCCGTCCTGACAAGGTCTCCGCCCTTGCCCTGAAGGCAATGACCCAGCTCTATGCCGCCAGTCCCCTGATGCAGAACGGGCTTGATGCCATCGTGGACAACGGTTACGGGAAAGAGATGGCAGCGGAGGCGGCCCGCACTGCGCAGAAATGCATAGACGCCATTGACGCAAGCTCATGGTACCGCCTCATGAAGCATGACGAGTACAGGAGCATATACCTGATGCCGAACAACAACCAGTTCGCCCAGCCGGAATATCTCTGGTTCAACCGTACCCATCCCGGCAACTGGAGCGCTTTCGTGAGGGCGCAGTGGCTCACCCAGCCTTATGATGACAAGACCGGGGCGGAAGGCACCCCGTACAACGCCCCGTCGCAGAATATGGTGGACATGTTCGAGCGGAAGGGCGAGGACGGTTACTACTATCCTATCGACGACCCGCGCTCCGGATATGAGGCTGTAAAATACAGTGACCCATATTCTGACAGGGACCCGCGCCTTTCAAACAATATTATAGTTCCGGGCGAGGCCTGGGGCACGGACCTCAACGGTGTCCAGTATTACCTTACTACATATGTCGGGGGCTATTCTACGAACTTCATAACGACCAACCAGTTCACCAACGCCGCCCAGCACACCGGCTATATGTGCAAGAAATTCATCTGGCCGGAGGCAAGCATCCCGCTTTTCGGGGCGGAGGGCTTCAACATGTACCGCCTGACCACGGTTTACATACGTGTGTCGCAGGTCTACCTGGACTTTGCCGAGGCGTCATTCGAGGCTACCGGAGACCCTGACGCCAAAGTCGACGGCTGTTCGATGTCGGCAAGGGATGCCCTTAACATCATCCGCAACAGGGCCGGGATAGGCGACCTCCCTTCAGGAGTCGACTTCCGGGAGGCATACCGCAGGGAAAGGGCCGTTGAGCTGATGTTCGAAGGCCACAGGTGGTATGACATCAGGAGATGGATGATAGCCGAGGAGCTGTTCAAGGATACCCATCCTATGAAACGTGTCCTGGCCTATCCGCTCGATGAGGACGGCAACCCGTATCCGGGGGACCTTACCAGGGCCGAAGCCTGCAAGATAAAGATACCGAAGTTCAGATTTGAATATACGGACGTGACGACAACGGAAAGGGTGTTCAGTACGAGGAACTACTGGTACCCGCTCCCGATGGAGGAGGTCGCAGCCCTGGACAACCTCAAGCAGAACCCGGGGTGGTAACACTTAAACAATTTCAAGACTTATGAGAAATACAGTTATCATAATATTATCAGCTATTGTAGCCCCTATGCTGTCTCTCGGTACGGCTCATGCGCAGGAAGACAATGGAGTGGGGGCGGTATCCGGGCTTGAACACGGGGAGTTCGACACCTATCCTGACCTTACGCTCAATAACATGCTTCAGGGCAGGATCGCCGGCCTGCAGGTGAGGAACATTGTGCACGGTGTCGGGAACAATGTCGCCGACATGTATATCCGCGGGCAGCACGGAATGAGCACCAACGCCGCACTTGTCATCATAGACGGTGTGGAGAGGCCCCTTGCAGACCTTATACCGGAAGAGATAGAGAGGATTGAGGTCCTCAAGGATGCAACGGCGAAGATCCTTTACGGAGCAAGGGCCGCCAACGGCGTGGTTGTAGTTACCACCAGGAGAGGCGAGGCCAGGTCGGAACGTACCTACCATATAAATGCGGAGATGGGCATTACATCCATGACCCGCATGCCGAAATGGGTAAATTCATATGAGTATGTGAACCTTTACAATGAAGCCTGCCTCAATGACGGCCTCTCTCCTTATTACAGCCAGGAGCAGGTAGAAGGATACAGGAACTCCACCGGGGCTTTCGACCCGCTGTATCCCGATATAGACTGGCAGAAAGAGTTCATGAAGAACAGTGCCACATACAGGAAAGTCACTTTCGACATGGCCGGAGGTAGCAATAATGTAAAATACGCTCTTGTCGCAGGGTATGTCGGCAGCGGCGGATTCGAGGACGCATCCTACAACACAAGCCTCAACAGGCTCACCCTGAGGGGGAACCTTGATTTCAGCATCACTGACTTCCTGAGTGTCTCGGCCGGTATATCGGGCCGCATGGAGATGCGCAAATGGGCGCAGATGACATGTGCCGACCTCTATACCGCGGCGTCTACCTACAGGCCGAACGAATACCCGCTCATCCTTTCTCCGGAGGCCACCGGCCTGACCCCGTCGGAAGACGTCCCTCTTTTCGGAGCCAGCCTCCTGCGCTCAAAGAATGTCTATGCGGAGCAGAGGTACGGAGGATATACGGCGGAGAGGTACACCAGGGCGCAGACCGACTTCGGTGTCAAGCTTGACCTCGGCAGATGGGTGGAAGGCCTGGCTGCAGGAGCGTACCTGTCTTTCGACAACTATGATTTCCTCCAGCTGTCCCTGAGCAAGAAATATCCTGCGTACGCACCGGTGAGCTATGTCGGAGCGAGCGGCGATACTGTCACCGAATACAGGCAGGTACAGCAGATAAATGTTGCAACAGACCAGTCCAGGAACAGCACTACCCTCCAGCAGACGCTCGGGTGGAACGCCTACGCCAGATATTACAATACCATAGGGAAGCACACCCTCTCCGCTGACCTCGCCTACCAGTACAGCAAGACCACGAACCAGGGGGTGACCCAGGACATTATAAACAGCAACACCTCGTTGTCCCTCAACTGGTCATACGACGGAAGGTATGTAATAGAGGCCGACGGCGCACTGATGGGAAGCAACCGTTTCCAGAAAGGGAACAAGTTCTTCATGTCGGCTGCGGCCGGGGCTGCATGGATCATCAGCAATGAAAGCTTCCTCAAAGGCAGCCGTAATGTCAACCTGCTGAAACTCAAACTGAGCGGAGGCCTCCTCGGCTTCGACAGCGCCACCTCGCACCTCCTTTATGAAAGGGCATGGGAGCAGAGCGGCAGTTTCAGGTTCGGCACCACGGCAAACGGCTCGACCGCATATATTACAAATTTCATCCGGAATGCAAATCCGGACCTGAAATGGGAAAAATCGCTTGAAATGAACCTCGGTGTCGAAGGTCTCTTCTTTGGCAGCCGCCTGAAGGTGGAAGCCGACTGGTTCAGGGAGACGCACTATGACATAATCGGGCTGAACGATGCCGCCCACGGTGATTATATAGGGGACTTCGTGACATACAAGAATATGGGCTCCGTATTCAACCAGGGTATCGACGCGGCTGTAGAGTGGACCGACAGCAAGGGGGACTTCACCTATTCGGTAGGGGCCAATGTCCTCTGGAGCAAGAACAAGGTGCTTGAATGGGACCAGGTCCTCCACGGTGAGACATACCGCTACACTGTGGGCAACAGCACCGACGCCATGTTCGGCCATGTGGCCGAAGGACTTTTCGGCAAGGATGTTCCTCTTGAGGGACATGAGCAGCAGGCGTTCGGACATTATCAGGAGGGTGACATCGCCTACAGTGACCTCAACGGCGACGGGGTGGTGGACGGCAGGGACGTCAAGGTCCTCGGGAACACCTTCCCGCGTACGACCCTCGGCATCAACATCGACCTCAGGTACAGGGGCTGGGGCCTCTATATCCTCGGCTATGCAGAGCTGGGCGTGTACAAATGGGCCAGCAGCTCATATTACTGGAACTATGGGGAGAATGCCTATTCCGTACTTGCGCTCGACCGCTGGCACCCGGTGAACAATCCGGACGGAAGCTATCCGAGGCTCACCACCACGGATGACGCCAACAACTGGCAGAATTCCACATTCTGGCTGAAAAAGACCGACTGGTTCAGGCTCAAGAACATCGAGCTGAGCTATACTTTCGACAATTTCAGGAACAGCCTGCTGAAGGATATCAAGGTGTTTGTGCGCGGTGCGAACCTTTTCGTGCTCTCGTCTGTCCCTGAGCTCGATCCTGAACTGCTTGATGCGGGACTTACTAATTATCCTGTCACCAGGACTTTCACAATAGGTGCTACATTTACATTATAATGAAGAAGATATGAACAGAATATATATTATATTGGCCGGAATCCTGCTGCTCGGGGGCTGCGAGCGCGCCCTTGACACCAAGGTGACATGGCAGATCGGGGATGAAGACATCTGGAGGGTCCCGGAACTCGCCATGGGGGTGCTTCACAAGGCATACAACGGAATAGACAACCGTCCGGACTGCTATGCCGACAATTTCCTCGATGCAGCGACGGACAACGCTGTGTGTACGCAGCACAGTGCATCTGTCTATAAGCTCGGACAAGGTGCAATGACATCCTTCAACAACCCTATAGGGAACTGGGCAACATGCTACAACATGCTGGAATACGTGAACTCCTTCCTTGAGAACGGCCTGACAGACAATGTCCTCTATAACAGGGCCGACCCTGCGGTGGACGCCAGCATAAAAGACCGTCTGCGCGGTGAGGCCTACTTCCTCCGGGCATGGTGGCATTTCGAGCTGCTGAGGATGTACGGAGGCAAGGGGGCCGACGGAAAGGCCCTCGGAGTTCCTCTCGCGGACCATTTCTTCTCTTATGAGGAGGCCTCCGATAACGGGGAATTCTTCCGCCCTACATACCAGGCGACCGTGGACTTCATCTGCAGCGATCTCGACAAGGCCATGGAGCTCCTCCCTGCCTCATACAGCGGGAGCGACCAGAATTTCGGGGATACGCAGATAGGGCGTGCCACGAGCACGGCGGCCGCAGTGCTGAAAAGCAGGGTGCTTGTATACAGCGCCAGCCCGGCGATGCAGGACGATGACATCGTAAGGATTACCGGGATGGGCAAATGGGAGATAGTCAACCCTGACCTCTACCGCAAGAAATGGGAGCTTGTCGCAAAGCAGATAGCCTCCATACTGGTGATGGACGGCTTCGGGACATATGACCCTCTCCTGCCTGAGGACATTGCCGATGTACAGTCGGAGAGTACCGATTTTGCATTCAGAAAGTATTTCAGCAGCAACCTGCTTGAGGCCAATCATTTTCCTCCTTATTACTTCGGAGATGCCATGACAGTGCCGTCACACAATCTGGTGAAGGCTTTCTGTGCGAAGAACGGCTTTCCTGTAACCGATCCCCGCTCCGGTGTGGACATTACAGAGCCGGGACTGGATATGGCCCGCCTGTATTCCGTCATGGACGACCGCTTCTCCCGCGTGGTCTACAGCCAGGGCAGCATATTCGGAAACTCCGGGACGGCCCTTGACATGTCGGAAGGGGGCAAGGATTCGCACAGCTACAACGAAAACGCCACTACGACGGGATATTATCTTGCCAAGTTCGTGTCGACTGTTTCCGGACTGCTCAACCCCGTGCAGTCGTCTAATGCGGCGCATTACAATCCTCTCCTCAGGAAATCCGAGGTGCTGCTCAACTATGCCGAGGCTTCCAATGAAGCCTACGGGCCCAGGACAGTCGGAGAGGGCAGCTCTGTCTCCGCCTATGACATAATGAAGTCGGTGCGCAACCTCTCCGGAGGCATAATGTCCGATGCATGGCTTGACGAGTGCGCCGCTTCCACGGAGGATTTCAGGGCCCTGATACAGAACGAGAGGCGGATAGAGCTCGCTTTCGAGAACCACAGGTATTTCGACATGAGGCGCTGGCTCATGCCTCTCAATGAGGACATTACCGGGGTTGAAATCACGAGGAATGAGGACAATACGTTCTCTTTTACGGAGAAGGTCGTGGAGCAGAGGAAATACTCCGTCGAGAACTACTATGCCCCTATCCCTTATGCCGAAATCAGCAAGAACCCTAACCTTGTGAACAATGTCGGGTGGTAAATTTTGAATATAGGTAAAACATACAGTAAATTCGTCGACCGGACGTTTTGGAGATATGAAAAGATTGAATTTTTTACTGATTGCGCTTGTCGCGGTATCCGCGACTTCCTGTTATGACTCTTTTGAGAAAGACTATGATGTGACCCGTGTATATTTCGCATCGCAGAGGCCGTTGAGGACGCTTGTAGCTGACACGGACATGTCTATCAAGGTGGGTGTGGCCATTGGCGGTGTCCGCGAGGTGGACCCGGACGACTGGGCGACTTTCGAGATAGACCCTTCGCTCCTCGAAGGTACGGGCCTTACCCTTATGCCGCAGAAATATTATCAGCTTGCCGACCCGGACAGGATGACGGTCAGCAACACCAACCTGGCCATCTGCGATGTCCGTGTGACTTTCTCGGACGGGCTGTATGACGATGAGGATGCTCTCGGGCTGCATTATGCCATCCCGTTCAGGCTCACCGGGCACACCCATGACGAGATAGCCACGGACGTGAACGGCAACCTGAAGAATTACAGTATAGTGGCCGTGAAGTTCGTCAGCCGCTGGCACGGGACATATTATATGAAGGGCCAGGTCACCAACCTTTCTACAGGGGAAGTGTCTTCATACGGGAACAAAGACCTCAGCCGCTGTCCTACATGCTCTTTCTCTTCCCTTGCAAGGAACAAGGTCCAGCGCCCGGGGTTCGGGAGTTCGGCAGAGGCCGGAGAGGCCATAAACCTGACTGTAAATGATGATATGAGCGTAACTGTCGAGGCCGGAGGAACCATAGCAATAACCGAGGCGTCGGCTACCCTTGATCCAGAGGCGGAAGGCCTTGAACTTGCCGGCCCACAGCCGAAATTCACCCTTTCATATATTTATGAACAGGATGGCGTGCAATACAGGGTCGACGAGGAGCTCATCCGCAGGCAGAGCCCGGAGGCAGATCTCCGCTTCGAGGAGTGGTAGGCTTTCATTTGCGGATGGACTTCAGGAACTCGGTAGGGGTCTCGTTGAACTCCGCCTTGAAACACTTCGTGAAATAGTTCGGGTCGGTCATGCCTACGGCGTAGGCGGCTTCCGAAACATTCATTCCATTGGCCAGGCATGTCCTGGCCTCTTTCATTTTTATGGTCCTGATGAACTGTGTGATGGAGCAGCCGGCAAGCGCCTTGATCTTCATGTGCAGGAGGCTGCGGCTCACATTCATGCCGGCTGTGATTTCGGTGACGCCGAACTTTTCTTCGCGGATATTGTCCATGATCAGCTTGACGAGCTTCTCCATGAACGCCTCGTCCCTCGGGTTGGTCGTGATCTGCTTGATGTTCACTTCTCCCATCTTCTTGAAATATTCGATGTTGCGCTGGCGTCCGGCTATGATGTTATTGACCAGGAGCTCGAGGTTGCGGGAGCTGAACGGCTTGTCAATGTAGGCGTCGGCCCCGTTGATGTAGCCGTCGGTGTGGTCAGTCTCGTCGGTCTTGGCCGTGAGCAGCACGACAGGGATGTGGCAGGTGGATACGTCCTCCCGTATCTTTGATAGCATCGTGAGTCCGTCCATGCGCGGCATCATCACGTCTGAAATAATCAGGTCCGGCATGTCCCCTGACAGTATCTTCAGGGCCTCCTCTCCGTTGTACGCCCTGAGCACCCTGTATTTAAGGCTGAATATTCCGGCGATGTATTCGTTCATTTCTTCGCTGTCCTCCACTATGAGCAGCGTGTCCGCCGTCTTTGCCGGCCGCCCTGTCCGGCGGTGCTCCTGCGGTACCAGTTCGAGGGTGTCCTGTATCCTCTGGTTGTATTTCTTTATCTCGTCGGATGTGATACTTTCTGATGAGCGCTCCTCAGGGCTGAATGCGTCTTCGGATACATTCAGCGTCACTGTGAATTCCGTGCCCTTGCCCACTTCGCTGCTGACCGTGATGTCCCCCTTGTGCATCTTTATAAGCGAGCGTGTGAGTGAGAGCCCCAGCCCGAACCCTTCCCTGTGGTCTTTCCTTTCCACCTGGTAGTAACTGTCGAATATCTTTTTCAGGGACTCCTGCGGGATGCCCCTCCCGGTGTCCTTGACGGAGATTACTGCCACCGGGCTTCCGCTGCTTCTGTCAAGGCGTGCCCGGAGGGTGACACAGCCTCCGGATCCGGTGTATTTGAACGCATTGGAAAGCAGGTTGTACAGTATCCTTTCGAGGCTGGACGGGGAGAACCACACATCCTGCCCCTCTCCTTCGAGCCCGACGGTGAAGTCTATGTCCTTCTCCCTGGCCACCATGCCGAATATTCCTGAAGTCTCCCCGATGAACTTTATAATGTCCCCCTCCCTGACAAGAATCATTTTCTGGTTCATTTCTATCTTGCTGAATGTCAGGAGTTCCTTGACCAGATAGTTCATCCTGTCCGCGTTTTTGTACACTATGGAGAGCGTGTTCCTGTCTTCGGCGTCTAATCTGGAGTTCTCGAGCATGTGCTGCAGTGGCGAGAGGATGAGGGTCAGAGGGGTCTTCAGGTCATGGGATACGTATGTGAAGAAATCCGTTTTCGCCCTGTTCATTTTCTCCGTATTGATCCTCCTCTCATGCTCCGCCTCGAGTTTCATCCGCAGCCTGAGCCTTGCACGGTACCATCTGTAGAACGACCACAGGATGAGCATAGAGGCTATTGCATACATGCAGAAGGCCAGCGGGGATGCATACCATGGCGGCAGTACCCTTATCGTGAAGTCCAGCCCGTTCCCTTCATCCCAGTTCACCCCGTCATTGCTTGCCTTGGCCTTGAACCTGTAGACCCCGGCCCTCAGCCCTGTGAACCGCACCTGGTGCTGGTTGCCTGTATCCTGCCAGTCCTTGTCTATGCCCTCAAGCATGGTCGCATACCTCGTGTCGGTACTGTATCTGTAGTTTAATCCAGAATAGTCTATCTGGAATGATCTGGACTGCCTGTGGTTCAGTGTAATCCCGTCAAGGGCCGATACCGATCCGCAGGAGGATGCCCCGCCGGCTTCCGGGGATATATCCCCTCCTGATGAGGATATCCCCGTTATCACCATCTTGAACGACGGGATCTCTTTCTTCACCCTGTCAGGGTAGAATGACACCATTCCGTTTATTGTGCCGAAGCACAGTTCCCCGTCCGGGCGGATGCAGGCGGCAGTGTAGTTGAACTGGTCTGCCGGAAGCCCGTCTGAGGATGTGTACCTTATGCAGGAGCGGTCCCTTCCGTTTATGCAGGCCAGTCCGTTCCCTGTCCCGGCCCAGTAGTTCCCCATCCTGTCCTCTATAATGCATTTCACGGATTCCGAGCCGATCTGCCCTTTCCCGTAGCAATTGAGGACCTTGCCTCTCCTGTCGGCCTCCCATAGCCCGTTGTGGTCAGTGGCTACCCACATCATACCTTTCGAATCCTGGTATATGTCTGTCACGTGCAGGCTGTTGTCGGAGAATTCAGGCAGCTGTGCCATCTTGAATGTATGAATGTCCACCGTGTACACACCGCCTTTCCTCGCCCCTGCCCATAAGGTCGAGTCGTCGCATACGGCTATATCCAGAAAGCGCATGGGGGAGATTCTTTCCGGGGCGGCGTCAATGTCTTTCCGGTCTATCCTGAAAAGTCCGGACGGTCCTGCGTACCAGATATTCCCTTCCGGGTCTTCAGCAATGTCGAATCCTGATGATATTTCATCTGCGGATATGTTGTAGCCTACGGTCTCGCCCCTGTCAGGCATGTAGTGCAGCACCCCTTTGAGGAAAAGTCCCACCCAGAGGCTCCCGTCATTGTCCGACAGCACTGAATGGACGTTTTTGGCGTCTATCCCTATCCTCCTGTGCAGTCTCTCCGACCTGGTGATCCTCCCCTCCGGGCTGATATAGTTGAGCCCCCCGTCCTCCGTCGCCACCCACAGCCCTCCGTCCGTGGCGTTCTCTATCTGCCTGACGGCTTTCCCGCTCAGCCTGTTGGGGCTGTTGCCGTAAGGCCATATCCTGAACTGGTCCGAACCGGACACGAAATAGTTCACCCCGCCGAAATAGGTGCCCACCCACATGTTCTGGTCCGAATCCCTGAAGATGCTGTAGACCGGAGAGTCATCAAGCCCGCTCAGGTCCCCTGCGGACTGCTGGTAATGCGCCAGGAGCTTCCACGAGCTGTCATAGACATAGATCCCGTATTCAGTACCTATCCATATGTTCCCGGCCCCGTCGGTACATGCGCACCGGAAGATCTTCATCCGCAGGTCGGGGGAGAGGTCGGTGAGGCGGCCGGAGGTGGTGTCGTAGACGTAGTAGTCGTTGTCATTGCAGAGTATGAGGTCGGTGCCGTAGACAATGTCGGTCTCTATCCATATTTTCCCTAAGTCAGCCAGCGGGACCGGTATGTCCGTAAACCTGGACTGCAGGAGGTCGTAGCACAGGAGGCCCTTGTCGGTGGTTATCCAGAGCAGGGAGGAGTTGTCCTCCGCAGCAGAAAAGAATACGTGTCCGGGACGCCGGATGAAAGGTTCGAAGGTGTCGCCGGAGTCATTGTACCTGAAGATGCCGTTGCTGCATACGGCAAGCAGGCTGCGGTCCTCCCTCGTCACGAGGAACCTCACGTTGTCGTTCCTGCTCCCGGCTATGCCATAGCTACGGAATATGCCGTTCCCGTAGTCGTACCTGCATATTCCGATGTCGGTGGCTATCCAGATGGAGTGCCTCAGGGAGTCGTTGTACAGGTTCCTTACGAGGTCGTGGTTGAGTGAGGTACTGTCGCCTTCCACATGCTGGTACACGGTGACTTCGTATCCGTCATACCGGCACAGCCCGTCAGCCGTGGCAAACCATACGAACCCGTAGTCATCCTGGGTGATGGAGTATACCGTATTGTGCGGCAGTCCGTCCGAGCCGTCCAGGTACTTGAACCTGACGTTGCTGTACTGTATGGTCCCGGCGGCTGATGCTGCGGACACTGTGGATGCTATACCGAGGAGTATTGATATTGCCGCCGTGACGGCCGCTGTTCTGGAATACGACATGTCTGGCTCCTATTGCTGGCTGTTCTTGACGAACTCTGTAGGCGGGATGCCGAATTCGTCGCGGAACAGCTTGGTGAAATAGTTAGGGTTGGAGATGCCCACGGCATACGATGTCTCGGCAACGTTGAGCCCCTCAAGCAGGAACTTTTTGGATTCCCGCAGACGGATGGTCCTGACGAGCAGGCTGATAGGAAGGCCTGTGAGGGACTTCACCTTCAGGTGCAGGCGGCTCCTGCTGATGTGCAGGGCGGAGGTGATGTCATTCACGTTGAAATCCTCATTGCCGATGTTTGCCTCTATCACTTCCATCAGGTCTTTCATGAACCGTTCATCACGCGGGTTGTTCACTATCTTGGTCACGTTGAGGGCTTCCGACTGCTTGAAGCGCTCTATGTTCCTTTCCCTGTTCTTCTGGATGTTCTGGACCAGGAGCTCGAGGTTGCGGGCGTTGAAAGGCTTGGCGATGTAGGCGTCCGCACCGGCCATGTAGCCTTGTGTCTGGGCGCTGTCATCCGTCTTGGCGGTCAGCAGTATGACAGGAATATGGCATGTGGAGATATCCTCCCTGACCTTCTTGAGCAGTTCTATCCCGTCCATCTCGGGCATCATCACATCGCTTATTATCATGTCCGGGAGTCTCTTGTTTTCTATGATGCCGTATGCCTCCTTCCCGTTGTATGCCTGTATCACGTCATAGTGTTCCCGGAATATGTCGGCGATGTAGCTGTTCATCTCCCTGTTGTCCTCCACTATCAGGATCGATTCCCTGTCGTGGTTGTCTCTTTCTTCATCGGACCGGTTGTCCGGTATCATTTCCAGGGTGTCCTTTATCCTCTGCTGGTATTTGGTGATGTCATCGGCGGAGATGGCCTCGAGCGAACGCTGTTGCGGCGTGTAGGCGTTTTCCGAGACGTTCAGAGTGACGATGAACTCGGAGCCTTTGCCTTCCTCGCTGATCACCTTGATGTCCCCTTTGTGCATCCTTACAAGTGAACGGGTGAGGGAGAGGCCCAGCCCGAACCCTTTGCGGCTGTCGCTCGGCTTGACCTGGAAATAGTTGTCGAATATCTTTGACACCATGTCTGCCGGGATGCCCCTGCCGCTGTCCTTGACGGATAT
Source organism: uncultured Bacteroidales bacterium (assembly GCA_944326305.1). Classification (GTDB taxonomy): domain Bacteria; phylum Bacteroidota; class Bacteroidia; order Bacteroidales; family UBA932; genus Cryptobacteroides. The sequence continues at coordinate 64,782 of CALVDL010000008.1, forward strand.
CTCGGCTATTGTGCTGTCTCCTTCTCCGGTGAGCCTTGCAGTGAGCCTTACATAGTCCCCGGCAGAGGAGTACTTGAACGCATTGGACAGGAGGTTGTACATGATCCTGCTCAGCTTCGACGGGGAGAACCATACTTCCCGGTCAGTCTTTTCCAGGTCTACGACGAACTCTATATCACTGTCCTCCGCGGTGAACCGGAACAGGTTGGAAATGCTCTGGAGGAACGCCATTATATTTCCCTTTCTGACGAGAATATCCAGCTGGTTCATCTCTATCTTGCTGAATGTCAGCAGCTCGTCTATCAGGTAGTTCATCCTGCTGGCATTGGTGTACACTACTTCGAGCATCTTTTTGTCTTCATTTGTTATCTGCTTCTTGGTGATGAGCCTCTGGAGCGGTGAGAGGATGAGTGTGAGCGGTGTCTTCAGGTCATGGGACACATATGCGAAGAAGTCGAGCTTCTGCTTGTTCATCTTCTCTATATTGAGCCTCTTTTCCTGTTCGGCCTTCAGCTGCATCCCGAGCATCATCCTTGTACGGGTGAACCTTATTATAAATGCTATTCCGAGCACAATTATGATAGAATACAGTACGAACGCCGGGACAGATGCCCACCATGGGGCCCTTACGTGTACGGGCAGGCTCAGCTGTCCTTCTTCATCCCATGTATGTCCGTCATAGCTCGCCTTGATTTTCAGGACATATTTGCCTGTAGGGAGGTTCGAGAACCTCACCTGGTGCTGGTTTCCCACCGTCTGCCATCTCTTGTCAAGCCCTTCCATCTTCATGGAGTACAGGGTCTTGTCCATGTAGCGGAAATTCAGGCCTGAATATTCTATCCTCACGGAACGCGCCTGTGCATGGGAGAGTGTCAGCCTCTGGCTGTCTCCGGAGCTGTCCTTCCCCGGACGGCTTTTGCTGTCGTCATAATAAATATTGGTGATCCTGATCTTGAAATCCTGGTCCGGGACCTCTATCTGGTCCGGGTAGAACGATATCATGCCGTTTATTGTCCCGAAATACAGCTCCCCGTCGGGTTTCTTGCATGCGGACGAGAAGTTGAACTGCTTTATCGGCAGGCCGTCCTCATCGGTTATCCGCAGGACGCTGGAGTCTTCAGGGCAGATGCGGCACAGCCCGTTGTCCGTCCCGGCCCATATATACCCGAAATCGTCTTCCACCACGCCTTTGACAGAGTTTGCCATGAGCTTGTCCTCCTTGAATGTCATGATGATCCTGCTGCCTTGCGGGTCGGTGACGAACAGCCCGCCGTCAGTGCTTATCCATGTCCGGTCCTGTGAATCCCTGTACATGTAGGATACCCACGGCCTGATGCCACGGAAGCGGTCTATGTGGCGTAGGGTGTTGCGTACGGTGTTGAGCTCGTAGATGCCGTTGTGCCGGCTTCCCACCCATATTATGCTGTCATTCTGCTTCAGCATGCAATAGGTCCTTGTGTCGGAGATCTTTCTCACCTTCGGGGCATTCCCGTCAGGGACGAAGAAAAGTCCTTCAGGTCCGGCGTAATAGATGCCTCCCGGAGTCTCTTCCATACAGAATGCCGATATGTTGCGCCCTGCGGACTTTCCGTAGTCGGTCACCTGTCCGGTAGCGGGGGAGTAGCGTATGAAGTTCTTGGTATACAGTCCGACAAGGAGATCCCCGTTCTTGCAGAAATAGACCGAATGGACATTCTTGACGTTTTTCAGCCCGAGCTTCCTGTGGATGACATCCGAACGGGTTATCTTCCCTGCCGGGCCGATATGGTTAAGCCCTCCGTCTTCGGTGGCTATGAGAAGTCCTCCTTTGCCGTCATTGATGATCTGCCTCACCGCCTTTCCGCTCAGGTGGTTGCTGCTGTTGCCGAACGGATAGGTGCGTATCTGGTCTGTACCGTGTATGAAATAGTTGATACCGCCGAAATACGTCCCGATCCACATGTTGTCCCTGCCGTCCCTGAAAATGCAGTATACCGGGGAGTCGTTCAGCCCGCTCAGGTCATCCGGAGTCTGTTCGAAGTGGGCTAATAGCCTGTTGTAGGTGTCGTATATGAATATGCCGAATTCCGTCCCTATCCAGATGTTCCCTTCGGAGTCTGTCTCTACGCACCTGTAGCCTTCGGTATCGATGTCTTTCGGGAGCATGGAGAGCCTGTCGTTGTGGATGTCGTATACGTAGAAGTCGTTGTTGTCAGTGAATACTATCCTGTCGTCATCTGTCATTGTTATCTGGTTGATGGCGCCTTTGAAGTCATCAAGACTGATATGGTAGGGGATGAACCTTCCGTTTTTCCTGTCATACCTCTTCATCTCCGAGTCTACTTTTATCCAGAGAGTCCCGCTGCTGTCCTCAAGTATCCTCCCTATGCGTTTCTTCGGGATGGGGATGATGTTCTCGAAGGCTCCGGTTTCTTCGTTGAATCTGAATATACCCCCGTATGTGGCTACGAGCAGCTCCCCGGAGGATGTGCAGAGGAAAGACACCCATTGCCTGTCAGTCCCGTTCACTTTCATTCTTTGGAACTGTTCGGTGTCAGGGTCATAACAGCAGAACCACCTGTCTGTCTGTATCCACAGCCTGTTGTGTGCCTTATCGTTGTAGATGTTCTCGATGAAGGCGTTTGAGATGGGTATGGTATCGGTGCCGCTGTCTATCTTCTGGAATGTGTAGCCGTCGAAGCGGCACAGCCCGTTGGCGGTTCCTATCCATATGAAGCCGTCCCTGTCCTGGGATATGGTGTTGACCTGGTTGTGCGGAAGGCCGTCCGATACACTGAACTGCCTGAACCTGATGTTGTTGTATCTGATGCTGGCGGATGCTGTCAGCACGGGTCCCGCAAACAGGGACATGATAGTCAGGATGAATATGTATGCTTTTTTCAATCTGTTATAGTGTTTATGTCCGGGAATATATAAAACAATTCCTTGATTCTGCCTGTGTGCCGCCGTGCGGCCCGTATTCATGTGAAATACATTCGTTCAGGAGGCAAAATTAATAAAATCCCGGCTTGTTTTCACGGAAGCCGGGATTTTATTGTCATGGTATTCAATCCTGTACCGGGATATCTTCCTTCCGGAAGGGGTATACTGTCAGAACAGGTAGTTGTGCGGCTGCCGCTTGAACCAGTAGCGCCTGTGCGGTACAGGGATAGGGTCCTCGGTCGCGATTTCCCATTTCAGGAGCTCCTGGAGCAGGGTGTCCTGGATGTCACGGTATTTCTTCTTGCCGAAAAGGTTCTCCATTTCGGACGGGTCGTCCTTGATGTTGTACATCTGCCCGTTGCCGTCCATGTCGAACACCAGTTTCCAGTCTCCCATGCGTACCATGCTGATGGTCCCGCTCTGGCTCCATGTGTTCAGTTCGTCGAAGAAGAGCCCCTTTTTCCCTACGGCCCCTTCCTTTACGTACTCCTGGCTGTCCTCCGCGGTGAAATACTCTCCTCCGAACCCGGCTTCTGACATTACGCTCCTGAATTCGTCTTCAGGGTACTCCCTTCCTCCGAGCATCTCGGTGAGGCTGCGGCCCTGTACCCCGAGTGGGATTTCCGCACCCATCACTTCGCATGCCGTAGGGAAAATGTCGGTGAGGCATACATGGTCGTCACGTCTTCCTGAGGCCTCGATACCGTTGCCGAACCATACCATCGGTACACGGGTGATGGCGTCAGGCACACCGGCTCCCTTTTTCATGAGCCCGTATTCGCCTACGTAGTCACCGTGGTCGGAGGTGATGACAAAGACTGTGTTGTCATACAGCCCGAGCTCCTGCATGCCGTCCACGAAACGCCTCATCTGGTCATCCAGCATGCGGACCATACCCATGTAGGTGGTGCGGAGCCTTTCGAGGTTCTTGTCGTAGCCTTTGTGGCCCAGCTTCATCATCCTGTTCAGCTGTACGAACTTTTCCCCTTTGACGGCCAGGGCGGTGGAGTCGGTCCTTGCCGGAGGGACCTTCCCCTCGAACATTGAGAAATACGGTTCACATACCTGGTACGGGTTGTGCGGCTCCGGGAACGAGAGCATCATTACGAACGGCTCGTCCCTGTTCTCTCCTGCCCATTCAAGGGCATCGGAGACCATCCTGTATGGTATCTGCTGCTTTACAGTGCCCGGCGAGGCCTTGAACGAAGCGTAGAAGTCGGTCGTACCCAGGAACTTGTCGAACGCGAGGTTTTCTGCGGACAGGGTATCTTTCGCCCCTTCCTGCCCCAGATGGTTGTAAGGGCACCAGAAATCGGCGCTCGACTTTTTCATGTATGTGTGGTTCTTGCCGATCATGGCGGTCCTGTAGCCGCTCTTGCGGGCCACTCCGAAAAGGTCATCGATGTAGTAGGCGTCCTCGATGTTGTGGTTCGAGTCGGTCCCGGTGGCTTTCGGATAGCGTCCCGTGATGAGGGACACCCTTGCAGGCCCGCTTGCAGGGCATGGGGTGTACGCATGGTCGAACCATGCCCCGTGGCTGGCGATGCTGTCGGCGAACGGTGTCAGGTCAAGCGGGAAGCCCTCCCTGGCCGTGAGGTCGGCCCTCTGCTGGTCGGTGATGATTATCACGAAATTGGGCCTGCGGCCCTTGTTCCCGTCCTGCTGGGCGGCTTTTGCCGCCGGAGAGTTTACCGCAATGGCAGCCAGTACCCCGGCTGCCGCATAAAAAGTATTGTTTTTTGTCATCAGTGTCATTATGGTTTTGTTACTTTCCACTCTTCAGGTGCTTTGAACCCTTCCTTGCCGAATCCGTATGGAAGCTCTTTCTGGGCAGGGGTGATGGTGTCGTACTGGATAATGAACGATTTCATTTCTTCGGCGACATCTTCATTGCCCTCGATGTTGTTCCCTTTTTCATAAGGGTTGCCGTTCATGTCGGAAAGGAAGTCCTTCTTGAGGCCGAGCCCCGGGTTGCGCCCTGCAAGTATCATCTTCCAGTCACGGTTCACGGCCGCTCCGACCCCGAGGTAGAGGGTCCTGTCTATCGTTTCTGTATCCCCTTTGAGCAGAGGGTAGATACTGATGCCGTCATAAGGGTTCTCCGGTGCTTCCTTCACCCCGATGATGTCGGCTAATGTAGGCAGGATATCCACGAATGAAGTCACTTCGCTGATCTTGCGTCCGCCCTGTTTGAAGCCTTTCTTCCAGTACATCGCTCCGGATACGCGGACGCCTCCGTCGAATTCCTGGAACTTGTTGCCTCTGAGTGGCTTGTTGGTGCAGTACGGCTCCATGCCGGGAACCCCTCCGTTGTCGCTCATGAAAAGTATGATGGTGTTGTCCATCTGGCCTGATTCCTCAAGGGCGTCGAGGATGCGGCCGATGCCTTTGTCCATGCGGGAGACCATTGCACGGTAGGTCCATCCTTTCTGGTCTTTTTTGCTGAGGGCCTTGAATTCCTCCAAAGGGATGTGCTCCGCGATTTCATCTTCCGGCGCGAGGTAAGGGGAGTGAGGCGCATTGAACGCGACATACAGGAAATAAGGTCCTTCTTTTGAGTATTCCCGGATGCATTCCACTGCCTCGTCGGCGATGAGGTCCGTGGTGTATCCCTTGTCATAGCAGGAGTCCCAGTCGTCATGCCAGTCCAGTTCCCCGTCCCTTTCATGGGTGAAATAGTCGAGGGCCCCGTTGAGGCATCCGTAGAAGTGAGTGAACCCGCGGTTAAGCGGATAGAAGGCCTGTCTTCCGTGGCCCAGGTGCCATTTGCCTATCATGGCACGGTTCTCATACCCGTTTCTGCCGAGTACATCGGCCATGGTCTCTTCGCCCTCCGGAAGCCCGTATTCCCTCCATGGCGGAATGACCGTCTCCCGTATTCCGAACCTGCTCGGGTAGCGTCCTGTCATGAGGCCCGCCCTGGTAGGGGAGCTGACAGGAGTGGCATAGTGCCTGCACAGCTCTATGCCTTCCGAGGCGATCCTGTCGATGTTCGGTGTCTGTATCTGGCTGCCGTGCATGCTGATGTCCCCGTATCCGAGGTCATCGGCGAGGATGATCACGACATTCGGTTTTTCATCGGAAACCGTACCGCAGGCGGTCAGGGCGAGCCCTGCCATGCCTGTCAGAACAACTTTAGTTTTCATTGTGTTTAGGATAAACGTTGTGAGTGTCCGCCCATTGCTGCCATCTTGCAGTCAGGTCCTCAAGGATTTCAGGATGAACGGAAGAGAGGTCGTTGCTTTCGATCCTGTCGGAGGAGATGTCGTACAGTTCCCATTTTTTGCCCTTCTCGTCATAGACAGCTTTCCATTGGCCGTGGCGGATGAACTTGTTCTCGAAATGTTCGCCGTAGATGTAGTCGTGGATCTCGGCCTTGCTGCTCTTGATAGTCGGTACGAGGCTCTTCCCTTCCAGAGGGTGGATGTCCGAGCCCTTGGCTGACTTCTCCGGGTAGGTGGCGCCGGACACGTCCACGCAGGTGGCCATCAGGTCGATGATATGTCCCGGTGTGGTACGTATCTCTCCTTCATGTTTACGGGTCATCTCAGGCCATGAAAGGATCAGCGGGGTGGAGATGCCGCCTTCATACGCCCTTACCTTGTATTTCCGGAACGGGGTATTGCTCACCTGGGCCCACGGCAGGCCGTATGAAGGGTGTACCCAGCTTTCCAGGTCGTTTATTTCATCTACGGTACCGAATCCGGTCTCGGAATAAGGTTCGGCGCATCCGCCGTTGTCAGACAGGAAGATCACCAGGGTGTTCTCCCTCTGTCCGCTTTTTTCAAGATAGTCGATGACCCTGCCTACGTTCCTGTCGAGACAGTGCACCTGTGCCGCATATACGGCCATGCGCAGGGATGAGTTTGCCTTTTCCTGGTCGGTGAGCTGGTCCCATGTACGTGACTCCCATTCCGCTGTGCCGCAGTCTTCCGGAATGATGCCAAGCTCCTTCTGTTTCTTAAGACGGGCTTCGCGGACAGCCTGCCAGCCGCAGTCATATTTGTGCAGGAACTTGTCTATGTCCTCCTGCTTTGCCTGTAGAGGCCAGTGTGGGGCGTTGAATGCGAGATAGAGGAAGAAAGGCTTGTCCTTTTCCCTGTCGCTTATGAAGTCCAGTGCATAGTCCGTGAATGCGTCGGTGGTGTAGTACGGCTGTGCCGGAGGATCCAGTTTCGTATTGTCGAGAGTCAGTCCGCGTCCGCCTTTAGGCTGGAGGTAGTTGCAGGCCCCGGCAAGTATGCCGTAGAAACGGTCGAACCCTCTCTGCAGCGGCCATTTTTCCTGTCCGTGCATGCCCACATGCCATTTCCCTGCCATGTATGTGTCGTATCCGGCACTTTTGAGCACTTCGGCGATTGTCACGCAGTTGTCGTTTAGGAAGCCCTGGTATGCCGGAGGGTTCTTGGAATCCTCTCCGGGTTTGGAGCCCGGGTCTTCCGACATGCGTCCGATACCTGCCTGGTGTGCATACAGCCCGGTGAGCAGCGATGCCCTGGACGGGCAGGAGCGTCCCGTGTTGTAGAACTGGGTGTATTTTATTCCCGACTGTGCGAGGGCATCGAGGTTCGGTGTGGGGATTTCGCTGCCGAAGCATCCGAGGTCGGAGTATCCCATATCATCGGCCATGATTATGATGATATTCGGCCTGCCGTCTTTCTGCTGCTTCTTCGGTGCCGCACTGTCTGCTGCGGCCGCATCGAGGGCAAGGCATCCGGCCATGGCCCCGAGTGCTATGTATTTGGTGTTTACCATGTGATTGTTTTTACTTCTTATTTTTCTGTTTCGGCTGCGGTTCCGTGAGCTCCCCGGCGTGTTTGCGGAAGGAGTCATTGTACCATTCGATGGCCTGTTTCTTCATCTTTCCGGTGATTTCAGGATATTTTTCCGCAACATTGGTGGTCTCGTACTTGTCATCCGCGAGGTTGTACAGCTCTGTCATGGTACCGTCATAGTTGACAAGGAGTTTCCAGTCCCCGTCCCTCATGCAGATGTTCGGGCTGCGTGTCTGGTATGCGTTTCCCGGAAGCGGCTTGCCCACGAAATGCTGTCCGAACTCCCAGAACATCGGGCTCTTTCGCTTCGTGTCCTGTTTGCCGAGGAAAGTCTTGCTGAAGTCCAGACCGTCCAGTTCGTATTCTCCTGTCTGCGGCTCTACACCTGCCAGTGCGCAGATAGTAGGGAAGAGGTCGATGCTGCAGAGTACGGTCTCGTTGTTCACCTGTCCGGCCTTGATCTTTGCCGGCCAGCGCACCATGAACGGAAGCCTGATGCCTCCTTCATAGAGTGTGCCTTTCTGTCCTCTCAGACCTGCGGTACGACCGTTCTTATAGCTCGGGTTAGGTCCGTTGTCGCTGGTGAAGATGATGATGGTGTTGTCTGCGATACCCAGTTCCTCAAGACCGTCGAGCAGGCGTCCTATCTGCCGGTCAAGTTCAGCGAGTACAGGGGTAAAGTTTACCTCCTTTTCCCAGAAGCCTCCCTTGCCGCTCTTTTCGTATGCCTCCTGTGACGGCACGTAAGGCGTGTGCATGTCATCCGGCCAGAGGTCTACATAGCAAGGCTGCCCCTTGTGCCTTTTGAGGAAGTCCAGTGTCTTGTCTACGAAATATTCGGTCCTCTCCCAGCGCTTGATGCTGTCCTGGTCGCTCCATATCCAGTTGGAGGCGGTAAGCAGCGGATCCGGATCCGGGCTCTCCCATGTAGAGCTGTATTCGTCGAATCCGTACTCCGGTATCTGCGGCATGTCCTTTACGTCGCGGCCTCCGCCCATGTGCCATTTCCCGAAATGCCCGGTTGCATATCCTGCCGCTTTCATGGAACGTGCAAGTGTCGGTGCCTCCGGCCTGAGATAGTCGTTCGACTTGTTGTTGTAGTTCGCCCTCCTGTCGTTCAGGAATGTGGTGATGCCCCATTTGGTCGGGTACATGCCGGTAGTCACTCCCACACGTGAAGGGGAGCTGATAGGGCATGCTGTATAATACTGGTTGAACTGTATGCCCTCCTGGCCTATCCTGTCGATATTCGGGGTAGGGGTGTAGTTTCCTCCGAAAGCACTTATATCGGAGTATCCCATGTCGTCAATGTAGATGAGGATGACATTCGGCTTTTCCTGCTTGGCGTTTGCCTGGGCGCATCCTGCCGCTGCGAGCCCGGTGACTGCGAGCGCCGCCGCCGGCAGCACTCCGGCCTGTCTGAACGGCTGCATTATGGCAGCCTCGTTCCGTTTCTTTTTCATAATTGTGTTATTAATGGTTTAAACTGATTTGTCCGATTAGAAGCTGTTTTGAAATTTTCCGATTCTTATTCGCGGAAGTCCATTTTTACATTGTCTATCCAGATTCTGCCTTTGGACGATTTGCCGAAGTAGAATACCACCTGCCAGCGCCCGTCCTCCGGTATGCTGATCTCACCTGTGTCGAACTGTCCTCCATCAGGAGCTATGGCAACTGTCTCCGAGAACAGTTTTTCTGCCGGGGCCCCTGCCTTTTCTATCTTGAGGGACAATGTGTTGGCACCGTCCGCCTTGTAGTCGAATGCGACTCTGACCTTCTTCATCCCGCCGCTCGGGAAGTTCCATTTGAGGAATGCATCGGCGTCCTTGCTGCCAGCTGCGGCAATGTCCGCCCTGGCGCATTTAGTCCCTGACATCATGGATGCGGTATCGATACTGAAGGAGATGCCCCCGTTTTCCGGCTCTTTGACACTCCATCCTCCGAAGTTGTCGTCGAATTCTCCGTTTATCACCCTTTTGTAGGCAGCCTGGCGTTCTCCGTAGAAGCGGGTGTCCAGAGGATATGCATGTACCCTTTCCGCCCATTCTTCCCAGGCCTTGAACATATTTGCCGTCCTTTCAGGGTCTGATGCCGCGAGATTGTTCATTTCGGTAGGGTCGGCCTCCATGTCGTAAAGCTCGATGTTCTCCGTCTTGAACGTGTTGCCTTCGCCTGTCTTCAGGACAATCTTCCATTTGCCGTCCCTGACGGCAATGTTGGCTTCATGTTCCCAGAAAGTCATGCCTCTGCCTGTATTCCCGCCTGAAAAATTCGGGACAAGGCTGACCCCTTCCATAGGATGTATCTCATTGCCCCTGTATGTTTCCGGGTATTCTGCCCCGGCAACGTCCACACAGGTGGCCATGATGTCCGCAAAATATCCGTATTCGTCTATGAATGTCCCGTCAAGACTGCTGTCGATGCCTTCCGGCCAGCTGACTATCAGAGGGGTGGCGATACCGCCTTCGTTCGTATAGTGCTTGTACTCCCTGTAAGGGGTGCTGCTGAGGTTTGCCCAGTTTATACGGTAGCTTTCATGCGTGTCTTCCTTACCGTCCACAGCCTTGCGTTTCCCTCCGCTGATGAACTCGGCGCAGGCCCCGTTGTCGGACATGAACATTATGATTGTATTGTCGAACTGGCCTGTCTCTTTCAATGCCTGCACTACTTTGCCTATGCCCTGGTCCATCAGGTCTACCTGCGCCGCATAGATGGCCATGCGCATTGCAAATTCCTTCTGCTCCTCAGGTGTGAGGGAGTCCCATGCCTGTACATCCTTGTCCCGTGGCGAAAGGACGACGTCCTGTCTGAACAGGCCCATCGCCTTCTGCCTTTCGAAACGCTCCTGCCTGAGCCTGTCCCATCCTGCCATGTACCTTTCTGCATATTTGTCTATTGTCTGCTGCGGTGCATGGAGCGGCCAGTGCGGCGCGTTGAATGCCAGGTACATGAAAAGCGGCTTCTCCTTGTAGTCGTGGCGGCTTATGAACGTGGCTGCGCTGTCGCTGAGTGCCGTGGTTATATAGAAGCCCTCCGGTGTAGGGGAAGGAGTATTCTCATTGTACATTGTGGTCTTGAAATAGTTCGAAGCCCCTGACGGTATACCGTAAAAACGGTCGAACCCTCTCTGTGCAGGCCATGCCTCCTCTACTTTCCCCTGGTTCTGCCTGTCACTGCTCAGATGCCATTTCCCGCACATGTAGGTGCCGTATCCGGCTTCCTTGAGCACTTCTGCTATGGTTACGCAGTTGTTGTTCAGATGCCCCTGGTACTGCGGCGTCTGCAGGTCTGCGGCCGCCATCCATCCCATCCCGGCCTGGTGGGGGTACAACCCCGTCATCAGGACAGCCCTTGAGGGGCAGCTCCTGGCATTGTTGTAGAACTGCCTGTATCTGATCCCGTTCTCTGCAAGGTTATCCAGATTCGGTGTTTCAATTTCACCCCCGTAACATCCGAGGTCGGAATATCCCATGTCATCGGCAAGTATTACCACTATGTTCGGCCTTGCCCCCTTCTCCGGTGAGCATGAGACAGCGGCAGGCAGGGCTGCCGCCATCAGGCCCATGTATTTGATGCTTTTTGTTTTCATTTTATTTTTATGTTTTAACCCCAGTCACCTGCGGTGACAGACCCTGTCAGGGGCATGCGGCTCAGGCTTTGCCTTTTCTACTCTGGTTTTTCGGTTCTGTATGATCCTGATGCCGTATGGATGTTGCCGAACATGTCGGTCGCACGTACTTCAATGCTGTGTGTGCCCGGCTCCAGAGTGTTGTCAAGTGTGGCTTTCCACAAATGCGTACACATTGACGGGACAGAATTCGGCCTGCGGCCTTTCATTGCCGTATCGGCGCTGTCCCATTCATACAGGCGTTTCAGGAAAGTAGGGTCCGCTTCGTCAGTGACCCTCTTCATTTTTTTCCATTCCCCTCCGTTGATCCTGAATTCCACAGTATCGTCAACGTCCCCGATGAAGAAGTTTGCGTACAGCGGATATTTGCCTCCTTGGCGGTATGGGACCACTTCTGGATTATATAGCCTTATCTGGAAATCATCGGACTCCCTTGCCGCCTTGTATCTGAAGGAATATCTGTTGCCTTCAATATTGATTATGGCGTAGCCGGCCGGGGTCCCGTCCCTCATTGTGGCGTCAGGCAGGCCGTTCACGTCTGTCTTGCCGGAGTACCAGTCCCCGTTGGTAGTTCCTACATTGTATTCATGGAATTTTACAGGGCCGTCCCATCCTGCTTCATTACCGTAATGAAACTGCATTTGAATATGGGTATGAGCACTGAGACCCAGTACATTGTGCCCTTTCAGTATTTCGAACAGCCTTTCCCTGTGCTCAGGGATGAACTGTCCTTCCTTATAATATAAAGGTATATGATAGGCAAGTACGACCAGTTCATCCTTCCCTACCAGCTTCATGTAGTTTTCTATGAAGCTGAACTGGTCTTCGGAAAATCCTCCCTTATATGGGTTGGCCTTCGGGGCATTGTTCATGAAAATGTTATCGAGGACAATGAAATGCGTATCCCCGTACCGGAACGCGTATGTTGAAGGACCGAAATTGGATTCGAACGTCTCATTGGCGTATTTCTCTTCTTTGCAGTCATAGTTCCTGTCATGGTTCCCGATGACGTTGTACCACGGGATGCCCATCCCGGCTACGGCTTCCCTGTAGAATGGATGCAGGTCGAGCTTGTCTCCTACTACATCGCCGAGGCTTATGCCGAATGATATCCCTTCGAGGTCGTTGGCTTCATCCACAATCATCCTGCGGAAGTAGTCCACCTCTGTTTTCGAATAAGGCTGCGGGTCTCCGAACGCAAAGAAACTGAAATTTTCAGGATCATCGTATTTTTCCATAGGGAAGTCCAGGGACTGCGGGAGTTTCCCGGTCGGTGCTGAACCCTTGTATTGCAGCTGCGGTGATCCTGCCGGTTTGTGAATGTACCAGCTTTGAGGAAGATTGTATTCATCTGCCGGGGAGATGTATCCTTTTGGCTTTATCGCGAATATTACGCAGTGGTCCCTCACTTTGAGCTCGTAGTACCCGTTCCCGTCGGTGGTGGATATGTTCATCCCGTCCGATACAGCCACGCCCGGAATGCCTTTTTCATTGGAGTCTTTCTTCCCGTTTCCGTTGATGTCTTCAAAGACGAAGCCTTTTGCCGTCTTTTTGGCATTCTTCTTTGCCAGGACGGATGCCTGGTGCTCCTTGGCCTCCATTTCGGTTTCCTGTCCGAGGTCTCCCTGGCTCTTCATCCAGGATTCGAGTACGGCGGCCATTTCCTCCCTTACCGGTTCATATTTCTTTTTCCCGATGAGGTTGTGCCGCTGGTCAGGATCCTTGATCCTGTCATAGAGTTCTTCGGCAGGACGGTGCTGGTATTTGTTCACAAGCTCTGCAGCCTTGGGGTCGGTCTTGGCCTTTTCGACCCAGGACATCCATATCTTGTCTTTCTCGGACGTCGTGGTACACTGGAATGTTGCCTCCGGGGTCAGGTTCCTTATATATACGTATCTGTCGTTGCGCACTGAACGCACTCCGTAGTATTCAGGTCCGCCTATGATGCCCCTGGATGTCTGCAGCCCGAATGACCAGTCCTTTATCTTGTTTTCCTTCCCGTTAAGCAGTCCTACGAAACTTTTGCCGTCGAGCCCTTCAGGCTGTTCTCCTCCTGCAATTTCGATGAATGTAGGGACAATATCCACATATTCAGCTATTGCATCGCATGTGCTGCCAGGTTCGGTGACACCTGGCCAGCGTACTATCATACCAGTCTGCAGCCCCATGTCGTAGCATGTCCACTTGGCGAAAGGCAGGGAATTGCCTTGCTCGGACGTGAAGAACATGGCTGTGTTGTCCGCTACACCGGTCTCGTCCAGCAGGTCGAGCACCGAGCCCAGTTCAGAATCCATGAAACTGATTTCGGCATAGTACCGTGTCAGTCCTTCCCTTGTCTCTGGCGTATCCACATAATAAGACGGGAGAATCAGCTTGTCTGCATCGAATTTGCTTGCGTCTCCTTTGTTCCACGGTGTATGCGGCTGGTGAGTGCACACGAAAAGACAGAACGGCTGCCCTTTCGCCTTGGCATCTGCGATAAACGGTCTGATCAGGCTTGTATCCACATCCACATTGTCCGGGCTGAGGTACTCGTAGTCGAATATCTCTTTAGGGGCGATATGCCTCTTTCCCTGGAGGGCAACCCTGTAGCCTTCATTCCGGAGATACTGCACTACAGACTTTACGCCATCCTGTGCAAAGGTATGGTTCGGGTATGCACCGCTCTTTACCGGATACAGCCCGGTCATCATACAGTGCCGTGTAGGAGAGCTCATCGGGGCCGCCTGGAAGAAGTTGGTGAACCTCACTCCCTCCTGTGCGAGCCTGTCGATATTGGGCGTCTTTGAATTCTTGCTGCCGTAGCATCCGAGATCACGGTAAGTGCAGTCATCTGCAATCATGATGACTATGTTCGGCCTGTTATTTTTATCCTGTTCTTTCGGCTGGCTTTCTGCTGCATTGCAGACGCCGTTTGATACGGCCGGGATTGCCAGCGTGGCTAATAGTATTCTGTTATCCATTTTTTGCAGTTTACAAGACGTATCCTGCATCTTTACGGTCGGGAGCAAAGTTAATTCTTTTTTGCATCTGTTGATGCGTCCGGACCGTACGGATTGTCTGTTTATGTGCAATAATGTTCCGAAAATCTATATTTATGTCCTGTTTTTATGTTTTTCGGCTCCGGAACAATAGTGTAGATTTTCGGGAAAAGACGTTTGTTGATATTAAGGTGTTTGACATAAATTCGCGCCGTTAAAAAAGACGTTCTGGTCTTTACGGATTTAAAAAACAACTAACTGAATTAATGAACTAACAACCTTAAATCTATGAATGATTTTCGTGTTAAAGTGTTGCATGTATTGCAGAATAGTCTCTGCCATGTCCTTGCAATGGGTTTTGTCTTGCTGTTCCCGGTCTTTATGTCGGACTGGTCGGCATCTGCCCAGAGTGCGGATCAGCAGGGTGGGGCTATGACTGTAAACGGAATTGTGACCGACGAATCGGGAGTCCCTCTCGTCGGTGTCTATGTCTTCGTGGAGAATACTACGAATGGTGTGTCGACCAACCTGGACGGTGAATATTCGATAGAGGTTACCGGGGATGCACCGGAGCTGGTCTTCTCTTGTCTGGGTTTCGAGACGCAGAAGTTTCCTGTAACCGGTAATGCCACCATCAATGTTGCCCTTGCCCAGGATGCGCAGAATCTTGATGAAGTGGTGGTCGTCGGTTACGGTGTACAGAAGAAAGAAAGTTCGGTGGCTGCGATTACCCAGGTGAAGGGGGATGACCTTGCCGGGACAAATACTACATCAATCGCTTCTGCTCTTCAAGGCCAGATACCAGGTGTGTCTGTGATTATGAATAGCGGACAGCCGGGAGGTGAAGTCTCTAAAATAATGATCCGTGGGGTGTCATCGTGGGTTAGTTCAGATCCTTTGGTACTGGTGGATGGAGTAGAGCGTGATTATAACAATATCGATCCTTCTGAAATCGAGACAATGTCAGTATTGAAAGACGCATCTGCAACTGCTGTTTTCGGTGTACGTGGAGCTAACGGAGTAATCCTGATTACGACTAAAAGAGGTAAGGCAGGAGAAGTCAAGGTGAATTTCTCATCTGAAGTAGGCGTAAAACAGCCTATCAATATGATTGCGCCAATGGACAGTTATACTACTGCCTTGATTATAAATGAAGCCAGAAAAAACGATAATGACTGGGGATCGATGCTTTCGGATGAGGTTATAGAGCATTATAGGGTGCAGGATATGCCGTATGTGTATACCAACACGAACTGGCAGGATGTCATGCTTAAAAACGGTATACAGCATAAATACAATCTGAATGTATCGGGAGGTACAGATTTCGCTCGTGTTTTCGCTTCGCTTTCTTATATGCATGACGGAGACATCATCAATACGATTAAGAATGAACTTTATGATCCGTCATACAAATACGACCGTTATAACTACAGGTTCAATGTGGATATGAATGTCACCAAGACCACGGTTGTCTCAATTGATGCGGGTGGTTATATAGGTTTTAGGAATGCTCCGTTCGAGACTAATACACAGCGTCGTTTCCGTCCTATTTTTACACTTGGACCTATGGATGGAGTTCCTTTTTATCCGGCAGATGTTCTGGAGCAGTATCCTGATACGGTTCATCCTGATGAAACGGGATGGAGACTCGGGTCAACCAATATAACAAATGCAGAGAACCCAATGGTAGCGAACAGTTTCAGCGGAAGCAGAACTGTCAAGACAAGCAATATTAATTTAAGTATACGTTTGAATCAGGATCTGAGCTTTATAACGGAGGGATTGAGCGCAAAGATCCAGGCTTCCTATAATAATATTAGCAGATGGACGAAAACCATAGAGTACAGTGCCATCACATATAAACTGAATACTGACTTGACATGGGTCAGAAGATTGGGAAGAACAGAAACAGGCCGGGAGGATCCGGAAGAAATTCCTACAGTGAATACTGATTCTATGGATGGTGATCCATATCCTACGAAGAATTATTACTATGAGGTTTCCCTCAACTATAACAGGACATTCGGCAAGCATGGGGTTACGGGCCTTATAGTCGGACAGCGACGCAAGACCATGCGCAATGCGCAGTTTCCAAGTTATGAACAGGGTATTGCCGCACGAGTAACATATGACTATGCCAATAAGTATTTGTTTGAAGCGAATCTAGGATATAACGGATCAGAGCAGTTTGCAAGTTCAAAGCAATATGGATTGTTCCCGTCATTCGCTGTCGGATACAATCTCCATAACGAGAAATTCTTCCAGCCTTTGCGCAAGGTAGTGAACCGGGCCAAGATCCGTGCTTCATGGGGACAGGTGGGAAGTGATGCTTCCGGCGGTGACAGATGGCTGTTTTCATCTTCGTTTGTAACCGGGTCTGGAGATGTCTATACTCCGGGACTTCCTGGTATAGCCGGTCCGGACAGGACTCCTATAGTAGAAGAAAAAGCCGCTAATGTAAATGCCGGATGGGAGATAGCCACCAAGCGTGATATCGGTTTTGAATTGAGTTTCCTTAAGAATGACATGTTTGTGCTTTCCATGGATTTCTTCGATGAACACAGGACAGGTATATTGCTTTCTCGCCAGTCTGTGCCTACTTATGCCGGAATTGAGCCTAAGAAAATGAATCTTGGAGAGACAAGGACAAAAGGATACGAGATTGAACTTAAATTCCAGTGGTCTTCTCCGGATGACAATTGGTATGTATGGGCACGGCCGGCTGTGAGCTTCAGTGACAACCGTATCATATCCAAGGATGAACCTATGTATACGCCAGCATATCTGAAGGAAGAAGGGCACCGTATAGGACAGGTGTTCGGCTATCATCACACAGGCTGGATCCAGGATGCGGACGTTGCGATGACTGCAGCACGTTATGGCGGAGGCCTTATGGGATTGGGTGATACAGAGTATGTGGATTTTAACGGCGATGGAATTATTGATAGTAATGACATATATGCTCTGGGATACGCACAGACATATCCGCTTTATAATTATTCTTTTTCTCTGGGCTTTACTTTCAAGAATTTTGAGTTTGACATGATGTTCCAGGCTGCGAGCCACCTTACAAGGACGGTTGTGGACAATTTTGCATGGCCGCTTCACCGTCTGTCCAATCAGGTTTTTGAATATCAGCTCGATTCATGGAGCCCTGATAATAGAGACGCCATGTATCCTGCTTACCATTTCGATACTAACAGGATCCATAATAATATAGGTGACGGACAGGCAAGGTCCGTAGCTGCCTATGATGCTTCGTATATCCGTCTGAAAAATATTAATGTTGCATATAATCTGCCTAAACGCATAGTACAGAAAATAGGTCTTTCCAAATTTTCTGTATATGCCAGAGCCAATAACCTGTTTACATGGGCCCCGGGATATCCTTTGGCCGATCCGGAGGCAAGTGACGGCGGAAGCAATGTAACTAATGGTTATTATCCGATGACAAGGACAGTGACTTTGGGCCTCCAAATCGGTTTTTAATTGAAGTAACAGTAAGGAAATGAAAGCTTTGTTTAAATATACGATATTATCGTTATCTCTCTTTATGTCTGTAGTCTCATGCGATTATCTTGACAAAAGGGAAGAGACCGACGGTCTTACGCTTGAAGAAGTTTTCGGGAACGCGAACAATTTTGAACTGTATATAGACTGGATGACACAGAATACTATGGTCAAATATCTTCAGGCCGGGGCCAACCCTCATGGAACATGGGATGATGTCGCAGACAACTCCATGTGTACCATGCAGTTTACAGTGCCATGTCTGTTGTCTGCCGCAGGTGATTATATGACTATGATCACGAACGGAAGATCTGTAATGTGCAATACAGGTGTTTGGGAGAAGATGTGGAAATATGTCCGGATATCCAATATGGGGCTTAAGCATATAGATATGTACCCTGGAGATGAGGCTGGACGGAATAAAATAATCGGTACCTGCTATTTTTACAGGGCATTTGCATATTTTGAAATATGCCGCCGTTGGGGAGGAATGCCATATTTTTATGAGCCGTTCGAAGATCTTTCCGAGAATCTGGACAGGGAAAGGGATGATATGAGGACTACTTATCTGAATATCGCGAATGATTTTGCCGAGGCTGCAAAATATCTTGAGCCGGTAATTCCGGATTCAGAATGGCAGCATCCAACAAGTGTTGCGGCTCTTGCCATGCGTTCAAGAGCACTGCTTTATGCAGCCAGTCCTCAGGCAACCCTGGAAGGCGGTGAAGTGCGTGAAGATTTGTGGGAGGAAGCTGCGATTGCTACAGATGAGGCTATCAAGGCAGCCGAGTCGAACGGCTACCAGCTCGCACCAGGGGAGAATTATTATGATATTTTCAAAGGTGTGAACTATAGTATATATACTAAAGAAGTGCTGTTCGGAAGAAGGGCTAAAATTGCATGGGGGTCGGAAGCTTATAAAATTACCATCAGGCCTCCAGGAAAACTGACCGGAACATATGGCGTGTCTGCTAACCAGAAGTTCATTGACTGCTATGATATGACTAACGGCTATCCTATATCTGATCCGAAATCAGGCTATAATGATCAGAATCCATACGTGGACCGTGGTATAAGATTCGAGCATGATATCATATACAATCAGTGTACAGTGTTCGGCAACAGGAAAATGAACCTGTACCACCAGGAAGAAGGATCATCGACAATGGGAGGTGGTGATATTTCATATTCTTCAGGAGAAATCATGGCTGGATATACCAAGACGGGTACATACGTGAAGAAATGGATGGGGAAAGACTGGAATACGGCTCTAGACCAAGTATGGCCATATATAAGGATGTCTGAACTGTATCTTAATTTCGCTGAAGCTGCTGCAGAAGCCGGATGGGGAATAGATGAAAAGAGAAACGGAAGCACATACTCTGCCCTTGAAGCTCTAAATCTGGTCAGGAACAGAGGTGGCATTGCCGATCTTCCTCCGGAATATCAGACTACTGAAAGGTTTATTGAAAGGGTTCGCAATGAGCGTCGGGTAGAGCTTTGTTTCGAAGATCACCGCTTTTATGACATACGCAGGTGGCTTATAGGAACAGATCCGGATTATGACAACGACATTTATGCAGTGAATATTGTAAAACTTAAATCAGGTTATGATCCTGATGTATATCCTACAGGCTTCAGATATGAGTATCCGGATACGCCTGTCCTTCAGAGGGTATATGAAGAAAAACATAATCTTTATCCGATTCTTAGGGATGACACATATATCGGTCCTTTGTTCAAGCAGAATCCTGGATGGGAATAACATATAGAAAAAACTGACATGAAATTTCATATACATAAATATCTCTGCACCTTGTTTCTGACAATGGTATTTATCTGCTCTATTGAGCCGGTATCAGGACAGAACAAGAACAGAAGACAGTCAAGAAGTACTGTTACAATAGAGGTTGTTGATGAGGCCGGCACACCTATAGGGTATTCGGAAATATCCTCATCAAGAAACAGACATACTTATATTGCTGATGATCAGGGAGTATCTACCATTTCGATCCTTCCTATAGATGTACTGAAAGTCAAAGCCGACGGATATGGTTCAAAAACAATAAGTGCATCTGATATTAGGGACGGACATGCAGTTATTGAACTGGAAAAACTTTCTGAATATGAAGATGAGGCTCATCAGCTTTATACGGTTACCGGTGATTATATTTCAGAAAACCGTGTAGTTGGATCTTACTCTAAGGTAGATGGGGAGGAACTTGAGAAAAACCCTACGATGTTCTTGTGGGATGCTTTGGGCGGAAGGCTTGGCGGTCTGTATATAATGAACAATGCCCTGGTGCCTGGATTTACTTCATACAACGGGTTTGTGCGTGCACCAAATGGTGGTACACCTATCATAATGATTGATGGAGTGGAACGCTCCCTTGATTATATTGAACCGGAGACCATAGAGAGTGTACAGCTTCTTAAAGATGCTTCCCTGAAGTCTCTTTTCGGAGGTATCCAGACAAACGGAATCCTCATGATAAAGACAAAACGAGGCAAGGCATATGAGAATGGGGTGCGCGTTAACGTCCAGTCTGGAGTTGAGGTTCCTACCAGGCTTCCGCAGTATCTCAATTCCAGACAATATACGGAAATGTATAACCAGGCTTTGGCAAATGTAGGCAGGGCGCCTATATATGATCCGTCCAAATATGATGGTTCGAATCCTCTGCTTTATCCTGATGTGGATTTTTATGACCAGTTCCTGAACGATGTTATGACAATTACCAGGGCCAATGCACAGCTTACCGGAGGAAGCAAGAATACACAGTATTTTCTGAATGTAGGATTCCAGACAAACGGAGGCCTGGAAAAGTATACCGATTATCCCAATAGGGACCAGGTCATTACTGCGAGAGGAAACATAGATAATACCATCTATGACTTTATAACTTTGAGGGTTGGTCTCAATGCTGCTATACAGATGAAGACATGGCCGAATACTTCTACACAGAACTTTATAAATTCTTTGTCTGAAACAAGGCCTAATGAGTATCCTATTACAATCCCGGGAGATATGGTCGGAAGCCCTGAGGAATATGTGTTGGGCGGTTCTTCGGTAGCACAGAATAACCCGTTGGGAATTCTGACCCGTAACGGATATGTTGAAAGAGAGTATTCCTATCTGCAGTCGGATTTTACTCTTGATGTCGATCTCAACAAATGGGTGAGAGGTCTTAGCATTCGTCCGAGTGTTACGTTTGACCTTTACAATGAGTATTCGGCGAAAAAAGACGGAGGATATTCTGTCTACGAGCTTATTGGCGGTCCCGATGATGAAATAGCTTCTTATAAACAATGGGGATATGATAATCCGAATACCAAACAAGCAAGAGGCGCTGTTGCTACAAACCGGAACTGGGCTTTTAATACCACTGTCAATTATGACAGGGAAATCGGGAAGCACGATATTTCTGCACTTGCAGTATATTTCATGCAGCAGCAGGACTTTAACGACCAGATCCACAGTTTAAGGCGTGTCAATGCCGGGATATGGGCCAACTATATGTACGACAAGACTTATGTCGTGGATGTAAGCTTGAATTGTGTTGGTGTTCCAAGCTTTGCCCCTGATAAAAGATTCGGTGTGTTCCCTACTGTAGGTGCCGGATGGATTATGTCAGAAAATTCATTTATGGAAAATGTTGACTGGGTGGATTTCCTCAAACTCCGGGCATCATACGGTATTCTTGGCTCTACTTCCTATACAGAGCAGGGAATCGTTTCTAACTATTACTACAGGACGGAATGGGCTGTAAATGGGACATATCCGTTTACATCATTCAATAATATAGTAAATTTCAACCAGACAGGCAATCCGAATATCGGGTTCCAGAAAAGTCATGAGTTCAATGCCGGTGTCGATTTTGAATTTTTCGACCATTCGTTCAGTGGATCTGTAGGGTATTTCAGGAATGTATTGGATGGAGGCCTTGCTAACCTTACGGATATTACACCTGGGGTAAGCGGCAAGGGTGGTGCATTGGTATGGTATAATTATAAGGAATATCTTGCGCAGGGAGCCGAAGCCGAGCTTTATTATACAAAACGTTTCGGGGATTTCCAGATGACAGTTGGAGGTAACTTTGCCTATGGTTATTCCGAGGTTACCAGGGAAGCGGATATTGAATGGCCTGATGAATTGGGAGCTCTTGCAAAGGTGCGCAGGGACGGTGATACAAAAGGTTATCAGGTAATAGGTACGTTCAAGGATCAGGCTGATATAGATGCTTCTCCGAAACAGACGTTCGGTAAAGTATATCCTGGAGACTTAAAATACCGGGATATAAACAGTGACGGTATAATCGATGAAAGAGATCGTGATGTTATAGCCAATGTGCAGCCTTCCGTATCATACGGAATTACTGTCAGTCTGAAATATAAAGGTTTCAATCTTGATATTCTCGGATACGGACTTGCCGGATTTGACAGGATGCTGACGAATAAGTATTATCAGATCTATGGAGACAGGAAATATTCAAATGTGGTATATACCGGTCTGCCGAATGGAAATCCTCATCCTGTTCTCAGGGCTGACAGTTCTACGAACAATTTTGTTGATTCAGATTATTGGGTTGTGAACGGGGGCTATTTCAAACTTCGCAATGTAGAATTCGGTTACACTCTACCATATAAAGCCTCAAAGAAAATAGGTCTGAATATGCTGAAGTTCTTTGTTAGAGGAACAAACCTGTTTACCATTTCGAAAATAAAGGATCTTGATCCGGAGAGCCTTAATGCTGGCGTCGGTGATTTCCCTTTGGCAACGACTATAACAGGAGGCCTTTCATTCTCTTTCTGACACTATGGAATATTGAAATTATACTGACATGAAAATAAACGATATTATATGTATTACCCTTTCTGTCTTTAGTGCTGTTTCCTGCAGTTTTCTGGAACCGGAAACGGATAATACCAGAGACGAAAGTATACTTGATGAGGCGGCATATTTCTGCGGCCCGCTGAATAGCGTGTACAATAGTCTCCCGACACTGTTTGACAACAATATGGATGCAATGACTGACAATGCTGTCATAAGAAACCAGTCCGGAGAGTATTACAGATGCGCAATCGGGGCGATGTCGCCGAATAAGAATCCGCTGGATATATGGACTAATGGCTATAAGAACATTCGTACTCTCAATGTATTCATGAGCCATATGGTTCTGAATGATGATACGGAATGGCGCACACCGGTACGTTTTTTCCCTTTCGAAAGCGAGGTTGACATAGAAAACAATCTCAAAATGTTCTGGCGTCTGAAAGGTGAGGCTTATGCTATGCGGGCATATTGGATATCTGAATTGCTGAGGAATTTCGGAGGTGTAGCTGAAGATGGCAGTGTCCTGGGTATTCCTCTTGTAGGGGACAGGATTCTTGAAGTAGGAGTGGATGACCTGGATATCCCGCGCGCCACGTATGAAGAGTGTATAAAGGCTATTATTGATGATTGTGACAGTGCTACGGTGGCTTGTCGGCTGCCGGACCTGTATTCCGGGACAGATGCAGTGTATGGAAGTTCTTTCAGGGATCACTTGTCAGGTGCTGCAGCAAAGGCAATAAAGGCTAGAGCACTCCTGTATGCCGCAAGCCCTGCATTCAATCCTGAAGGAGATGATGCCAAGAAATGGGAACAGGCAGCCGTTGCTGCTGCTGAAGCCATTGTTGCCGTCGGGGGAATCAATGCTGCAATGTCATCAAGGGATGAATATTATTTTACGCAGATTAATAACAGGGACTGGAAAAACAATGATGTGATTATGCGGGGAAAGGTCGTGACCGGAAACCGTGCTTTCGAGAACGATAATTACCCGCCTCAGCTTTATGGTAATGCCCTGATAAATGTTTCCCAGAATTTTGTTGAAGCATTTCCGGACAAGAACGGATATCCTATAACGGAGGACGGGACTGCGTATGATCCGGCTGATCCATATGCAAACAGGGATGCCCGTCTGGCTCTATTCGTTGGTTATAATGGCGGTACCATTGGTTCTTCCAATTATAAGCTTAATACTGTAGAAGGGGGAATAGATGCATATGATCCGCTTGCCAAGACATCAAGGTCAGGGTACTATCTTAAAAAGACTTTGAGGATGTCCGTTAACCTTACTCCAGGTGCCCAGACTGCTACTCCACGTGCCAACATCCTCTACGGCCTTCCAGAGCTTCTCCTTAATTATGCAGAGGCAGCCAACATGGCATGGGGACCGTCAGGAGATCCTGAAGGATATGGATTCACCGCCAAGGATGCTCTCCGTCGTATCCTCACTCGTGACAATAAAGCTGCCGGTGCGAAGTACCTTGACGAAGTCATAGCGGATGACAGGGACAAGTTCAATGAATATGTCCGTCTCCAGCGCCGTATAGAGCTGAGTTTTGAGGGCCACTACTACTATGACCTCAGGAGGTGGTATGCCGCTGAACCGGATTGGGCGGACCATATCAACGTCCCTGTAAACGGAGTTGAAATTACGACAACCGACTCTGGTACAGAGTACAGGACAGTAGAGTTGGAAAAACGTTATTTTGCTTCTCCTTACCAGCCTATACCTTATTCAGAGGTGTACAATGCCGGTATAGTGCAGAACAAGGGATGGCAGTAGGCGTGTGATACACAGATGATGAATAAAGAAACAAATGAAAGACAATAATATGAAACCTGTTTTTAAGACATTGCTCATCACCGTTGCAGCTGTACTGCCTCTGTCCGGCTGCGGATTCGGTGACTACGATATCGAGTATCCGACCAAGAGAGTGCTGTTCACCTATCAGACCTACAATTACCAGGTAGTCGTTGGGGAGGGATTGCAGCTGAAGGTGGGATTTGTATTTGCAGGCCTTCCTGAAAATGACCGTGACAGGGTAGTGAAATATACTGTGGATGGATCACTTGTAACCAACGAGAACCAGATTCCGCTGCCTGAAGATATGTATACTTTCGACAATCCTTCGGAAATAGTGATCCCGAAAGGTTCCTTGAAGGCATATATGCCGGTACATCTGGATTCGGCAGCGTTTGTTAATGATTCAAGGGCCCTTACCGGCGAGTTCATCCTCCCGGTGAGGATTACCGAGGCTGATGCTGACGAGATTTCCAGCGGCAAGGACTATACCCTCATATCATTGAGCTACCAGGGCAGGCAGTACGGGAATTATACCTATACGGGGAAAGCCACCGGTTCCAACGGGCAGACTATCGAGTATGAAAACCAGTTTACTGCTACCAACAGCATCCGTCAGCTCCAGACTGTTGCCGCGGACCGGTTCAGGGTTTATGCCGACCAGAACGGGACCAATGACCCGGCCAAGGGCAAATACTCCATGCTGATTACCGTTCCAATAAAGGGCGGTGGGGCTGTCACGCTGGAGCAGGATCCTGATTTCCTTCCGGATATAGAAGTCACCCAGAACGGGGACTGCACTTATGACGAGGCCACCAAGACGTTCGTCCTCAGATATAAGTATACTGACGCCGACGGTGTGGAATGGACCTGCGAGGACACCATGGTGTTCCGTAACCGTGTCCGTAACGATCAGGGTGACGGACGTGTCCTCTATGAGTGGAGGGGCTTCTGACCGGCTGGAGGAAGTAGAGAAATCTGCAAATACCCAATTTTAATATTATTTAAAGCTAATGAACAGAAACATAGTTAAAGCAACTGCCCTGTCAGTGGCCGCAGTTCCTGCGGCCGCTGCCGGTGCGGCAGACCGGACTCCGGCGCAGGAGCCGGAGCAGAGGCCGAACATTGTGGTGATAATTGCCGATGACCTGCTGTCATCGGAACTCGGCTGTTATGGCGGGCAGAACATTGAGACCCCGAACATAGACAGGCTTGCCCGTGAAGGCGTGCAGTTCTATCACAACTATGCGTCCGAAGCCATGAGCGTCCCTATCCGTGCCTCCATGTACACAGGGCTTTACCCGGCCCACCACGGTTCATATCAGAACCACAAGAACACTTTTCCCGGGACAAAGACTGTCAATGAGTACATGCCGGAGGTGGGGTATCGTGTCGGACGTACGGGAAAAGACCATCCGGGACCGAAATCGGTGTACAAGTTCGATGAGATTCCCGGATTTACTGTGGGCTGTACCGCCAAGCAGGCTCCGTACAGTACGGACGGGATCAGGGAATGGATGAGCAGGAGCGATGACCCGTTCCTTCTGTTCGTTTGCAGTATAAATACCCATGCCCCATGGACCTGGGGTGACCCGAGCGAGTTTGATGCAGACAAGATCAAAGTTCCGGGAAACTGTGTCGACAGCCCTGAGATGCGTGAGATCATGACACATTATCTGGCGGAGCTCCGTGCGCTTGACAATGAAGTGGGATCCGTTCTCCAGACTCTTGAGGAAATCGGCAAGCTTGACAATACCATCGTATTCTTCCTCGGTGAGCAGGGCCCTCAGTTCCCTGGCGGGAAATGGACACTCTGGAACCCCGGGGTGAGCAGTGCCCTTCTGGCACGTTATCCGGCAAGGATCAAGCCCGGAAGCAAGAGCAACGCCATTGTCCAGTATGAGGACCTCCTTCCTACATTTATTGATATCGCAGGCGGGGAACCGCGTCCTGAACTTGACGGTGTCAGTTTCAAGAAGGCTCTTTTCGGCGAGTCGAAGACAGCAAGGAAATACGCCTACGGTATCCACAACAACTATCCTGAAGGACGTCCGTACCCTATCCGCAGTATACGTGACGAGCGTTATGCCCTTATCCTGAACCTCACTCCGGAAAAAGACTACCATGAGAAGCATCTGATGGCCGAGAACAATATCACCGGCGTATGGCCTGCATGGAAGAGGGCTGCCGAGACCGATGAAAGGGCTGCATATCTGTGCGACCGTTTCGTACACCGTCCTGCCGTGGAGTTCTATGACCTTAAGAAAGACCCGTGGGAAATGCACAATCTCGCCGGAGAGCCGAAATATCAGGCTAAGATTGCGGAAATGCGTGCCGAACTTGAAAAATGGATGAAAGAGCAGGGGGATACCGGTGCCGACATGGATATTCCGTTCAACAACAAGATAGACCTCCACCAGGAGGCTGTACTTGTCAAGCCGGGCTGGATCCGTGATCCTTATATAGTCCTCGGACCGGACGGCACATACTATCTTACAGGGACTACACCCAATGAGAATGAGCCGAGGGAGCAGACTGACAAATTCAACACTGGCCTTGGAGACAGCAGTATAGTGGGAAACCAGCTCCGAATCTGGAAAAGCAGCAATCTTGTCGAGTGGGAATATCTCGGCTCCCCGTATTCTACGGATGACCTGCCGTTAAAAGTAAACCGCTCCAAGGGTAACGGTTCCCGTCTCTGGGCTCCGGAGATACACTGGACAGGAAAAAACTGGGTCATGGTGCATTGTCCTTCTGTTGTCAGCACCCTTGCCGTAACCGAAGGTGACAATATCATGGGCCCGTGGAAATTTACAAACCTCGAGGCGTTCAACAAGCGTCATGACCCGTCCCTTTTCAAGGACGATGACGGGAAATGGTATCTTGCCCACGGAAACGGGTATGTCGTCCCTGTCAATGACGGTTTCTCCGGTGTAGGCGAGCAGGTTCGTATCGACCCCGCAGACAGGAAGATCGGACATGAAGGCACGACTATCATGAAGATAGGCGGCAAATACGTATTCTTCGGTACGGCATGGTCTACTGACCAGGGCAGGAAAGGTTCGTATAACCTCTATTACTGTACAGCGGACAAGATTACAGGCCCTTACAGCGAAAGACGTTTCGTAGGGCGCTTCCTCGGCCACGGTACTCCTTTCCAGGACAAACAGGGAAGATGGTGGTGCACGGCATTCTTCAACGGGAATGTTCCGCCTCTGAATCCGGCCGGAATCGAGAATAAGGACCTCAGCGAGACAGCCCAGACGATAAACAAGCTCGGGACTACAATCGTGCCTCTTGATGTACGTATCCTTCCTGACGGGGATGTGTATATCCGCGCCATCGATCCGCACTATGCAACCCCAGGACCTGACGAGGCTACCCCGGTCCCGGAAATGAAATTGTAATTGACTAAAAACACAATACTACAAACCAACATCAAATGAAACACAAAACGACAATACTTGCAGCCCTTGCGGGCTGCATACTTTTGCCATCATCCCTGTCCGCCTACGAACCAGCAGGGGACGGGCTTATAACACGCTGGGGAAAGGAAGTGACCCCGGAAAACGCATGGCGCAGCTATCCGAGGCCCCGTCTGGAGCGTTCTCAGTGGTTGAATCTCAACGGAATATGGAACTGTAGCGTGACGCCATCCTCTGCAGACATCACGGATGCTGCGTTCGACAGGGAAATCCTTGTCCCGTTCTGCATTGAGTCATCCCTGTCGGGAATTGCGGAGGCATTTACTCCGGATGACAGGCTCTGGTACAAGAGGGAGTTCACCCTTGACCCTGCATGGAAAGGCAGGAACATCATACTCCATTTCGGGGCTGTCGACTATCAGTGTGAAGTGTTTGTAGACGGGAAGTCTGTCGGCACGCATACAGGAGGTAACAATGCTTTCTCCTTCGATATCACCAAGGCTCTCAAAGGCAAGGGCCCTCACACTCTTGTAGTGTCGGTTACCGATCCTACCGATACCACTCCTGCTACCAGAGGCAAGCAGAAACTCAAACCTAACGGAATATGGTATACACCTGTATCCGGAATATGGAAGACCGTGTGGATTGAGCCGGTCGGCAGCGCATATATAGAAAATGTTATGCCTCAGGCTGATGTAGACAGCAGGACTGTTACATTCAGCTTTTCTGCAAAGGGCCTGAAGGGCGGTGAAAGTGTCAAGGTAGTCGTAAAAGATGGCACGGCGGAGATTGCTTCTGCGGAAGGCCTTGTGTCTGAGTCTCTTACTATAGCTGTTCCTGATGCCTGTCTCTGGACTTCGTCATCTCCGAAGCTGTATGGCGTGGAAATCTCGCTTATGTCAAAAGGCAGGGAAGTGGACTATGCAGAAAGCTACTTTGCCATGAGGGAAGTGTCCAAAATGAAGGACGGGATGGGCTACGAGCGTTTTGCCCTCAACGGGACCCCTCTTTTCCAGTTCGGCCCTCTTGACCAGGGATGGTGGCCTGACGGGCTGCTTACCCCTCCGTCCGAGGAAGCCATGCTATGGGATATGGTGCAGCTCAAGAACATGGGATTCAATACTCTCCGTAAGCATATAAAGGTTGAACCGGAACTTTATTACTATTATGCGGATTCTCTCGGCCTGATGGTATGGCAGGACATGCCTTCCGGATTCGACTCTTCAAAGGCTTCCGAGCAGCACGTGTCTGCTGCATCCACACATGACTGGGATGCTCCGCAGGAGGTTGTTGACCAGTGGAAATACGAATATGCCGAAATGGTGTCCCAGCTCTCCTTCTATCCGTGCATCACCACATGGGTGGTGTTCAACGAAGGCTGGGGGCAGCACAATACGGCTCAGATGACCGAATATGCCCTTTCCATGGCTAACGGCCGTCTTGTGAACAGCGTTTCTGGCTGGGCTGACAGGAATGTAGGCGACTACTATGACATCCACAACTATCCGTCCACAGCCATGATTCCTGCAGAGGAGACATCCGGAAGGATTTCAGCCCTTGGCGAGTTCGGCGGACTGTCACTTCCAGTATCAGGCCACATGCTCTACGAGGGCAAAGGCTGGGGATACAGGAGCACCAGCAGGGACATGGATCTCATGGCGGACTACTCCAGGCTGGTGTATGACCTTGAACTGCTTGTCCCTCAGGGGCTCAGCGCGGCTATTTACACGCAGACAACCGATGTTGAAAAAGAGGTGAACGGACTTATTACCTATGACCGTGAGGTTATCAAACTGCCGGAAGAAGTCCTGTCTTTCATGCACGGCAGGCTTTATAACCTTGCTCCCGTAAAGGCTGATGTCCTGGTCCCTGTCCTCCGGAACGGGAAAGTCATTGACATTCCGGTGAAGGATTCCGCAGAGTCAGAGGCAGAATTCTCGGTTGACAAGGCTTATGGCCATTTAAGTCTTCTTCTCAATACTTCCGGACATGTGAAAGTCTGGATCAACGGCAAGGAGGTCCATTCTGCTCCAGAGCGCAGGACAAAGACGTACAACCAGTATAATCTCAGTCACTTTACTGGCTATCTCCGGCCCGGAAAAAACATGATTAAAGTTTCTGTAGACAATAATACAGCAAAGGATACTATTCTTGATTTCGGCCTAAAGGCTTTTTAGGCTGTTGCCGTGAAACGTACTAAAATTGCACGGAATCGTATATCTGAAATTGCATGTGGAATGTAATTTTGTATCGGTTCCGTGCACATTTTGCCGACTTTTTAATTCAACAATAATACTTAAACAATAACTGTTTTCGATGAAACCGGAAAAAGTTCTTTTACCGCTGTCAATGCTGGCAGTTGGAGCAGTGACAGCAGGAGCTGCCCAGAAGGACAAGCGTCCTAACATTATCGTGATTCTTGCAGACGACCTCGGATATTCAGACCTCGGTTGCTATGGCGGAGAGATACAGACCCCGAACCTTGACAGGCTCGCTTCGGAAGGTCTCCGCTTTACCCATTTCTACAATACGAGCCGCAGCTGCCCGACCAGGGCTTCCCTGCTTACAGGCCTGTATCAGCATCAGGCAGGCATAGGAAGGATGACTTTCGATGATCACCTTCCTGGCTATCGCGGTACTCTTTCAAGGAACGCGGTGACCATTGCTGAAGTTCTCAAAGAGGCCGGCTACCGTACCAGCATGGTGGGGAAATGGCATGTGGCCGAGACCCCGTTGCGCAAGGACCAGAGGGACTGGCTGAACCATCAGGTATTCTATGATACTTATTCTGACTTGTGCAACTATCCTGTCAACAGGGGATTTGACAGTCATTACGGTATTATATATGGAGTGGTGGATTATTTTGATCCGTTCAGCCTGGTTGAAGGTGAGGTACCGATCAAGGAAGTACCGGAGGGATATTATATCACTCAGGCACTTTCCGACAGGGCTGCTTCCGAGATCAGGGAATATGCCAAGGAGGACCGTCCGTTCTTCATGTATCTTGCCTATACGTCCCCTCACTGGCCGCTTCATGCGCTTCCGGAGGATATCGAGAAATACAAGGATACATATAAATGCGGCTGGGAGGAAATACGCAATGCTCGTTATGAAAGGCAGCAGGAGATGGGCCTGTTCGGTGATCAGAAGGATTTCCTGTCAGAGCGCCAGTTCAAGGACAGCTGGGAGGACAACCCTACTGCAGAATGGGATGCAAGGGCTATGGCTGTGCATGCTGCCATGGTTGACCGTATGGACCAGGGGATAGGAGAAGTGATTGCTGCTCTTGAGGAGACCGGAGAACTCAACAATACCCTTATTCTCTTTATGAGCGACAACGGCTGCAGCAGCGAAGTCTGCCAGAATTATTCTCCTGGAGACAACGACCGTCCTGACATGACCCGCGACGGACGCCAGATGGTCTACCCTAAAAACAAGGAAGTGCTGCCAGGACCGGAAACCACTTATGCGTCCATTGGAGCCAAATGGGCTAATGTCGCCAACACACCGTTCCGTTTCTGGAAGGCCAAATCCTATGAAGGCGGTATATGTACTCCTATGATTGCTTTCTGGCCGAAAGGTATTGACAAGAAAAGTGCAGGCACTATTACCGAGGAGACCGGACATGTCATGGATATTATGGCTACATGTGTAGAACTTGCTGACGCTGAATATCCTGAGACATACAAAGGCCATGACATTATCCCTATGGAAGGGCTGAGCCTCGTGCCGGTCTTCAAGACAGGGCACAGGGAAGGCCATGAGTATCTCGGTTTCGAGCACTTCAACGAACGTGCATTCCTTTCTGATGACGGATGGAAGATTGTAAAACCGGGAAACAAAGCTGACTGGGAACTTTATAATCTCAATGAGGACCGCAGCGAGCAGCACAACCTCGCTTCCCGGTATCCTGACCGCCTTGCGGAAATGGTCAGCCAGTACGAGGCCTGGGCCAAAAGATGTATGGTAGAACCTTATCCTGGACAGAACCGTCAGGCCAAAAAGAAATAACCAAAAGATGAAACCCGAACTTATCAAATCAATATTGCTGCCCTTAGCGGCAGCTGCTCTTACCGGATGCGGCAGCACGGTAAAGGAGGCGGACACTTCACTTTCCAGTGAGGTCCGGCCTCCTGCTGCTCCTCTGGTAACAGTCGATCCGTATTTTTCAGTCTGGTCGGCTACAGACCGGATTAATGCTTCTTCCACCCGTCATTGGACGGGCCGTGACCAGTCCATAGTCGGCGCGGTGCGTGTCGATGGTGTGACATACAGGGTCCTGGGCCTTGAAAGCCCGCGTCTTGTGCCTGTGCTTCCTACCATTGCGGTAGAACCGTGGGAGGCGAAGTATATGACAGACCGGAAACCTTCCGGGGACTGGACCTCTCCTGGCTATGACGATTCTTCATGGAAGAGCGCACCTGGTGCGTTCGGCTCAAAGGACATGCCGGGGGTAAGTACTATCTGGCGCGGTAATGACAAGGACATATATGTCCGCCGCACTGTCGAACTTACGGAGGACCTGTCCGCTTCGGACATAGTTCTTGAATATTCGCATGACGATGTTTTCGAACTGTATATAAACGGTGTAAAGGTGGTCGGTACCGGCTATGAATGGAAAAACAATGTCCGTATGGACCTTCCTGCCGAGGTACTGAAAACCCTCAAGCCCGGAAAACTGACTGTCGCTGCCCACTGCCACAATACGGTGGGCGGCTCCTATGTCGACTTCGGTCTTTTCAAAAAGGAAAAAGGCGGCACATTTGCCGATGTGGCCGAGCAGAAATCTCTGGATGTCCTTCCTACCCGTACGGTAGCTACATTTGCCTGCGGCGGTGTTGAGGTGGACATGGTGTTCACGGCTCCGTTCTTTATGGACAACCTCGAGCTCCTTTCCCGTCCGGTCAACTATCTGACATATCAGGTCCGTTCCGTTGACGGTAAAGACCATGATGTACAGGTATATGTCGAGGCTACTCCGCAGCTTGCGGTCAATGACATATCACAGGCAGTTGTCTCCCGGACCGGTGCGGCTGACGGTATTGACTTTGTAAAGACCGGTACGGTAGAACAGAACATTCTTGGGCGCAAAGGGGACAATGTCCGTATCGACTGGGGTTATTTCTATCTCGGTACTCCTTCTGGTAAGGGAAATGTTTCCCTTGGCGATTACCATGATATGAAAGACAGCTTCATCTCTACCGGGGCCCTGCTCCCTTCAGAGCAGGAGATTGAAACTTCGAGCATGCTCAAGGCTCCCGTTGCCCTGGCATATGCAAATAATTTGGGCAAGGTAGGTGCAAAGACTGTTTCTGACTATATTCTTCTTGCGTACGATGACATATATTCTATCCAGTATTTCGGAGACAACCTCCGTCCGTACTGGAACAGGAACGGAGACAAGACCATTACAGGACAGATGAGAGCCGCTGCAAATGAATATAATTCGCTGATGGCTAAATGTTCTTCCTTCGACAGAGACCTGATGACGAAGACCGCCGCTGCAGGTGGACAGAAATACGCCGAACTCTGTGCCCTTGCATACAGGCAGGCCGTAGCTGCGCACAAACTTGTAGAATCTCCGCAGGGTGACCTTCTGTTCTTTTCCAAGGAGAATTTCTCCAACGGTTCTATCGGAACAGTGGACATTACATACCCTTCAGCCCCTATGTTCTTGTATTTCAATCCTGAACTGGTGAAAGGCCTGATGAACCACATCTTCTATTACAGTGAAAGCGGAAAATGGACCAAACCTTTTGCTGCGCATGATGTAGGGACGTACCCTCTTGCCAATGGCCAGACATACGGAGGGGACATGCCTGTAGAGGAGTCCGGCAACATGCTGGTGCTGACTGCTGCAATAGCTGCTGCGGAAGGTAATGCCGGCTATGCTGAAAAACACTGGGATGTACTTACCACGTGGGCCAATTATCTGGTGGAGAACGGGCTTGATCCTGCCAACCAGCTCTGTACGGATGATTTTGCAGGTCATTTCGCCCACAATGCCAACCTGTCCATCAAGGCTATTATGGGTATAGCGTCTTACGGCAAGCTTGCAGGCATGCTCGGTAAAAAGGATGTGGAAGAGAAATATGTCTCTACAGCCCGTGATATGGCTGCCAAATGGAAGGTGATGGCCTACGACAATGACCATTACAGGCTTACTTTCGACAAGCCGGGAACATGGAGCCAGAAGTACAATCTTGTATGGGACAAGATTCTCGGGTTCGGCATATTTGACCCGGAAATCGCTGAGACGGAGATTGCGTACTACCTTACTAAACAGAACACGTATGGCCTGCCTCTTGACAGCAGGAAGGCATATACGAAAACTGACTGGATCATGTGGACGGCTACCCTTGCCGATGACAAGGAGACATTCGAGGCATTCATCGCTCCTGTATGGAAATATATGGACGAGACGCCTGTCCGTGTGCCTATGTCGGACTGGGTATATACAGATACCCCTCGTCAGGCAGGCTTCCAGGCACGCTCCGTTGTCGGCGGATACTACATTAAAATGCTTGAAGGCATGTATACCAGATAACCTGGACAAGAATCCTCCGGTTTCGCTCCGGATGACATAAGGCGCATACGGGTGATGAAGCCGGAGGATTTGCCTATAACCACATATATTATAAACTAACTAATTAATGACATTATGAAGCATGATCATCCAATCATGAGTCTTGTGAGTCTGCTTCTTCTTGCCTTGCTGCCGGCCTCGCTGTCCTTTGCACAGTCAGAGGGGGGGGCAGCCGGTAGGATAACAGATTCTGCCAACGGCGAGCCTCTGATCGGTGTCTATGTCACGGTAGAAGGATTCGACAATACCGGGACTATTTCCGACTTGGAAGGCCGTTATTATATTGCAGATCAGTCTATTCCGGATGATGCTGTTGTTTTGTTTTCCTATATCGGCTATGATGACCTGAATACCACCCTCGGTGAAATCCGCCGTAACGGCAATGTCTCCCTCTCTCAGAAAAACGAACTTCTGGATGAGGTCGTTGTCGTGGGATATGGAGTGCAGAAAAAGGTTTCTTCCGTAGGTTCCATCACCCAGACAGATGGTGAGGAAATTATGAAAGGAGGAAACATGAATACCGTTTCCGAGGCTCTCCAGGGAAAACTTAATGGTGTAATCAGTATCAATTCTTCAGGTCAGCCTGGTAACAACGCCGCATCTATTTATATCCGAGGCAAGAGTTCATGGCAGAATACCGATCCTCTCGTGCTTGTGGACGGTATCGAAAGGAATATGAACGATGTGGATTTCAATGAGATTGAATCCATATCCGTTTTGAAGGACGCTTCTGCTACGGCTGTCTACGGAGTACGGGGTGCAAACGGTGTTATCCTTCTTACCACAAAGCAGGGTACATTGGATAAACCTACCGTAAGTTTCAGTACCAATTTCGGTTTCAAGCAGCCTACAGCCAGACTTGAATGGGCGGATTACATGACCTCGATGAAGATGTACAACGAGGCTGCGGCCAATGAAGGCTCATGGGGCGATATTATTCCTCAGTCTACCATAGATGCCTGGCAAAATGCCTTCGATACCGGTAACTACGGCCCTTATAACGACATTTTCCCTCAGGTGGACTGGTATGATGAGATGACCAAGACTGCTGTTTCCCAGAACTACAATGTTAACATCAACGGCAAGTCCGAGTTCATGCGCTATTTCGCATCTGTCGGCTATCAGAGGGACGGTGGAATCTATAACATTAAGAAACAACCGGATTTCGATCCACGCCAGTATTAC
Organism: uncultured Bacteroidales bacterium; assembly: GCA_944326305.1. Lineage (GTDB taxonomy): Bacteria > Bacteroidota > Bacteroidia > Bacteroidales > UBA932 > Cryptobacteroides. Next base: position 100,426 of record CALVDL010000008.1, read on the forward strand.
TCAAGACTGAACTGGCGTGCTAATTTTGATTTTAACATCACGAAGTCTACAGTGTTTTCTGTCCGCATAGCCGGCAAAATGGCCTATAGGAATCAGCAGTATTATAACAATATTTACCAGAAGATTCTGCAGGCTCCATTGAATGACTTCCCTATAAAATACTCTGACGGGTATTGGGGTGACAAAACCAACCAGGGGTACAATCCTATTGCCAACCAGACTTCTGGAGGCCAGGTAAGGAACAAGATTTTCCAGGGCTGGTACGATGCCCAGATTACCCAGAAGCTCGATTTCATCACGGAAGGACTGCAGGCTCATGCGAAGATTGCCTACAATTCCTATTCAGAGAACCGTGACCGTGTAAGGAACGGAGGAATCTGGGGCGGCACGGATCTCCAGCAGCAGAACCTGTTCCCGAGGGAATTCCGTACCTATGACTACTCGTCACCTATTTACGGAGAGGACGGGTCGGTAACCTACCCTATTATAGAAAACGCTTCCGGATTCCATGGCAACCAGTATTACCAGCTTCCGGTGGGAGTCGATTTTGATGCCCTGCAGTCTGCCGGACGCAGGCTTTACTATGAGTTTGCCATCCAGTACAACAGGACATTCAAAGGCCATGAAGTCGGAGCCCTTGCCCTTATGAACCGTCAGATAATAGACTCTAAAGCAAGTAATATGACTCTGGATTTCCCGCAGTATACAGAGGACTGGGTCGGCCGTGTCACTTATAACTGGAAGGAACGTTATCTTTTCGAATTCAATATTTCTTATACCGGATCCGAGAAATTCGCACCGGGCAAGCGTTTCGGCCTCTTCCCTTCATTCTCTGTGGGATACCGTCTTACTGAGGAACCGTTCATGCAGGGTATAAAGGATGTGCTTTCGAATGTTAAGTTCAGATATTCATGGGGCAAGGTCGGAAGCGACAGGGGGGCGACACGCTTCCAGTATATCCAGCTTTTCAATCAGGAAGGTGGAATAAATTTCGGTATGGACTCGAATACAAGTTTCGGCCCTACATATTCTGAAGGTAATATTGCCCAGCCGAATGCTACATGGGAGACGGCTGTTAAGCAGAACCTCGGTATAGAAATAGGATTGTGGAAAAAACTCCGTATACAGGCTGATCTCTTCAATGAAAGAAGGGAAGGTATATTGCTTTCTCCGCGTACCACAGCAGCGTGGGTAGGAGTAAGCATTACTGCAGCCAATCTGGGAAAGACCAAGAACCACGGTATCGATCTGGAAGTTGCCTGGGAGGACAGGATAGGTCCTCACTTCAATTACTTCGCCAATTTCAATTTCTCCACAAGTGAAAACCGTGTCACTTTCAGAGATGACCCGAAGAACTTTCTGGAGCACGAGAAGGATCAGGGAAAGCCTATAGGTTTTCAGAAACGTTATATAGTTTCTGGAAATTACCAGACGGTAGACGATATCTTCAATGGGGCGCAGTCCAGTCTTGATGCTGCGGCAAATATTATTCCTGGAGATTTTGCCTATATAGACTTCAACGCCGACGGTGTTATCAATGACAAGGACAATGTGGTTGTCGAGCAGCTTAATTATCCTTTGACTACATACAGCCTCACGTTAGGCTTCGACTGGAAAGGCCTTGGTTTCAGCGCCATGCTGTATGCCCCTACGGGACTGTATAAGAACGGCTTTGATGTTTTTCTCTGGGATTTCCCTAATGGAAATATACAGGGGCAGCCCGATGTGGAGAAGCGCTGGACTTATGCTACGGCCGGATCCACCGGGGTCCAGAGACCTGCGCTCCATATTGCACAGAAGCACAACAATCAGGGCAATACATACAAATACATGGATTATTCATATCTGAGGCTCAAAAATGTGGAGATAAGCTATCGCCTGCCTCGCAAATGGATACAGAAAGTCAAGATGTCAAGCTGTACGGTGTTTGCAAATGGAAACAACCTTTTGACCTGGTGGGGCGGTGACAATAGGGTAGACCCGGAGACAGGAGGGGAGAATGTATATCCTATAGTCCGTTCCTATACTGTAGGTCTCAGATTCTCTTTCTGATAAAAACTGGAAAAGATTATGAAAAAGATATATTACAATATTTTGGCTTTTTTATGCATTCTGTCGTTCAGTACCGGCTGCGAGAAATTCCTGGACAAGTCTCCTGATCTCGGCCTTGACGAGGATACCATATATGAAAGCTATGAATCGATAAGGGGGTATCTGGACCGCTGCTATCCTCTGCTTGAGAGATGGAATATGGCAGGGGCAAACCAGATGAGCCGCGATATGAATCCTATGTGTATTACAGATGAACTTGCATCCTCAATCAATACGGAGAATTTCGTGGTCAACACCTTCAATACCGGCAACTGGTATTCCGCTACACGTAACAGCAACTGGGAAATCGGTATGCAGGGAAGCAGCGTAATAAGCCAGTCATATAAAGCCTTGCGTATATGCAACCGCATCCTTGCAAACATTGACAGAGTCCAGAATATTACTGATGAGGAGCGCAACTATATCCTCGGCCAGGCCCATTTTTATAGGGCATGGTACTATTACCAGCTTATCAAGCGTTATGGAGGGATGCCTAAGCTCGACAGGGTATTCAATGGCGGCGATGATGATATTCCCCGTATGACTTACCGGCAGTCGCATAACTGGATGATGGAGGATATCAACCAGGCCATTGCTCTCCTTCCGGTGAAATGGGACGATGCCAACTATTCCCGTCCGGACAAGGCCGCAGCCATGGGTTTCAAGGCCCAGGCCTTGCTTTATGCTGCCAGCCCACTGATGCAGAATGATTTGGCATCTACTGTAGAGAAACCCTATGACATAGATCTTTGTTTTGAAGCTGCAAAGGCTGCACAGGAATGTCTGGAATTCATAAGGGACAATGATACAGGACGCAGGTTCACTACCGGAACTATCGAACCGGGCACCATCGATGCATATAAGGGGATTTTCGTCCTCCCTACTACCACGTTCTGTCATGAGGAATATCTCTGGTGGGACCGCAGGAACATGAATGAGGAAGAACAGGCCAATACCCTCAGGAAATATTGGATATGGGCCGACCTTGATACATTCACCGGACAGGATGCTGCGATCGTAGGCATGCCGACAGCAAACATTGTCGCATACTATGAGCGTAAGGGGCCTGACGGGAAATATTACCCGATAACTGACGAGAGGTCCGGATATGTGGAAGGGGAATGGTCTTCCATGCAGAACAGGGACCCGAGGTTCTATAACAATCTTCTCCTTCCTGGCACCAAATGGGGCAAGAAGGGCCAGAACCAACGGGACTATTATATATCCTCCTGGGTAGGCGGTGCAGGCTATATCAATATCACCCAGGACAACAACTTGTCAGCCCAGAGGGAATTCACCGGATGGCTTGCCAGAAAATACACATGGCCTGAATGTCAGCCGTGGGAGTATCCATCCAACAAAAACCGTGGGTATAATATCTATAGGGTAAAGAGCTTCTATATCAGGGTGACAGAAATGTACCTTGATTATGCCGAGGCACTTTTTGAGGCTACTAAAGACGCGACCGGTAAGCCGGAAGGTTTTGCCTGGTCACCGAAAGAGGCCCTGGATATTGTCCGCGCCCGTGTCGGGGTTACTCCGATAGTGGATGATTATGCTACTCCGTCCACATTCCGAGAAACCTACCGCAGGGAGCGTACTGTCGAATTGATGTTCGAGAACCACAGGTGGGAGGACATCAGGAGATGGATGATATTTGACGAGGTATTCCCTACTTCCACCCCTATAAAGAATTTTGTATGGACTTGCGACCAGGGGGCAGATGTAGATCCTGCAGATTATAATGAAGGTAAGGATCTGACATTTAGCTATACTATAGTGCCTAATACAGTGGAAGTCCGCAATTACGATACAAGACATTATTGGTATCCTTTCCCGGGGGCTGAAGTCGGATCCCTTGATAATCTTCAGCAGAATCCTGGTTGGTAAACTTAAATGACCTGAAAATGAAGAACAGAATACTGATGCCGCTTGTAACGGCACTTACGATAATGATATTCTGCTGCGGGACATTTGATGCCTCCGCACAGAAAAAGGCAGAGAAACCTAAAGTCGTGACCGTCGTTTCACAGGTCACTGACGAGGCTGGGAACCCTGTCAGCAAAGCAGCTGTAATAACCGGAGAAGGAGCTATCACACTGTATACAGATGCCAGTGGCCGGTTTACCCTCAGAACCAAAGACAATTCCGTAATCCTCATCGAGGCGGAGGGTTACAAGGATTATGTCCTTGATCTTCGGGTACTTAAGGCTCCGACTAAGATTGTACTTGAATCTGAGGCTTTCCTTGCCGGGGAGAGGGATATGCTTGACAGGATGGACGGAGCATATACTTCACAGCATGACCTTACTGCCGCTATCGGGACAGTCGATGTTGAAAAACTCAAGAAATATCCGGACCTGAATATTTCCAACGGTCTTCAGGGCCAGGCTGCCGGATTGATTGTCCGCTCTACCAATGGCGGTTTGGGATATAATGGAGCCGAAATATATATTAGGGGACTTCATGCCGGAGGCACTCAGGCAATTGTTGTTATTGACGGGATAGAACGTCCGATGGATGACATTACTGCCGAAGAGATTGAGACTATCCAGGTGCTGAAAGATGCCCCGGCCAAGGTGCTCTATGGTCCCCGTGCCACTAATGGCGTCCTTCTGATCACTACAAAACGCGGTCAGGCCAACAAGAAGATTATCAGAGCTACGGCAGAGTACGGTGTCAGCCCTTCTACCCGCGTGCCTAAGTGGCTCGGCTCGTATGACTATGCCACACTCTACAATGAAGCCCGCCAGAATGACGGCCTTCCTAACTATTATCTTGATTATCAGCTTGAAGGATATAAAAATTCTACCGGGGAGAATGACCTTCTCTATCCTGATGTTGACTGGTACGGACGTTTTACACGCAATATGAGTACATACCGCAAGGCTATAGTCGAGTTCAATGGAGGTACGGACCGTGTCCGTTACGCCCTTACTGCCGGCTATACCGGAGGCTCAGGACTTGAGAAGGTCGGCAAGAGGTCGGACCTTAACAGGATTAACCTTAGAGGTAATCTTGATATTGGCATTACCGATTTCCTTACAGTTACTGCTGATGTCGCCGCCAGACTGGAAATTAAGAACTGGGGTGGACTTGATGGGGCTGCGGTATATAGTACGGCATCTTCAAACCGTCCGAATGAATATCCGCTTACAATAAATGCTGAAGATATAGGCATGGAACCGAATGAGGACGGCAGCCCGTATTACGGGGCGAGCGTACGCCAGAAAAGCAATATGCTTGTAGATATGGGCTATGGCGGAAATACATCTGAACGCTATGTTAACAGTCAGACCAATTTCGGGATAAAGCTGGATCTTGATAAATACGTCAAAGGCCTGTTTGCCGATGCATATATCACCTTTGACAATTACAACTATTTGAGACAGCAGCTTTCGAAGACATTCGCCACTTATGCTGTTGACAGTTATCTCGATGAGAACGGGGAAGATGCTCTACGTGTCGCCCAGATGAAGAAGGTCAATGAGAATGACGATATCAATATATCTTCTGAACAGACCACGCGTCAGATCGGATGGAGGGCAAATGCCGGTTATGAAAGGACTTTCGGCAAACATACCGCTTCAATTGTGGCAGCTTTCCGTTACTACAAGGATGAGAAGCTCGGGGCTAACCAGAATGTCGTTACTACCAACTTTACCCCGAGACTCAATTACAGCTATGATTCTAAATATTTTGCTGAAGTGGTACTCGGAGTCATGGGAAGCAACCAGCTGGCAAAGTCCAACCGTTTCATGTTTACCCCTGTAGTCAGTGCAGGCTGGGTGATTTCCAATGAGCCGTTCATGAAGTCTGCCGGTGGTGTCGATTTCCTGAAGCTCAAGGCAAGTTACGGCCTGCTCGGCTTCTTCGCAGCTTCTAACTATCTGCTCTACAATACCGCATGGAATACCGGGGGGTCGTATGCGACAGGTAATACCAACAATGTTGGTGAATATATAATGAACCTTGGCCGTATAGGTAACCCGAACCTTGGTTGGGTGACTTCTTCTGAATGGAATGTAGGAGTCGAGGGCGTCTTTCTTGATAAACGCCTGCGCGGAGAGGCAAACTGGTTCAGGGAGATGAGGCGCGGAACCATCGGTAAAAATGGAGTGGAATACAGTGAAGTTGTCGGTGACTATCTGCCGTCCACCAATGTCGGGGATGTCCTCAATCAGGGTGTGGACGCATATCTGAGCTGGAGTGATATTTTGCATGGCGGGGATTTCAAGTATACTGTAGGTGTGAACTTTACCTATACCAAGAACAAGGTGGTAAAAGCCAGCGAACTGACCAATATAGAGGAATACCGCAAGACTGTGGGGCGCCCTACCAGTGCCATTTTTGGCCAGATCTCAGAAGGCCTGTTCGGCCGGGATGTCGACTTGGAGGGACATCCGCGCCAGGCTTTCGGGTACTATACAACAGGAGACATAGCGTATAAGGACCTGAACAATGACAGTGTCATCGATGACAGGGACGAGACCATGATAGGTCAGAGCTTCCCTGTGACCACATGGGGTATCGATGTGGACCTGCAGTATAAAGGTTTCGGACTTTATGTGCTTGGTACAGCAGAGACAGGAGCATCAGCACTGCTCTCGAATGCTTATTACTGGAACAATGGCGCTGATTCATATTCGGTGAAAGCCCTTGACCGCTGGCATCCGGTTAAAAATCCGGACGGTACACTCCCTCGCCTTACTACTACTACCGGGTCGAACAGCTACAGGAATTCCGACTTCTGGATAGAGGATGCAAGCTTTTTCCGCCTGAAGAATGTCGAACTTAGCTATACGTTTAACAACTACAAGGCAAAAGGTGTCATGAAGCAGATAAAGGTCTTCCTGCGCGGCACAAACCTGTGCGTCATATCGAAGATCAAGGACCTTGACCCTGAAAGGCTTGATGCGGGCATAACCAATTATCCTGTATACCGCACTTTCACCGGAGGTCTTTCATTTACATTCTAAAAAAGTGAAAACAGTATGAATATTAAAAGAATATTTCTGATTATTGCATCCGGCGTCCTTTTGTGGTCCTGTGACAGTATGTTCGAGCCCAAAAAGACTGCTGAGGTGGCGGATGACAGGATGTGGGTCGTCCCTGATATGGCGCAGGGGGTCCTGATGGGAGTGTATAATGCTATGCCCAACCGTCCTGATTCCTGGGATGGCAATTTCCTTGATGCGGCTACTGACAATGCTGTCACCAATTCGTTCAATTCTGGTATTTACAGGCTTGGGCTGGGGAGCGTTACGGCATCCAATTGCCCTTTGGGCGTATGGTCCCAGGCCTACAATCAGTTCCAGAATATCCATGAGTTCCTTTTGAAAGGGCTTACAGAAAACACTAAATATTCTACAAGCACTGATGAAGATGCGGAAATAAAAAGGCAGCTTGAAGCAGAGGCGCACTATCTTCGGGCATGGTGGGGATATTATCTTCTTCTCCATTATGGCGGTAAGACTGCGGACGGCCAGGCCCTCGGATATCCGATAGTGAGAGAGTTCATCACTCCCGAGAAGGCTTCCGATTTCAGCTGGATTAAGCGTGATACATACGAGGCCTGTGTGGAGCAGATTTGCAGTGATTGTGATATGGCTGCAGCTGTCCTCCCGGCATCGGCTCCGGAAGAGGCCTATATCGGCCGTGCGACAAGCGTCATGGCTGAATTCCTCAAGGCTCGTGTACTGTTGTATGCCGCAAGTCCAGCCTATCAGCCGGACAATATTGTAAAGATTGATGGCATGGGCAAATTCACTGTTGTCAATGAGGATGAGTATAAAGCAAAATGGGAACGTGCTGCACAGCAGGCATGGAAGGTAATGAATCTCTCGGGATTCGGGGACTATGTGGCCATGAAATGGAATGATATTGTGGATGTCAATGAGACGAATCCTGTTACTCCGTCCCATTTCGTGTTCAGATATTATTTCCAGGCGAACAACATGGAGTCGCGTCATTTCCCTCCGTATTATTTCGGCTCCTGCAATACTGCGCCGTCCCAGAACCTGGTGGATGCCTATCCTATGAAGGCTAACGGCTATCCTATTGATCATGATGCTTCGGGGTATGATGAGAATAATCCGTATGCCGGAAGGGACAATAGATTTGAGCTCACAGTATATCATCAGGGATCCCAGTTCGGAGAGAATGACTCATATATTGATGTGGTATATGGAGGAAAAGACTCTGAATCGTTCATGTCCGGTGGAAGTCGGGCGTCCCGCACAGGATATTATCTTGCCAAATTCATGTCAAAGAAAGTGGATATGCTAAATCCGATACAGACTTCGACTTCCATACATTTCTATCCGACTATGAGAAAAGCTGAGATATTCCTGGCCTTTGCCGAGGCCGCCAACGAGGCCTGGGGGCCGGATGGACGTGGTGAAGGTATCACAAAATCCGCTTATGATGTCATGAAGGACATCCGCAAGAAATCAGGCGGCATCACCAATGACCTTTATATCGAAGAAATAAAAGGAGACAAGGATGCTTTCCGTGAGATGATACAGAACGAAAGGCGCATTGAGTTCGCTTTTGAGAATTTCCGTTTCTGGGACATGAGGCGCTGGCTGCTCCCTCTTGACACTGTGATCCGTAAAGTAGTTGTGGAAAGGGGAACTGACGGCACATTGTCATACGATACTACTCAAGAGGTCGAGAAGCGTGGTTTTGATGATATCCATTATTATTATCTGCCGATACCTTACGCAGAAGTAATGAAGAATCCGTCAGGCATGATTAATAATATGGGGTATTAAACAAATATTCCGGGGGGGGGAGAATCCCCGGAATATTTCCCCGCTGCCTAACAAATTGATAAAACATAAAAAAATGAAACATATTCTTAAATTCATTTCATTGCCATTAATTGCCATGTCGGTATCCTCCTGCTATGAGGATTATGTTTATGACTACGAGTATCCGAACATGGGTTTCTCTCTGGACCAGCCTTTGAGGACCGTGGTATCCGGCACCAACAAGATCTATGTCGGGGTCTCCATAGGAGGGAAGCGGGAAATCGACATGAGCGACTGGGCCACCTTTGAACTTGACGAGACACTCCTCGAGGGTACAGGAAAGGAGCTTATGCCGTCTGACTACTATACCCTGGACGATCCGAACACATTCCGTGTCCGCAGGGCGAACCTTGCCATAGCCGATGTCGGCATTTCCTTTACCGAGGACTTTTATGACGACCCCCTGTCACTGACTGCGCATTATGCCCTTCCGTTCAGGGTTACCGGCACGTCCATCCCGGGTGACGAAAGCCAGCCTAATGGAGCCATACGCGAAGGAGCAGAGACATCAATCGTCGTAGTGAAGTATATCAGTTCTTATTCCGGTACATATTACAGGCTTGGATCAGTTACAGAAGTTGATGCTGACGGAACTGCCATAGGCGATCCTGTCGTATATGAAGACAAGGACCTGAACAAGAATGTTACTGTCGCACTCACAACCGAGCTTCCTGATGTAGTTCTCTGTCCTGGCCTCGGCAACAATGACACTTCTCTCGGGACATTGCGCCTTGCACTGGATGACAGCGATGCTTCAGCAGGCAGTTATACCGTTGCAGTTACATGCGATGGAACCGCTCTTGTCAGCAGCGAATGTACATATATAAAGGAAGGTGAGTATCCATTCTGGTCCAGCGACCGTATTGCCCCACAGTTCAACCTGACATACACATACCAGACTTCTGACGGCAAGTATTTCAAGGTTGACGAGAAACTTGTCCTCCGCCGCTATGCGGAAGAAGAGCTTAGGGTGGAAGAATGGTCTTAGTCCTATACGGCATGAAAAGACTGTTTACTGTATTCGGAATCATCGCATGTTTCGCATTGGCGTCATGCGATGATTCTGATTTTAATCTTGTGATACCTTCTCCTCCTTCTGGACTGCCGGGGGACGATGAAGATGGGGATGATGAAGGTTCCGGTGTCGTTGAGCCTTCTTCTCCCGACTGGTGCGGACTTGCAGATTCGTGTACTTTTGTTTTGATTGAGAATTTCATGAATAAGCAGAAAGGAACTTTCTGGAAATCGCCGCAGAATGTTGAAGGCGGTTCCGGTAATATATATTGGCAGCAGGCTCATGCAATGGACGTTGTTATCTATTCATATGAGAGGATTGCAGATGAAGATCCTGGTCTCGCTTCTATTTATAAGGATTATTTTTCTTTGTGGTATGATAATGATGCCAACAATTATAACAATTCGAAAGAATCAGAAGGAGACTATGGCGGTTTTTTCAATCAGTACACGGATGATATGTGCTGGATATGTCTTACTCTTATCCACATGTCTGACGCTGTCGGAGATGAGAAATATGCCGAAACGGCAAAAGAGGTTTATGACCGTTACATAATCACCCGTCTTATTGAAGACGAGACCGGCTCTGCTCTGCCATGGACCAATATTGAGGGCAAGCAAGGAAAGAATGCATGTACCAACGCACCAGCATGTCTGGTTGCCTCAAAACTTTATTTGAGGTACGAAGAAGAAAAATATTTGGCAGACGCTGTCAAACTGTATGATTATATGTCCGCCAATATAGTCAAGCCTGATGGACGGGTAGGGGAGCCTCCATTGACTTATACACAGGGGACATTTGGAGAGGCTTGCCGTTACCTCTGGCACATTACCGGAGAAGACAAATACTTGACTGATGCCACCTCTGTCCTGATGTGCGGTATGTCGAGCCCGAGATGTACCAAGGACGGCTTATTGCGTTCTGAAGGTAAAAGCATGGATCAAAGTATATTCAAGGCTGTCATGATTCCTTATGTTGTCAACTATATACTAGATAAAGATATAGTGGCTCCGGAAAAGGGCCAATTGCGTGAACTTTTGTTGACTAACGGTGATGCCTTGTCTGAAAATCTCGAGAGGAGCCTATATCCGCAGATGTATGCAAACTATTATTGGGGGACTCCATTCACTGATTCTGTCGCTTCGATGGGAGCACAAACAAGCGGGGCATCTCTCATGGAGGGAATTGCAAGGATGATTCTGTCCGAATAATCGGAGTCAGTAGACATAACAGAAGATTTTTAAACACTTTCAGAAAAAGCGGTCCCAGTGTCAAATTTTTTTTGCACCTGGAACCGCTTTATATTCAGATAATTGCTCTGTTTTGGCACGTTGTTGTGCAAAAAAAACCGGAAAAAAGTGTAGAAAAAATTTGGAGGGAAAAGAAAAAGTAGTACCTTTGCAATCCCGTTCGGGAAACGGGTTGAGAGATCGAGGCGGGAGGGGCCATCCCGAGGGGCAGAAACAAGATCATTGACAAGACTGGAGACGCAGTACAGAAGTACAGCAG
>CALVDL010000009.1 GCA_944326305.1 uncultured Bacteroidales bacterium
CCCATCTTAATCCCCAGTCACTTCGTGACAGCCCCTTGTTAAGGGGCGCCACCCCCTTCCTTCCCCCTCGCCGGGGGCCCTGTCGCAGGCAACGGGCCTGCTTCTTAATAGGTAATTCGATGTAATTTAAACTTTGTTTACAATCACGCTGCGCCTCGGCATAGTCCGAAAAGGTTCGTCCTCTGCTCTCGGCTTGCAGTTTATTTTAATGAATTAAATTTATCGAATTCACGTTCCTTAATGTCTCCGGGCCAGGAATTATAACGGATATCTTCTTATCTTTTTCCTGAACCGAATGAAATAGAATATCCCTGCGATTGTGAGCCCTATGGGGAATCCCGTCCATATTCCCGTCGTGCCAAGGCCGGCCTTGAAGCCGAGCAGGTATGCGGCGGGGATGGCTATAATGTAATAGCTGATGAAGGCCATCAGCATGATCGGCTTCACATCCTGTATGCCGCGGAGCGCGTTGCAGAAGCAGAGCTGGAGCCCGTCCCCGAACTGGTAGGAGAACAGGACGAAAAGCAGCGACAGTACGATGGACTTGACTTCCGGAGAATCCGTGAACATGCCAATGATGCTGTCCCGCATCAGGAATATCAGCGTACAGAACAGCACCGATGACCCCAGAATGAGGAAGTATCCCCTTGAGGCATATTGCCTTACGCCTTTTATGTCGCCCCGCCCATAGGCGTTGCTCACCAGTATCGACACGGAGGAGGCCAGGCCCATCATCATCAGGAAGCATATCTGCGAAATGGTGAGCGTCACCTGGTGGGCGGCCAGTGCCGTGGCCCCTATCCAGCCCACCATCACGGCGCTGATGGTGAATGTGGAGGTCTCCATGCCGGTCTGCAGGGCAAGCGGATAGCCCATGTCGAATATCTGCCTGGCCCCGCGGCGGGAGAATGCGGCCTTCCTGAAGGCGAGTGCGTATTCATGCAGCCCCGGAGCCTTCAGGATGTATATGAAGAATATGATGAATATCACAATCCTTGAGACCAGTGTGCTTATCCCTGCCCCGAGCAGGCCGAGTTCCGGGAATCCCGCCTTGCCGTAGATAAGGACCCAGTTCCCTATGATATTCAGGATGTTGCCTCCCAGCAGGAGTGACATTGCCACCATGGGCCTGCAGATGCCGTCGGTGAACTGCTTGAGGGTGTTGAACCCCATCGCGAAAAGCGTGGATACGGCTACCACGATATAGTAGGGCCTTATGAGCGGAAGGAGTTCCGGCTCCTGGCCGAACCTGTCCAGGAAGGCGTAGATTATACCCATTACGGCAAGTCCGGCGACGGCGATTATGCCGTTGGTCAGGACACTGTTCTTGAGGGTCCTGCCTATGGCTGCCGTGTCCCTGAGGCCGAACTGCGAGCCTATCAGGGGAGTCATCCCGTTGGCGAAGCCCAGTTCCGTAAAGATGAAGAGGTTGATTATCCCGTTCACAAAGGACGAGGCGGCAAGGTCGTTGACCCCGTACCACCCTATCATGATGTTGTCGGCGAATGCCAGGATGACCACGCAGGCCTGCCCCAGCATTATCGGCACTCCGATTTTAAGTATTTCCGCAGTCTTTCCCATAAACATTGCCGTCTTTTCCCGTGAAAGGGGCTGCAAAAATACTACATTTCCCGGAATCGGAAAATTTTATAAATTTGTAGGATAAACGGCTATTCTTATGACATTTCCAGTGACAGACCCCATTTGGATCTTCTTCATAGTGTTGATCATCATCCTTTTCGCTCCCATTATCCTCGGCAAACTGAAAATCCCCCACATCATAGGGATGATCCTTGCCGGCATCGCAATAGGGGAGCACGGACTCAATATCCTTGAACGGGACAGCAGCTTCGAGCTCTTCGGCCAGGTGGGGCTTTACTACATAATGTTCCTTGCAGGCCTGGAGATGGACATGGAGGATTTCCGCAAGAACAAGGTCAAGGGCCTCGTCTTCGGCCTGCTCACGTTCATCATCCCGATGGCCCTGGGCATCTGGACCAGCATCAGCCTGCTGGGCTACAGCATGGTCACTTCTGTCCTGCTGTCCAGCATGTATGCCTCTCATACGCTGGTCGCCTACCCGATAGTCAGCCGCTACGGGCTTTCCAGGCAGAGGAGCGTGAACATAACCATAGGCGGTACCGCGGTGACAGTGACCCTCGCGCTGGTGATTCTGGCTGTGATAAGCGGCATGTACAAAGGTACGGTGGACAGCCTGTACTGGATTTCACTGGTGGTGAAGGTGACCCTTCTGAGTGCCGCCATAGTCTTCCTTGTCCCTGTCCTCGGCAGGTGGTTCTTCCGCAAGTACGATGATGCTGTGATGCAGTTCATCTTCGTGCTGGCGCTTGTGTTCCTCGGGGGCGGACTGATGTCGCTAGCCGGGATGGAGGGCATCCTGGGGGCGTTCCTTGTGGGGATGGTGCTCAACAAGCTCGTGCCGAAGGTCTCCCCGCTGATGAACCGCCTGGAGTTTGTCGGCAACGCGCTGTTCATCCCGTATTTCCTGATAGGTGTCGGGATGATCATAGACCTGCGCAGCTTTGTGGCCGGGGGAGAGGCGATGAAGGTGGCGTTAGTGATGACTGTGGTGGCCACCCTCAGCAAATGGCTGGCTGCCTTCTTCACGCAGAAGATATACGGGATGTCCAGGAACGAGCGCAAGATGATGTTCGGCCTGAGCAACGCCCAGGCGGCGGCCACCCTTGCCGCGGTGCTGATAGGGCATGAGATAATCCTCGAAAACGGGGAGCGTCTCCTGAACGACGATGTGCTGAACGGGACTGTCATAATGATCCTGTTCACTTGCGTGATAAGCACGATAGAGACTGAACGCGCATCCCGCCGTTTCGCCATGGACCAGAACTCGGCGGCCTCGGCCGAGAAGGACAGGCAGAAGGAGAAGGAGCGGTTCCTCATACCTGTGGCCAACCCGGACACTATAGAGAACCTGGTCAACCTCGCCCTGGTGGTAAGGGATCCGAAGAGCCGGGAAAGCATAGTCGCCCTGAATGTCATAAATGACAGCGGGAGCTCCGAGGCCGGGGAATCTGTGGGGCGCAAGAGCCTGGAGAGGGCGGCCATGATAGCCTCGTCGGCCGATGTCAGGACGGACATGGTGTGCCGCTATGATATGAATGTGGCCTCGGGCATTGTCCATACCCTCAAGGAGAAGAATGCGACAGACCTGGTGATAGGCCTCCACCAGAAAAGCAGCATACTGGATTCGTTCTTCGGGAGCCTGACCGGAAGCATCCTCAAGGGGACATACCGGGAGGTGATGGTGGCAAGGCTTGAGATTCCTGTCAATACGCTGAAAGGCATAGTGGTCACTGTGCCCGCGCGGGCGGAGTTCGAGACAGGGTTCGCACGCTGGAGTGCGCATCTGTGCCGCATGGCCTCGCAGACAGGGTGCAGGATACATTTCCATGCCGAGCAGGAGACTGCGGACAGGCTGAGGGATCTGGTCGGCAGGTCGGAGGCGAGGACCCTTGCCGTGGTGGAAACGGTAGAGAGCCAGCCTTTCCCTGACCGCATGGCCTCGTTGAAGGTCGGCCGGGAGCAGCTCCTGGTGATAGTCAGTGCCAGGGCAGGCTCCGTTTCATACGATTCCGCATTCGACAGGCTTCCTGCCCTGATCAACAAGAATTTCGCCGAGAACAGCCTGCTCATACTTTATCCCGAGCAGGTCGACCGGCAGGGCGTGGTGTCCTTTGCCGACCCGAGGGGGAATGCATAGGTTCATTCATTCCGTATGTATTTGAAATTTCTGACAGATTCGTATATTTGCACAAATAAGTATGGAAAAATGTAAAAAATCACACAAATCCATACGAAACGATGCAGACTATGGAAATCAGAAGGGATATTATCGGGGTATTGAAGGAATGGAAGGATATGCCGGGCAGGAAACTGATCATTTTTGACGATATACAGGGATGCAAATAAAAAATGGGCGAGTCTTACTTTTGACCCGCCCATCGTTTTTGGGAGATTTTAACGTATCCCCCGGGATTATTTTGTGTCTATTTGTAAAGTTTTTCCTTCTGCAAGATCCTTATGCTGGACGAACCATCCTTTGAGGCGCCTGTCTCCGCAGGTGATGCGGGAGATGGCTTCTCCGGAGCCTGTCTTCCTGATGGTGAAGGTCTTGCCGCTGCCTAAGGTGAATTTGACTTCATCGAAAAGCGGCACGGTCACTATGTATTCAGGGTCGGCAGGGGAGTAGGTATAGAGGCCGATGGCATTCAGCACATACCATGATGACATTTCTCCTGCGTCGTCCATTCCCGCAAGGGCCAGATGGTCGGCTCCCATATCGTAGAACTTGTCCATGATGGTGTTGAGGATGGCCTGGGCCTTGGGCTGTTTCCCTATGAAATAATATGTATATGGGATGCTGTGGCCCGGCTGGTTCCCGTGGCAGTAGTTGCCGATGAAAGCTGTCAGGTTCTCTACTTCGTAGCCTCTCCATGGCTCTGTGAACAGCGAGTCGAGCTTGGCTTCCACCGCCTTTTTGCCCGGATACAGTCCCAGCACCCCTTTTATGTCATGCGGAGGGTAGAAGAGGTTGTTCCATGCGTTGGACTCCCGGTACATGTACTGGAAATAAGGATAATACGGGTCGAACTGCTTTATCCAGCTCCCGTCGGCGATACGTCCGCGGTAGAATCCTGTCGAAGGGTCGAACACGTTCTTGTAGTTCTGCGAATGGTCCATGAGCAGACTGTAGTTGTCCATATCCCCCAGCTCTTTGGCTATGAGGGCGGTGGCGTAGTCGTCGTATGAGTATTCGAGAGTCTTGGTGACGGCGCCTTTGTATTCGTGGTAAAACGGCACGTCGGTGGTGTCCTTCTCGGCTATCCATCCGTTGGCGAGGTATTCGTCCAGATATCTTCTGCCTCCAGGCCCCGGTACTGTCGCGTTCTTCAGCAGCAGCTTGTACGCCCTGTCCAGGTCGAAGTCATGTATCCCCCTGAACCAGCTTCCCGCTACGAATGTGGAGGCGTGGTCCCCGTGGAAGAATGTCGGCATATATCCGGAGTCCTTCTCTCCCATGTCGGTGATGGAGGAGATGACGTCCGACGCCACATCCGGGGCTATCATTCCCAGGAGGATCAGCTTGTTGCGGTAGTCGTCCCAGAAGGACGGCTTGGTGTAGTATCTGAAGTCGGCCTTAGTTACATTCCCGGCCACGTCGGTATATTCCCCGTTGACATCGCTCCTGAGACATGGCCAGAGGAAGGAGCGGTACAGGCAGGAGTAGAAGATACCCTTCTGCCTTTCCGTACCGCCTGTCACCCTTATTTTAGAAAGCAGGTTTTCCCATGTGCTGTCCGCTTCCTCGCATACGGTCCGGAAATCTTTCTGGAGCATCTCGGCCTCGAGGTTCATGCGGGCGTTTTCTGTACTTACAAAGGAGAATCCTATCTTGAGCTCCAGCGGTTCGGTGCCTTCACTGTCCTTGAATGTGATGACAGACACGGTGTGGCTGTCTTTCCCTTTCTGTCCGGCCTCCTGTCCGATTCCGTCAATCTCATAGTTTGAGACTGCATAGAAATAGATTTTCCCGTCCCCGTCCTGGTATCCGGAAAAGGAGTGGCTGTCTTCCTTGCCGATGGCCCATTCTGAGACGCGGTTGTTGTTCCGCGTCATGTCTGCGAGCACTTTCTTCCCGTCCTGCGGGCGGAATGTATATTTATGGTATGCGCAGCGCAGGGTGGAGGTGAGCTCCACATTCACTCTGTAGCGCTCCAGATATACCTGATAGTATCCCGGGCGGGCACTTTCATTATCATGGCTGAATCCTGATGCGTAATCCAGCGGGTCGATGTCCCCTGTCACCGGAAGGATGGGGACATGCAGGAGGTTCCAGTGCCCCTTGTTGGTGTGGCTGAACCCGTATATCACCTTGTCCTCATACTGGTATCCCGCCCCGCTGCGGAACATTGTCACGGGACTTGCCTGTACCATGGCGTTCGGCAGGGACGCCCCGGGGAAGACCTCCGCTCCCCATGTGCGGGCTTCCCGGTGCCTTTCATATCCGAGGTCCTCTTTCTCCCAGAGGGTGGCTGTCCCGAGGAACGGGTTTACATAATCAGTGAGTTTCTGTGCTGCAGAGATGGCGGAAAAGCATACCGCAGCTGCAAATACAAGTGTTATCTTTCTTTTCATGATACGGTTGACGTGTTTTTACGGTGTAAAGATATATCAACCGCGAGCAAAAGGAAGTACGTTTTTATGACAGATTAGTATGATTTCATTTTTTCTCTGTCCCTGAACAGTTTCACAGTTACCTGGAACGTCAGGCAGAGGCTTGGCGTGATACCCCGTCTGATGATGCCTGGAGAGAACGAGAACGGGGTGAATATGGTTTCGATATGGCTTGATTCCCATCCGTCGGCGGATACCCTGGTGGTACCAATGTAGAGCGGGAGCCCGAGCTCGGCGCGGAAGCCAACCCTCCGTTTAGGGATGGGGCGTCCAACCCCGATGCCGAAATACAGGCCGAAAGGCGGACGGTACAGGACGTGTTCTACCTTTGAGTCGTTCCCGAGCCGGTACTCCCCGTAACCGTTGATGATATGTACATCCTGTATCTCTTCGGGAGAAAGTCCCAGGTCGTGCAGTACCGAGGTATCGTAAGTTTCCCGGTACCAGATGGTCTTGGTGTTCTGGAGGATAATCCCTCCAGATAGGTAGAATATGGATTTTCCTTGGTTCCCCGGCACCCAGTCTACGGCGAGTTTGAATACATTGGAATTAAATGCCGTCCTGGATTCCGGGAACGGCATTTCTATGGCCCTGTCCCTAGGAAGCAGGGCTATAGGATAGTCGTCATCGGACTGCATTGAGGAGAATACCGGCATCAGGTAATACGATGCTTTCAGTGAAACGTCCCTGTGTATAGGTGTGACTGCGGATATGCCCGGGCCGAAGGTGCTGAGGTCTAAGGAAAGTGCAACATTGCTGAACGGGCGTCGTTCCGGCAAGGGTACCTTCTTCCCTCGGGCCTGTGACGGTATTGCACTGGAACAGAGCAGCAGTGCCGCCATCGTCACAATGATAGGAGTTTTCATAGAATTGAGGTTATCAGTCTTGAGTAATTTTGTCTGGATGGAGCATGTATATGCTGAAGAATCCGTCTGTTATCCGGCAGGGCTCTGTCTTTATGATGCTCCCGTCCGGACCATAGACCGGTAAGGAGAAGTTGAAACAGAATGTCCCGGCGGCATATCTGTCATGCTGTATTACGGTTTTGAGTGTTCCTCCGGAAGATTCGGCAGAGTGCTCCATGCCGTCTTCTCCGGAATACTCCAGTATGGCTTTCAGTGATGTTCCGTCATTCCCGTGGCTGTATGCCATCCCTGCCTCGATTGGCCGCCGGGTCCCAAGGCTGATGGTGATTCCTGTGACGGAGAGTCCGTCTGGAAGGGATTCTCCGTGGACGTCAGCCCCGAAAAGCAGGGTCCTGTCTCCGGTCTGCCGCTCTGTCAGGTCATCTGCTGTAGCGGTGAACAGTGTCCCGCTGCCGGACTCTGCAGTAGTGAAATTGAAGTCCAGCGCATTGCTTCGATAGTAGGCATTGTCCTTTTCACAATCTGACATTGAGCACAGCATCAGGATGCATGTCAGGAATAAAAAAGTTTTTTTCATAGCACTATGACTTTGTCTTTCAATCGTAGAATGTCTTTTTCTTAGAGATCTGGAGCCGTCTTCATCTGTCGGAATGATGTGATTGCCAAAAGAGACGGCCTGATTCGATTCCAGGTCGTCTCTTTTTTGAGTGCGGATGGCGAGAGTCGAACTCGCACAGGCTTACGCCCACCACCCCCTCAAAGTGGCGTGTCTACCATTTCACCACATCCGCTTTTGAATTGGGACTGCAAAGATATGCAAATTCTTTTATTCTGCAATAAAATATTTCAAAAAAAATGATTTTTGCTTCCCGGCCCGGGTGGAATCACTGTTCCTGCCCTATCTTTTTCCAGAATATGGTCTCTCCAATGCCCATCAGGCTTCCACGTACCTTCAGCCTTGATGGCGATTCGAAAGAACAGGTGAGGTTGGCCCTGATCCCCCTTGTGGGGTCGTAGATTTTTCCGCTGTCCCATCGTTTTTTTCCGGAATTGAACACCAGGTCTTCGATTAGGACTATGCTGTCGCAAGGGGTATCCCTTAGAGATTTGTCAGGGTTCTTCTCGTCCAGGCGGACATTGCCGTTCCTGTCGAATTTGTTTTCCACCCATATTACCCTGGCGGTGAATGTGCCGTCAGAGTCACGGAAAATCCGGACTTTGCTGTTCTCTCCTCCATGTGACACGTAATAGGTGCCGATTATTTCCTCTGCCGAGACGTTAAGGCCGTTTTCCTGAGATGCGGCAGTGAGGCCCAGGCCCAGGACGAACAAGGCCGCGCTAATGGTCCTTTTCATCTAACTTTTTGTCTTTAAGTATAATACAAGAGTTGCAAATATAGAAAAAATATAGTAGTTTTGCGCCGTTTTCCTCGAGAAGGAAAATACAGGTAAATTCATTAACATTAAAAACAGATTACAATGGCTGTTAAAATTCGTCTACAGCGCCACGGAAAGAAGAATTTTGCATTCTTCCACATTGTAGTGGCTGATTCACGCGCGCCTCGCGATGGACGTTTCATCGAGAAGATTGGTTCCTACAATCCTAACACCAATCCGGCAACCATCATCCTCAAGTCAGACAGGGCCCTTGCATGGCTTAATGTCGGTGCACAGCCGACACTCGTCGTGCGCCGTATCCTTTCATACGAAGGTGTCCTCCTGAGGAAGCACCTCCAGGGCGGAGTGGCTAAGGGTGCCCTTACCCAGGAACAGGCCGACCAGAAGTTCGAAGCATGGAAGGTCCAGAGGGATGCCAAGATAAACGCCAAGAAAGAGGGAATCACCAAGGCTGCCGCCGATGCCAGCAAAGCTGCGTTCGAGGCAGAGGCCAAGGTAAATCAGGAGAGGGCTGAAGCTCTTGCAAAGAAGAAAGCCGAGGCAGAGGAGGCAGCACGTGCTGCCGCTGAAGCTGCAGCAGCTGAGAAGGCTGCCAAGGAGGCTGAGGCAGCTGCCGAGCAGGCCGCAGCCGAGGCTCCGGCCGAGAACCCTGAGGCTTAGTCTGTATGCATGGACTGCATAAGATAGCCCAGGTGCTGAAATCCAATGGTACCGATGGGGAGCTCATTCTCGGGTTCCGCGGCATCGCTCCTGAAGATATCGATCTGGAAGAACCGGTGTTCATCTGTTTTGATGGACTGCCGGTTCCTTTTTTTATTGAGTATTTCCAGCCAAAGGGCCAGAGCAGGGCCGTTGTAAGGCTTACGGACATATGTTGCTATGAGGATGCCCAGGAGATGGTAGGGCAGGGGGTGTATACCGACAGCCTTGATGTTGAGGATGATGATGATTTCTCCATGCTTGAAGGCTGGACCCTTTTCGACGGGGACGGGACGGAGGTCGGGACGGTCTCCGGCTATCTTGACATTCCTGGCAATCCGTGCATAGAGGTTATATTGAAAAATGCCCTGCCGGAAGGAGCGAAGCGCATCATTCCTCTGCATGAGGACCTGATACTGTCCGCGGATGAAAAAAGGCAGGAACTGACAATGTCAATTCCTGCCGGCCTGATATAGTGTATCTGTGTGTATGCGCTTCAGTTCATCGTGTTGATGTTGACGCGGGCGGTGAGGTTGTCAATGCAGACATCATTCTGGATGAGCGTCTGATAGTCATTAATATTTGAACAGCTCAATTCAAAGTCTATATAGTCTATATTTCCAAGTCCGCTAAGATCGAAAGTTGACCAGCTTGTGACCAGGGAGTCTGCTCCAGGAGTTCCCTTGCTCTTCCCTTTGCCTGCGAGGAGGAATTCGGCTGTGCCGGTCTGGGAACCGTTGAGGTAGCCGGTAGCAGTGAGGATATAGTCTCCCTCGATATCGAATGTGTTGTCATCAACATTGTCCCCGCGGATAGCGCGTACCGTATAGGCGCTGTTGCAGACTGATACATTGACAGGGGCGTATGTCCCTATGCTTGCGTATGGGAATGCTATGTCATGTTCTGGCATCTCGCTGGTCTGGCGGAAGTAGAAGAACGTGTTGGCTGTACCGGAGTTGTTTGTGTCTCCTGTACCGTAAACGCTGTATTCTCCCGGTACAGTGGTCCCGGATGATCCTGTGCCTTCTTCCGGAGTATCAGTTCCGTCTTCCGGAGTATCAGTCCCGTCTGAAGGTTTTTCCCATGACTGTTTCGACAGGCAGAATCCGCCCATATAAAGGTCTGAATACCCTTTGCAGAAGTACAGGTTGGTATTGTTTGACAGGAAGCCGTTTTCGTCACTGGCGCTTTCCGGATTGCCGAAGAAGAATACTGTGGCCCCGTCCTTGAAAAGCTCGCTTTCGTTGCTGTATTCTGCGTAGTCAATGAGTGTGTAGTCATATTTGTAGCCTGTACCTTCATTACAAGAAGATACGATAAGCAGCATTGAAGAGAACAGGAGTGCTGTTTTTTTCATGTCTTGGAATTTTAGATATTTTGCAAATATAGTAATATTTTGCAAATATAGTAACATTCAAGTTTATAATATATGCCGTGGGCCCAAATGCTTGCTACAGTGTAATTTCGGCCACTTTTACGGCAGGCCCCGTAAGCCAGACGCCGGTAAATGCCATCCCAGTTCCCGGGATGAAATCCACGGCAAGCCTGTCCTTCAGAGCTTTTACGGGGATGTGGACCGAGGTATTGCCGTCTGTCTTCCAGACTTCCGGCCTCGTGAGCCAGGCGGCTATGGCCGATGCCGTTATGCCTGTCCCGCAGGCATATGTCTCGGCTTCCACACCTTTTTCGTATGTCCTCACGTACAGAGTCTTATCGTCAGGCAGTATCTCGGCGAAGTTGACATTGACACCGGCAGGACCGTATTCTTTCCTGTACCGGATTTCCCTGCCCCTGCCGGGGACATCATAGCCTTCCAGTCCCTGTACGAACTGTACGAAATGTCTAGTCCCCGTATCAATAAACCAGGAATTCCCGTTTTCTTGCTTTACAATGTCAACATTTTTCATCTTAAGACGGACAGTTTTTGTATTGCCCTCATTCTCAAGTATCTCCGCTGTGTGGAATCCGTCTGCGGCCTCGAAGTCGAAATGCCTTATTCCCATGTCGGCGGCGAATGCCACGATGCAGCGTCCTCCGTTCCCGCACATCATCCCGCCGGAGCCGTCGGAGTTGAAGTAGACCATCCGGAAGTCATACAGGCCGCTGTCCTCCAGCAGCATGAGCCCGTCGGCCCCTATGCCGTAGTGGCGGTCGCACAGGAAGGTTATGTCGCGGGAGGAGAGGCTGATGCCCCCGTCGCGGTTGTCGGCGATGAGGAAGTCGTTCCCGGCACCCTGGTATTTGTAGAATTTCATCGGCTCCATGTTATTTGAGATTATCCTTCAGGAGGGAGGACAGCAATATGACCCCTTCACGTATCCTGTCCGGTGACATGAAGGAGAAATTCATCCTCATGGTGTTCAGGCCGTCTTTCCCCGGCTGGCGGTGTCCACTGACCCACAGTGTGTTGAAGAAGGCCCCAGCCACATAGGCCACGCCGCTGGAGAGTGCGGTCTCGTAGAATTCAACGGAGTCGAACGTCTCAGGCAGGGTCAGGAACAGGAACAGCCCCCCTTCCGGATGCGTCCATTTTACACCGTCAGGCATGTGCTCCTGGAGCATGGAGAGCATCAGGTCGCGTTTTCCCTTGTACAGCCGGATGCTTTTCTCCAGATTCCTGTCCAGCAGCCCGGAAGAGAGGAACTCCGCTGCGACGTACTGGTCGAATACGGGCGGGCATAGGTCAAGTGACTGTTTGCAGACATATATTTTGTCCAGAAGGCCTGGATTTCCGAATATCCATCCCAGTCGGAAGCCCGGTGCCATGATTTTCGAGAATGAGCCCAGGTGAAGTACCCTGTCGGGGTCGAGCGAGTACATGGTCGGGACAGGTGTCCCTTCGTAGCGCAGTTCCCTGTACGGGCTGTCCTCCACTATCACGAAGCCGTATTCCGCCGCGAGGCTGATGAGTATCTTCCTTTCTTCCAGGGTCAGGGTCTCTCCGGAAGGATTCTGGAAATCAGGGATCATGTAGAGGAATTTTATCTTCTTTCCTTCGGACAATGCCTTTTCGATGGCCCCGGTGTATGCTTCCCTGAATTTCACGGGATCAGCCTCATGGGAAACGCCCCTGATGTCTGCCCGGTAGGAGCTGAATGACTGAAGGGCTCCGAGGTATGACGGGTTTGATGTCAGAATGACATCTCCGGGATCGACCAGCACGCGTGTACACACGTCTATTCCCTGCTGGGACGACGATGTGATCTGTATGCGCTCCATGGGCACTCCGTACCTCGCGGACAGGGCCGTGCGCAGTTCAGTGACGCCCTGTGTGGCTCCGTACTGGAATGCCTGGCCTTTGTATTTGTCTATCACTCCGGACATTATCTCCCTGAATGTATCCAGCGGGAATGTCTCTGCGCTCGGATACCCGCCCGCGAACGAATAGATCGAGTTCAGGTCCACTTTCTTGAATATGTCCCTTACCGGAGATCTGAAGAATGAGCCGGTGTCGGCGGAGAACAGGTCGCTGTATGCCATTTGAGTATCTTTTAAGCTTCGTTTACAATCACGCTGCGCCTCGGCATAGTCCGAACGGGTTCGTCCTCTGCTCTCGGCTTGCAGTTTATTTTAACGTCAGTTCGACGAATTTATGTTTAACAATATTATCCTAAAAATCAATATTTTATCATTTATGACCGGAATCCCTGTCATCCCGGGTGTCCTTTTGTCATCCCGAGCATTTTTTTGTCATCCCGAGCGGAGCCGAGGGATCTGTTAATTCCTTCTACAGATTTCTCCACTCACTTTGTTCGGTCGAAATGACAGAAAAAGTCCTGTCCGGTCGGAATGACAGAGAAGGTCCCGTTCGGTCGAAATGACAATTCATGTCTGTTCACCCCCAGTCACCTAGGGTGACAGCCCCGGTGGGGCATGCGGCTCCGCTTCGCTCCGCCGGCACCTCCACTGCCTCGGTTCCCTGACGGAAACCTCGCTGACGCTCCGGTGCGGCCCTGTCGGGCCTTCCCATCCAGTCTTCCTCTTTGGAGTCAGTCCCTTAAGACTGACTCAAGGGTGACTGAACTGTCCGTCTTGCTGTCACGGTATTTCACTATGACAGGGGTGTAGAGGTGGATTCCCTGCTCTATGCCGGGGCCTTTGGATACCGGACGGCTTCCAGCCACTACGACGGCTCCTTCCGGCACGACCATGCGGCCGTTTTCATCGGCTTTGATGAATTTGCCTGTGGTGGCGTCAAAAATAGCTGTGGATGAATTGATTATCACGCCTGTGCCTATGACGGCGTTCTCTTTCACGAGCGTCCCTTCATAGATGCCGCAGTTCCCTCCGATGAACACATTGTCCTCGATGATTACAGGAAGGGCGCCGACCGGCTCAAGGACCCCGCCGAGCTGCGAGGCTGCGGACAGGTGCACGTGCTTGCCCACCTGCGCGCACGAGCCCACCAGGGCATGGGAGTCTATCATGGTGTCGGAGTCCACGTATGCACCTATGTTGACATAGGAAGGCGGCATGACAATGACAGACGGGGCGAGATATGCTCCTCTGCGGACTGCGCTTCCTCCCGGGACTATCCTGACCCTGTCCTCGAGTGTCATCTTCCGTGCAGGTATGGTGTCCTTGTCAAAGAACGAGAATTCCCCCTGGGACATATCTTTCATCTGCCCGTAACGGAATCCGCTGAGTATCACTTCCTTTATCCAGGCGTTGACTGTCCATTCCCCGTTTTTTTTCTCTGCGACGCGGATTTCGCCTCTTTCGAGGGCCTGGCAGACTTCGTAGAATTTCTGGAGTTCGGTATTTGTTTGCATTTTGTTGTTTTCTTGGTTTGTAAATAGATCCTTCGTCTGCGGGCCTTGCCCTTCGCTCAGGATGACATGGAAAGTCTGCGGGCCTTGACTTTCGTCTGTGATGGCGGCTGTGTCATGGCCTTGCAGTCCTCTACAGTCCCAGGTCAGCCACTGTTTTCTGCATAAGTGCGTATGTCTTTTCTGCCGCAGGGACGAGAGGCAGACGCAGTTCATTGCTTATCAGGCCCATAGCTGCAAGCGCGGCTTTTGCCGGGATAGGGTTGCTCTCTACGAAGCAGTTCCTGAACAGCGGGGTCAGCCTGTGATGCAGTTCCCTGGCTTTCGCCATGTTGTCATCAAGCAGGGCCTCGGCGAGCTCCACCATAAGTCCCGGTGCCACATTGGATGCCACGCTTATGATTCCGCTGGCGCCTGTCGCCATGAGAGGAAGAGTCTCGTCGTCGTTCCCGCTCAGGACAGAGAACCCTTCAGGGGCATTGCGTATTATCTCGGAAATCTGGGCGTAGTTGCCGGACGCTTCCTTGACCGCCACGATGTTCTCTATCTCTGCCAGGCGCAGTGTGGTCTCTGCCAGCATGTTGGCCCCGGTGCGGCCAGGAACGTTGTATATGACCACCGGCTTGCCGGTTTCTCCGGCCACGGCCTTGAAATATTCATACATGCCCTGCTGTGTGGGCTTGTTGTAGTAAGGTACCACCACCAGGAAGGCATCTGCCCCGTACGGCTCCAGCGCCTTTATGCTCTTTACTGTCTGCACCAGCGAGTTGGTGCCTCCTCCTGCGATGATTTTCCTGCCTTCGCTGTGCTCTTTTGTAAGTTCGAGGAGCTTTATCCTCTCCTGTTCGTCCAGGCATGGGGTTTCCCCTGTAGTCCCGAGCGGGACGAGGAAATGTATCCCGGCGTCTGTCTGCCTTCTCAGCAGTGCCACGAATGCATCATAGTCTACTTCCCCGTTCCGGAACGGTGTGACGAGTGCTGTCCCGCACCCTTTAAAACTGATGCTTTTCATTGTATTCCTTATTCGGCTTTGAAAATGATGTCTTTGAAGTCATGCACCCCGGAAAGCCCGGCAGTGCGTATGGCCGCCTCGACAGCCCCTGCTGCAAATCCCTCCCGGGAGAATGCCTCGTGGGTGAGGGTGATGCGGTCGTTCAGGCCTTCGAACCCTATGGAGTGGATGCCGGGGATTTCACCGCAGCGTACCGATGCGATGTCAGTCCTGACTCCCATGTTGCCGTCGATGATCTCCGCAAGGCTCTTTGCCGTCCCGCTCGGGGCGTCCAGCTTGTGGCAATGGTGCTTTTCCACTATATAGGGGCTGTAGCCGCCGGTTTCCGCCATTGTCCTGGAGATGAACTCAGTGACGGCGAAGAAGATGTTGACGCCTATAGAGAAGTTCGATGCGTAGATCATGGTGGTGCCGCATTCCCTGAAGTATGAAATTACCTCGTCCTTGATGTCGTTCCACCCTGTGGTGCCGATCACCACGGCCTTGAAGTTCTCCGCCAGGAACCTGTAGTTCTCCCTGATGGCCACAGGGGTGGTGAAGTCTATGCAGACGCATTCTTTTGCGAGGGCAGTGTCGAATCCGCGGATGTTTTCGCTCTTCCCCGCACATTCTATACCCCTCTGGATAAGGATTTTCTCTACCATGCGGCCCATTTTGCCATAGCCGCTGATTACTGCTTTGATGTTGCCCATATTGTATTGTGCTCCTATTCCTTTGTCTCGAACAGGTAATGGTGGATCTCCTGCATTACGGAGTCCAGCACTTCCCTGTCTATCACGAAGCTGATGTTGACGTAAGAAGCCCCCTGTGAAATCATGTATACCTTGCAGTCACGCAGAGGTGCGAACGTGTTTTTCAGCATGCCTTTCAGGTTCACGATGTTTTTCCCGATGATGGAAATCTGGGACTTGCCGTTGTCCACGATCACGTCGGCGAATTCGGAAAGCTGTTTCACGACCTTCTCTATGTTCTGGGATGAGTCGACTGTCACCGAGATGTTGGCTTCGGAGGTGCTTATCAGGTCGACTGAGACCTTGTTCTCGCTGAATATCTCGAACACTTTCTTAAGGAAGCCCGAGACATTGATCATCTTGGTGGAGAAGATGTTGATGACGTTGATGTTCTCCTTGCAGGAGATGGATTTGACACCGTCCTCTATGAACGAGCTCTGGAGGATGGCCGTGCCCTTGCCTTCAGGGTTCATGGAGTTGAGCACGAAGAGCGGGATGTTCTTCTTTACTGCCGGCTCTATGGTGAGGGGGTGGAGGACCTTGGCCCCGAAATGGGCCATCTCGGCTGCCTCCTCGAATGATATCCTGTCAAGGCACTTGGTGTTCTGCACCCTTCTCGGGTCCGCCGTGCGGACACCGTCCACATCCGTCCATATCTCTATCCTCTTGGCGTCCACGGCCATTCCTATGAGCGATGCCGAGTAGTCCGAGCCCCCGCGGCCGAGCACGGTAGGCTCTCCGTCCGGTGTCGCCGACACGAACCCCTGGGTGATGACCGCGTCCGCCCCTTTGAATGCGTTGCTGACGATTTCAGGGGTGCGCCGGATGATCTCCTCATTCACCGGCTCGCCTTTGAGGTAGTCCTTTGATGTGATGATGATGCTGCGCGCATCGATGTAGTTTGTCGCTATGCCGCGGGCGTTCAGGGCACTGCAGATGATGTTGGACGAGAGGTATTCGCCGTTCGATATTATGACCGCCTTGCTCCTTTCGGAGAGTTCGCCGAGGGCGCATACAGCGCTGACGAACTTTTCAAGGGTGCCGCAGATTGCCTCCACTTTTCCGCAGGCCTCCCTGCAGAGCCCGTCGTTTTCAGCGAGCAGTTCCTTTGCCAGGGCTATGTGCCTTTCCCTGAGCTGCTCGAGGAGGCTGTCGACTTCTATCCTGTTCTTCGCTGCAGCAGCGTCGGAGAGTTTGTAGAGGAGGTCCGTTACTTTAGAGAGTGCGGATACAACCACGACAGGTTTTTCGTCCAGACGGCCACGGATGATTTCGATGGCGCGTGTGATTGCTTCACAGTTGGCGACGGAGGTGCCGCCGAATTTCATTACTATCATATCTTTCTTTTTTCTGACTTCAATTAGTTTTATTAGTCTAATAATCACCTATTATATTATAATAGGGACTTGCCATAATACCGGAGGGCAGATTTCTCGACTTCGGCTTTCAGCCTCCGCTCGAAATGACATAAAAGGAATTTTCACTTTAGTTCAATTCCAATATGCCAAATCTTCAAATCCCTTATTAGGGGTACTGCCCTTTCCGGCGGGTCATTTCCGCTCCCGCAGGAGTTCGAACATGCGGACATAGTTGTCCGCCGCAGTGCGTATGTCGCTGAGCCTGATGTATTCGTCTGGAGTGTGTGCTACAAGTATCGAGCCCGGACCGCAGAGTATCTTTTCACTGAAGTTCGAAAGCTGCGGGGCGTCGTTGCCGAATGATACCGTAGTGGTTTCGAACCCTTCCAGGGTCAGGTAGTGCATCGGCGTATCCCCGCCCAGGGCCTCGACCTGTATGTCTCCGCCCGCCCATGACCCGATGGTACTGCTCACCAGTGTGTCGCTCACGAATGTGGTGCGGAAATACAGCCGGAAGCTGACCTGCGGGCTGAGGATGTTCTGCGGGTTGTCGCTGGAGAGCTTCCCCACATTCCAGGTGGTCTTCCCCAGAAGCGGGTCTTCAGGAAATTCAGTGGCCCTCAGCCTGTTCATGAAGTCCACGAACTTCTCCACGGCGCTCTCCCCGTATTGCGGGTATCCGGAGTGGAAGCTTTTCCCTTTTATTGTGATCCTGAATGATTTGGTCCCCTTGCTTGCCGATACCATCTTGCCGTCTGTCGGCTCTCCCACTATCACATAACGTCCTCCCGGATGTGCATCGCGGAAGCTTTTCGCCCCGAATGACCCCGTCTCTTCGCCTGCGAGAAGAAGCAGCCCGAACCCGTCATAGCCTCTCTTCTCCAGTTCCCTGCATGCGCTGTACATGGAGAATATCTGCCCTTTCGCATCGCAGCTCCCGCGGCCTCTGACTATGATGCCGTCTGCATCATTTTCCACAGTCGGGGGAATGTACGGCGGCACTGTATCCAGATGCGAGCAGAACACGATTCCGGGATGTCCCCAGCTCAGGAGCAGGTTCACTGTCCCGTCCCCGACCTCAAACCTTGAGACGGTGCATTTCCCTGAGCCGAATTCCTTCTCAAGGAAATCAGCAAAGCCCCTTTCCTTCGAAGAGGTCGAGTCGATGCTGAGCATCCTCATGAAAAGATCAATGTCAATGTCCATTTGCGCAATTTTCTCCAAATCTTACAAAAGTATTTATAATTGTTGAAGAAACAAGCGGTCTGACGGATTTTTGAATTTTTGAATGCTCATTTTAGGCACTTATGTGGTCAAGTCTCTTGGAGGGGCATGACAACCGGCTGATTGTTGTTTAGTACAATGTTTTGATTATCAATAATATTATCTAAAAGATGCTCTCCTGGTCCCATTTCAGGGGATGGGACTGGGAGAGTGTGTTGTTATGCAAATGATTGATTGTGAGGATAATATTCGAAAGGTGTTTCCGCAGGTTAATTTGCCCTCAGTCCGGATGTACATCCGTTGGGTGCGCCTCCGTTGTCTGTTCTGTCATGTTCTCCAGGTTATCGTACCGTATCCTGTTGGCAGTGGTTATTCTTAAGATCTCCTTTATGTCCGTGATGAATCCTGCAGTGACATTCCCGGAGACGACTATCTGTACTGTCCGGTCTTCTTCGGAGGATGTTTTTGATTCTATTATTCCTTGCAAATCATCCAGGGTGCAGTGCTGCCCGTCAACGGAGATGTCTGTGGTGCCGTTGTTTTCAGTCACTTTGATTACAATGCATGAGTCTTCAGCATGGACGGGGACAGCTGGGGCGGCAGTGTCTTTTGCAGGCGATACCAGCAGTTCAGCCTTTAGTCTGGCCTGGCTCTTTGCTCCGCATCCGAATATGAGGAGCGCGGCTGTGAAAATCGGGAGCGCAGCAGCCGGCCTTAGCCAGGCCTGGCGGCCGTGAGGGGTGTTTGTCATCATAATAAAGCGTTTTGAAGTGATTCTGTTGCCAAGTCCGCAGGACATGTCCGGACAGTGGCCGAAGATCTGCCTCAATATGGCTGTCCGGTATTCTGTCAGGCTTGCCCCGGTGCTGAGGACATCCATGTCCGCCTCCCATTCATGAACTTCTGCAAGGTCTTTCTCCGCCATCCAGAAGAACGGGTTTGGCCACAGGGCAGATCTCAGGGCCGCCATGACGAGTTTCTCGCAGGAGTGGCGGTGCCTGATGTGGCTTGCCTCGTGGGCTATGACCATGTCGAGTTCCGCTTCAGTGTATCCGGGACCTGTACCTATAAATATTGTGTCCAGGAACGAGAACGGGGTCTTGATGTCAGGCCCTTCCGCAAGCAGGTATTCCTGGCGGCGTGTCACCCTGCATCTCCTTTGCAGACGGAGCAGCTTGAGTGTGTTGTAGACCATAAGAAGCAGCATCAAGGCTGAGACAGAGATATAAAGGATTTTTATGACAGCCGGTATTGCGCCGTCTTGCCATTGCTCATCGGCGGGCAGTCCTGCTGCGCGGTTATGTATATGGACTTCCAGCGCTGTCACCAATGCCGGGGATTCTGTATCAGGGCTGTAAACGGGGATGTCCAGTGCCGGGATTACAGTTGAAGCAGTCATGGCCGTCAGGATGTACATCCGGCATATTCTGTATCCGGTTTTGCCGGATATGAGCCATCTGTACAGCGC
This sequence comes from uncultured Bacteroidales bacterium, assembly GCA_944326305.1. Lineage (GTDB taxonomy): Bacteria > Bacteroidota > Bacteroidia > Bacteroidales > UBA932 > Cryptobacteroides. The sequence continues at coordinate 19,738 of CALVDL010000009.1, forward strand.
CAGGAAAAGCCCGCTGCAGACTGTCACTTCGATGATGTATTCCAGTGCGTCCATGATGATGTGTCCTATGTGGTATGCCTGTCTTTTTCCAGGATTTCCATGATACGGCCTGTCTCTTCCATGGAGATGGATTTCTGCGAGGAGAAGAAACTGACCATGCGGCTCAGCGAGCCGTCGAAGAATCTGTCCAGCACACCGTGCATGTATGTCTTCGTATATTCGTCCTTTGAGACGAGGGGAAAATATTCGTGAGTCCTTCCGTATGCCTTGTGCGAGACGAACCCTTTGGTCTCGAGGATCCTGACGATGGTGGATACAGTGTTGTACGCCGGTTTCGGGTCCGGAAGTTCATCAATTATACCGTGGACCAGTGTCCTGCCGCGTTTCCAGATTATCTGCATGATTTCCAGTTCGGCTTTTGTGAGTTCCTGAGGTCTGTCATTGGTTTTTCTGGCCATCTCAAAATATTGTTGTCATTATCCGGAAGCAAATATAACTAATTTTTTAGAAATACAACTAAGATTTTAGTTAAATAACATGAATTCGATGAATTTAATTCATTAAAATAAACTGCAAGCCGAGAGCAGAGGACGAACTTGTTCGGACTATGCCGAGGCGCAGCGTGATTGTAAACAAAGTTTAAATTACATCGAATTACCTATTAAGGAGCAGGGCCGTGGCCTGTGACAGGTCCCCCGGCGAGGGGGAAGGAAGGGGGTGGCGCCCCTTAACAAGGGGCTGTCACGAAGTGACTGGGGATTAAGATGGGAAGGCCCTTCAGGGCCGCACCGGAGCGTCAGCGAGGTTTCCTGCATGGGAACCGAAGCAGCGCAGGTGCCGGCGTAGCGAAGCGGAGCCGCATGCCCCGACGGGGCTGTCACCGCAGGTGACTGGGGGTAGACAGACGAAGGTCGCAAGACCTTCAGGGCCGCACCGGAGCGTCAGCGAGGTTTCCGGAAGGAAACAGAGCAGCGCAGGTGCCGGCGAAGCGAAGCGGAGCCGCATGCCCCGACGGGGCTGTCACCGCAGGTGACTGGGGGTAGACAGACGAAGGTCGCAAGACCTTCAGGGCCGCACCGGAGCGTCAGCGAGGTTTCCGGAAGGAAACAGAGCAGCGCAGGTGCCGGCGAAGCGAAGCGGAGCCGCATGCCCCGACGGGGCTGTCACCGCAGGTGACTGGGGGTGGACAGACAGGATTTCTGGAAGAAATCCTTGTCCCGGCATGACCGGGGGCCTCTGACCTGGGGTAGGGCCCGGTATGATTTGCCCTTTATAAGGACTTATGTGAAAGACATGCCCACTTGTAGGGTTTTTCTACGAGTGGGCATGTTGCGGTCGGACCTGGTTATTTTACTATGATTTCGTCTATGAACAGGAAACCCGGTGAACCGCCGCGGGCATGCCAGGCTGGCATGGAGCCGTTGGTCACGGCATCTATCTTTATGTAGCGGGCGGTGGTCTCCGGGAAGGAGACGGTATAGTCGGTGATGCCGTCAGGGTCGTCCGCGCCAGGGACAGGTACGGATATTTTCCCTGCCTCGGTGTAGGATGTGCCGTCCTCGGACGTGCTGACAGTCAATTCAAGAGGCGGGAAGATGTCGTTGCCCTTGTCTATGAGGGTCCCGAGGGCTACACTGCTGTAAGGGGTATTGCCACCCATGTCTACAGTAGCGGAGAACGGTTTCCCGTACCATCCGCTCCATAGTCCGGAGCCGAATTCCCTGCCGCCGCGGAGCCCGTTCACGAACGAGTCCGGTGCCCCGAAGGTATACCGGCCCTGGGGTTCGGTGAGAAGGGTGACCGGCCTGCCCATTGCAGCATTCTCGCAGAAGGTCTGTGAGTAGAGGCGGGTGGTCATATTGTCCCTTTCTACTATGGCCTTGATCGTGATACCGCTGCTCACCTCCACCGGGCCCGTGTAGAGGGTGGAGCTGTGGTCCGGGATGCTGCCGTCGAGGGTGTATCTTATCGGTGCGTCCCCCTGTGTGGAAAGCTCTACCTCCACGCATCCTTTTTCATGGTTTACATACACTTCGCTGATGATCTGGAAGACGGTCTTGGCGTAGTTGTACCCCATGATGTCATACATCGCGGCCTCATGGGAGAGGCTGGAGAGGAAGCGGTCCCAGTCCTTGGTCTCCGGCCTGCACCACTGCACTTCGCTCAGGGCTGCCTGGCGCGGGAGCAGCATGTATTCGAGGTGGGCGTCGGTGGCGATATATTCAGTCCACAGATTGGCCTGGACCCCGAGGATATGCGCCCGGGCCTCCGGGGATGTTATCTCCTCGAACGGGTCGTATGAATATACTTTCTCGATAGGGACATAGCCGCCTATGCCGAACGGCTCGTTTTCGGTGTCGCTGGCCTGGTAGTAGTCGAAGTAGAAGTACGAGTTCGGCGTCATGATGACATCGTGGCCCATTGCCGATGCCTTTATGCCTCCCTCGCTGCCTCTCCATGACATGATGGTGGCTTCAGGCCCCGGGGTGCCCTCAAGTATCTCGTCCCAGCCGATGATCTTCTTGCCCTTGGTGGCGAGGAACTTTTCCATGCGCTCCATCACGTAGCTCTGGAGATAGTGCTCGGCCTTGAATTCCCCGTCATCCTTCAGCCCCAGCTCCTTTATCTTGGCCTGGCAGACAGGGCATTTCTCCCAGCGTACCTTAGGGCATTCGTCGCCTCCGATATGGATGTATTCTGACGGGAACAGGTCTGCGACTTCGGAAAGCACGTCCTCGAGGAACTGCATGGTCTTTTCTTTCCCGGCGCAGAGCACATCTTCAGCTACTCCCCATCTGCCCCATACCTCATACGGCCCGCCTGTGCATCCGAGTTCAGGGTATGCGGTCAGGGCGGCCAGCATGTGGCCCGGAAGGTCTATCTCCGGGATGATGGTGATGCCGAGAGCAGCGGCATAGTCTATCACATCCCTGATCTGTTCCCTGGTGTAGTACCCGCCGTATGGTATGCCGTCGTAATGTCCCCATTCCTTGCGGATTACGGTGCCTTTCCTGATGGAGCCGACTTCTGTAAGCCGCGGATATTTTCCTATCTCTATCCTCCAGCCCTGGTCGTCGGTGAGGTGCCAGTGGAGGGTGTTCATCTTGTGGATTGACATCATGTCGATGTATTTCTTCACTTCCTCGACGCTGAAGAAATGCCTTGCAACGTCAAGGTGCATCCCCCTGTAGGCAAAACGCGGGGCATCGTCAATGGTGAGGCACGGAAGGCTCCAGTCCTTTTCAGGGGCGCTCTTGCCCGTGTATATCTCCACCGGGAGCATCTGCCTGATGGTCTGGATGGCATATATGAATCCGTTGAGGCCTGATGCGCTGATATCCACGCTGTTCTTCTTTACCCTGATCCTGTAGGCCTCTGCCGGTATGGAAGGGTCGGAGGTGAAGTTGAAGCCTTTCCCGGTGGAGCCTTCCACCGTTTCTGACTTTATCCCTGAGGCGGAGGACAGCTCGGCCGCGAGCCTGCCTACGGCTGCCTCAGTCAGCGGGTCGTCTATACCGCTGCAGTAGAATGCCGCACCGGCGGCATTGAAGGTGCCCCCGTGCATTTCAAGGCTGTTCGGGAAGGGAATGATGTCTGGGACAGGGGCTTTCCGTGCGCATCCTGTCGCCATTGTCAGGGCTGCTGCGGCAGCCATTATTGTCAGAGTGTGTTTCATGAATATGATATTATATGTTATCAATCGATTTTCAGATCCCCCGGTTCCGCCCGGGATGACATGAGGGGTTCCGGGGCGACAGGAGAGGGGCTGCCGGGATGGCAAAGGGGTCAGTTGATTACCAGTTCATCTATGAAAAGGCATGCTCCCGGCTTCGTCGCACGCCGGGCATATACTCTCACATACCGGGCTTTTTCGTTGCAGACGAGCGAATACTGTTTGAAGAATATGAAGCCGTGCTTTTCCGATATGTCCTGCCATACGGTCCCGGCGGGTCTGAAATCCACACCGTCATCTGATACATAGACCTCCATCTTCTGCGGGATGTGTACCCATGCGCCGGCCGCGTTCATGAAAGTGGCCCCGACATAATGTATCGGCTTCACGCTGCCCAAATCCACAGTTACGTCAGCATCGCTGAAGAAGCCCTGCCATTTCTTGTCCCCGTATGTCCATCCACCGCATATCCCGTCGGTAAGGGCCCCGTCGCCGGAGGCGGGGTACTGGTCCGTGTACCTTATATTATAAGTCACCTTGCAGCCTTTGGCCAGATGCTCCACAGGGGCCTGGCTCTCTTTACGGTCACCGTACTCTGTGCGCAGGTCGAATGTCTTGTAGCCCATGGCGTTCAGCTGGCCGGCCAGGCCGAGGGCCCGTGTACGGAAGCCTTCATAGTCTTTCTCCCCGGCCTTGCTCCATCCGATTTCCGCGATGGCGAACGCCCTCGGGTAGTACATGTATTCCGCATGGCTGTCCTGAGTGATGTACTCCGCCCACAGGTTTCCCTGCACGCCGAGCAGGTGGGAGGCCTCTTCTTCCGTAATGCCTTGCTCTACAGGTTCGTATGAATATGTCTTGGCGAGCGGGACATAGCCTCCGATGGAGGTCGGTTCCTTGAACGGGGCGTCCTGGGTGTAGTCCAGATAGCAGTATTCTGACGGGGTCATGATTACATCGTGGCCTGACTTCATGGCCTTTATCCCGCCTTCAGTGCCTCTCCAGGACATCACTGTGGCGTTGGGTGCCAGGCCGCCCTGCAGTATCTCGTCCCATCCGATGATCTTCTTCCCTCTGGAGCCTACGAACTCCTCGATACGGTGTATCAGGTAGCTCTGCAGTTCGTCCACATCCTCCAGACCTTCTTCCTGCATCCTCCTTCGGCAGTCCGGGCAGTCCTTCCACCCGCTTTTGGAGGCTTCGTCACCCCCGATGTGCACATATCCGGAAGGGAACATTTCCATTACTTCGTCAAGCACATTCTCCAGGAAAGTGAAGGTGGCCTCTTTGCCGGGGCAGAAGTCAGAGTTCCTGTACGGCTCTCCGCTGCAGGAGAGCTCGGGATATGCTGCCAGGACTTCCTCGCTGTGCCCCGGCATCTCGATTTCCGGTATCACCTCTATGTGCCTTAGAGCCGCATAGCTGACTATCTCCCGGATGTCGTCCTTCGTGTAGTAGCCTCCGTATGCCCCCGGGGCCGACTGCAGGCAGTACACCGGGTCCCCCGACCAGTCGGTCCATTTCTCGTAAGGCCTCCATGCCGCCAGCCGCGTGAGCTCCGGGTAGCCATCTATCTCTATCCGCCATCCGGCACCGTCAGTAAGGTGCAGGTGCATTTTGTTCAGCTTGACAAGGGCCATCGCATCCATCTGCTTCATTAGGAATTCCTTTGACCTGAAATGCCTCGATACATCGAAATGCAGCCCCCTGTAGCTGAACCTCGGGCTGTCCGTAATCCTGCAGCACTCCAGCTGTCCCGCCTTCCCTCCGCGTGTCATCTGCATGAGGGTCTGCAAGGCATAGAACGCCCCGGCTTCCCCCTCCGCCCGTATCTTTATCTTATCCGGTGTGATTTCCATCCGGTAGGCTTCATCCGTCTTTCCCTGCAATGCGGCTTTTTTCAGGGCTTTTCCGCGTATTTCTATCAGGATGCAGGCTTCCGCCGGCTTTCCTGCAGGGCGCAGTCCGGTGTCCGTCTGTGCGAGATATTCCTCCAGTGCTTCTGCTGCATCACCTTCTATATAATAGGATGCCGTCCCGTCTTCAGGAAGGGTGAACACTCCTTCCTGCATTTCGACTATGAGCGGTTCAGGGATAATATTTTCCGGGGAACCGGTTTCCGCGGCGGGATCCGTGCCGTCTGCGTACATCGCGAGGGGCAGGGCGGCGGCAATGCAGGTCAGAATTCTTTTCATTTTCGATAACTTTTTGTCGGTATTCCGCTAAAATACGATTTTATGTTTAACAATCTTATATAAAAATCAATATTTTATCATTTATGACCGGAATCCCTGTCATCCCGGGTGTCCCTTCGTCATTCCGGGTGTTCCTTCGTCATCCCGAGCATCCTTTTTGTCATCCCGAGCGGAGCCGAGGGATCTGTTAATTCCTTCTACAGATTTCTCCACTCACTTTGTTCGGTCGAAATGACAGAGAAGGTCCCGTTCGGTCGAAATGACAATTCATGTCTGTTCACCCCCAGTCACTTCGTGACAGCCCCTTGTTAAGGGGCGCCACCCCTTCCTTCCCCCTCGCCGGGGGCCCTGTCGCAGGCTACGGGCATGCTCCTTAATAAGTAATTCGATGTAATTTAATGAATTAAATTCATCGAATTCACGTTGTTTTACCTATCAATGATGATGAGACAATGCGGTTTTTACTGACAAATGGGGATTGCCGGAGGCTCCTGAAGGCAGTACCTTTGCATACGAAGATTGAGATTTTAGGCCATATAGTTAAAAAGTTTAGATCCTTTTAATTGTTGTTGGATGGGGTGCTGGGAAGCACCCCATCTGAAGTTATGGGGCGGGGCTGCGGTCCGGCCTCATGGCATGGAGGAAAAATGATTATCTTTGACAGTTTCTAATAAATTACCATATGGTGAAAAAGAAAAAAACAAATATTAAGGATGACAGGGCAATGCTGTCTCCGGCAATGAAGATGGCTGACCTGGTGAACCTCAATTACCACCTTCTCGGTGTGCTCTCCCGCCTGGGTGTGGACCTCGGGTTCGGGGAGATAACGGTAGGGGAGGCCTGCAGGAGACATTCTTTGAACGTAGGTTCTTTCCTGCTGATATGCAATGTCTATACGTACGATGACTACATACCTTCCGGGGAGCTCCTGTTTTCAGGCGCTCCGGCGGATATAGTGAAATACCTGCACAGCTCGCATGTGTTCTATCTCGAGCATGAGCTTCCGGAGCTGGAGAGGGCCCTCGAGAAGCTGGTTGCCCCGTGCGATGTGAAGCAGAAGCTTGTCATCGACAGGTTCTTCTCGGACTACAAGAAGGAGGTGGAGAACCATTTCGCATACGAGGAGACTGTGGTTTTCCCTTATGTCGAGACCTTTTCTCGGGACTGTAGGGAGCAGGGTTATTCAATAGAGCAGTTCGAGAAGAACCACAGCAATATCGACGAGAAGCTCTGCGACCTGAAGAACATAGTGATGAAATACCTTCCGGAGGTGTGCGACACAGTGCTGAGGAACGATGTGATGTACCATATATGCTACCTTGAGGAGGATCTCGGCAAGCATACCCTTATCGAGAACAATGTGCTTATACCTATGATGACCAGAATAGAAGAAAATGAAACACGGTAACAGAGTAAAGGTGCTCCTTATCATCCCGTCCCGTATAATAGCCAGGGGGATGGAGGGGGTGTTCCATGACCTGGGGGAGTTTTCCGTGGAGGGGATACTCACCGACCTTTCCCGCACGAGCGAGGTCAGGCTGAAGAACATGGACGTGGAGCTGATAGTGGTGGACCCGGTGATATTCGACTGCGCCTCCCGGGCTTCAGGGCGTTCACGCATTGCTGAATACTCTGATGCGGCGGTGGTGGCCCTGCAGACCGTCCCTATGGAGGACGATGTCTGGCGGCAGTATGATGAGGTGGTCAACCTGTATGACCTGCCCCCTGTCATAATCAAGAAGCTGCGCACAGTGCTTGCGAACCGGAGCGAGACTCCCAAGTCCGACAGCCAGGAGCTTTCGGCCAGGGAGAAGGAGATTCTCGTGTGTGTGGCCAAAGGCATGCTGAACAAGGAGATAGCAGACCTCTACAATATTTCTATCTATACGGTGATAACCCACCGCAAAAACATCACCCGCAAGACGGGGATCAAGACGGTGGCCGGCCTTACTGTATATGCCCTGCTCAATAATCTTATAGATGCCAATTCAATAGAGTGACATTGAAATGAATTTTTCCGATCTGAACTTTTTGGGGCTTGTGGTGGGCCTCTCGACATTTTTCATCATTGGTGTTTTCCATCCGATAGTCATCAAGGCCGAATACCATTTCGGCAAAGGGTGCTGGTGGGTTTTCCTCATTGCGGGGATAGCCTTCGCCGTCCTTTCCCTTTTCATAGGGAACTTCGTCGGCTCCACTGTCACCGGTGTCGTCTCCTTTTCCTGCTTCTGGTCTATCCTGGAGCTTATAGAGCAGGAGAAGCGGGTCAAAAAGGGCTGGTTCCCGAGGAATCCCAAAAAGTCTGCTAAGAAATAGCCGGCTGCCAGGAAGGGCCCTGTCCGGGTGTGTTTTTGCCTTGATGCAGTATGGGGAAGGGAGGCTCAGGAGTATTTCCTGGGGAACCGGAAGATGATGGCCATCAGTGCCATCAGGCCGAGGGCATAAGGGTAGTAGAGGTATTTGATGATGCCCAGGGCTGACACTCCGGACAGACCGGCGGCCATGAGCATCTGCGCCCCGTACGGGATGATTCCCTGGACCATGCATGAGAAGGTGTCCAGGATGCTGGCTGCCTTCCTGTTGTCGACACCGTATTTGAGGGAGATGTCACGGGCGATGCGCCCCGTGGTGATGATTGCTATCGTGTTGTTCGCCGTGCAGACGTTGGCAATGCTCACGATGGCGGCTATGCACAGCTCGGCCCCGCGTTTCCCCTTGACTTTCCTTGTCAGTCCGGAGACGATGAAGTCAATGCCTCCGTTCACGCGGATCATCTCCAGCATCCCGCCTGCAAGCATTGTCACTATTATCAGTTCACCCATGCCTCCGATGCCCTTGCCGAGGGAGACAAGCCATCCTGTCCATCCGAAATCCCCGCACGCGAATCCGAGCACGGCGTTGGCCGCGATTCCGAGGGCAAGCACAGACATGACGTTCATGCCCGTCAGGGCGAGCCAGATCACCATTATGTACGGGATGAGTTTGATCCATTCTATCCCGGAGGCCTGCCTGGCCATTTCTGTACCGGACCCGAGGATAATATACAGGACGGTTACGGCAATGGCCGCCGGGGCGGCGATGGCGACATTTGCCTTGAACTTGTCTTTCATCTGGCACTCCTGCGTGCGTGTGGCCGCGATGGTAGTGTCGGAGATGAAAGAAAGGTTGTCCCCGAAGAATGCCCCGCCTGCTACAATTGCCGTCATGAACGCTGTCTCCACCCCTGTCTGCTCCGCGATTCCGGCCGCGACAGGGACAAGGGCGACTATCGTCCCGACGCTTGTGCCTATTGCCATGGATATGAAGCAGGAGGCAAGGAAGATGCCTGCATAGAGCAGTCTGTCCGGAAGTATCCTGAGGGTCAGGTCCACTGTAGCGTCCACCGCCCCGATCTCCTGGGCCGATGACGCGAAGGCCCCTGCAAGGACGAATATCCATATCATCAGGAGCACGTTCCTGTCTCCCGCGCCTTTGGAGAAGACCGCTATCTTCTCGTCTGTCGTGCCCTTGCTTATCATCAGGGCATATGCCGATGCCACGAGGAAGGCCGCGGTGATGGGGATCTTGTAGAAGTCCTTCTCCAGCAGGGAGGAGACCAAATATACAACAAGAAAAACGAGCAGCGGGCTGAGTGCCGCCCATCCGCTTGTCCTGCTTCCGTTTTTCCGTATGCCCTTTGCAAAGCCGGTCAGGTATTTGTCAGGGAGGATTCCCATTTCTCTGTTTTCTTTCGGACCTGCAAATTAACGGAATTTTTCCCGGTTATGAAAATTCGTAGTGCAAATGAATGCCCTATAGGAAAGGTGTCGGAGCCTCTTTCATGGAAGATTTCATGGTAGCACTGCCTGTCACCTCCTCAGGAATGTCCTTCCTCGTATAGACTGACACTTCTCCCGAACCGTTCCTGGCTGTCAGAACCAGACTGTCGGACTCGACGTCCACATCATAGTCGCTTCCCCATGAAGTCCCGTCTCTGTACTGTCCCCTCAGGACGGTATTGTCCAAAGTATAGTTTCCTGTGTAGAGGTAATATTTTCCGCTTCCGAGATTCTGGTACAGTTCAAATGTGCCGTTGTCGAAAGAAACATATACGTTTATATCGCCAGGTTCCGATTCTCCGAATGATACAAGCATCCATTCCCCGTTTATTTCGGGAAGTTCTTCCCCGGGTATTTCCGGGACATCTGTCCCTGGCGTTTCAGGTGCAGCTTCGTCGCAGGAAAAAACCATGGCCAGGAATATCGGGAACATAAGATATGATATTATTCTTTTCATGATAGTCAAACAATTATAGCCATCCTCCATTACTGCTGCATACGCCTCTGGAAATCACCGAGATTTCCTTTACTATTTCCATCCCTCCTATATTGTTGCCTCCTCCGAGGCTCTCGCCTCCGGCTATGGCCCTGATGAGAATTTTCGCAGAACCGTATTTCATCGGTTGTATGAGCAGCCTTCCGGAGCGAATCACCGGGTCAGCGGCAAGCCCGAGGGCTTCATAGTCTTCATCGGAAATCTCCACTCCCGTATAGGTAAGGCCCGAGGCGTTTCCGCCGAATGCACTGTCAAGATCAAGCCGTTGGGCCTTGCCGGTTTCGGCGATTATGCATGGAGTTTCTTCTATCTGCATCATCAGCCTCCATGTGTCTATGCTGCCGGTCCCCATCCGGCCGTTGTATGGAGCCAGATTCAATGAGCCGATACTGTTGCCTACCAGAGTCTGTTTGCTGCCGCTAAGGAAATCATCTATGTTGTTCACTGAAGTAAGGAGCATCGAGGTGAACTCTTCATTGGTGAAATGCCTGTTCAGCTGCAGTGCGTATGAAAGTCCGAGCGCCACGACTCCGGATACATGAGGGCAAGCCATGGAAGTCCCCTGCATATACCCGTAATCCGTAGCCGAATACATGCCTGTCTCATTGTCGTTTTCATCAAGTATAGGCATAGATTCTGTCGGCATGGTGGACAGGACGGCAGCGCATTCGCTATCTGTAACGCCGCCTGTATAGTATTCTCCTCCGGGAGCGGCAATGTTGCATCCGGGGCCGTAGTTGGTATAGTATGCCGGCAGGTTGTCGGATGCAATCGCCGTGACGGAAATGCACGGTCTGTATGCTCCCGGATAGCCGGATACGGATGCGCTTTCATTCCCGGCTGCGAAAACCGCAATGCCTCCGTCGATAGCCTTGCAGTTGGACTTTTCCAGGAAATCCCGTATCGCTTCTGCTTCTATGCCTGCAAACTCTTCATATCCGGAGTCTGACAAGAATGCTCCGCCTGCATATCCGAACGAGCATTGGATGACAGAAGCTCCGTTATCTGCTGCATAACGTATCGCTTTGGCAACAGTGCAGGCATCTCCATCTTCTATCCCGTCGAAAATCTGACAGGACATCAGGCGGACGCCGTTTCCGGACCCGTCTCCGCCGGCTATGCCGCATACTCCTATGCCGTTGTTGTTTACTGCGGCAACAGTACCGGCCACATGTGTGCCGTGTCCGGTATTCCCGTAGGTATCCCAGGCTATTTCGCCTCCAGAGACAAAATTATATCCGTAAACGTCATCGACATATCCGTTTTTGTCATCGTCTATGCCGTTGCCAGGTATTTCATCCTCGTTGACCCACATGTTTGCGGCAAGATCCGGATGATTGTACTGTACACCTTCATCTATTATGGCTACGATGATATCGCTTCTGCCTGTTTCAAGCCTCCATGCATCGGCTACATTGATATCCGCACCGGCCCTGGCTGTCGGAGCGATATTGTCCTTGTCTCCCGTGTTTTTATAATGCCATTGCATCCCTGCCTGAGGGTCATTGAAAGCACCCATCGGTGCTTTTGTCAGCAAGGGGGAGCGCATCGGACGGGAAATGCAGTCAGAAGCTTTCTTCATTTTCGTATTGAACTGTATTTTCTCTATTCCGCTGAAAGACGAGACAGCTTCCGCCAGACTGTCAAGGTCCATGTCCCGGCTGAACCTTATTTCGTACCAGCGGTCAAGGTCTCTGCCGGATGATTCTGCTTCCGTTTTGCAGCTTCCGAATACTTTCCGGACCGATACAGCTTCATCCGATAAGGATGCACGCAGGCCTGTGGCAGATTCTTCCGGACTGTCTCCGGACACTTTTACCAGAAGACTTCCTTTGGCGGCATTGAAGGATGAGTTGATTATTTTTCCTGTATATGCACCGGAACGGTTTTCCGGCAGGGAAGTCTCTGTGCAGCCCTGGAATAATGCCGTAAGAAATACGGCAATGATTATTGTCAAAAAATTTTTCATACAGAATGCTATAAAAAAAGGGAGACGTAAAGTTTCCATCTCCCTTTTGATTCTTGAAATGACTTATTGAAGAAATTCTGTCACAATAAAGTAATCTTGTCCAGGGTTAAAAGTACCGCCAAGAGAAGGGACTGTATATTCGTAGAAGAACGTGAATGTTTTCTCTTCTGCTGAATATGTACCGTCTTGTACGACTTCTGCAGTAATGAATGCACCGGCCTGATATTCTACTCCTGTTTCAAATGAACTGTATCCAAGCTGTACAGAAGCTCCTCCGTCCCATTTGAAAACCACATCGGAACCTATAGACCATAAATCAGGAAGACGGTACTGATCAAGTATTCCAGAATATTCGAGCGTCTGCTCCCATGGATCAAAGAGGTAACTGCTATATATTCCGGTTGCATACGGAACATAGTCTTCCTTCAGAACAGTGACTTCCACTCTCGGATATGTGTCCTGCTCAATATACTGCTGTGTGTAATTTTCGGCAATGGAGATCGAACATTTGTATTCTGTAAAGAGTTCCATGCTTTCTCCCAACTTTACGGTGATGGTACTTTCAAGTTCCCCCTGCCCGAACTCGACTGTAGCCGGCACTGTAAATGCTTCCGGGGAAAGTGTAGACACTTCAAGCGGAATGCTCTGTGCCTCCGCGGCGTTGTCCCTCTCGACCCTGAGAGTGAATTCAGTCGCATCAGTGCCCAAAGCCAGATTCGTTTCATTGTCGGAACTGAAATAGACATTGTCCCCTGCAGTGTTCATCTGCGCTCCTGGTTCGTATTCCGTCTCGGAGCAGGCTGTAAGGATAAGGCCTGCTGCGAACGGTAAAACCGATAGGTATTTCAATATTTTCATTTTCATTGTCTTTTAGATTTTCAATTTGTAACACCGTCTCTCAAATCCGAATTCTGTCCTGGCTGAGGGACAGTCCCTCCGTTGTTGTTCTGTTCCGGAGAAACGGCGAGATTGGTATTAGTCTCTCCCTGAGGAAACCTGAGAAGGAAATATTCATCACCGGCAGCCACATTGAATGCGTATGCATCAGGCCAGTTGGCGGTTTCATTTCCCTGGATACGGACTACCGGCTTGTTCAGACGCATGATGTCTGCCATGGAGAACCCCTCTCCCCAGAGCTCTATACGGCGCTGTTTCCAGATTTCGGTCTGAAGATCTTCTGCGGAAGACGCTTCGCATACATACTGCGGATCCCTGTAGGTCTTTACGAAATCCTCAAGCACCTGCTTGCCTTGTCCTGTCTGTCCGCTCATTGCAAGTCCTTCAGCCTGCGTGAGAATCATTTCCTCGGCTCTCATAAGAGGCCAGTCGCTGGAGCTGTCAGTGCTTCCTATTCCTGCTTCCATACCGAATTTTACTACGGTATAAGCCGGGAACGCTGTTTTTGTATTAGGGATCTGAAGGGTAGATATATCGCGTCCCGTTACTCCGTCCCATGATATTGTTTCCAGAAGCGGAGAGTCGAGGTTGGCGTCTATCCACCATCCCTTTCTGACATCCGTGTCCGGTATCTGGTTGTAAAGCAGTGTGTTGATTCTTTTATATACTCCGGTATTCGCAGTGTAGGATACTGATCCGAACGAGCATAGGTGCGATGGCCAGCTTGGATATCCGCCGTTTCCGGTGATGTTGTCCGGTTCGATGAGTATTCCCCACATCCAGTTGTGGTCTGTAATCCTGCAGAATGCCGGCGTTGACACTTCAGCTATGCTGTAAGGGGTATATCCGGCAAGCGCTTTTTCCGCATCAGCCGCGGCTTCCGCATACATGCCCATATAAAGATAGGCGCGGGCCCTCAATCCGTAGGCTACCTGCTGGTCTATCTTGGACTTGTCTGTCCCCCTGTCGAAGCCTTCCAGCAACGCAATGGCGTCGGTAAGGTCTGTAATTATCTGTGTATAGACCTGCCCGACCGTAGCCCTGCCGTTGTTTGCATAGTCAGGGGTATCTTCAGTTACGATAGGCACGCATGGTGAATCCTTGTGTGTCTGGTAGCTGAACTGGAAATACGGGGCAAGTGCCAGATAGTCGAATGCCCTGATGGCCTTGGCCTGTCCGGCGAAATACCTCAGTTCTCCTGTAGCTGTTTCCAGATCGATTGAGGCAAGCACGTCATTTGCCAGTTTGAGCTGGTTGTACGGCACTGCATAGCGCTGGTAGGCTATGATGTAGTTTACCTGCCTGTCGGTATAGTCGCTACTCGGAGAGAACCAATGGTAGCTGCTGTTGTCGCATACCATGTCTGGGCCGTTCAGGTCCTGGGAAAGGCACAGCGACGGATAGCCGTAGTCGCAGTCCGCAGCCTGGCTCCCTGTTACGGAATATTGCTGGCATGCATAGGTATATACTCCCGCCAGATCGGCGGACACCCTGTCAGGAATCGCCTCGTTTGTGCCCACCACCTGATCCTGGGTAACTACGGACCCTTCCGGAACCATTTCATCCATTGCCGAGCAGGAGATCAATGCCAGGCATGTGAGTGTCAAAGCATAGTATTTATTGTTCGTATTCATTTCTTCATTCCATTTAGAAAGTTAAAGTTATACCCCCGGAAATGTTTCTCATCGCCGTATAGGTGTAGTTGCCGGAAGTAGTGGAGCTTCCTGAACCGAGATACATCCTCGGGTCAAGTCCTTTCCTTGCGGAGAATACGTGGAGATTATCTCCTGTCACGTATATCCTCAGACCGGCGATCCGGGCTTTTTTCGTCCATTTGGCAGGGAATGTGTATCCTAAGGTCACATTGTTGACACTCAGATAATTCGAACTTACAAGGAAACGGTCCGAATCTTTCTGGTTAAGGTCGTCCCCTGCGTTGAGCCGGGGGATATCACTATCAGGATTGGCCGGAGACCATGCGTCAAGTATGTCTTTCGACCAGCCCGTTCCTGCAGTATTCGCGGAACCTGTGTGCATCAATGCCTGGTAAGTACCGTCATAGACACGTCCTCCGAGCTGGTATGAGAACTGTACGGAGAAGTCGAAGCCATACAGGTTCAGCGATGTTCCGAATCCTCCATATACTTTGGCAAGAGTACTTCCGCAGTCTGCCTGCATGGCGGCATTGTAGTCGGTCGTTGTCGACCAGTCTCCGTTGTCCGGATCCACATAGTAGAGGGATTCTCCGGTAGTCTTGTCTACTCCGGCATATTTGCGCAAGTATGACTGGTAAAGAGATCCTCCGATCTTATAGATGTTGGAACTTCCCTTGATGCCGTTTTCCTTTACTCCGTCGTCAAGATCCGTGATCTTGTTCCTGTAATGGGTCAGGTTGAAATTGATGCCCCATTCAACGTTCTTCGTGCGGATAATCGCGCCGTAGAGGTCAAGTTCGACTCCACTGTTGACTATAGAGCCCACATTTGTAGGGATATACCCGGTCACGATTCCGGAAGAAAGAGGTACAGGCTGGTTGTAGAGCAGGTCCACTGTTTTCCTGTTGAAATATTCGATCGTACCGGAAAGCCTGTTTTTGAACATTTCGAAGTCGAATCCGGTATTGAAAGAATATGATGTCTCCCATGTAAGATCTTTATTCCCCTTATACGACATGGTTTTCGAATATTCTCCCGTCGTCTCGCTGTAGGTGACTCCGTACTGGTCGAGGTATGCATAGTAATTGTTCACATTGTCATTACCCTGCACGCCCCAGCTTGCCTTGAATTTCAGCATGTCGAGCCAGTTGCCTGTCCCGTTCATGAAGTTCTCGGCGGAAATGAGCCATGCCGCCCCTACGCTGCCGAAGTCGCCCCACCTGTGGTCCGGATGGAATCTTGATGATGCATCCCTTCTGTAAGATGCACTGAGGAAATATTTCTCTGCATAGTTATACTGTACCCTGCTCAGAATGCCTTCTGTCATATAATTGTGGGTGTATGAACTTACCTGTTTCTGGGTTGTCCCGCCTGCATTCCCTAGTTCTCCGACGAACGGGTCGTAAAGATGGTCGTTCGATCCGGCAATATCCTGAATCTTGAGCCGGTACTGTTCATATCCGGCAAGGATTTCAAGATTATGTTTTTCGGCGAACGTGGCTTTGTAGTTTGCAAGATACTGCGCATTCAGTCCTGATACGCGGTAGTGTCTTGCATAAGCCGAACCGTCTGTCGTTTCATTGCTTCCGCCCCAACGGCTGTACAGTGCGTTGACTCTGTCGTTCGATTCGGACATGGAATAATTGACAGATAAAGTAAGGCCTTTTACAGGAGTGATATGGGCATACCACTGTCCGTTGAAAGTCGTATTTATATCGTTGTATCTGTCATTGTCTATACTTGCTCCTGGACGGGCGTTGCCCATGAAAGGACGCTGTGCATTTGTAGTGTTCGCTCCATTGTCGTAGAGTGGAGTGCCGGTAGCGGTCTCATATTGTATATTGCCTTCAGCATCGCGGACATACATAGGGTATATAGGAGCAATGAGGTTGGCCATATAGAAAAGGTTTCCGCTTGATCCCCAGTCTGTCGAACCGTTCTGGCGGGACGTTGACTGGCTGTAGCTCATATTGGTGCCGACTCTCAGCCATTTCTTTGCCTGATAATCAACCTTGCCTCTTCCAGAGTAGCGCGTGAAACCGGAATTGTTTATGATACCGTTATCATCGAGGTAGCCGAAACTTGCATAATAGCTCAGCCGTTCGCTGGATCCGGAAACCGTGACATTGTATTCCTGGCGAAGGTTGCCTTTGCCGAAAATCTCGTCATACCAGTCATCGGAAGTATAATAGAACTCACCGTCGCTGTAGCCGAGTGTTGCATTCGGGTTCAGTTTGAAGTTCGTTCCGATAAGTTTCTGTCCGTCCGGAACAGTATATATCAGGTATCCGAGACCACCGTTTGCCGCGTCAAGAAGGACTCTGTCGGCATACGCATACGCATCTGCTGCAGAAGCTCCGCTCTGAGCCTGCGAATTGTACAGGGATGTGTACATCAGTTCGTAATACTGGGCCGGATCGGTAATTACATCATAGTTTGGAATAGCCCTCTTGTTGGAACCCCATTTTGCGTCCACAGTTACGATCGCATCGGCTGATTTGCCGCGCTTGGTGTTTATAAGCACGACTCCGTTCGCTCCGCGTGCTCCATAAATCGCGTTGGCCGCCGCATCCTTCAGCACAGTCATGGACTCGATATCCGCAGGATTGATACTTGATATGCTTCCGTCATAAGGGACTCCGTCCAATATGTACAGCGGCGCATTGCTGGCGCTCATTGAACCGATACCCCTGATGCGGATAGTGGCGTCTGATCCCGGTGCACCGTTGCTGCTGATAATCTGTACGCCTGACACCTGCCCTGCAAGGGCGTTCGAGATATTCGACACGACCCTGTCCTTGAGCTTTTCCTCGTTGACCAAAGAGGCGGAACCTGTAAATGCCGACTTTTTCGCTGTTCCGTACGCGACGATTATCGTCTCGTCGAGCATTTCCGAATCAGGATGCAGGCTGACATTGATGGCAGAGCGGCCTCCGACTTCGATTTCCTGGTCCTGGTAACCGATAGATGAAAAGATGAGCACGGCGTCGCTATTTACAAGGATAGAGTAATTTCCGTCAGCATCAGTACTTCCTCCATCCAGTGTGCCTTTGATCTGGATCGACGCGAACGGCACTGGCTCTCCGGTAGAGGAGTCGGTAACCACTCCGCTGACCGTGACATCCTGGGCGAATGCGCCTGCGGATGCGAGCAGCACCATCATTGCCGTGAAAAACAACTTTACTTTTTTCATAAGCAAAATGAACTTAGTTAAACATAAATATTGATACACGTAATCTTCAGCAAAAGGTGCGATAAAAACTGCACTTTTTAAGGGGCGTTTTTCAGGGCAAACAATTTATAATTTATAAGTGCATATGTTTGCCGATATGATAAAAATACTAGTGTTCTAACATAACCCGATTCAAAGTTAGGAATAGATTTTTGGAATTCCAAACACCATTAAAATGCATTGAGATATAGATTTACGATTAATAATACCATTATTTTTGACTTTTGGGGTATTTTTCTTTTGCAGAAATTTTAAAATGTAATAAATGCATTGTTGAATTAAGACAAATTATAATTTTCAACAAATGTAGCATTAATGTTAATTTAATTTCTTACACTATTTAAGTGAATCCATCAATCATGCTTGGAGGAATGTCTGTCAGTATAAGATTCTGCATTATTTAATATGTTATTATTTAAATAATTACGTAGGGTATTCCGATGGATTTTATATTGCTTAGCAATTTTAACGAGAGGAACGCCATCGCTTATTTTTTTATTGATTGTATCCCAGTATTTATACGTATTTTCTTTCTTTTTTGACTTTCCGGGCGGTCTTCCGAGCCTTATACCGGAGGCTTTTTTCAGTGCCAGGGCCTCTTTTGTACGCTGGGAAATCAGGTTCCGCTCTATCTCTGCGGCAAGGGCAAAGGCGAAGGCGATTATTTTTGAATTGATGTTGTCAGACAGGTCGAAATTGTCCTTTATCGAATGGATATATATCCCTTTGGCGGAGCATGTGTTCAGGATTGACATCACCATGAGCATGTTCCTTCCGAGACGGGAGAGCTCTGTGCAGATGAGCCTGTCACCCGGATGCATTTTCTTGATAATCTTGCCGAGAGTCCTTTTTTCTACTTTTACGGTTCCGGAGATGGACTCCTTGACCCAGTGGTCGACCGAAAGGCCGTTGGCAGAACAGTAGTTCTGGATTTCGAAGTGCTGGCTTCCATAGTTCTGCAGTTCCGTGCTGACACGGATGTAGGCGTAAATCATAATCTGATAAGGTTTAAATTTGGATTGTTTTTGAAATATTCCTTTAATTTGTAAAAATTTTGGAGTCCGGACCGGCTTCTGCCGTCTGATGGCATGAATTAACCTTATCATGAATAATATCAAGAAATTAGGCATGGCTACAGCATTGCTGTCACCTGTGCTCCTGTCTGCGGCGGACAAGGAGCGTCCTAATCTCGTATTCGTCTTTGCTGACCAGATGAGGGCCGATGTACTCGGATATGCCGGCGATACGAAAGCCATCACCCCCAATATCGACAATTTCGCGCATGATGCGATGAATTTTTCCAGTGCGCTGTCCGTGAGCCCGGTATCCGCGCCGTACAGGTCGAGCCTGTTTACCGGGAAATACATCAGCTCGACGGGGATGGTCATAAATGAAATCAATATGAACCCGAACCACAGGACGTTGGCCAATGTGTTGAATGACAACGGGTACAACTGCGGCTATATTGGGAAGATGCACCTCAATGACACCCATACGCGCCCGATCAAAAAAGGACCGGAGAGGATGGGATTCGACCACTATTGGGCTGGATATTCATTCAACCATATGAGCTACAATGCTTTCTATTACACGGATGATGAAAACGGGCAGGAAGTGAAAGTGAGCCTCAAAGGAAAATACGGACCGGAGGAGTTCACTACGCTTGCATGCGACTATATGGAGAGGGCCTCGAAGGAGGACAAGCCTTTCGCCATGTTCCTTTCATGGAACCCGCCGCATGACCCGTGGAAACAGGGCAATACGGACCCTGACTGCTATGCCAGGTTCAAGGATACGGAATTCAGCCTCCCGGAGAACTTCAAGGAGGCCCCTGACCCTTATATGGACAGGTACAGCCAGGAGTTTTTCGACGGGCATACAGCGTGGAAGGACGGCTTCGAATGGAGGGCTGTCAGAGACCACAAGTTCCTGTACGCCAAGTATCTCAGAGACGGGAAGGAAGTACTTTTCGACCTGAAGAAGGATCCGGGGCAGATGAATGACGTGGCCGGAAATCCGAAATACAGAAGGACGCTCGAGTCATACAGGGACAGGATGAACTTGAAAATGGCGGAACTCAATGACGAATTCAAGCCTTGCACCTGGTACCGCGACCACTGGATTTACAAGGGGTTCAGCATCAAGGAGGCGGCCCACGGCGAGTTCGGGCCGCTGCCTCCTATGGAACCTATGAGGGGACAGAAGAAATAGACGATGAAGGGCATCCGGGAGGTCCCGGACGGCAATCAGAATGAAGGCGCTCCGAAAGGGGTGCCTTTTTTATTGCCCAATTATTTCGCCATTCCAGACATTACAATGCACGGGGACTATGAATCCAATATCTTTGGCAGTTCCGATGGAGGGAGGGGCTTGAGCCTCTCCCGGTTTTTTATCCCGGAATATTTCGGATGTATGCTGGGCAGAAAAGATTGAATGGCATTTATTTTCTGTTAAGAGAAAAAATCCGTTAATTTGTAAAGATATATGCCCGGTCATGGACCGGGAGGGAAGACAACGGAGACACACAGAGGCAATGGGACAGGAACGCAGGCTATACCCGATAGGGGTGCAGACATTCGAGAAAATAAGGAGCGGCAGCTATCTTTACATAGACAAGACGGAGCTGATCCACGAACTCGTCATGAACGGGACAGTCTATTTTCTGAGCCGCCCGCGGAGGTTCGGGAAGAGCCTCCTGGTGACGACCCTGGAGGCGTACTTCAGCGGGAGGAGGGATCTGTTCCGGGGGCTTGCGATGGAGAGGCTTGAAGAGGAGTGGGCTGAGTATCCTGTTCTGCATTTCGACTTCAGCGGGACGAAGTACTTCAGCGAGGCGGATCTGGACGAGCAGCTTGACCTGATGCTTTCCCGCATGGAGAGGGTCTACGGGAGTGACAGCGGGGAGGTTTCGTATGCGGGCAGGCTTTCCGGGATCATCCGGCGGGCTTACGTGAAGACGGGGCGCCAGGTCGTGTTCCTGGTGGACGAGTACGACGCCCCTCTGCTGGACAGCACCGGAGACGCCGGTCTTCAGGAGAAGCTGCGGAACAGGCTCAGGAGCTTCTACAGCGTGGTGAAGATGAGCGACGCGATGCTGCGGTTCGTGTTCATCACTGGGATAAGCAAGTTCAGCCAGATGAGCATCTTCAGCGAGCTGAACAGCCTGCAGAACATCAGCATGAAGGACCGTTTCAGTGCCATCTGCGGGATCACGCAGCGTGAGGTTGAGGAGCAGCTGAGGCCGGATGTGGAGGCCCTAGCACAGAAGAACGGGGAGAGCTACGCTGAGGCGATGGCGCATCTGCGCAGGATGTACGACGGGTACCATTTCAGCCCGGAGTGCGAGGACATATACAACCCCTTCAGCCTGCTCAACGCCCTGAACGACCGGCGCTACGGCAAATACTGGTTCGCCTCGGGGACACCTACCTTCCTGATAGAGATGCTCCGCAGGTACAATTTCGACATCGAGAGCCTCGACGGCACCGTCCTGCGTGCCGAGGGCTTCGACGTTCCCACAGAGTCCATCACGGATCCCGTGCCGGTGCTTTACCAGAGCGGATATCTGACTATCAAAGAGTACAATTTCGCCGGTGATCTCTATACCCTTGCGTACCCCAACGATGAAGTCCGTCTGGGATTCATCAACTCCCTTATCCCGGCCTACCTGCCGGACCCGTATTACAAGAAGGATTCGTTCATATATAGCTTCACCGAGTCCCTCCGCAGAGGGGATATAGGCAGTTGCATGCAGCAGCTGACGGCCTTCTTCGCCTCCATCCCGTACGACCTGGAGAACAGGACGGAGAAGCACTACCACACCATCTTCTACCTCCTGTTCTCCATGATGGGCCTGTACGTGGAGAGCGAGGTGAAGAGCGCGGCCGGCCGGGCTGACATCGTGCTCAAGACGGCGACGCACATCTACGTGTTCGAGCTGAAGGTGGACGGCAGCGCCGATGAGGCCCTCCGCCAGATCGACAGCAGGGGCTACCTGGTCCCGTACACCGCCGACGGGAGGAAGCTCGTCAAGGTGGGGGTCAACTTCGACTCCGCCACACGCACCGTCAGCGAATGGAAGGCGGTGGAGGGATAGGACTGTCCCCGGCAGAGATACGGATCGGAGATTACAGATTGTTCTCCATCAGCCATTTCCATACAGGGATGACCTCTATCCGGCGGTTGCCGGATTCTATTGTCTTCTCCTCGTCCATTGTGATTACAAGCATGGTCCGGCAAGCCTCCACTACGCGTGCGAACTTTTCCAGTGCACCGACCTCCCGTTTTATCGTATCTTCTGACGCCAGACTGTAGCATACCTGGATGGCAATTCCGGATTCAGGAATATAGAAGTCTACCTCTATGTTCCTGTTGTAGAAAAAGACGGAGTCTTCCCTGCCATATTTCCGCAACAGGGCTACGGCCACGATGTTTTCAAGCAGGGAGGTCTCGTCACCGAGAAGGAAGAGGTTGAGAATTCCGTTGTCCGTGAAGTAGTATTTCGGGCTGGACTCTTTGTCGGTGAGCTTCCCGGCATAGTTGGGCACAGGGGAAACCAGCCAGGCTTCCTTGGCATATTCCACATAATTGATGACCGTACTTGTGCCGACCTTCGCTCCAGTGGACGAGACTATGTTGGAAAGCCTGTTGAACGACACGGGCTGCTTCACGCTTTCCGCCATCTTCCTGAACAGGACACGCAGGGCGAATGTATTCTCCACGGAATGCCGGGCGGCTATGTCGCCTAGATATATTTTCTGGTACAGGCTCGTCAGGTAGTCCCTTTTCACAGGCATGTGGATGCCCTCGGGGAAGCCGCCGCCGTGGAAATAGTCGTTGAACTCCCTCTTGACAGAGGCCCGTGTCTCGGTCCCGTAGAGCATATCCGCAGTGACGCGTAATCCCCTGGCGTTCAGAAATTCCGTAAATCCGTACGGATAAACGCAGACGGGGATATAACGCCCGCCGAGTGTGCTCTGGACCTCGCTGCCGAGCATCTTGGCGTTGCTTCCGGTGATATAGACCGTGTATTTCATGTCGGCCAGCCTTCTGGCGAATTTCTCCCATCCTTCTATGTTCTGTATCTCGTCAAGGAACATGACAGGCCGCTTGCCGTACCGTTCCAGATGTATCTCAATCAGCATATTCAGGTCAAGGGCCTTCATCCCGGAAAGCCTTTCGTCCTCGAAATTCACATAAAGCATCTCGTCCCAGCCTTTCCCCTGCGCGAGAAACTCCTGCATCCTCTGGTAGAGCAGGAACGATTTCCCCGCCCGGCGGATTCCCACAAGGACATAATTGCTGCTTTCGTCAAATCTGAAATCCCTCGGTGTAACCGCATACCGTGAGACCTCTGTCTGGTTGTCCGCAAGTACTGTGCGGAGGATGTTCTTGTCCATGCCGATTTATCTTATATACAGGACAAAAATATGCATAATTCATCTTATATACAAGATATTTCGCGTCCGGGCGTTCGCTGTGGTTATTTTCATCCTGCACATCCAATCCTTCCGGATCTGCAGCCATGGGTAAATTCACGAAGAGTCCCTGCCCAGCCATGACTTGGGCAATTATGCGGATAACCAATGAAAACGCCCTGAAAAACGCCCCTTAAAAAGTGCAGTTTTTACCGCACCTTTTGCTGAAGATTACGTGTATCAATATTTATGTTTAACTAAGTTCATTTTGCTTATGAAAAAAGTAAAGTTGTTTTTCACGGCAATGATGGTGCTGCTGGCTTCGGCTGTAGCTATGGCCCAGAATGTCACAGTCACCGGAACCGTAACTGACAAAGACGGCAATCCTCTTATCGGAGCGGCCGTTATGGTCAACGGTACCACTACAGGAGTTGCCACCGGAACAGACGGGTCTTATTCGCTTGCTGTTCCAGGAGACGCTTCCCTGCTGGTGACGATGATCGGATATGCAGACGTCATCGAGCCGGTAAGGTCCAGGACTCTGATCGACTTTGTCCTGGAGGAAGATACCGAGTATCTTGATGAAATTACCGTAGTGGCTTTCGGCACGAAGAGAAAGCAGGACCTTGTCGGATCCGTCAGCACAGTAAAGTCATCCATTGTCGCAAATTCACAGGCAACATCGGTAACCAATGCGCTGGAGGGTGCGGTAGCAGGTCTTCAGGTGATCAGCTCGACAGGACAGCCGGGAACGGATGCCAACATCTATGTGCGTGGTATAGGGTCCCTGTCTGCGAGCAACGCCGCGCTGATCGTAGTCGACGGTGTGCCTTTCAATGGAAAGTTGTCGGATATCAATCCTAATGACATAGAATCCATTACGGTTTCCAAGGATGCCGTGTCCAACTCACTGTACGGATCCAGGGCTGCCGGCGGTGTCGTTATGGTGACGACCAAGAAAGGAAGCCCGGAAAGAATATCAATCCAGTTCCAGGGCAACTGGGGTGTGACCTCAAGGGCATACAAGGATTATAATATGGTTTCTGATCCGGGTGAATTCTATGAACTTACATGGTACGGAATAAGGAATACCCAGTGGGCAGGGGGGGCGTCTCTCGATGATGCCGCATTGTATGCCAGCCAGCACCTCCTCGAGCAGTTGGGCTATTATAACGCTTTCAAAGGGGTTCCTTCCGGAGAATATCTGGTCGGACTTGACGGTACTCTGAATCCGAATGCACAGCTCCGCTATGACGATACATTCTATGACGCCATGTTCAAGAACTCTTTCCGTCAGGAGTATAACGTATCCGCTTCGGGAGGAAACGACCGTACGGACTATTATCTTTCTCTCGGATATCTTGATAACGAGTCTTATATCATAGGATCTTCATATGACAGGTTCTCTGCCCGTGTGAATGTGAACTCCCAGCTCAAGAAATGGGTCAAGGTCGGAACGAACATCGGTTATTCAAGGACTACCCAGAACGGAGTCCAGGAAGGTGTCGGGCTGGCATCCAACCCGTTCAGCGTGGCCAGGTCATGGGCTCCTATATTCCCTGTCCATGCGTATGATGCGGACGGAAACATGAAGTACAATGCGGACGGTACACCGATGTACGACTCCGGTATGGGCGAGACCGACGGGACGACTTCCAGACCTACGGCGACCAACCAGAACGTCATCACCAACCTTTATGAGGATATCAATGAAAGAAGGTACAACAACCTTACTTCAAGGTCCTATATCGAGATAAAGTTCCTTAAGGACTTCACTTTCTCTGCAAACTACAGCTATGATTATACCAATCTTGAGAAAGTCGAGTACTATACTCCTACCATCGGAGACGGAATGTCATTCGGAGGACGAGGCAACCATGGTTCATACAATACCTCTACAACCAACTTCAACCAGATCCTGGCCTATGACAAGATTGTAGACGGCAAGCATTATATCTCGGCAAAAATAGGCCACGAGTACTACAAATACCGCTATAAGTCGCTTGAGGGAGAAAAGACGAACTTCTTCGATCCGATGAATCCGGAACTTGTAAACGGCGGACAGATGCAGTCTCTCGAAAGCTATACGCTCAACCATAACATCGAAGGCTATTTTGCGATGGCTGACTACAATTTCGGCCACAGATACTACATCTCCGCCGCATTCCGTAGAGACGGTACATCAAGGTTCCTGGACAAATGGGGCAACTTCTGGTCTGTGGGAGCCGCATGGAGGATATCCGGAGAGAAGTTTGCGGAAAATGCTGCAGGGTGGCTCAACGACTTGAAGCTCAGGGCATCCTACGGTACACAGGGAAATGAGAACATCCTGCCGGGATATGCATACGGGTATACGCCTTACCAGGACCAGTATTCCGTGACCTGGGACGGCTCATCTCTCGGATACGCAATTTCTTTCTACGGTAATCCCGATCTGACATGGGAAAAGCAGAAGACATTTGATGTCGGCGTGGACTTCAGGCTTTGGGACAGGCTTTACGGTAATGTCGACTACTTCATACGCAAGACAGACGACATGCTTTTCCAGCGTCCTCTGGCAACTTCCGCCGGACGTCCTTACAACTGGGAGAACATCGGCTCGATGAACAACAGCGGTGTAGAGTTCGAGGTTAATGTCGACATATTCAAAAGGGAGGATCTCCGCTGGACAGTCTCTCTCGTAGGTTCGCACTATGAAAACAAGATCCTCACTCTTCCTGAGGAAAACAGGGCCGACGGTATTACTTCCGGACCGTTCAACCTCAGGGAAGGCAAGAGCAGATATGAGTACTATACTTACATGTATGCCGGGATGAATGAACTCGGACAGGGAATGTGGTATATGGATGAGGTCGATGAGGCCGGTAATCCTACCGGAAACAAGGTCACCACTACCGAATATCAGAACGCTACGAAGTATTTCATAGGGAAGACAGCTCTTCCGGACATCAACGGAGGTCTGAACACGACATTCTATTTCAAAGGTATAGACCTTTCAATCGCGACCGCTTTCCAGATCGGAGGATGGGCTTATGACTACTCGTTCCTCGACGGTATGTCCTCATCATATTATACAGGACACAACGTGGAGTTGTGGGATACGTTCAACCCTGAAACGGGAACAGGAAAATACCCTATCTGGAATGCGAACGATGCTTCCAATTCATTCACCCAGACATCAGACCTGAATCTGGTAAAAGCATCATATTTCAGCATCAGGAACATCACATTGGGCTATTCGTTCCCGAGGAAATGGATGGACAAGATCAAGGTACAGAACCTCAGGGTATATGTTACTGCGGATAACCTCGCACTGTGGTCTGCACGCCAGGGCTTCGACCCTCGTGTTTCCATGTCGGGATCGAATGATGACTTCGGAGGATATTCGCCGATGAAAGTCATATCCGGCGGTATAAACATTACATTCTAATTTAATCGCAACTGAATATGAACAAGATAACCAAATTCCTATTTCTCGGAGCGGCTGCGCTTTCTGCGGTTTCCTGCCTTGAGGAAGTCGAACCGACTGCCTATGTCAGCGAAGGGAAACTTACCGAGATTGCAACGGAAGACCCGGGCAAGACATTCTCGGCGGCTGTTGCAGGACTTTACAACGACTTCCAGCAGTATGTCCATACTGACATGAGCCACAACTACTTCGGCCAGAAAAGCTTCGATTACCTCACATCGTTGATGGGTAACGATATGGTAATGACCGGACTGTTCGCAATGAGCTGGTATCATTATATCCTTGATTACAGAGGCCAGAACTATGTCGCTACGAGCAACCGTTGGAGAGAATATTACAGGGTGATAGACAATGCCAACAACATACTTAAGCTTATCGACCCTGAAACCGCTACGTCGGATATTAAAAGCTACCAGGCCATAGCTCTCGGATTCCGCGGCTATGCCTATCTGCAGCTTACTTATCTTTACCAGCACTCCTATTATGTAGGAGCCGAGGGTACCAAGTGGGGCAAGGGCCAGAAATATGATTTCTCCCAGGAGCCTTGCGTGCCTCTTTTGACCGAGAATACTGACGGAGACCAGCCGAGGAGCACAGTGGAACAGGTATATGACCAGCTGCTTTCAGACCTTGAGGAGTCCTACAGGATTTTCGAGGAAATCGGACAGGTCAAGACATCCTCCCCTACAGATTTCGACGGATGCGTGGCAGCGATGTATCTTGCCCGCGCGTACATGGTAAAACAGGACTGGGACAATGCCATAAAGTATGCCCAGGTAGTTATCGACAATTATCCTGTACTTACAACCGAAGACCAGATCCTTCAGGGATTCAGCGATATCACCCTTCCTGATATCGTCTTCGGATGCGATATCACGGCCGACAACTCTACCGTTTACATGTCATGGTTCTCCCAGATGGATGCCTATGGCGCCGGATACGGAGCGATCGGTGTTTACCGTGCCGGATTCAAACCGTTTGTCGACAAGATAAACGACAACGACATAAGGCTCCAGTGGTTCTGCTGCGAAAGAAGTACAGGACAGTCCGGTACAGTCATGCTCAGGGACACAGAGTATCCTGCATCCGTAGACTACCAGTCCGTCAAGTTCATAGGAGCGGGCAGGGAGACAGTCCGTGCCGGATACGACCCTTCTACAGGAGCTACGGGATGGGAACTCGGAGATTATATCTACCTGCGTTCGGAAGAAGCCTGGCTTATCAAGGCTGAGGCACTCGCACATAAAGGAGACGCCAGTGCGGTTACAGTCCTCAATGAATTCATGAGGACAAGGCAGCCGGATTATAACTGGACCGCTACCGACAAGGCCAGCCTTATCGAAGAAATCAATTTCCAGAAGAGGGTCGAGTTCTGGGGAGAAGGCATAGAGTACCTTGATAACCGCCGTCTCAACATTCCTGTCGACCGTACGGATGAAACCTGGGGCTCTGACAATAACCATTATGACGGCGCCAAGTTCAAATACGAGCAGGAAGACAAGCAGATGGTATACCAGCTTCCGATATCCGAGATTGAAAACAATAAAGTCCTGACATCAGCCGACCAGAATCCGTGATGCGGAATTAAAACAAATTCGATATGAAAATTCTTAATATAATGTCTTTGGCTGCAGCTGCCGCGGCGATGATATCCGCCGTTTCCTGCGCCAATGAAGAGTTCACCAGAACGGGTGAGCTCAACGGTGAAGCGGTATATTTCCCTGTGGATGCAGTGACCGAATATACCCTGGACGAAGAGACAACATCGGTTACTGTTCCGGTGAGAAGAAGCGTTACCGATGATGAATTTACCGTCAGCATACTTGCCGACTGGGGCGAAATGAGTGAAACAGACCAGTCTGTCTTCACTGTACCGTCATCGGTAACTTTCAGTGCCGGTGAAGAAGAGGCTTCGCTTGTGATAGCTGTAGACAACAGCGCAGTGGAAGAAGGCAAGGAATATACGATAGGCTTCCTTATCAATGATGAAGCAAATGTTTCACAGTACGGAAACAAGACTCTTTACATAACTTTGGCCAAGGAGATATGGGATCTGCTCGGTACAGGAAAATTCCGGGATGACTGGTTTACTGCCATGTGGCAAAGCGCTCCAGTAGTAGAAGTCGATGTCCCTATTTATGAGCACAAGAGCCAGAAAGGCCTGTATATGCTTGAAGCGCCTTACGGATGGCCGTATCTCGAAGCGTTTTTCGAAGGTTCCAAGGAGGATATCGAGAGTCAATTGGTTACATATGCGGCTGCGAACATAACGATCGATGCTACAGACCCTGCTCAGGTTTTCATTTCTCGCCAGTCGACAGGAATTACGGATAATGACCCTGCATACGGCCTGTATGAAATCGCTACGGCGGAGTCTGTGTACGGCACTCTGGAAAACGGAATCATTACTTTCCCGGCAGGAGGCCTGAAACTGTTTTGTGTTGCCGGAGGCATGGACACAAATCCGAACGGACTCTTCCGTGTCGTTCTTCCGGGATATGAGGCCAGGGACTATTCCGTATCCGTAGAATATTCGGGCATGAGGGTTGCGTCAGACAATAAAACCGCTACGGCCGTACTCGATTTTTCATATGGAGCGGACGTGACAGGAATCAGCTATGTATTCGTCAGCGGTGATGTGACCGCAGCTCCGGAAGAATATGTGTCAGGTGTGGTCAACGGGACGGCAGAGAACATCTGCACGGTAGACGGTTTCGTTGCCGGTGAAGGGTCCGTATCTGTCGAGGCCGAGCTTGCTCCGGGACTCTACACGATCGTAGCCGTTCCTGCGGATGTATCAGGTGCGCTTTCTGCAGAAAATGCGGTTGCCGTGAATTTCTATTTCCCTGGTGCAGGCGGAAACGCAGCTCCTGAGTGCGACATAACAGCTGCATTGTATAAAGTCACCGAATATCCGGACGCTGCAGGATATATTGAGCAATGTCCTGACTATTCCTCAGTGGTATATGAACTCAAGGGCTCGGAAATCAAATCCCTGAAGATGTATCTGAATACCACTGAAGTGATTAACAGCATCGAGGGCATGGGCATGACGGTACAGGAAGTCGTGGATGCCTACGGGTCCGATCTCTCTGCCGATTTTCTTCAGGAACTCAATGCAGTGGGAAAGATATGGAATATTTTCATAAATCTTAATCCGTCCACATCCTACACTTTTGTCGTAAGTGCTGAGAATTCATACGGTGAGACCGCTTTGATCATTTCGAAACCGTTTGTAACGGATGCACTGCCTTATTCCGGAGAACTGGCCATAGGCAAGTACTATATGTCATGCGAGTATGCCGGTGAAACGTTCGAGAATATATTCGAGGTATTGCCTACCCAGAGCAGTGAAACCGACTTCTTTGTAAGGAACATAGGTATTGCCAACGGCAGCAGCTGGTATGCCGAATATGATTCTGAAGCCTCCACTCT
Organism: uncultured Bacteroidales bacterium; assembly: GCA_944326305.1. Lineage (GTDB taxonomy): Bacteria > Bacteroidota > Bacteroidia > Bacteroidales > UBA932 > Cryptobacteroides. The sequence goes on from CALVDL010000009.1 coordinate 49,994, forward strand.
TACGCTTACCGGCTATGAAGAAGGATATGAGGATTTCGGAATGCAGTTCGGAGTGCCTTACTATTATTATGACGAAGAAGAAACCATGTACTATGGATTCTATTCATATACATCAGACACCAGCAACGGCAAGAACCCGTGTGTGTTCTCGGTAGATCCGCAGACCAAGGAGCTGGCTGCCCTGAACAATGACTTTGCCGTCATCCTTCAGGATGCGAAGACAATGGAAGGAATAGGTTTGCTGGGATATTACACTGCCGGTACAGAAGTTTCTCTGTACGAAGGGGCCGGCCAGGCTTCCAGGATGGCTGCGTCAAGAATGCAGAACCTTTCCGGACTTACTACTGCAGCTTCAGTCAGGGAGCCGGCAGTTGCGGGCAGTCTGGCGACTCTGAAGGTGGTTACGCGTAAGTGCGAACCGCTTTCCGGAAAGATTTCCCATAAGGTGGTAAGAGATGGTTTTCTGCGGTAAGATCCGCAGGAAATACCTGACTGGTGAAAAGTAATGATATTTTAGAAAGAGTGCCGGAGAAGCGCAATGCCTTCTCCGACACTCTTTCAGTCTTGAATTCAAAAATCTACAATAGGTAATGATTAAATACAGGCTAACGACAATATCGGTTATGATATCATCTCTGCTGGTTTCATGTACTGATAGACTGGCAGAACAGGAGACTGCCCCGGTAGAGGAACCGGCGGCATCGGAAAAACTTGTCTTTACTCCGGAGAATGCTGTTGCCGGGAAACTTCTGGTGTATTTCTCCGGGGAAGCTGCAGAAAAGGTGGAGCATTCGTCTCTTACGCGCTCGGGCGGACCGTTGACCCGTTCCGGAATTGAAGAATTCGACCGGGTTCTTGAAAATATCGGTGTCAGGTCGCTCCACAGGGTTTTCCCGGTAGACAAAAGGAATGAAGAGCGCACCAGGAAAGCCGGTCTTCACAGATGGTATACCGTTGAATTCGATGAAACGGCTGATCTGAAAGAAGCCGCTCTTGCCATGGCAGGTGTGGCCGAGGTATCCAAGGTAGAGTTCAACCTGAGGATGGAACGGACCTCCGACCTGAAGGCCATCCCGTTTGCCGGAACAGGCAACAGGTTTCAGCAGGCTTCAGCAGAGGCGGTGTTCAATGATCCTTATCTGGATCTTCAGTGGAATTATATGAATACGGGAAACACTGAAATCTATTCCGGGATTAAGGCAGGCGCAGATGCAGATTGTATCCCTGCATGGCGTCTATGCACGGGGGACCCGAGAGTGGTGGTAGCAGTGGTGGACGACTGCGTACAGTGGAATCACCCTGATCTGGAAGCCAACATGTGGATAAACGGCGACGAGATACCCGGGAACGGCATCGATGATGACGGGAATGGCCTGGTAGACGACATCCACGGATATAATTTCGTAAACGATACCTCCCTTACATTGTCGGATGGGTTAGACGGATCGCACGGTACGCATGTGGCAGGTACGGTGGCCGCAGTGAATGGCAACGGTACGGGCGTCTGCGGAATCGCCGGAGGATCCGGCAGCGGAGACGGAGCCAGAATAATGTCATGCCAGATTTTCCATAACGAGGATCTCGGAAACGGCACTGCGGAAGTGTCGGCCAAAGCCATCAAATATGCGGCGGACAACGGCGCGTCCATTCTCCAGTGCAGCTTCGGCTATGGAGCAGGAGCCGTTACTTCGGACGCAATATATGCCCAGGACGCGAGCATAGAAAAACAGGCCATCGACTATTTCATAGGGACGAAGAATTGTGAAGCGGTGGACGGAGGGATTGTCATATTCGCTTCCGGTAACGATATGTCCGCCATGTCTGCCTATCCGGGCGCCTATAAGGATTATATATCCGTAACTGCAATGGCCTGCGACTATACGCCTGCGTATTATACCAACTACGGGTACAGCTGCAATGTCGCGGCTCCCGGAGGGGATGCGTACCAGTCTTCCCTTGACAACAGGACAGAGGCCTCGCAGATACTTTCTACCGTCAACGGCAGCGCCTACGGCTATATGCAGGGGACATCGATGGCTTGTCCTCATGTTTCCGGGATAGCAGCCCTTGGACTCTCCTATGCCCTGCAGCTCGGAAAGACTTTCACTGTCGATGAATTCAATTCAATCCTCCTGACATCAGTCAATGATATAGATCCGTACTGCACCGGGACAAGGTTTACGCAGGTCAGTGAGACCTCAATGGGCAATCTCGACCTGAGCCGTTTCAAAGGTGGAATGGGATCAGGTTACATAGACGCATATCAGGTACTGATGAATGTCCGCGGAACGACCTGTATTCCGGTTCCTGTCGGCAGTCAGGCCCAGATCGATATAACAAGCTATATCGGAGACGGCAATCCTAATCTGACCATTGTCTCGGCAGTGCTGTCTGATGAAGAGAAGGACCGTTTGGGTATGACTTCCAATCCTGTCAAATTCGGGGGAAACATCCTGCTTACATGCACTAAACCGGGAGCCGGCATAATGACGGTTACCCTGCGCGCAGGAACTGCAAGCGGCAGCGGGATGGAAGGCAAGACAGTTACGAAAGAATTCGCATTGATAGCCCGGCCGGGCAACCCGGCCAATGGAGGCTGGCTGTAAAAGGAGGATATATGATGAAAAAGACAATAAAGTACATGATGTTGGCGGCTGTTGCCATGGTAATGGCCGCCGGGTGCGGGAAGAAAGGGTCGGAACCTGATCTTCCTGAAGGAACCGGGCCGGTAGCCGGCCAATGGCATCTCATCGAATGGAGTTCGCTTTCCGATGACCGTGCCGACATATATATATCTTTCGGGGAAGACGGGACATTCGACCTTTATCAAAGGCTTTATACCCAGTATTATGAACATTATGACGGTAATTATATACAGGATGGCGCAACCGTGAGCGGTACATACAGCGACGGGACCCCGTGGGGCAGCAGTTATACTGCAGTTTTCACTGAGGACCGTTCAAGAATGACTTTGACGCCGGACGGGAACGGGACTGCCGCAGTCTATGAGGCTTCGGATATCCCGGAGGAAATCCTTTCAGGATCGCTTTCTGGTACCAAGTCCGGCATTGACGGACCGGACGGATACCGGTTCCTGTAGTTTTTTCCGTTACAGCAGCTGCCCGCCGATGAACTCTCTCATGATGGATGTCGGCGGGATTGCTTCTATCTCGTCAGGGGAGAGGGCTACGATGTAGTCCAGGAATTTGAGCAGCCGGACTGCTTCTGTGTAGGCCTCGGATGTCGGGAGGATCCGCCGCAGAAGCGGTTCGGCGAAGTATTTCAGCATCGGCAGCTCGAATATGAGGGCGGAGTTGAATGCCACGTCCGCATTTTCCTGGAACGGGAAGATGTTCCGGTTCTCGCCGCGGCGGACGCTGTGCCAGCGCAGGATGGTCTCTTCAGGTGTCACACCGCGCACGCGGTTGTCCCTGACGATACGGCGCAGCAGACGGTTGTCGGATGTGGAGATGTTGTTGTTCTCGTCCAGGGACATGGATGTGAGGGCTGATGCGTAGACCCTGAATATGTGCGAGTCGTCCACAGCCGAAGTCATTGCAGGATTCAGGGCATGGATGCCTTCCATTATGAGTATGTCATTCTCCTTTAGCTTCATGAAGTTGCCTTCAAAGTGCCTCCTTCCCTCCTTGAAGTCGAACCGCGGCAGCTCAACTTCCTTTCCGTCCAGAAGGTCGTTCAGCTGGCTGTTGAGCAGCTGCAGGTCCATCGCTTCGAGAGCCTCGAAATCATATTCCCCGTTCTCGTCCTTCGGGGTCTTCTCCCTGTCTACAAAATAGTTGTCCAGTTCGATGACTTTAGGGTTGAGCCCCACTACCTTGCATTGTATGGCAAGCCTTTTTGACGAGGAGGTCTTTCCGCTGCTGGAAGGTCCCGCTATGAAGACTATCTTCACCCGTCCGCGCTGCAAGTTTATCTGGTCGGCGATATCTGCATACTTCCTTTCGTGGAGCGCCTCTGAGAGGTTGATAAGTTCGACGGCCCGTCCGGAAGATATGCTCTTGTTCAGGGAACCTATCCCGGTGACACCCAGGATGGCGCACCAGTCGGCATATTCCTTTAGGGTCGCCGCCAGCTTCGACTGCCGTTTCATGGGCATGACCTTGCTGACATTGCCTTCGGCAGGGAACTGGAGACAGAAACCGTTGTTGAATCCCATGAGGTCGAAAACTTTCAGGTATCCTGTGGACGGAACGAGCGGGCCGTAGAATGTATCGGCTTCTCCGTCAAGAAAATAGACGCTGTATGTGTAGTGTCCGATAGAACTCAGCAGGCGTGCCTTGTCTTCCTGCCCGTTGTCGAGGAAGATCTTCTGCGCCTCATCGAATGTCATCTTCACTTTCCTGAACGGCATGTCCCTGCTGATGATTTCCTGCATCTTGGCTTTCACTTCTTCCAGCTCTTCATCAGTGATGTAGTAAATGCCGGGCCGGCCGTCCTCATTGTTCCTGCGTTCATGGATCTCGCAATACAGTCCGCTCGGAAGGGAATAGTCGATGGCCAGCACCTTGTCCGGGAACATTTCTTTGACCGCGTTCCTCAATACAAAGCACAGCGACCGTATGTATGTCCTGCGGCCGTCAGGGTGGTTGTAGCCTATGAACCGGATGGTATGAGGCATTATGATGTTGAATTCAAGCTCTTTGAGCCTGTTGTCCACAAGCGCCGCCAATACGGGCAGCTCCATCCCGGACTTTTCGTCGGGCACTGTCCTGAATGATGCCTCTGACAATTCTTTCAGTGCGGTCCCTACCGGTACCTTGTGGTAGCTGCGGTCGTTTTCGCAGAATATCCTGATGTTTTCCATAATCGCGTGTTTTATTGTCAATCCGGGCTCTTGCTGCCGTCCTGCTGACTTGCTGCCATTCCGAGAACTTCTTTCAGGAATGGACCTGTCACCGAGGCCGGGTCTTCCGCAAGCTCCTCCGGTGTCCCCCGGGCGACGATGCGTCCCCCTGCATTGCCCCCTTCCGGGCCCATGTCGAAGATGTAGTCCGCGCACTTCAGCACATCCAGGTTGTGCTCTATCACTATCACGCTGTTCCCCTGGTCCACAAGCTGCTGGAGCACTCCCAGCAATACCTTTATGTCCTCTGAATGCAGCCCTGTCGTCGGTTCGTCAAGTATATACAGTGTACTTCCGGTGCTTTTCCTCGCGAGCTCGGCCGCAAGCTTCATCCTCTGGCTTTCCCCTCCGGAAAGGGTGACCGCTGACTGCCCCAGCCGGATATACCCCAGCCCCACATCCACCAGGGACTTCAGCTTCTGCGCGATGGACGGTATGCTGCTGAAGAAGCTGTAGGCCTCGCTGATGGACATTTCCAGAACATCATTGATGTTCTTGCCCTTGTACTTCACGGCCAGTGTATCCTCCTTGTACCTGCGGCCGCGGCATTCGTTGCACACCACATTGACCGAAGGCAGGAAATTCATTTCTATCACCTTGATACCGGCGCCTTTGCATTCTTCGCAGCGGCCTCCGGGGACATTGAAAGAGAACCTTCCGGCCTTGAACCCGCGCACCTTTGCGTCAGGAGTGGACTCGAACAGGGCCCTTATGTCGTTGAACACCCCGGTAAATGTCGCCGGGTTGCTCCTCGGGGTGCGTCCGATGGGCGATTGGTCTATTTCTATCAGCTTGTCTATGTTCTCGACCCCGACAAGACGGTCATAAGGCAGCGGCTGCAGCTTCGCGTTGTAGAACTTGTTCTTGAGCACGGGCATCAGGGTGTCGTTTATGAGCGAGGACTTCCCGCTTCCGCTCACTCCGCTTATGCCGATGAATATCCCCAGCGGCAGGTCAACGTCTATGTCCTTCAGGTTGTTGCCGCGTGCCCCCCGTATCCCGAGGAATGTCCCGTTGCCTTTCCTCCTTGCCGCCGGGACCTCTATCCTGCGTTTTCCGGTGAGGTAGTCGAGAGTGACGGAAGGCCCTATTATATAATGAGGGTTGCCGTGCTGCATCCCCGTTTTGCCCGAGAGTACGTCCAGCGGTGCAGAAAGGCATATCCTTCCCCCGTCTTCACCTGCCCCGGGGCCTACGTCCACCAGCCAGTCGGCCGCCAGCATGGTCTCTATGTCATGCTCCACGACCATCACCGAATTGCCCTCGTCACGGAGCTTCTTGAGCGAGGCGATGAGCTTCCTGTTGTCCCTCTGGTGCAGCCCGATGCTCGGCTCGTCCAGGATGTAGAGCACGTTCACCAGCTTTGACCCTATCTGCGTGGCAAGCCTGATGCGCTGGCTTTCTCCCCCCGAGAGCGAGGAAGTCGCCCTGTCGAGCGAGAGGTATTCCAGGCCGACATCCAGCAGGAAGGACACCCTTTCCCGGAGTTCTTTCAGAATGTCCCGGGCAATGGCGTTCTCCCTTGCCGAGAGCTTCGGCTCCAGAGTGTCCAGCCAGATCTTCAGGGCCGAAATCTCCATTGCGGACACCTCGGAAATGGTCTTCCCGTCTATCTTGAAATAATTTGTCTCCTGGTTGAGACGGGTCCCGTGGCACACCGGGCAGACCACCTTGTCCGGGATGTCCTCCACGATTCCAGGGAAGGCCACCATTTCGGACGAGGCCCCTTCCCCCACACGGAAGAGCTCGTCGGACCCGAATACAATCAAGGATATCACTTCTTCCGGAATTTCATTGATCGGGTCGTACAATGAAAAGTTGTATTTCCTTGCTATGGAACGTATTATGTCGAATTTTCTCGTTTCCCTGACCTTCCCTAACGGGACAATGCCGCCGTCGGCTATCGATACGCCCCTGTCCGGGACAATGGTGTCCATGTTCACATCCACTATCATCCCCAGTCCTTTGCAGTGAGGACAATATCCCTGCGGCGAGTTGAACGAGAATGAGTGCGGGGCCGGCTCCGCGAGCGACAGTCCGGTCTCAGGGCATACGAGGTGCTTTGAATAATGGTGCAGCGCTCCGCTTTCCAGGTCCATGACCGCAAGCGAGCCTTTCCCGTAGTTGAGCGCGGACATGACGGAATCCCTGATCCGCTTCTGGTCGTCGGCGGATGGCTTGAGGCGGTCGATGACCAGCTCTATGAAGTGGGCCTTGTATCTGTCCAGCTGCGTGACACCTGAGAGGTCACAGATTTCACCGTCAATGCGTACATGAGTGTAGCCGCGCCTGCGGAGCTGGTCGAACAGTTCCTTGTAGTGCCCCTTCCGGCCTTTTACGAGCGGTGCCAGGAGATAACATTTCCTGCCGAGGTAGTTCCCGATGATCAGGTCCACGATCTGCTGGTCCGTGTAGCGGACCATCTCCTTCCCTGTCGCGGGGGAGTAGGCCCGTGAGGCCTTGGCATAGAGGAGCCTGAGGAAATCGTATATTTCTGTGATTGTCCCCACGGTGGAGCGCGGGTTGTTTCCCGTGGTCTTCTGCTCGATGGCTATTATCGGGCTGAGCCCGCTGATGCTTTCCACTTCTGGCTTCTCGAGTATGCCCATGAACTGCTTGGCGTATGCGGAAAGCGTGTCCATATAACGTCTCTGGCCTTCAGCATATATGGTGTCGAATGCCAGGGAAGACTTCCCGCTGCCGCTCAGGCCCGTGATCACCACGAACTTGTCGCGCGGGATGGAGAGCGACACGCCTTTGAGGTTATGGGCCCGTGCGCCGCGTATTTCTATGTATTCTGTATTGTCGTTGTCCATATGGATAATGTTGTCATCCCGTGCGGGGACCTCATTCCTTGTCCTCCCCGGTGTCCCCGTTTTCCTCATAAGGGAGGTTGAACGGCTGGAGGAACGGGTTCTTGGTCCTTTCGTCAGTGATGGTCGTGTGCGGGCCGTGCCCCGGAATTACGGCTATGTCTCCGTCCAGAGGGACCAGCTTGCCGAATATCCCTTCCATCAGTCTGTCATAGTCTCCCTGCGGATGGTCCGTGCGCCCTATGCTTCCTGCAAAAAGCGTGTCACCGCTGAAAAGCACCTTGTCCGTCCGGTCGAGGTAGCAGACTCCTCCAGGGGTGTGGCCCGGTGTGGAAAGCACTTCAAATGTGGTCTTTCCGAAGCTTATCGTGTCCCCGTCATGTATGTCCTCCGTCTCCACATCCGTGGGCGGGGTCCTGAACCCGAAATTCCTGCAGTACCAGTCCGCGCTCTGCAGGGTCTCCCTGTCGGCCGGGTCCATGTATACGGGTATGCCGTACATCTGCGCACATTCCTTGAGGCCGAACACATGGTCGAAATGAGCATGCGTCAGCAGGATTTTCACCGGCTTGAGCCCCTTGTCCTTTATGAAGCCGGCCAGCTGGTCCCTTTCTGTGTCCGTGTAGAAGCCCGGATCGATGATCACACATTCTCCGGTCTCGTCCCATGCCACGCTGCAGCACTCGTGCAGGTCGTTGAAATAGAAATTCTTTATCTTCAGCATAATGGTTGTTTCGTACGTCTGCAAATATACGTTTTTATTTTTTATGCCTGTCCGCATTACGCTGATCCGATAAAGAGAATCCGGCCATGGGATATAAAAAAGGACGGAGGCAGATGATTCTGTCTCCGTCCTGATGTCGGGGTACTGTGACTCGAACACAGGACCCTCTGGTCCCAAACCAGATGCGCTAGCCAACTGCGCCACACCCCGAATGATTCCCTATTCTCTGAATGGGACTGCAAAGATATGGCTTTTTTTATGAATGGCAAAATTTTTTGCGGTTTTTTGACATTATTTTTCCGTGAGGCCGTTAAAAACACTACCTTTGGTCCATTGAAGCCGGTATGGACCGGCATGGTTCCACTGGAAATTTGTCCAAAATGATAGATGCTAAAGGAATTGTAAAGTCGTTCGGAAAGCTGCAGGTGCTGAAAGGCATTGATTTTCATGCAGGGGAGTCGGAGGTGATATCCATAATGGGGGCTTCCGGGGCCGGTAAGTCCACCCTCCTGCAGATTCTCGGCACACTTTCCACCCCTGACGCCGGCTCCCTCAAGATAGACGGTACGGATGTGCTCGGGCTCGGTCAGAAGGAGCTGTCCGTGTTCCGGAACAGGAAAATAGGCTTTGTCTTCCAGTTCCACCATCTCCTGCCTGAATTCACTTCGCTCGAGAACGTGATGATACCGGCCCTCATCGCAGGCCGCAAGGAGAAGGCTGCGCGTGAGACAGCCCTGGCCCTTCTGTCGGACCTCGGCATAGGGGAGCGCATAAACCACAAGCCGTCAGAGCTTTCCGGCGGAGAGCAGCAGAGGGTGGCGATAGCCAGGGCCCTTGTCAACAACCCTTCCGTGCTTTTTGCTGACGAGCCTTCCGGCAACCTCGACAGCAGGACCAAGGAGGACCTCCACCGTCTTTTCTTCTCCCTGAGGGACCGGTACGGGCAGACTATAGTGATAGTGACCCATGATCCTTCGCTCGCGCAGCTGTGCGACCGCACCCTGTACATGAAGGACGGTCTTTTTGTGCAGGAGGCATATGTCTGAATTCAGGTTCAAGCGCTTTTCCGTCACCAATGAGCGCTCCGCAATGAAGGTGAACACCGACGGCGTGCTCCTCGGTGCCCTGATGACCCTCCGCCCTGACGACCGGATGCTGCTGGATGTCGGGACGGGGACCGGTACGATAGCCCTTATGGCCGCCCAGAGGCTTTCGGACATGGGCCTGCAGCATTCCGCTCATATCGTGGCGATAGACATAGACGCCCCTTCTGCGGCGGAGGCCTCTGCCAATTTCATCCGGTCCCCGTGGCCGCAGATGCTTTCGGCGGAGAATGTCTCTCTGGAGGGGCTGGCTTTCCGCATGGCGTCCGCTGGATACCCTCCGGGCACTGGCTTGTTCGACCATGTCTTTTCCAATCCCCCGTATTTCGAAACGGAGCTGAAGTCCCCGGACCTGCGCCGACGTGAGGCCAGGCATGCCGGCAGCCTTTCATACCGGGAGATACTGGATTTTGCCTCCAGGTGGCTTTCTCCGGGGGGGAGGTGTTCCCTTATTCTGCCTTCCGAGGCCGAGCCGGACCTGTGCCGCCATGCCCGTATGTGCGGACTGTTTCCGGAAAGGCTCGTACGTGTCAGGACTGTCCCGTCCAGGCCTCCGCGCAGGACGGTTGCCGAATTTTCCCGGGTGCGGCCGGAAAGGACTTCAGAGGAGAGCCTCGTGATGCAGGAAGAAGGCCGGTATACCGAGCAGTATACCGGCCTTACATCAGAGTTTTATCTCTGGGCTTAGGTCTGGTGTCTATTTCTTCCCGTGGTGCAGATTGTGTATCTGCTGTCTGCGGAAGCGTTCTTCTCCCACATAGAGCTTGGCTACCTTTTCTACCGGCAGCACTTTCTTGAACTTTGCCGCACATTCCTGGTCTATCCTGTCCCTGTCCCTGATGGCGTCGAGATAGGAGTCCAGAAGTGCCGGTATGTCCTTCGTGCGGTTTTCATCGGTTGCCTTTTCCAGGTCCCTGTAGGCCTTCATGACCTCGAACTGCGCCTTCCCCCGGTCCTCCCATGCCTGGTTGTATACCGGCCAGAAGGACTGGGCCTCCTCCGGAGTGAGCCCTATCGCACCGGTAAGGTACGCAATCTTTTCGCTCATTATGCGTTCTCTCCAGTCCTTGCCCCCGTCATCGGACTTCTGTGCTGCCATCTGCAGCGAAAGGAGGGTGGCGAGTATTGCGGAGATTGTGATTCTGTATAAGCTATTCATCATAAAATTCATTTAATTGTTCTACGGGAATTCCGGAATATATCAGATAGTCTATGATGTCCTCGTCGGAAAGGTCCGAATCGGCTACATATCCGTAGCTGCTTTCTTCGTAGAGGATGTCCATGTCGTTGGGCATCAGCTCTGTGTAGAAGAATGTGTCGTTCAGCATCTGTTCTTTCTGCAGATGCCTGTCCCTGGTGATGGAGAGGGTTCCGGTGACTACGGCCGCCAGCATTGCTGCCGCTGTGGTGAGCCTGAGCAGGATATGGGATACCGTCCTTTCTCTGGCCGGGGTGCGGGCTGCTGTCCCGATGCCCGCCATCACCTGCCGCTGCATTTCGTCGAAATACCCGTCCGGCACTGAAAACGGCATCTTTTTGAGTTCTTTTTTAGATTCGAGAATATCCATGGCACTTCACGATTCAGAAGTTAGACAATGCAATGCGGGAAAGGTTAAAAATATTTCTCAAGTTCGGCCTTGATTTTATTGTATGCATGGTGGTATGAGGCTTTCAGGGAACCTGTCGTTATGCCTGTGATTTCGGAAATCTCCTCGTATTTGAGTTCGTCGAAGTATCTCAGGTTGAATACAAGCCTCTGTTTTGTGGGCAGTTTCTGGATGGCCTTGTGCAGCTGTCTCTGGATGGCGTCACCGTTGAAATGCGGGTCGGAGTCAATCCTCTTTTCCATTTCGCCGAGGATGTCCTCAAACGCTATCGTCGCACGGATCTTCTTTTTCCTCAGGAAGTTCAGCGCCTCGTTCGTGGCTATGCGGTATATCCATGTAAAAAGCTGCGCATCCTCTCTGAATGAGGGAAGCGCAGCCCATATTTTTGCGAAAGTGTCCTGCAGGAGATCATCGGTGTCCTCATGCGAACATGTGAACCGGCGTATGTGCCAGTACAGCCGTTCCCGGTAGTTCGAGACGAGCGCTTCAAATGCCCGTTCCCTCGCTCCGCTGCGGTACATCCGCATGATTTCCCTGTCAGACATCTATTCCTTCGCTTTTTTTGCGACGGCTCTGCGTGCGGCCTCAGCAATGTGCCCCGCATCAAGCCCGTAGGCGGTCAGGAGTTCAGACGGTGTCCCGCTCTGTCCGAAGCGGTCCTGCCCGTTGACGAATTCCATGTGCGCAGGGCAGCTCCCGGCCAGGGTGCCTGCAATCAGCTCTCCGAGGCCTCCGGCCATGTTGTGTTCCTCTGCGCATACCACAGCCCCTGTCTTGGAAACGGAGGCTATGACTGCCTCCCTGTCGAGCGGCTTGATGGTGGCGATGTCGATGACCTCTGCGCTGACGCCTTCCGCCTCAAGGGATTCGGCCGCTTTGAGCGCCTCCCATACGAGGTGTCCTGTGGCGATGATGGTCACGTCTGTGCCCTCATTCATGATGATGGCCTTGCCGATCTCGAATTTCTGGTCCTCCGGAGTGAAGTTCGGTACCGAAGGCCGCCCGAACCTCAGGTACACCGGCCCGTAGTATTCGGCTGCGGCGATGGTGGCCGCCTTTGTCTGGTTGAAGTCGCACGGGTTTATGACCACCATCCCGGGGAGGGCCCTCATCAGGGCGATGTCCTCCATCGTCTGGTGCGTTGCCCCGTCTTCACCGAGGGTGATGCCTGCGTGGGAGGCCGCGATTTTCACGTTGGTGTGCCCGTAGGCGACTTCCTGGCGGATCTGGTCGTATACGCGCCCCGTTACGAATTCGGCGAAGGAGCTCGCGAATGCGGTCTTGCCTGTGAGGGCCAGCCCTGCGGCGGTCCCGATCATGTTGGCCTCGGCTATTCCGCACTGGAAGAACCTTTCAGGGAAGTCCTTGGCGAACTTGCCCATCTTGACGGAACCTATCAGGTCCGCTGTCAGTGCAACGACGTCAGGGTTCTTCGCGGCTGCTTCATACAGCCCTTCCCCGAAACCGCTGCGGGTGTCTTTCTTGCCTGTATCTGTGTATTTTTTCATTTCTGAGTCGGTTTGATGGTTGGATTAATAGTCCCCGAGTGTCTCTTCTATCTGGGCCAGCGCCTTGTCCGCGAGTTCTGCCGACGGGGCTTTCCCGTGCCATTCGCAGGTCCCGGCCATGAAATCCACGCCGTGTCCCATTTCGGTGTTCATGAGGAGCATAACCGGCTTTCCTTTCCCTGTGAATCCTTTGGCCTTCCCGAAGGCGGAGAGTATTGCCCCGAAGTCATGCCCGTCGCAGGAGATGACCTCCCATCCGAATGATTTCCACTTGCTTTCGAGATCACCCAGTCCACCGACGCTGTCTACGTTACCGTCGATCTGCTGCCTGTTCCAGTCAGTGATGGCTATGAGGTTGTCAATCTTGTGGTGCGCGCAGAACATGGCAGCTTCCCATATCTGTCCTTCCTCGCTTTCGCCGTCTCCCAACAGCACGTATGTGAGGTTCCCGTCATTGTCTATGCGTTTGCCCAAAGCCACGCCTGCCGCGAGCGACAGTCCCTGTCCGAGCGACCCGGAAGGCTGGAATACTCCCGGAAGCCCGGCCTCAATGGAAGGGTGCCCCTGGAGCCTGCTCCCGAATTTCCTGAATGTGGACAGCTCTTCTACAGGGAAATAGCCGGCCCGTGCGAGCAGGGAATAGTATACAGGCGTGAGGTGGCCTGCCGAAAGGATAAATACATCCTGCCCTTTCCCGCTGCGGGTCCATGTGGCAGGGTCATGCTTCATCACTCCCCCGAAATACAGTGCCGTAAGGAAATCGGTGCTGCTCATCGAGCCGCCCGGATGCCCGGATGCCGCTCCGCTGACCATCCTGATGATGTCCCTTCTGACCTGTGAGGAGATTTTTTTCAGTTCTTCAATAGAGACCATTGCAATATATTAGTGTTATGTGGCGCAAAAATAATATATTTTGATCAATAAATCATTGCTTTTTCAAATTAATTATGGGATTATTTTCAATAAATATGATTCTATATGAAAAATAGTATCTATATAAGTGAAAAGAAATGAAACAATATGCAATAAAACAATAACCCGTGCAAAAAAGGGCATGCCGTGGTACGGGTGACGGCCGCCTGTTCGGCGGGATGGGGCGCTTCACAGGCTGACGCTCCCTATTTCTTGCAATGTTTCTGACGGATAGGCTTTTTTGTCTGTTTTTCTGCGTATCTTTGCCGGGATATCAGGTTTACAGGACAATATGAAATATACCAGGAACTTTTGCATAATAGCGCATATCGACCACGGCAAGAGTACGCTTGCAGACAGGATGATAGAGCTGACGCATACCCTGAGCAGCAGGGATATGGAGGCCCAGGTGCTCGACTCGATGGATCTGGAAAAGGAGAAAGGCATCACTATCAAGAGCCATGCTATCCAGATGGAGTATATGTACAAAGGCGAAAAATATACGCTCAATCTCATTGACACCCCGGGGCATGTGGACTTTTCTTATGAGGTCTCCAGGGCGATAGCCTCCTGCGAGGGGGCACTCCTGGTGGTGGATGCCACACAGGGTATCCAGGCCCAGACCATATCCAATCTGTATCTGGCCATAGAGCATGACCTGGAGATTATCCCGGTTCTCAACAAGATAGATATGGACTCCGCCATGGTGGACGTCGTGACGGACCAGGTGGTGGACCTTCTGGGATGCCGTCCCGAGGATGTGCTATGCGCTTCCGGGAAGACGGGGGATGGCGTGCCGGCCATCCTTGATGCGATAGTGGAGAGGATCCCTGCGCCGCAGGGCGATCCCGATGCCCCGCTCCAGGCTCTGATTTTCGATTCAGTATTCAATTCTTTCAGGGGTATCATAGCTTATTTCAAGGTGGAGAACGGCTCTATACATACCGGGGACAAGGTGAAGTTCTTCAATACGGGCAAGGAATACGAGGCTGACGAGATAGGGGTCCTTAAGATGAGGATGGACCCGCGTGACGAGATTCCGTGCGGAAGTGTTGGCTACATCATCTCCGGCATCAAGACGGCATCGGAGGTGAAGGTAGGCGATACCATCACCCATGTCGAAAGGCCTTGCAGGGAGGCCATCGCCGGATTCGAGGAGGTGAAGCCGATGCTTTTCGCCGGTGTATATCCTGTAGAGACCGACCAGTACGAGGAACTTCGCTCTTCGATAGAGAAACTGCAGCTGAATGACGCCTCCCTGGTGTTCGAGCCGGAGTCCTCCCTGGCCCTCGGGTTCGGTTTCAGGTGCGGGTTCCTCGGGCTGCTGCACCTGGAGATCGTGCAGGAGAGACTGTTCAGGGAGTTCGGCATGGATGTCATCACCACTGTGCCGAACGTATCCTATAAGGTGTATACCACTCAGGGGGCTGTGGTGGATGTCCACAACCCTTCAGGTCTTCCGGCCCCTACACTGATAGACCGGATAGAGGAGCCTTACATAAGGGCGCAGGTCATTTCGAAGGCCGAGTTCTACGGGCCTATAATGAAGCTCTGCCTCGACAAGAGGGGAACGCTTATCAACCAGCATTATATCACTTCCGACCGTCTGGAACTTACATACGAGATGCCGCTGTCTGAGATAGTCTTCGATTTCTATGACAAGCTGAAGTCCATTTCCAAGGGATATGCTTCATTTGACTACCATGTGATAGGCTTCCGTCCTGCAAAGCTGGTAAAGCTGGACATATTGCTGAACGGGGAGCCTGCAGATGCGCTCTCGAGCCTGATCCACCAGGACCATGCGTATGATTTCGGCCGCAAGATATGCGAGAAGCTCAAGGAGCTCATCCCGAGGCAGCAGTTCGACATCGCCATCCAGGCGGCTATCGGGGCAAAAATCATAGCGCGGGAGACTGTCAAGGCCGTGCGCAAGGACGTGACAGCCAAGTGTTACGGCGGTGATATTTCCAGAAAGCGCAAACTGCTCGAGAAACAGAAGCAGGGGAAGAAGAGGATGCGCCAGATCGGTACCGTGGAGGTGCCGCAGAGCGCATTCATGGCTGTACTTAAGTTGGATTAGCCGTTTTATCCGTATGGACCAGATGACTGTGGCTGTCCTGATGACTGTACACAACAGGAAAAGCAGTACGCTCAAATGCCTGTCCCTGCTGTACCAGCAGACAGATGCCCTTAAAAGGGCCGGGAAATATGCTTTTTCGGTATATCTGACCGATGACGGGAGTACCGACGGTACATCCGAGGCCGTTGGCGGCCTTTTCCCTGATGTGAATATAATACACGGGGACGGCAGCCTGTACTGGAACAGGGGCATGTGCGAGGCATGGGACGTGGCGGCCAGGACGTCACCGGACTTCTATCTGTGGCTGAATGACGACACCATGCTTAAGACGGGGGCGATAGTTGCCCTGCTTGAGAATTCGACGTATCTCGGGCACCGGGCCATAGTCGCCGGCACGGCGGAGGACCGCTTAGGTAGGCTATCCTACGGAGGCAGGACAAAGTACGGAAGGATCATCACTCCTGACCCGATGATTCCGGAGCCTTGCGACATCTTCAACGGGAATCTGGTCCTGGTCCCGGATTTCGTCTACAGACGGTTGGGCACACTGGACAGGATATATTCGCACAGCTTCGGCGATTTCGACTATGGGGTCAGGGCGGCGAAGAAGAACCTGACCGCTGTGGTTGCCCCGGGCGTTCTCGCAGAATGTGACAGGAACGAGGCCCTTCCCAAATGGAGGGATCCGGCCTTTTCCCTGAAGGTGCGCTACGCTTCCATAATGGGGCCTAAGGGCCGTCCGTTCAAGGAGCAGTTCATCTACGATTTCCGTGCCTTCGGTCCGGTCCGGGCCATGCTCCATTTCCTTTCTCTGAACCTGAAGGTGCTGTTCCCTATGAGATATAAATAAAATGGGGCGCCTGTCACAGGTACCCCATTTTCAAAAATTCTCCGTCCGGAGAATTTTACTACGGATCTTGCTCTCCGTAGATTGAGACGAATAAGATTCTTAACCGGAGGCAAAGGTCGCTAATTGAAGTGTGACCGGAGTTGTATGAATTGTTGTTTTAATTGTTGTTTTAGCTGTTGTAGGTTGTTTAAATGCGTGTTTTATGAATAAGCTCTCTTCTTGTGTCACGGCAATGCGGTTGCGGACCCTTCCCCTTTCTCTTGCCGGAGTCTCCCTCGGTCTGATGCTTGCCGCGTCCGATTATATGCTCCGGCCGTGGGTGGCGTTCTTCACCCTGCTTACAACCGCATTCCTGCAGATACTTTCCAATGTGGCGAACGAGCTCGGGGATTTCCTTCACGGGACGGACCGCGAGGCTGACAGGCAGGGGCCTTCATATACTCTATCCAAAGGGCTGCTGACGGCACGGGATTTCAAGGTGATGATCCTGGTGTATGTCCTTCTTTGCGTGGCTGGCGGACTGGCGATGATATGGTTTTCCTTCGGGACATTCTTCGATTACGGGGCGGTAATCATAGCCCTGATGGGGCTGGCGGCCATTTCAGGTGCCATGAAATATACCCTGGGCCGCAGGCCCTACGGCTACAGGGGGCTCGGGGACCTGTATGTGTTCATGTTTTTCGGGATTGTGGCTGTGCTGGGGTCGTATTTTGTGGCTTCTCACGAGATCAGGACATGGATTCTTCTGCTGCCTGCCATATCTGTAGGGTGTTTCAGTGTCGGGGTCCTGAACGTTAATAATATAAGGGATATAAAGAGCGACGCTCTTACCCGCCGGACCATCCCCGTGAGGATAGGGGAGAGGAATGCGAAGATATACCATACGGCGCTGATTGTCTTCGGGTGGGCGTGCATGTTTGTCTATGTGTCGATGAGGATGTTCGACTGGTGGCATTACCTGTTTGCAGTAACGCTCCCTCTTTTTGTAATCCATCTCGTCCAGGTGTGGAGACATTCCGGGAAGGCCCTGGACCCGCAGCTTCCTCAGCTGGTCATCTCCACTTTCCTGTTCGCTTTTCTTGCCGGCTTCGGTTTTATTGTCTATCTGCTGTAGCTTGACGGAGGGCGCCGGGCCTGAAAAGCATGGCCGCCCGTGGCCTTGTGAACGGGAGGGGACCGCCGCAAGGCGGGAGGGATTTACTTTTCAGGCCTGGTGCCAGAGTACATCCTGCAGATACCGAAGGTGAAAGCCTTTGATTTTGTTTCTTTGAATCCGCATGATTCCATCATCTGCAGGAATCTTTTCGGCCCGGGGAACTTCAGTACGGAGGCCGGAAGGTATCTGTATGCTCCCTTGTTTCCTGAAACCATGCCCCCTATGGCGGGGAGGATATGCAGGGCGTACAGTTTGTACATGAAGCGCATTACAGGGTTCTCCGGTACGGACAGCTCCAGGATGACGGCTTTGCCGCCGGGCCGGAGGACACGGAGCATTTCCTGCAGTCCGGTTTCCAGATGCTCGAAGTTGCGTACGCCGAAGGCGACCGACACCCTGTCGAAGCTGCAGTCGGGGAAGCCGAGCTGCTCGCAGTCCCCCTGTTCCATGCTTACAATCCCCTCCAGCCCTTCCGATGCGACCTTTTCCCTCCCGATCTTCATCATACCCTCGGACAGGTCCAGACCGGTGACATGGCTGCCTGGTGCCGCTGCACGGGCTATTGCTATCGAGAAGTCGCCTGTGCCGCAGGCAACATCGAGGACCTCCATGGCGTACCCCTTGTCCGTTATCTCTTTCACGGCCTTTTTTCTCCACCCCTTGTCTATGTCGAAAGACAGGATATGGTTCAGCCTGTCATAGTCTGGTGCTATCGCATCGAACATTGTACGTATGTTTTCCTTTTTCGGCATGATGCTGTCTCAATTTCAGGGTTATTGCTCTGTACCGGGTGTGCCTTGCCGGTGTGCCTGCTCATAGGAACGCAGCCGGTCTGCTATATTCTGCTGCAGGTTCAGGAAATACAGGTTGATTTCCTGGACATGGTAGTTTCCTTTCGGGAAGAGTCCGCTGATGGACGGGATGAAATATTCCTCATCGTCGAGCCCGTCTATCCGGAGTACATGTTCCCGTGGAAGGATCCGGGCCCCTACCGCGTTGAAAAGGGTGTCGGAACGGCCTGACCTGTGGAAGAATACTGAGCCGGCGTTTTCCGATGCCGGTGCGTAGGTGCTGTCGGTCCTCCAGTTTATCGGGTTGATGCATACTGTATTGGACTTGAAAGCAGGGGAGATGGCCTCTGGGGTGGATACGCTGTTGTAACAGATGATGACGCCGCAGTCGTCAGGGCCTCCGGCAGGCTTGAGATACGGATATTTCTCCAGTTCGCTCCCGCTTATCGCGAATCCGAAGGCGTATGCGGCTATCATCCGGGAATACTGCTCTTCCGTCATGGTGTCCTCTATCAGCCTGATGATTGCCTTGGCCCCCTGGCTGTGCCCGGCGAGGAAGAACGGGCGGCCTCCGTTGAGGTGCTCCATATAATAATGGAATGCATTAACGATGTCCTGGTGAGCGGTCCTGTACTTTTCTTCGATTTCTTCTTCTGTCCCGAACCATGAGCCCATGGTAATTTGCCTGTAGTAAGGGGAGAAGAAATTGCAGCTTTTGCGGAAAAGCTCGTATCCGAGCCGGGTGGACGCATCTGTGGCGGCCCTCTGTTCCGGGTTTTCCACATCCATATAGTGTACAGTCCGGCCTGTGCTGTCCTTCCAGTCCCATACGCATGTCGGTGTCACATAGAATACGTCGGCGTCTTTCATTTCCCCGCCACCGGCTGTGGCATACCACATATTCTGCAGGGAGTAGTCGGGAGCTGCGGGGATGATTTCCTTCCCGTTTTTCGTTGAGGAGCACCCTGCGGCGGCAAATGTGAGCGCTGTAACAGCGGCGGATAAGAACAAATTTTTCATGTCAGATCATGATGCCGTTCCGGGCGGCCTTTAAGATTATGTCTTGAATTTTTCGGGATGGCCCACGGCCATTCCCGGTTCATGTCCAGGTGTCATGGGACAGGGTCGTATCCGCTCCCTCCCCACGGGTGGCACCTGAGCAGTCTCCGTACCGTAAGGTATCCTCCTTTGAACACGCCGTATTTTTTGAAAGCTTCCAGTGCATATTGCGAGCAGGTAGGTGTGAACCTGCATGAGGGTGCCGTGTACGGAGATATGCATTTCTGGTAGAACTTTATCAGCAGGACGAACGGGGATATGGCTATTTTCCTCAGGTTCATGGCTTCCGGACTTTTGTGAGAATCTGCCCCACCTGGCTGTAGATGTCCTTGAAGGGCAGGATTTCCCTGGAGTTGTACACGAACATTATGTCCATCCCTTCCGTTCCGTCAGCCAGTCCTTTCTGCAGCCGGTAGCTTTCGCGCAGGCGGCGTTTGAGCAGGTTGCGTTTTACCGCACGCTTGAACAGCTTCTTGGGGACAGCGACCATAATGCGTGTATATGAAAGGCCGTTGCCGGCCCTGAAACAGTATTTCAGAGAGCCGGCAACACCGAATTTCCCCTCTGCAATCAGCCTTGAGATGTCTTTCTGGCCGTGCAGCCTTTCGTCTTTTGTGAGCGTATGTCTCAGGGGGCCCATCAGCCCTTGTGGTTTTCGAGATATATCTCGAGAGCCTTCGCTACGGAAGGAGCCTCCGGTGTCGGTGCCGATACGGCCACCTCCAGGCCGGCCTCGTCCATTGCCTTCAGGACTGATTTGCCGTATGCAACGAACTGTGTGTCCCCCGGCTTGAAGTCAGGGTAGTTCTCGTAGATGGATTTAACGTCTGAAGGGTTGTACAGGACAATCATGTCATATTTCGTGAGGTTGAGGCTCTTGAGGTCCTGCGATACCGACTTTACGAATATGGCGCTCTCGGATTTGAAACCGTTGTCCTGGAAAGCCTTTGCTATGTCGTTCCCGGCCAGGTCGGACGTTGCTACAAGGAATGTTTCGTCCTTGTGCTTGCTCCCTATGAGGGCGATGACTGATGACGTGGTGCCGTCACCGTAGAAGATTTTCCTTTTCCGGTATACGATGTGCTTCTGCAGGTACATTGCCACGGCCTCCGTGGTGCAGAAATATTTCATGGTCTCCGGCACCTTTACCCTGAGCTCTTCGCACAGATGGAAGAAGGCGTCGATGGTGGAGCGTGCTGAGAAAACTATCGCGGTATGGTCAAGGATGTTGACCCTCTGGGCCCTGAACTCTCTGGAGGACAGGGGCTCTATTGTAAAAAAAGGGATGAAGTCGAAATTGACACCGTATTTTTCTGTTATCGCTGAATACGGGGAAGCAGCTTTTGGGGGCTGCTGGGAAATCAGAATGTTCTTAACAGTCATGTACAGTCATTCGTTTTATAAAACAATAGCGGTTGCAACCAGAATACCTGTCGGTAAAATTTCCAGGGCGCAAAGATACAAAATTGCTGAAAATACAGAGCGGGTGTTTTTAAAAATTTGCGCCTCCCTCACCATGCAGATGAAATACAGCAGGGCGGCCTCGTAGAGGAGGACCTGCCTCGTGAGGCCCGTGTCCGCGGAAAAGATTTCCATTGCACCGGCGGTGATGAGCATGGCCGCTGTGATGATGATGAAGAATGTGCGGAACGTCCTCACGGCCGCCTTGTATACCTTTTCATTTATCTTGCCGCTCCTGGATACAAGCGCGAGTATGTCCCGGAGCAGGAGGTACAGGATGACGGCCCCGGTGACCGCCAGGAAACGGTATGTCACGGGGAGCGGTGATATGATGTCCGGACTGTACAGCACGTATCCGGATACTGTCAGGCAGAACGGGATGACAAGTATGTAGAAGAGCCTGTTCCTGCCGGTGCTGAGAGTCAGGCTGTTCTCCATATGCAGGTTTTCCTTCCACCGGAAAAGGCAGCCGGACAGGGCAGGGGCCATGTTGATGAATGTCCTGATGTTGGCGATGCAGATGATGGTGAACACCACTATTACAATGGAGATGGGGAGCGGTACCGGAAGCTGGCCTGGACCGGCGGCCTCCGTATAGGCAGGAAGGCCAGCGGACAGGGGTACCAGCTCCATTGTCCCTCCGGTGAATGCGCTGTCAACGGTCTGTATCGCGCTCATCTCAGTTCCCTCTCCGGGCTTTATAGCCCATTTCGGCCAGGAGGGCCGTGACTTTGTCACGGAAATCGCCCTGGACGGTGATCTCCCCGTTCTTTGCCGAGCCTCCGACCCCGCATTTCACTTTCAGTGCCTTTCCCAGGGCCGCCAGGTCGGCATCAGTGCCGATGAAACCGCTTACCAGGGTCACCTGCTTCCCTCCGCGGTTCCTCCGGTCGATGGTCACAGTGAGCTTCTGCTCCTGTGGGGGAAGGGTCCGTGCCTCTTCCGTATGTTCTTCTTCGTATTTGTAGCCGGGATCCGTGGAGTATACCACCCCGAGCCTTTTCTTCCAGTCGTTATCAGCCATAAGGTCGATTAAATTTTTGCAAATATACGCAATATGTTCGTATATTTGTCGTTTTGTACGATTTACAGAAAATATGGATAACAAGAAATTCAATCTGTGGAGCAGGGTCACTGCAGCTGCCGTGTTTGTCATCTCTGCTTTCACGTATCTTATGACGATAGAGCCTTCGGCGTCCTTCTGGGATTGCGGCGAATTCATTGCATCTTCATATAAGCTTGAAGTGGGGCATCCTCCTGGAAACCCTGTCTTCCAGCTGTTCGCGAGGTTCTTTACTATGTTTACCGACGGGGCACATGCCGCCATTGCCGTGAATGTGATGAGCGCCCTGTGTTCCGCATTGACCATATTTCTGCTTTATCTGACAATAGTATTCCTCGCCAAAAGGGTGGTGAAGCCGTCCGCGGACGGGACTTACACTCCATCAAGGGCTATAGCTATATTCGGCTCCGGTGCTGTCGGAGCCCTTGCCTATTGTTTCTCGGATACTTTCTGGTTCTCGGCGGTCGAAGGCGAGGTATATGCCATGTCTTCCCTGTTCACGGCACTGGTATTCTGGGCGATGACCAAGTGGTACGAGCAGGCGGGGACGCGATATGCCAACAGATGGATTGTCCTGATATCCTTTCTCATGGGGCTTTCGATAGGAGTCCATCTGCTGAACCTGCTGACCATACCGTGCCTGGTGTTCCTGTTCTATTATAAGAAAAGGGAGGACGGGCACTACAGCTTCTGGGAGTACGTGAAGATTTTCCTTATCTCGTGCCTGATCCTGGCGGTAATCCTTTTCGGCATCATACCTTACCTCCCGAAACTGGCCGCCTATACTGACCTGTTCTTCGTGAATGTCCTCGGCCTTCCGTTCAACACGGGCGCCGCGGTCTTCATGGTGCTTCTTCTCGCACTGTGCTTCTGGGGGCTTTTCTCCACCCTGAAAAGGAAAAAGGTATTCTGGAATACTGTCCTGCTGTGCTTTACGACGGTTGTGATCGGTTTTTCAGTATTCTCCATAATGATTATACGCTCGTCCGTAAAAACCCCTACCAACGAGTACCAGCCTGACAACCCTTTCACCCTCATACGTTATCTTTCGCGGGAACAGTACGGCACCAAACCTCTCCTTTACGGACAGTATTTCGGCGCTCCGCTGGAGGCCATCGACCAGTCCAACTACTGGACTCCTCTGGGGGACAAGTATATACATGCCGACGGACAGCCGAAACCGGTGTACGCCAAAGAGGGCAAGATGCTTTTTCCGAGGATGTGGGACAGCAGCCAGGACAGCTATGTAAAGTTCTATAATTCATATGTAACCAAAGGTAAGACAGTTCCGGGCGCTGATTACAAGAAGCCTACGTTCGGGGAGAACATGAAGTTCTTCTTCGACTATCAGCTGAACTGGATGTACTGGAGGTACTTCATGTGGAATTTCGCAGGAAGGCAGAATGAGATACACAGCCCGTCCCCTGGCGACATCTTCATAGGCAACTGGGAATCCGGCATCGGCTTTATCGACAAGGCACGTCTCGGTGACCAGAGCAACGCCCCTGAATACCTGAAAGAGAACAAGGGCAAGAACCATTACTACATGCTGCCGCTGCTGCTGGGCATCATAGGGATATTCTTCCAGTTCGCACGCGACAAACGCGGCTCGTGGCTGACATTCCTGCTGTTCTTCATGACGGGGATAGCTATCGTGATCTATCTCAACCAGCAGCCATATCAGGTCAGGGAGCGCGACTATGCGTACGCCGGGTCGTTCTATGCGTTCTCGATATGGATCGGAATGGCGGTGCTGGCCCTGTATTCGTGGGTGGAGGATATGCTTTCCGGCAGGTCCGGGTCTGCGGAGGCGGACGGCAGGACATCCGGCCGGAAATATACGGCCGCTGCGTCCGCCGTATCCCTCCTGTGCCTCGGGGTGCCTGCCCTCATGGCCCAGCAGAACTGGGACGACCATGACCGCAGCAACAGGAAGACTGCCGTGGAGATGGCGGCGAACTATCTCAATTCGGTAGGGCCGAACGGCATCCTCGTGACACACGGGGACAATGATACCTTCCCTCTGTGGTATGCCCAGGAGGTTGAGGGCATAAGGACTGACGTGAGGATATGCAATACATCCCTGCTCGGCACCGACTGGCATATCGACCAGATGAAATATGCCGTGAACGAGTCCCGCCCTCTGGACCTGAAGGTGGGGGCTGACCAGTACCTCTACGGCACCAACGAGTGGCCGCCTATCTATGACACCAGGGACCAGGTGATCCCTCTGTCGGTGGTGATGGAGGTGTTCAGGCATCCGGATGCCAAGCTGGTGCTGGAGAACGGCATGACGATGGACTATATCATGTCGAGGAAGTTCTCCATCCCTGTCAACAAGGAGAATGTCATCAAGTATGGTATTCTCGACAGCAAGTATGCCGACCGGATACCTGACGAGATAGTCCTCACTATCCCTGAGGGCAAGGACCGTATCACCAAACCTGAGCTCTTCATGCTTGACCTCCTTTCCAACTACCAGTGGGACAGGCCAATCAACCTTCTCAGCATGGGAGGGGACATAAACATCGGGATGAAAGAGTACCTTATGTACGAGGGCTTCTCATACAAGTTCGTACCTATAAAGAACAAGATGAGCTCGTCGGACATAGGTTTCGCCGATCCGGACGACCTGTACCGCAAGATGACGGAGGTCTTCACCTGGGATGCCCTTAAGAGGACCGACTACTTTGTTGACTACCAGAACCTGTACACTTTCTGTGGGGTTTTGCCGCAGAGGCTGATTTTCCTGAATGTGGCCAAGGAGATGAGGAAGGCCGGGCGTGATGACCGGGCCGTCGAGATTCTTGACATGTGCCAGGAGTGCGTCCCTGAGGCCAATTTCCCGCTGGACATAAGCTATCTTGGATTTTCCAACGAGTCTGTGGTGATCGGTATCATAGAAGAGTATCTTGAACTCGGGCAGACTGAAAAGGCTGCAGCGATGGCAGGCAGGATGGCTGACGAACTGTTCGTCTCCACGGATTTCTTCGCTTCGTTCTATGATTTCGCTTCATCGGATTTCGAGAAGTGCTGGCATTATCTGACCTACCTGAAAGAACTGACGGCATTCTACGGCCTGACAGACCTTTCCGGGGAGATAGGCGGCCGGATGGAAGCGTTGCTGAATGTCTATACGGGGGAGGCCTGAGCGTGACCCGGTACGCGGAATTTCAAGCGTAACGCAAAAAAGTACCTTTTCGAATCGTCCGTATTAACATATTTGTAACAATTACGTGTCTTTAAACAGAATGACTTCGAATAATTCAAAGCATGATTCTTTGACCGACA
Source organism: uncultured Bacteroidales bacterium (assembly GCA_944326305.1). Lineage (GTDB taxonomy): Bacteria > Bacteroidota > Bacteroidia > Bacteroidales > UBA932 > Cryptobacteroides. The sequence continues at coordinate 75,276 of CALVDL010000009.1, forward strand.
AGGAATTGCTTGCAAGGATACGGAACTGTGACAGAGAGGCGTTCGATACGGTTTACGGAAAATACCACAGGGATCTGTACTTTTATGCCCTTAAACTGATAAAGGACAGGGATGATGCATCGGATATAATCCAGGATACATTTGTGAAACTCTGGATGAATTCAGGCAGTATCCCGCCCGAGGTGAATCTGAAGTCTTATCTCAGTGTCATGGTCAGGAACAGGGTTTTGAACTATATAAGAGACAACAGGGCAAGACTGCTGAACAATTACAGGATTATACGGCAGAGAGGCCTGTGGGAGGACAATCCCGGTCCGGACAGGCTGGACGACATGGTCTGGACTAAAGAACTTGAAGACGCCATAGGACAGCTGCCCCCGCAGCAGAGGAAAGTCGCGGAGTTGAGGAAAGAGGGGCTGAGCAACGCTGAAATCGCCAAAAGGATGAATCTGTCGGTTAATACAATAAATGTTCATTACAGACTGATGCTGAATTCCCTTAGGAATAAATGCGGGCATCTGGTTTCCCTGGTAATCCTGTACGTTTTATGGTAAGGCCAACTGAAAAAGAAATATGGAGTTTCCTTGATGACCGGGCTTCAATGGAAGTTTCGAAAAAAGTCGTGAAATGGCTTTCTTCCAAAGAGGGGCGTCTATGGTTGTCCGCCGACTCATCCGGTATATTCAGCCATATGGAGGAAACGGGGCTGCCGTGTGACAGCGATATCCCTTCGGACCTTATGCTTGACCGTATACATTCCGAGATAGACAGGCGCAGCCGCAGACGCAGGTGGAGCATGGCAGTGCTGAAAGTGGCTGCAGCCATAATCCCCCTGATAGCTCTCGGCCTGATATGGGCAGAGCTGGATTCCCGGCTCGGAGGTTCTGTCTTCTCCGCACCTGAAATGGTAAGCGAGGCGGCACAGCCTGGAGAAAGGAAGGTCCTGATTTTCCAGGACGGGACAAAGGTTTATCTCAATGCCGGCGCGGTGATAACCTACCCGAGGTCATGGAGGCTCGACAGACGTAGGGTCTCGTTGGAAGGAGAGGCCTATTTTGAGGTCGCGCATAACCGTAAAAGGCCTTTTACTGTGGATGTATTCAATACAAAGGTGAAAGTTTACGGAACTTCGTTCAATGTGAATGCATATCCGGAGGACAGTACTATCAGCGTAGCTTTGATCGGAGGCTCCGTAGCATTCGAGGCGGACGGCAGAGAGCATCTGATGAAGCCGTCCCAGCTGCTGACGTACAACAGGTCTGACGGGAGTGTCAGTCTGGTCGAGGTGTCCCATCCTGACAATTATACGTTATGGACCGCCAATGTCATTAATTTCAGGGACAATACCCTCGAAAATGTCATGGAGGTCCTGGGAAGGTGGTATGACGTAAGTTTCGATGTCGAGGACAGGAGTCTCCTGTCGCGAAGATTTACCTTCAGGACGACCCAGCTGCCTCTCAGATCGCTGCTCGATGAAATGGAATATATTTCCGATCTGAAGTTCGAACTTGAAAATGACAGGGTTACGGTTTCTAAAAAATAATGGCATGAGGGTTAACATTTTTGCCTGACAAGCGTGTCTTATAGGCATAATGTTAAACTAACTGTTATTATTTCAATGAAACTGAAAAGAATCCTATTGTTAGTCACCGTTTTCTGTTGTCTGGGTTATCAGACATATGCCCAGCGGGTGACAATAGATGCGGAAAAAACGCGTCTCGAGCAGATTCTGGACGAGATTTCCAGCCAGACGGGCTGCTCTTTCTATTATTCCCGGCCTACAGTGGATTCGGACTCTCTCTGTACGGTAAAGGCAGAGAACGAGGAACTGGACAAGGTGCTTGACGCACTGTTCTCCAAAACCCGTATTACCTATGACATGAAGGAGGACAAGATTTACCTCATCGCCAGAACCGAAGACAGGAAGCAGTCGGGACGGGGGGGGGAATCATTTACCGTCAAAGGCAGGATAACCGACACGGAGGGCCAGCCGGTAATCGGTGCCGCCATCCTGTTGAAAGGGACTTCGGCCGGCACCACTGCAGACCTTGACGGAAATTTCTCTCTCGAAGGGGTGGATGAAAGCAGTGTCCTGGAAATCACATCTATCGGCTATAAGCCGCAGGAGGTCCAGGTGGGCGGAAAGAGTGTCTTCGACATCATTCTCCAGCCCGATTCCCATCTGCTGGATGAGGTCGTGGTAGTGGGTTACGGTACCCAGTCAAGGATAAACCTTACCGGTTCCGTGGCGACTGTTACCAATTCGGAAATCACCGACAGACCGACCCCTAACGTATCCACTGCCCTGCAGGGACTTACTCCGGGCCTTATGGTGACCCAGGGCTCTGGAACTCCGGGCGATGACGGGGCGACTATCCGTATTCGCGGTATCGGTACATTGAACTCATCGTCGCCCTATATTCTGGTAGACGGTATCGAAACCGGAACTCTCGACCAGATTGACCCTAACGATATCGAAAGCATTTCCGTCCTGAAGGACGCTTCCTCGGCGGCCATCTACGGATCGAAGGCATCCAACGGCGTCATACTTGTCACCACCAGACGCGGCTACGAAAGTGCGCCTAAAGTATCCTACAGCGGAATCGTCAGCTTTTCGAACGTTTCATCGCTCATAGACCGCCTTTCATCATACGACTATGCGCGTCTGACCAACGAACTCAACGAAAGGGACGGCATGGCCCCGCAGTTCGATGTAACCGACCTGGAGCTTTTCCGCAACGGACAGGATCCCGACGGGCATCCGAATTCGGACTGGACAGGGTATATATACCGCACCGGCGTAACGCACAAGCACAACCTTTCGATTACCGGAGGTAACGAGTATATCAAATATATGGTCTCCGGCAGTTATCTCAATCAGGAAGGAACCCTCAAGAACTCTGACAGGGAACAGTTCAACATCAGGGCCAATTTCGATATCAAGCTCTCCGACAAGTTCAGCTTCAGGACAAATCTCAATTTCCTGAACAACAACTATTCCCGGCCCAACGCTTCTGCAAGGGGAGATATGGGTACCCTGATTCTCACGGCCAACAGGATAGCTCCGTGGATACCTATCCGCCGCAGTGACGGGACGTACGGCTACATCGGGGACGGAAGCCCTGCCGCATGGCTGGATGCGGACACGAGGGCCCGTTATACCAAACGGAATTTCTCCGGAACGGCAGCGTTTGACTACCATATCATCGACGGTCTTACATTTACCGCACAAGGGTCATATGTGGCCAATCTCGCCCTTACCAAGAACTATCAGAAGGAAGTATGGTTCGACGAGGTCTCGATGCAGGGCCCTACAACCCTTACCGAAACGAAGTCCAACTGGGAGCGCAAGACTCTCGACCTTCTTCTGAATTACGAGAAGACTGTCGCGGAAGATCACAATTTCAAACTTCTCCTTGGTTATAACCTTGAAAAATATGACTATTGGAACCTTTCGGCCTCGCGCGAAAACTTCACGAATACGAACCTTACCGATATGAACGCCGGAGACGCCGCTACAATGAAGAACAGCGGCTATACCCGTGCACTGGCTCTCATGTCGTATTTCGGAAGGTTCAATTATGACTATAAAGGGAAGTACCTGTTCGAAGCCAACTTCCGTTCGGACGCTTCCTCCCGTTTCGCCAAGGATTTCCGTTGGGGCTACTTCCCTTCATTCTCTGCAGGATGGCGGATTACGGAAGAGCCGTGGATGTCATCGGTGAAGCCTTATGTCCAGAATATCAAGATCAGGGCTTCCTGGGGTAAGCTCGGAAACCAGAATGCGCTTGCAGACGATTATTTCCCGTATCTTCCGACATTGTATATCGGAAAGAACTTCCCGTTCGACGGTAAGGTGAATACCGGTATCACGGTTGTGGACCATAAGGTGAATTCCATTACATGGGAGAAATCCAGGACATACGGCGTCGGCCTGGACATGACGTTCCTGAAAGATTTCACATTCTCTTTCGACTGGTACAACAGGCTTACTACCGATATCATCATGGAAGTTTCCGTGCCTTGGACTTTCGGTATTTCCGGTACGTTCCAGGACAACAAAGGATCGATGGTCAACAGGGGAGCCGAGTTCCAGCTGGCATGGAACCATTATTTCAGGAACGATTTCAGGCTCGGTATCAGTGCGAACTGGTCTATGAACCGGAACGAAATCCTGGACCTTGCCGGTGTGGACGAACTGGTGGACGGCTATTCGATCAACAGGGTCGGCAATCCTTACGGTGCATTCTATGTCTACAAGACCGACGGTCTTTTCCGGAGCGACGAAGAAGCTGCCGAGTATGAAGAACTTTTCGGCAATCCGTTCCAGGTGCCTTATAAGGGCGGCGATCTGAGGATAGTGGACACCAACGGAGACGGCGAGATTACTCCTGACGACAGGATCATCACCGCTTCAAGGTATCCGGAACACACATACGCTGCGACTATAAGCGCAGGATGGAAAGGATTCGATCTCTCCATCTTCCTCCAGGGCGCTGCCGGAGTATGCAGGTATTTCAACACGGATGTAGTAGGCTATTTCGGTGGCGATACATCGCATCCGAGCACCAACTGGCTTAATGCCTGGACTCCGGAGAATCCGGACGCCACATGGCCGAGGACATTCAGGAATACGGATTCTGTCAGCGCGCCGGGAAAGGTTTACAGCGATTTCTGGTGTATGGATACAAGTTATCTGAGAATCAAATCAGTGAATTTCTCCTATACTTTCCCGAAGAAGTGGACGGACAAGCTGCGTATCGACAAGATCCAGATCTATTACGCCGGCGAGAACCTCTATACCTTCGATTCTCTCCCGTTCAATGTCGATCCTGAGGTGTCTTCCGGAAATCCGAGCTATTATCCTACAAGCATAACGCATTCTATCGGCTTGAATATCACATTTTAGCGGGACAACATTTTAAATACGGAATATATGATGAAAACAAAATACTTACTGACAATCGCCTTGTCTTCCTGCCTTTTGTCTTCCTGCGAGGGCTTTTTTGACCTGGCCCCGAAAGACAGGCTGACCTCAGAGTCATTCTGGAATGATGCTGATGACGCGTATGCCGCACTTACCGCCTGTTACAACTGGTGGTGTGCCAATGACTATGGTTCTCTCTCACTTTTTTACGAGGACGCTTATTCGGATATAGGATACAACTATACCAATGCCGGTTATATGCAGGATGTCGCAAAGGGCAGTCTTTCAGCAGCCTCCGCACCGAACAAATGGAAGCAGTATGAATCCATACGCCGTTGCAACTTCGTGATAGAGAATATTGACAGGGTGCCTTCTGACAAGATTACCGAGGCCCAAAGAAACGACATCCTCGGACAGGCCCGTGCAATAAGGGGATATAGCCATGCTCTTGTTACCAACTGGTATGGAGATGCCGTTAAGATGGATTTCGTCCCGGATACGGATGAAGATGCCAAAGTACCGAGAATTTCTGCCGCCGAGATTAGGAAGTTTGCCCTTGAAGATCTTGAATGGGCTGCTGACCATATAAATGAAAAGCCAGAGGCAAAGGGCCGTATAGCAAAGGGTGCAGTTCTTGCTATGCTCGTGAGGTTCAACCTCTATTGGGGAAATTGGGAGGCCGTAGTTGAATATGCGGAAAGACTTAAGGCCTTGAATCAGTATTCATTGGAGCCGAACTTTTTGAATATGTTCACGATAGCCGGACAGAATTCGCGAGAAATCATTGCCACTTACGAACAGGTGGCGACGGTATATGCCTATACCAATGCTATCCGTCATTTTAATAATGCTGATGGAGGATGGGCTTCATTTGTCCCGACAGACAATCTTGTCAATATGTTTGAGATGGCTAACGGTCTCCCTATTGATGATCCTGCTTCGGGATATGATCCGGTACATCCGTACAAGGACAGGGATCCGAGACTGAAACAGACTGTCCTGTATTCAGGCATGGACTGGGAAGGCAAAAGCGGGCCGAGGATTCTGAATACTTTGGACGAGACAATAGGAGGCGTTGCGAACAAGGATTATTACAATAATTCAAACAATTCATCCAAGACAGGCCTGATGTTCGCCAAATACGCATGGCCGGGACCGGGTCAGTATTCGGCGGATCTGAAAAATGACAGCATGTGCCCGATAATTTTCCGTTACGGGGAAGTGCTGGTCTCAGAAGCGGAGGCATATGCCGAATTGAACGAACTTGACAAAGCTCTCGACATACTTGATGAAATCAGGATTACCAGAGGACACATCGCTGTTGATAGGACACGATATACTACCCAGGCCCAGGTTCGTGAACTTGTCCGCAATGAAAGGACCATCGAGCTTGCAGGCGAAGGTTTCCGCTATGAAGATATAGTAAGGTGGGATGAGTACGACGAGGCCGGAAACAAGACAGGAAGGAAAGTTGCCCAGGCTGTCATGGGAGGAGATCTGCTTCGCTCAGTAGGTACGGTAAATATGGATCCGTCTGTTCCTGAGGATGAAAGAGCCACAATTAACGTCAATGCTTCAAGGTCGGAGCGGCTGATAGAGACAAGAGGTGAATTCGATGTTCCACGCCGCCTCCTTCTGCCTCTTCTTCAGGCTGAACTGGATGCAAATCCGAAACTCAAACAGAATCCTGGATATTGATAGCTTGCAATGGAAAAGAAAACAATATTTTATCTTCTTATGTCCTTGATCCTTCTGGCGTGCTCCTGTTCGAAAAACGGAAGCACGTCCGAAGAAAAACAGGGGGCGGGCCTGGACATATCAGGTATTACAGTCCCGGCAGAATATGCAGGCCGGGAAGGGGATCAGGTGACATGCTGGGCAAAAGGTATTCTTGAAACTGACGAGCTGACCCTTAAAGGCATTGCCGAGACTTTTCCCGTGGATTTCGAGATTCTGAGCCCTTCGAGGTTCTCTATTACGGTTCCAGAAGGGATTGTCACCGGAATGTATGACCTGGTGCTGACACGTGGGGATGCGTCCAGGACATTGGGATCCATCCATATTTCCATAATTGCCGACGGGGAGATACCGGACAAGGCAGGGATGAACGTCAAAGGTATCGTGCATGCCGGAGGGAAACCTCTGGCCGGAGTGGTTGTCAGTGACGGCGTCCAGGTCACGAAGACGGATAACGGCGGCTGTTACTGGCTGGATTCGGAAAAGACCTACGGAATGGTGTTCATTTCTACTCCGGAAGGCTATGTGTGCAACTGTGCAGGTGTCCTCCCGGGATATTTCCAGTATCTCAAACAGCCGGTAAATATTGTGGAACGGCTCGATTTCGAGCTTAATGCGACTCCGGATCAGACAAACCACAGGCTGCTCGTCCTGGGAGACATGCATCTGGCGAACAGGAGCAACAGGGATCTGGAACAGTTCGGGGATTTCGTGGCGGATATCAATGGAGTCATTGCCTCCACATCCGTTCCCGTGTACGGACTGACCCTGGGCGATATGACTTTCGACCAGTTCTGGTACACCAATCTGTATTTCTTCGAGGATTACCTGAAAGATGCCGCACAGATCAAAGGTCTGCCGATATACCATACTATCGGAAACCATGACCATGAACTTGGGAAGAGGGGCGCCTATCCTGCGGGTGAATTCGCCACAACGGTGAAATACCGGAATTCACTGGGCCCGACCTGGTATTCGTTCAATATAGGCAGGGTGCATTATGTGGTTCTCGACGACATATATTCTACCAACCCGGGAGACGGTACATTCTCGTATGAGAACCGTGTGCCGGAAGAACAGATCGAGTGGCTGAAGAAAGACCTGAGCTATGTGGACAGGACCAAGACCATTGTCGTGGCGTCGCATGCCCAGTTCCACAGCAAGAACGGGGCTGTTTCCCTCCAGAACTACCAGGAGGTGATGGACTGTCTCGGCGGTTTCTCCAAAATCCACATATTCACCGGGCATACGCATCTCGTATACAATGTCGAGGACGAAACGATGTTCGAGCACAATGCCGGTGCTGTCTGCGCCACATGGTGGTGGTCAGGTTATCATTCTGACATACACATCGCCCAGGACGGTGCTCCGGGAGGATATACTATAGTGGATTTCACCGGAGGTGAACCGGAGTGGCAGTTCAAGGGAACGGGACATCCGGTGGATTTCCAGTTCAGGTGCTACGATGGGAACAGCATACAGATCAACGCGGATCTGTACTGTCCAGGCGAGTCATCTGCGAACAAGACCAAATTCAACAATTATGCGGCGCAGTGGAAGGACAAGAACAGTGACAATTATGTCTATATCGATGTCTGGAACTGGGATCCTAAATGGAAAATCGAAGTTACGGAGGAAGGAAACGGCCCTCTTGAAGTTACCCAGGTGACATTGAAGGATCCTCTCCATCTTATCGCCTATACGGCTCCGAGCATAAACAACCCTACATTTGCCACTTCAGACAACCTGCACTTTTTCCGGGTACAGGCTTCGAAACCGAATTCGGCTCTTGATATCAAGGTTACCGACCGGTTCGGAAATGTTTACACGGAAAAAATGACAAGGCCGAGACCGTTCAGCCTTGACCAGTACAGATAACACCAATTCTTGTAACAGACAGATTTATGAAAAAGATTTTATTTGCCATACTTGCCCTTGCCGCCTTACTGGCAGGATGCAACAAGGAGCAGGAGTATCTTCACCCTATTACTCTCGACTTCAAGCTCTCGACTCCGGCTGTGGTCAGGAATGTACCGTTTACCGTAACGGTCGACATTAAAGGCGGGCGTTTCCCCTATGTCTATTCATGGGATTTCGGAGATGGAATGACAGGGTCGGAATACACCGAGACGGTAACATACTCTACGGGAGGAGACAAGACCATTACCCTTACGCTTACCGATGCCAACGGCAGTTCCGCCACTGTGTCCAAGACCATAACGGTAACGATGCTGCCTCAGGTCGCCAAGCCTGAAGGGCTTGTAGTCAAGAATGTGTCCGGCTGCCATGTGACCGTGGGCTGGGACGAGATACCTTCGGACGAGTATTTCGACCAGACATATGATTTCGAACTGGTAGCTCCGGACGGTACCGTAATGAATGCCGTGACTACCGCGACATTGACAGGAGCTTCCAATATCAGCAAGTTCTACAATGTGATAGCTTTCGGGGGCCTTGACCCTTCAACGGAATACAAATTCAGAATAAGGGCGAAGTCCGCCGATGAATCGGCAAAGATCGCATCGGACTGGGCGGAACTCGGCGTAACCACTTCTCCTGCGAGGACCCCGGATCCGGAGGCTGTTCTCGAGGAGCATTTCGACGGGTTCATATGGGCTGCCGACTATTTTTACGGAGGATATGGGTTCAGACCGAACGACAATGCGAGCAAGCAGGCCGAGTCTTTGGACGTGCCTGCGGACGAGTTCAAAGGAGTAAATACTACGACAGGTTCGTATTTCGCGACATTCTCGGCCGCATTCAGGAAAAACAGCAATGTCCTTGACGGATGGGCCGGCAATGCCGTTTACGGAAGTATAGGTGTGCCGAAGCTTGGCGGGGCAAATGCTGCAGGATACCTTGAGACTCCTGCTCTTGACAGGATTTCCGGAACACAGGATATTACGGTTACATTCAAGGCCGCTCCTTTCTATGAGTGGAACAAGAAACCGGGTACTGATCCGGCAGACTGCATTGACAAGAATGTATCGTTGGATATTACGGTCAGCGGGGCAGGCGAAATTACGGAAGGCGGCGTGGCCGACCTGTCTGCCCTGGAGCCTCTTGTGTGGGGAACCTATACAGTGAAGATTTCAGGGGCTACGGCGCAGACAAAAGTCAGGATTTCAGCCGACCATGCAAAGTCCTGCCGCTTTTTCCTCGACGACATAGTCATCAAATGAAAAAGCATGCGGCAAGTCCGTCGAAATTTTTAAATTTGCGGACGGACATTGAAATTTACAGTTTATGAAGGGATTTTTACCTTTTGCATTATTGTTTTTCAGCCTTGCCGCCAGCGCCGGCGACAAGGCTGAAACCGTTTCCATAGAAACGGCGGGAAGCCAAATGGTGCTGTATGTACATCCGGATGGCGAAGTTTCATTTTTCCATTACGGGGCCAGATTCGATGATCCGGAGCAGGTAATCGGGTATAAGAGCTACCGCAGGTGGGATTACGGGACAGAACCTCCCGCTTATCCGGCCCGTGGAGGACGGCATTTCAATCAGAGCGCCCTGGCGGTGAAGTACCATACCGGAGATATAAACACCGAGTTGACATATGCCGGGCATACGGTTTCGGCCCTGTCGGATGATATCACCAGGACGGTGCTCAGCCTCAGGGACAGCAAGACAGGTATCGGAGTGGAGCTGTATTATGATGCCTATTACGACGAGGATGTCATCGTTTCCCATGCGGAGATTACAAACGGAGGGAACAGGCCGGTCCGGCTGGAGAGCTACTATTCTTCGGGGATTGTCCTGGACGCTTCCGAGTATCTCCTGACCCATTTCTATGGCGCATGGGCACGCGAAATGCAACTCGAGAGCGAACTCCTTACCCACGGGATCAAGTCGATACGCAGCATCAAGGGGGTGAGGACGACCCACACGGAGAACCCTTCGTTCATGCTGAGTCTCAATACGGAGACATTCAGTGAGGAGTACGGTGAGGTCATTGCCGGAGCTCTGGTGTGGTCGGGGAATTACAGTATCGATTTTCAGGTGGATGAAACTAACCGGCTGTCGGTAATATCCGGCGTCTGTCCTGACGGGGCCGCCTACAGCCTGGACAAGGGCAAGACACTCCATACTCCAGATATGATATATACCTACAGCTGCAGAGGGGCCGGCCAGGCTTCCAGAAACCTTCATTCATGGGCCAGGAAGTACTGCCTGTACGATCCGTCATCTGTCGCCCCTTCTCTCCTGAACAACTGGGAAGGGACCTATTTCGATTTCAATGAAGACATCCTCAAGGGAATCATAGACAATGCTGCTTCCATGGGCCTTGAGATGTTCGTCCTCGATGACGGGTGGTTCGGCGGAAAGGATTATCCCCGCAATGATTCGGACCAGGGGCTGGGGGACTGGCAGGTGGATCCGGTGAAACTGCCGAACGGCGTAGGGGTCATAGCTGACTATGCCCATTCCAAAGGACTGAAATTCGGAATATGGATCGAGCCTGAAATGGTCAGTCCGGAGAGTCATCTGGCGAAAGATCATCCGGACTGGATAGTCAAGGAGGACGGCAGGGAAGTTACGACCATCCGCCGCCAGTGGCTGCTGGATCTGTGCAATCCGGAGGTCCAGGACTTCGTCTTCGGGGTGTTCGACTCTACAATGCAGCTTGCCGATGGCATCGATTACATCAAATGGGACTGCAACCGGCATGTCGAAAGCGCAGGTTCCGCATACCTGAAGGATAACTCCGGCTTCTGGTTCGACTATACCCAGGGCCTGTATTCCGTCTACAGGCGCATCAGGGAGAAATATCCTGACGTGATCATACAGTCATGCGCCAGCGGGGGCGGGCGGATGGACTACGGGGCGCTCCGCTATTGCAATGAAGCCTGGACATCCGACAACACCGAGGCCCTTACGCGCGTATTCATCCAGTACGGCACGAATCTCATCTATCCTGCGGTCGTGTGCGGAAGCCATGTCAGCGCCGTTCCCAACCATCAGACAGGGAATATCACTCCGCTCAAGTTCCGTTTTGACGTAGCATGTTCCGGGCGTCTGGGGATGGAGCTGCAGCCGTCGGATATGACCGATGAGGAGAAGGATTTCGCAAGGAAAGCCATCGGCTCATACAAGCAATACCGGGATCTTGTATATTACGGAGACCTGTACAGGATGGGGAACCCGTATAAGGATGACTGCTATGCCCTTATGTATGTCAGCGAGGACAAGTCCAGGGCTGTGTTCTTCGCCTATACGATAAAATATATGGGAAGGACCCAGAGGCCTCTTTTCAGACTGACGGGCCTTGATCCGGAAAAGAAATACCGCATTTCCGAGCTTAATGTCGGAAAATCATGTTTCTGGGGTAACGGCAGGACTTTTACAGGGTCATATCTGGCCAGTCACGGGCTTAACCTCAATATGGAAAAAGTGTACTCCAGTGCGGTTTTCTATATTGAAGCGGAGCAGTAAAACTGATTTTTCGGATAAATTTGCGACAAAATCGGGCGGATTTGCAGAAATTGGATTATCTTTGCATCCGCAATGGGGGATTAGCTCAGTTGGCTAGAGCGCTTGCATGGCATGCAAGAGGTCACGAGTTCGACTCTCGTATTCTCCACGGAAAAAGGGACCGTCAAGGTCCCTTTTTCCGTAATATCGTGTTTCTTTTTGACTGTCTCCGATTATCTGCTGAGCCTGACAAATATGCTCAGAGGAAGGTTTTTTCCGAAACTGTCCTGCAGGACGAGTTCCCCGCAGTCTGTTTCGGCCGTCCGGCTTCCGGAAGCATCGCCGCCTTCAGGCTGTCCTATACCGAAAGCCTGCTTTACGACAGTTTCCCCCAGGACAGCCGAATAGCCGTTCGAGTAAAGGTTGAGAACCATGAAGCTGTCCTGAGGGGCAAGAATCGATGCTACGCATTTCATGATATCGTACAGGCATTCGTCCAGTTTCCATTTTTCCCCGTCCGGGCCGTGCCCGTAGGCTGGCGGGTCAAGGATGATTCCCTGGTAGATATTCCCCCTTTTGGCTTCCCTGCGGGCGAATTTCAGTGCGTCCTCCACTACCCAGCGGATATTGTCCAGACGGCTGAGCTCCATGTTCTCGCGGGCCCATGTGACGACCTGGCGGACCGAGTCGAGGTGGGTGACATCGGCTCCGGCGGCCTTGGCGGCGAGTGATGCAGCCCCTGTATATGCAAAAAGGTTCAGCACTTTGGGCTTTGGCTTCCCTTCAGATGCGGCCTTGTCCGACAGAAGTTTTGTGCGGCAGTATATGTATTCCCAGTTGCTCGACTGCTCAGGGAAGACCCCCACATGCTTGAATGAAGTGAGGCCGAGCCTTAGCCTGAAGTCCAGACCTTCCTGGGCGCCGCTGTACCGTATCACCCACTGGTCGGCCATCTTCTTTGCCTTCTCCCACGTGCCGCTGTCTTCCTTTCCGGCTTTCCCGAAGCCTGCACCGGTCTTGAACCTCGTGTGTATGAGCCTGTTCCACTCTGTGTCGCTCATGGTCTTGTCCCACAGTGCCTTCGGCTCGGGGCGGGCCATGATGTACTGTCCGAACCTTTCAAGTTTTTCAAAGTTGCCGGAGTCGAGCAGTTCATAGTCTTTCCAGAATTTGCCGGGGGATTCTATTGTCATATCCTATGCAAGTATGAAGTTCAGTGCCGCAAAGGTAATAAAATCAGGGTAAATGCAAGGAGATATAATCAGAAAAGGTATCGAAACTAAAAAATTTGCGTACCTTTGTCCGGTGTGTCGTGAAAGCATTCCCCTGTTTCCCGATGCATGTTGCAAGAAAAACTTTTAATTACATATCATTATGCAGCAGAGTATTGATACTTACGATTTTTCTGGCAAGAAAGCTCTTGTCAGGGTTGACTTCAACGTTCCTCTTAACGAGAAGTTCGAAATTACAGACGACACCCGCATAAGGGCAGCTGTCCCTACACTCAAGAAAATCCTTGAAAAAGGCGGTTCCGTAATCATCATGTCGCATCTGGGCCGTCCTAAGGGCGTGACTGAGAAATTCTCTCTCAAGCACATCCTCGGCCGCGTGCAGGAGCTTCTCGGAGTGACTGTGAAGTTCGCTGACGACTGCATGAAGGCGGACGAGCAGGTTGCGGCTCTCAAGCCTGGTGAGGTCCTCGTCCTGGAGAACCTGCGTTTCTATGCAGAGGAGGAAGGCAAGCCGAGAGGACTTGCTGAGGACGCTACTGACGACGAGAAGAAGGCTGCCAAGGCAGCCGTGAAGGAGAGCCAGAAGAAATTCGTGGAGAAACTCGCTTCATACGGAGACTGCTATGTCAACGACGCGTTCGGTACAGCTCACCGTGCGCATGCCTCTACAGCTCTGATTGCCAAGTTCTTCCCTAACGACAAGATGTTCGGCTACCTGATGGAGGGTGAGATCAAGGCTCTTGAAAGAGTGGTAAATGACCCTGAGCGTCCGGTGACCGCAATCATCGGAGGAGCCAAGGTGTCTTCGAAGATCGGTATTATCGAGCATCTTTTCGATGTAGTGGACAACATGATCATCGGCGGCGGTATGGTATATACCTTCGTGAAGGCACAGGGCGGAAAGATCGGTAACTCACTTTGCGAGGATGACCAGCAGCAGCTTGCTCTCGACACTCTGAAGAAGGCCGAGGAAAAGGGTGTGAAGCTTTATCTTTCAAAGGAGGTTGTTATCGCCGATGCATTTGCGGAGGGAGCCAACACCAAGATATGCAGTAACTCCGACATTCCTGACGGATGGGAGGGCGTAGATGCGGCCCCTAGCACCCTTGCAGCATGGGAGGATGTAATCATGAAGTCAAAGACCATCCTCTGGAACGGGCCTGTGGGTGTGTTTGAGATCCCTTCATTTGCAAAAGGCACCAACCGTGTGGCCGAGATGCTTGCAAAGGCTACGGAGAACGGGGCCTTCACCCTCATCGGCGGAGGTGACTCTGTCGCAGCCGTTACACAGATGGGCTATGCAAAGAAGGTAAGCTATGTATCAACCGGTGGCGGTGCCATGCTCGAATATCTCGAGGGCAAGGAGCTTCCGGGCATTGCCGCTATTCGCGAATAGTCCGGAAGTACATATATAAATTAGGAGCGGCAGCCCGGTCGGGCTGCCGCTCTTTCATTCAGTCATTGTTCATCTGCACGATGTCAGTGCTGTCCCTCTGGCTCTCTCCGAGGAGATGCTGGCTGAAATAGTCCGCCATCCTCCAGAAGAAGTATTCGTTCATGTCCCCGAAACCGTGCTTCTGCCCCGGAAGGATGAGCATGTCGAAACGTTTGTTCGCACGGATGAGGGCGTTGACGACGCGGATGGTGTTTGCCGGATGCACGTTGTCGTCGATATCCCCGTGCACCAGGAGGAGATGCCCTTTCAGGTCCTTTGCTATCTCGGGATTGGTGTCTATCTTGTAGACAAAAGATGTGTCCCCCTGCTCGCTGACCTTCTCCATTATGCCGTGATGCTGTTCGCTCCACCAGCGGTTGTAGATTCTGTTGTCGTGGTTCCCTGCGCATGATACCGCCACCTTGTAGAAGTCGGGGTAGGTGAGGATGGCGGCGGTGGACATGAACCCTCCGCCGGAATGGCCGTGGATACCCACCCGTGTCCCGTCTATCCACGGGTACTTGGCTGCAAGCCTCTGTACAGCGGTCTTCTGGTCCTCGAGGCCATAGTCGCGCAGGTTGCCGTAGCCGTAGTTGTGGTACCATTTGGACCTGTTAGGATGCCCTCCGCGGTTCCCGACCGTGATTACGATGAAGCCCATTTGTGCGAGCCTGTCGGTGCGTGTCATGTTGGAGCTCCATGATATGTTGTTCGCCTCTACCTGAGGCCCCGGATAGACGTATTCTATTATAGGGTATACCTTTGTGGAATCGAAGTCGAAAGGCTTGTACATCACCCCGTACAGGTCTGTGACACCGTCAGCGGCCTTGACTGTGAACCTTTCGGGCATCTTGTATCCCGCCGCGAAGAGCTGCGACAGGTCCGCTTTCTCCAGGTCTGCCAGTTTTGTCCCGGCTGCCGAATAAAGTGCGGATGCAGGTGCCGCGTCCACGCGGGAGTAGTTGCAGACGAGGTACCTGCCGTTGTCGTCTGCCGAGGCCCACACGTCCATGTCTTTCATGTCCAGCTGCTTGAGTCCGCTGCCGTCGAAATTCACCCTGAAAGTGTGCATCTGATACGGGTTCTCTGCCTTGTCGTATCCGCAGGCGCTGAAGATGATGTAGTCCTCTGCATCATTGACAGCCAGCACGTTCTCCACATGGAAAGGCCCCTCGACTATGGTGCCTGCCAGGGTGCCGTCCGCGTTGTAGAGGTAGAGGTTTGCCCAGCCGTTGCGCTCTGACCAGTGGATCATCTGCCGGCCTTCGTTCACAAGCCTGAGCGGCCTGTATTCTATATAGGTGTTCATCCTTTCAGAGATCACAGTCCTTGTGGAGTCGCTGTCTATGTCCACCCGGCAGATGTCGTACCTCTTGAGGTCACGGCTTATGCGGTTGTAGTAGAAGCCGTCATTGTCCCCGAGCCATACGTTTGAATTGTAGTCCTTGTACCTGTCCGCCGTTGTCCTTGGGGCTGTCTCGAACCCCGTGCTCTGGTCCTTGAACGCCACTGTCCTTATGTACCGGCTGCTCATGTCCTCCGTGGAGAAGACATACAGGAGCTCCTTCGGCCCGGGCTCTCCCGGCATCTGGTACTTGTAGGTCTTCAGGGTAGGGCGCGGGCTGCTCAGGGAGTTTATCACCCAGAGCTCCTTGACGTCGCTCATGTCGAATTTTATTGTGGCGAAGTGCCTTGAGTCCGGGGACCATACGAGATAGTATGGGAAATATCTCTTGGTGCTGTCCTGCCATGCCCAGCCGTTGTAGCTGTCGGCTCCCCATCCGAACTCCCTGGTGCCGTCAGAGGTGATCCGGTGCTCCACGATGGTGCTGTCCTTCTCGTCCCTGGCCGCCTTGGCCATATTCTCGGTATCCATCCAGTAGAGGTTGGCGTTCTTTGCGAAGATGCCTATCTTCCCGTCAGGGGATACGTTCACCCATGAAGGGTATTTCTGCTCCTCCTCCTGGCCAGTGATGTCGGTGAGCTCCCCGGACGCTATGTCGTATGAGAAGCTGAACACCTTCTTGTCTCCCCACCGTTTTATCCGCAGGGAGTCCTTCTCTTCCAGCGTGCTTCCGATCTCGAAAGTGAACGCCTTGTCGTCCTTCAGTTCCAGGTTCCTGATAGGAATGTGCCGGGCGTCGAACGGGTCCCTGACAGCCTCTGTGAGCTGCATGGCAAGCTTGTCCATGTCGAAGACCGGGGTCTTGCGTCCCGTCTTTGCGTCCACTATATAATATTGTGTCCCTTCGGAGTCCTCCCACTTGTACCAGAACCTGTCGGAGTCCTGGAACCAGTTCGGGTCTATCCTTGTGGAGTGTACCATCTGCGACACTTTCTTTGCCGAGAACCTTTCGGCCATTTCATAACCGGGTGTCTGCTGTGCAGACAATGAAATTGCCGCATACGCGGCAATCAGAATGGTGAAAGTACGTTTCATTGTTTCTGGATTCATGTTCTGTTCTGTCGTTTTTTCTGAAGTCCGGGAATCCGGGGTCATTCCTCAATGAGCCCTTCCAGTTCGTCCCAAGGCACTGTCACCCGGATGGCCCCCATGACATAAGGCCCGATCTCATACTGGTTGTATATATAGGTGACTCCTTCAGGGGAGACCATGAAGTTGCCGTTCGGCCCGATTTCGCGTGTGAAAAGCATCGAGGTGTCAGCCGGATTCTCCAGCGATGATGCCAGATGCCCGGACAGCAGGGCAGGAAGCTTTTCCTTGTAGCCTTCCTTGAAGAAATCCCCCTCAGTGAGCAGCGACCCTGTCTTCATGTCGAAATTCAGCGCGGTCTCGGATGTCATTCCGTGCGCTCCTCCGGTGTATGTATACTTTGTCATGGTATAGGACAGTATGTCCCTGTGGCTTCCGGCGACGGCCCCTGTGATGTAGTCGGACCAGCTGAGGGAAGCGTGCGGCATTCCCTCGGAAGCTTCGAGAAGCGGGAGATTTGCCTTGCGGTACTCGTCCACATTTTCTTTGATGTAGGCTTCCATGGCTTTCTCCACGGGCATGGCTGCATACTGGTCCCCGAACAGGCTGGTTGTCAAGGTTTTGGTGACGTTGTCCATTGCTGGCTGTGTCAGCCCTGATACCGGATATTCCACCTGTATGTCTATTTCAAGCGAGTCTGTCCCTCCTTCTGCAAGTGCATACTTGTCTGATGACCCTATGGTCTTTGTACTGAATCCTTCAGTACATGAAACTGTCGCGCACAAGGCGCATGCGGCAGAGGCTGCCGCCAAAATGAATCTGTTCATTGTGGTATTTTTTTTAATTTGGAATCCGTTTCAGCCATTTCCAATTATATGACAAAAATAAAACAGCTTCTTACAGCCTATAAAAATAAGACAATATTTCTTCATGGCAAAATTACTGTGCAAAATGTGTCCCGGCGGTATAGTCGTGTCGTGAGGCAGCAACATGTGTCCGGACAGATATATGGGTCAGGAATAAGCCTTCTGTTTGATTTTCAGCGCTGCGGCATTTGTCGCAGCGCTTGTTTTTTAAATATTTATTCGTATCTTTGCAGGCCCAAAATATTGGGACTTGAACATAAATTTAAGATTTACAATCATTTATGCCAACAATTCAACAATTAGTTCGCAAAGGACGCGAGGTTATCGTCGAGAAGAGCAAATCTCGCGCGTTGGATGCTTGCCCTCAGAGAAGGGGCGTATGCGTGCGTGTGTATACAACCACGCCTAAGAAACCTAACTCAGCAATGCGTAAGGTTGCCCGTGTACGTCTTACCAACTCCAAAGAGGTCAACGCGTACATACCTGGCGAAGGACACAACCTTCAGGAGCACTCAATCGTACTCGTGAGAGGCGGCCGTGTGAAGGACCTTCCTGGTGTACGTTACCACATCCTTAGGGGCGCTTTGGATACCGCTGGCGTCGAGGGCAGGACACAGTCACGTTCCCTCTACGGAGCCAAGAGGCCGAAGAAGACCGCCGCTAAGAAGTAATTATTAATTTATCACCTTTAATTTTCACTAAAAATGAGAAAATCGAAGCCTAAGAAGAGGATTCTACTTCCTGATCCCAAATTCAATGATGTAATGGTTACACGTTTCGTGAATAACCTTATGCTCCAGGGAAAGAAGAGTATCGCGTATTCTATTTTTTACGATGCCATCGACATGGTAGGCGAGAAGATGAAAGATTCTGACAAGGCTCCTCTAGATATATGGAGGAAAGCTCTTGAGAATGTCACACCTCAGGTCGAGGTGAAGAGCCGCAGGGTCGGTGGAGCTAACTTCCAGGTGCCTACAGAGGTGCGTCCGGAGAGAAAGATTTCGCTTTCAATGAAGAACCTTATCAACTTCGCACGCAAGCGTTCCGGCCACTCCATGGCAGAAAAACTTTGTGCAGAGATCATCGCCGCATACAACTGCGAGGGTGCTGCATTCAAGAGAAAAGAAGATATGCACAGAATGGCGGAGGCCAACAAGGCATTTGCACATTTCCGTTTCTAATCCCCAAGGAGATACACAATGGCAAGAGATCTTAAATTCACCAGAAACATCGGCATCATGGCCCACATCGATGCCGGAAAGACAACAACTTCAGAGCGTATCCTTTACTATACTGGAAAGACCCACAAGATCGGAGAAGTTCATGAAGGTGCTGCCACAATGGACTGGATGGTCCAGGAGCAGGAGCGCGGTATCACCATCACATCAGCCGCCACCACTGCATTCTGGCATTATAAGGGGGATACTTATCAGATTAACCTGATCGATACTCCGGGCCACGTTGACTTCACCGTGGAGGTGGAGCGTTCACTGCGTGTGCTTGACGGTACTGTAGCCACTTTCTGTGCAGTGGGCAGAGTACAGCCTCAGTCTGAGACGGTATGGCGCCAGGCTGACAAGTACGGAGTGCCGAAGATCGCTTATGTCAACAAGATGGACCGTGTCGGAGCTGACTTCCTCGCTGTAGTGGACGAGATAAAAGAAAAGCTCGGTGCACGCGCAGTCCCTATCTGCCTCCCTATAGGGGCGGAGGACAAGTTCCAGGGCATTGTTGACCTCATTGCAAACAAGGCAATCATATACGACGGCGGCGAGGAACTTGTGAATTACAAGGTTACGGATGTCCCTGCCGAAATGGCGGATGAAGTGGCCACATGGAGGGAGAAGCTTGTCGAGGCTGCTGCCGAGTATGACGAGTCCCTCATGGAGAAATTCTTCGAGGATCCGGACTCCATTTCAGAGGACGAGATCATCGCGGCTCTCAGAAAGGCTACCATAGACATGTCAATAGTTCCTGCATGCTGCGGTTCTTCATTCAAGAACAAGGGTGTACAGTTCCTTCTTGACGCTGTGATGCGTTATCTGCCTTCTCCGCTCGACAAGGGAGCCGTAAAGGGGACAAACCCTAAGACAGGCGAAGAGGAAGAACGTAAGCCGGATGCAAAGGAGCCATTCTGCGCACTTGTGTTCAAAATCGCTACCGATCCGTTCGTAGGCCGTCTTGCGTTCATGAGGGCATATTCAGGACGCCTGGATGCAGGTTCTTATGTACTTAATACAAGGTCCGACAAGAAAGAGCGTGTTGCACGTCTTTATCAGATGCACTCCAACAAGCAGAATCCTATCGAATTCGTGGAGGCCGGAGACATCTGTGCAGCTGTAGGATTCAAGGATCTCCGTACAGGAGATACGATCTGTGTCGACAGCCATCCTATCACACTCGAGTCCATGGAGTTCCCTGATCCTGTGATCGGTCTTGCCGTTGAACCGAAGACCCAGAAGGACCTCGACAAGCTCGGGCTTGCCCTTGCAAAGCTTGCCGAAGAGGACCCTACATTCACAGTCAAGACAGACCACGAGACTGGACAGACTGTCATCAGCGGTATGGGTGAGCTCCACCTTGACATCATTGTTGACCGCCTGCGCCGTGAGTTCGGTGTGGAGATCAACCAGGGTGCGCCTCAGGTCAACTACAAGGAGGCCATCACAGCCACTGTACAGCACCGTGAGGTCTTCAAGAAGCAGACCGGCGGCCGCGGTAAGTTCGCCGATATCATCGTCGAGATCGGACCTGCAGACGAAGGTACTACGGGGCTCCAGTTCGTTGATGAAGTCAAGGGCGGTAACGTGCCTAAGGAGTTCATCCCTTCTGTCGAGAAAGGATTCAAGTCCGCTATGGCCAACGGTGTACTTGCCGGCTACGAGGTGCAGTCACTGAAAGTCACCCTGAAGGACGGATCTTTCCACCCTGTCGATTCAGACCAGCTTTCATTCGAGATCTGCGCGCGTCAGGCATTCCGTCATGCATGCCCTAAGGCAAAGCCGGTGCTCCTCGAGCCTATAATGTCTCTCGAAGTCGTTACTCCGGAGGACTATATGGGTGATATCGTGGGCGACCTCAACCGTCGCAGGGGACAGATCAATGCGATGGACGCCACTACAGGCGGGGCCAGGATCGTCAAGGCTTTTGTCCCTCTTGCAGAGCAGTTCGGTTATGTGACTATCCTCAGGACGATATCTTCAGGCCGCGCTACCAGCACAATGACTTTCGACCACTATGCCGAGGTTCCTGCTAACATCGCCAAGGAAGTTATCGAGAAGAGCGGTTACAAGAATGTGGATGAGGACGAATAATCAAGTACTAAAAGAATTTAATTATGAGCCAGAAAATAAGAATAAAACTCAAATCATTCGATCATATGCTGGTGGACAAGTCTGCCAAGAAGATCGTTGATACAGTGTCTTCTACAGGAGCTCGCGTGAATGGTCCTATTCCGCTTCCTACCGACAAGAAGATCTTTACTGTGAACCGCTCCACTTTCGTGAACAAGAAGTCTCGCGAGCAGTTCGAGCTTAACTCTTACTGCCGCCTGCTTGACATCTACGAGTCTACACAGAAGACTGTTGATGCCCTGATGAAGCTTGAGCTTCCGAGCGGTGTAGAAGTCGAGATCAAAGTCTGAGAGCTTATCCGTCCGTCTTCCTGAACTGAAAAAATATTTTACAGTTCGGAAAATAGTTACTATATTTGCAGACCTGTCCGGTCAGCGCCTGGCAGGTCTGTAAAATTAAGCTCTTTTTATAGAAAATATAGAAGTTTGTTTTTGCTTAGAACAAGGCTCCGAGTGAGGATGGAAGAAATTTACTCCGGTAAAAGGCTGCCAACAAACGAAGATGTCATTGTTCCTTCAAAAGAACATATTTTTGAAGTTTATTTTTGGTGAGAATAAGGAAGTCAAGTGAGGAAGGAGGGAGTTTACTCCGGTAAATGACCGACCGACGATACGCCGACTGACGAAATTATCGCCAAAAAGAAACGAAAAAAGGTCCCATAGCTCAGTTGGTTAGTAGCACCTGACTCATAATCAGGGGGTCACAGGTTCAAGCCCTGTTGGGAC
>CALVDL010000010.1 GCA_944326305.1 uncultured Bacteroidales bacterium
GCGACTTCCAATGATTACCAAAGTTACAACTTTCAATCTTTTTCTACCCTCCCGTGTCTACTTTTTCGACAGCAGCAGTTGAACCCGGCCGCCTTGGCAAGCTCTATGTCATGCCTGAGAGCCTCGTCCGAAGGTGCTGTCCATATCCCGTCAGGGTAGAAACCCTGGTCCAGGACCAGACGCTGGAAGTATTCCCTGTTGTTCAGGTACACTTTCCCGTCCGCAATATGGATTTTCCTCATCCCTGCGTATGATTTCACATGGTCGAGTTCGTTCCCGTCCGCATCTTTCACATGGAAATCTACGTCATACAGGAACGGGTCTTCCGGAGACCACAGTTTCATTTTCTTCAGAGGGAGCACGATGCAGGCGTGGTTGGAGCATGGCACGGACTTCCGCGCCACTGTCTTCCCGTTGTCTTTTACAGCCACTTCCAGCGTACAGTCCGACTCTGAATAAAACTCCGGCATGACCACCAGCTGGCTCTGGTCGATGTCCGGACGCATGGTCACTCTTTTGAGCCCGTGTCTGTCCACGGCTTCCATCCACACGGTCTGCCAGATACCGGTAGTGCGGGTGTAGAAGCATCCGGCGGAATTGAATGTGCTGCACTGTTTTCCTACGGATTGTTCTCCGGAACGCTGGTTGTCCTCGACCCTGATGACCAGATTATGTGTCTTTCCCGCTTCTACATGTCCCGTAAGGTCTATGGAGAAGGATGAAGAGCCTCCGTAGTGTCTCCCGGCGAGAATCCCGTCGATGAAAATCTCTGCCGCGTAGTCGACAGCTCCGAAATTCAGATAGATATTCTTTCCGTTCCACTCTTCAGGGATGCTGATGTCCCTGCGGTACCATACGCAGTTGATAAAATCGGTGTGCCCAATGCCGGACAGTTCGCTCTCAGGACAGAAAGGCACGGTAATTTCCTGACTGAGGCTTCCTGCCTTGAAAAGTTCCCGGTCCATACCGGATTTCCCGAAATCGAATTCGAAATCCCATGTTCCGTTGAGGTTGATCCATTCCTGTCTCTCGAACTGCGGCCTCGGGTATTCCGCCCGTGGCAGTTCTTCCGCTGATGCGTATGCCAATGTAAAAATTGCAGCGGCAGTGGCTGCCGCCCTATGTAATAAGTTCATTTTTATAGTGTGTTTATATGATTATTATTGGTTGCTTACCGGGAATTCGGCTATTCTCAAGGTAGTGCAGCCGAACGGGATGAGTTCGACTGTCTCTTCCGGCCCGAAATTGCCCGGCATCTGCGCGAAGTAGGCGACAGGCCCGGCAGAACCGTTGACTTCCTTCCAGTTCCTGACTTTCCTTGCTTTTGCCTTGATGGTTACCGGTGCGTTTTCGGGATTCCACGGATAGGCGACGGTACTGTCAGATTTCTCTACGGAGAAAGTCTCCGCGAGATTTTCTGGAGCAAGCTCTGCATGTACGAAACCATAGTTCCATGGTGAGTCGGATGTAACTTCATAATACCAGTCGCCGAATTCCTTCTTTTCAGATCCGAATTCCTTTCTGGTCCATTTTTCATCCATTTTCAATGCGTAGATAAGCGGACCGCGCTCGACTACAGCTCCTTCGTCATACCATCTGCTGATGCTTACTTCCATAGGGAACTCCACGGAAAGGACATCGTCCTTTTTCCAGGTCCGGCAGATTTTCACAATCCCTCCTGCTGCTGCGCCGGCATTTATTTCCTTTCCGTTGATCCTGAACACGGGATTCCTGCACCAGCCGGGGACACGTACATGGAACGGGAACCAGGCTTCCCTTGTCGCCTTGTCTGTAAATGAAAACAGGAATTCTACCGTTTCCCCGAACGGATAAGATGTCTTTTCCTCAATCCGGACCTGTGTTCCGTCAGTTACCCTGGCTGTCACAGAGGAAGGACCGAATACCAGTGCGGCAATGCCATTGTCTTCGGTAGCAAACCACAGATGCTGAACAAGTTTCGGCCATCCCTGGTGCATATTTGACGAGCAGCACGGATATCCGGTCAGCGGGCCGAACAGCAGGGGAGTGTCTTCATACGGAGAAACGAAATCCCTCCACTGGCGGGTGACGCTGATCTGGTTGATTTGTGAGTAGTACTGGCGTGCAGAATAGTCGTCCGTTATCTGGGTCGGGAGCACATTGTATGCTATCCTTTCAAGATGGTCGGCCCATCTCATGTCTCCTGTTATTCCGATGATCTTTTCGAGAGAGAACATCATTTCCACTGCGGTACACAGTTCCGAGCCGGCTGTCGGACGCCCGAAGCGCATCATTTCGTCTCCTGCCCAAAGTCCTGTCGGCAGAGCGGTGCTGTGTCTCATCTTTTCCACGGCTTTGTATACTGCCTGCAGATGCTCCGGATTCCTTGACTGCTGGTACCAGATTACCGGTTCTTTGAATCCCATGGCCAGGTTCACGCAGTGGTATGAGTGTTGCCGTGAAACTGCATCTGAGTAAAGGAATTCCCCTGTCCAGTCGCGCGTCTGGCTGTGTATCAGCTTTGCAAGGTCAAGGAGAAAGCTCTCTCCGGTGATATTGTACAGCCAGTGGACCATCATCAGGTTTTCACCTCCTCTTTCTCTGGCCCAATCCGTCCAGTGGTCAAGAGGGGTCTCGGGCAGATGTTCCAGCTGGTAGCGGAAGTAACGGGTCATCAGGTCCGGCACCCGTTCGTCTCCAGTGGCAGAGTAGTACTGCTGCAGTACTTTCAGCATTACCATCTTGGGCCACCAGTCATGCGACAGTCCTCTTTGCATACCGTCCTTGTCCGGCCTGTCTGTGTCTGGCCCGAAATAGCCGTCAGGTTTCAGGGATGCCAGAGTATACTCTATCCATGGCTGTACCTTGTCTTTCAGTTCCTTGTCATCCAGAATATAGGCCAGAGGCAGAAGGCCGTCTACCCAGTACGGCCCCCTTTCCCAGGCATCGCCTTCACCTCCGAGCCAGGCATTGCCGGGCCCCATGACAGAAGTATAGATACTGTCCATGTGTCCGGTCATTCCATCCCTGGCACGCATCAGCTGCTCTTTGAGCCATCCTTCCGCCCTGATACTTCCGAGCGGGAGTTCCATATATTCCTTCTGTGCAAGCGGAGGTCTGTTGTTTATGTATTCCTGTGCGGAAACACATGCCGGCCCCATTACTGAGGCCAGCACGAGTGTAAACAGTATTTTATTCATCAATTATTGTAAATGCCTTCTTTATCGGTATATGCCATCTGGCCAGTTATTCTCCCGTTTCTTCAAGCGGAGCATACGTTATTCCCTTTGAGTCCCAGATTTTCAGGAGTTTCGGCAGCGGCCCTTCCAGGAATCTGCGGTAGTCCTTGTTTTCCGGTTCGGTCCATCCCGCCTCGGAGAGAGCGACGAATCTCGGGAAAGCCTGGTAGAACATTTTTTCGTCTGTCATGATCCATTCTGTCCAGAGCTGGCATCCGAAGCCGATTATCCTGTCTTCGAGTTCTTTCGGAAAATTGTCCGGAACCGGATAGAAATCGTATGAGTTCTTGAGCGGTATCCACTCGTAATTGTAGTCCAGGTATGTACGCATATTATAGGAATTCACCACGTCATATCCCCGTGCTGCCGCATCTTCGATCTGTGCCAGGTCTCCCAT
The DNA here is from genome assembly GCA_944326305.1 of uncultured Bacteroidales bacterium. GTDB lineage: Bacteria > Bacteroidota > Bacteroidia > Bacteroidales > UBA932 > Cryptobacteroides. The sequence continues at coordinate 3,616 of CALVDL010000010.1, forward strand.
CCAGAACTGGATTACAGAGCCTTCCGCAAGGCTGGTGCCGCTGTCCGCGACTCCGGCTGTGTTGTCATGAGGGTTACCTCCTATGTCGCTCCATCCCATCATTTTCCTTCCTTTCGAGGCGATATAGTCGGACATCCTGTTCGTGAAATACAGCTGGAAGTCGGACAGTGTCTTGATGTCGTGCTCTTTCATGTATTTCTTCACGTCGGAGGACTGCCTCCACATATCGAAACTCACTTCATCCCCGCCGATATGTATAACCTGGCTCGGGAAAAGTTCCATCACTTCATCCAGCACGTCCTGCAGGAAAGAGATGACCTTCGGGTCCGTCACGTTGAACAGGTCGGCTGCATAGCCGAAGCGGCAAGGCGTCTTGAAAGGTTTCCCGATAGTGCCGAGCCACGGATAGGCAGCTATCGCCGCACTTGAGTGTCCCGGCATCTCTATTTCAGGCATTACGGTTATGTGTCTCTGTCTGGCGTAAGCGACCACTTCCCGGATCTGGTCCTGGGTGTAGTACCCTTCCTGCGGGTTCGGATCATATTCCTGGCTGTTCCAGCCCCCGATATGGGTGGAATCCCGTTTCCCTCCTATTTCAGTAAGAAGCGGATATTTCCTGATTTCGATGCGCCAGCCCTGGTCGTCGGTCAGATGCCAGTGGAAAACATTCATCTTGACCCGGGCCATCTCGTCCAGGAACAGCTTTACATTCTTCATCCCTCTGAAATTCCTGGCGTCATCGAGCATGAACGCCCTCCACTGGAATGCCGGCCAGTCGTTTATCTCACCGTTCCTTACTGCCAGGATGGCGGCGGATGTGTCCCTGACAATCATCTGGCGCAGAGACTGTATCCCGTAGAATACCCCTTCCGCGGATGAGGCTGAGATTTCTATGTTCCCGTCGGCCTTTATCCTGTACTGTCCCGGTATGCTGTCGAGGGCGGTGTCCTTTTTCAGGACAATTTTTCCGGACCTCCTTCCTTCTTTCAGGACGGTCCTGATACCTGCGTCCTCCTCCAGATACTGCTGCAGCATGGACGCCTCGGAAGCGAATTCCTCCGGGAATGCGACCGGGACCCTTCCGCGGATGACGGTAGAGCCTCCGGCATATTTTGTCTCCTGGGGGTGGGGGATGATCATGTATGCGCTGTTTTCAGCCATATACGACCTTTGGGGCCCGCATCCGGACAGAAGCACTGCGGACAGTGCCGCACATGATATGAGTAGCGATGGATGTATCATTGTATGGTATGAAATGTTTGCTGCAAAATATAGCCTGCCGTGTCAGGCGTTCCATAGTCCGTCCTTGTCGATATAGAGCATCTGCCCCGGGCAGAGCCAGCCTTCGAAATATTTTCCTTTCAGGGGGCCTTCTGCTTCGAAGAATACTCTGATTTTCGTAGGCAGCTCCCTTTCCAGGCTGGTCACTGTATAGCACGGGTCCCCGTCCTCGTCAATCCATCTGGTCACAGCGAGTGAGATGTCCGTGTTTATGACAGGCTCTATCCTTGTGAGCTCCTGCGAGCCGTCGAACAGCGGGAAGTTCCCGAACGGGCGGCCGTAGTGAGAGACACTGTCGAAAGTGCAACGGGAGAGCTTTCCGGAGAAAAGGTGCATGAAGTTCCTGTTTTCCGCGGAGAGGCTGGTATAGGTAGGTGTACGTTCCCCGTAACGGTTTACTGGGCTTTCCCTGTAGCTTCCGCACGGTCCTGGTGATTCATAGAACTGGAACCAGTGGATTCCGGTCGCCCCGTGCGCTATGGCACTGAAGAGCTGCCATCTGATGTCATCTCTGGTAGGTACCCTGTACCCCCAGTGCCCGACGCTGAGCAGCGATACGAAAAGCTCGGCCCCGGTCTCCTTGGCCACCCTGCTGAATATGTTCAGGCACTTCATGTGTATGTCCTGGTAATATTCCCTCTGGAAGTAGGCGCACTGGCCGTAGCTGTCAAAAGATATGATCTTCGCCCCGGAACGCCGTACGAAGTCGGCCAGCTTTTCCGCATATCCGTCCATGGTCCCGTCGCATCCGAGCACTTCGGCGAAATTAGGTTCTTCCCAGTAAGGGAACATGTTCAGGAACGCCGTCAGCTCCGGACCCGCCTCCTGGACAATCCTGAATGCCGTGACGGCATATTCCCATGCGGGGGCGTCCGGCTCGTCACCTACATGGAATCCGAAGACAGCTGGATGGCCGCCGAAGTCTTCCATGGCTTCTCTGACCCCTTTGCGGAATTCTTTTTCCCCCACGGCCATGAGCCTCCTGTAGGTGGTCCTGGCATCGCATACTATGGCCTGCATCCCCTGTTCCTGGCATTTGTCAAGAAGGCTGAGCATCCTTGCCTTGTCATGCCTTGCGGGGTCGTATTCGAATGTCATTGGAAGGTTGATTCCGCAGTCTTTCCAGTCACGGACCGCCTTGGTTTCATCAATCAGGCCTGTGGGCTGGTAGTTCCAGAAACTGATATGGTACCTGTTTTCTGTACCGGCTGCCGTCTCCGGAGTTTCTGCAGACGCAGAAACTCCGAAAAAAGGCAGTGCTGAAAAAAGTATTGAAATAAGTGTCCTTTTCATGTGGCTTGCTGTGTTGAACGGTCGGGAATCAGTATCCCGGATTCTGTACTATGGTATTGTGGCTGGAGATGATTGCCGATGTAGGGATAGGGAAGAGTTCGAACTCTTCTTTCCCGGTATAGACCACTTTGTTGTAATATTCGCACTTTGACTTCATCTTTTCGTTCCAGAGATCGTTCCTGATAAGGTCCAGACGGCGGAAATCGTTCTCCCAGTAGAGTTCCTTGGCCCTCTCATCCAGGAGTTTCTCCATGAAGGCCTCAGTGGTTGATACGTCTGCCATGTCGTATGCCTCGAGCCCGGCACGGGTCCTGACCCTGTTCAGCAGTTGAAGTGCCTCGTCGGTAGGACCGTCCTGTTTCACTATGGCTTCGGCCAGCTGTGTCAGGACGTCTGCATAGCGGTAAACTATCCAGTCTATGTCACTGTCATATCCGGTGGAATTCGGGTCCACTTCATATTTGATGGCTGCCGGCCCCCAGTAGAGGTGCTTGCTCTCATCCCCGTTTACATAGTCGTTTTCAAAGCTGTGTACAATGCCTGTAGTCCCTACATAGTCGGCTATCACCATGCCGTCCGCTATCCTCTGGTCGCCTTCCTCAAAGGTGTTGTAGAACTGCCAGGTCAGTGCGTTTCCGTTCCATGCCTGCTGGGCTGCCACTCCGCAGTCGTAGTCACCGGGTAGCCCGTTGGCAACGAACACTCCGGTCCCGTCCGTGATGCCGCGCTTGGCTACACAGGACCAGATGGTCTCGACATTGCCTTCTCCGGCGATGGTGAATATGTCCCTGTATCTCGGGACCAGGTCGAACCCGTATTTCGGGTCCATGAGTTCGCGTGCTTCGGCCTCGGCCCTGTCCCAGTACCTTTTCTGCATGTAGAACCTCAGGAGGATCATGTGCCCAAGGGCCTGGGTGAAGCGTCCGTAGTCCTGGTCCCCGTGCGAGTATTTGAGTTCAAGGTCCGGGATGGCCTCTGTAATGTTGGTCACGATGTATTCTTCCATCTCATCCTCTGTGGCGCGCGGGAAGTCCTTCTCGTCGGTAGGGTTTTCAATCGACTCTATCGGCACCAGAGGAATCGGACCATATAGGGTCCATAGCTGGAATGCGAGCCAGCCTTTGGCGAGCTTCATCTCGGCTATCTGGCGGGCCCTGACCTTGGTGTTGGTGGAAGGCAGTTCCTCGATGTCCCTCTGGGTCTGCTCCAGGAGGCTGAGCTTTTTGTAGTAGTTGTTCCAGATGTCCTGCATCGGCCACATGTCCTCACGGTAGTTGCCCCAGTTCCACGGGAAGTATCCTTCTGCCTTCTGTATCACTATGTCGCAGGCGAGGGTAGGGGTGTTGTCCGAGAAGTAACCGGCCCACTGCCCCAGGCGGAATATTTCGTATGCGCTTCCTATTACCAGCATGTCGGCATCTTCTTCTGTGGCAGGGAATATGGTATCGTTCGTGCTTCCGAAGTCTTCTGACACGAGCTCGCAGCCGGCCAGGGCGGCGGTAAGGCACGCCAGAGCTGCGACTATGAATATGTTTCTGATATATTTCATGGTGATTGTATGTCTTAGAATGTTATGTCAATTCCAATATTGAAGCTTCTGATGTTAGGGTAGTCATAGCTTCCCCCGTTGCCGGTCTCCGGGTCAAGTCCGGTCCATCCTTTGGTCGCGATATAGAAAGGATTGTTCACTTCTACATAGATACGCAGCTTGTCGAGGATGTTCTTCGGAACAGGCACAGTGTATCCGAGGGTGATGTTCCTGCACCGTATCCATGTCATTTTCTTAAGGAAGTAGTCTCCGTCCCAGTATGTGCTGTGTCCCCACGGTGAAGGGTAGGCGGCATCCTGGTTGTCGTGCCGCCATGTGTTCCAGAAGCTGACCGGTGCTGCCCCGTAGGTAAGCAGTCCGGCCCCGTTGTATGCCCATGTGTCGTAGTAGCTTCCCCAGCTGGATACACCGACCTGCCCGTAGAAATAGATATTGAAGTCGAAGTCCTTCCACTGCAGGGTGTTGTTGAATCCGAACATGAAGTCTGGGTCGCTTGAACCGTGGAATACGACATCCTCGTCATTCAGCAGTCCGTCATTGTTCTGGTCAACGAACTTTATCTGCCCCGGGAGCAGGTCAGGCTGGTGGGCAGGTGCAGGCTCTCCCGCCTGGAGCAGTCCGTCGCTGACATAGGTGTATATGCTCCTGATAGGGTCGTTTTCCTTCTCATATACCCTCGGGTCCCAGTTCGGGTCCCTTTCCAGCCAGCGGTCTCTGTATAGGGAAAGGGTGAAGTTGCTTGTCCATTCGAAGTCACGGTTGGTGATATTTACTGTATTGAGTGTCAACTCGAATCCCTGGCTCTGCGTCTTGCCTATATTTGCAGCCATGGATGATATGAAGCTGTAGTACGGGAGAGTGCGGGAGCCCAGAAGGTCTGAAATCTCGCGGTAGAAGTACTCTGCGGAAAGGGAAATCCTGTTTCTGAACAGTCCCAGATCGAGACCGACATTGACTTCGGTCGTGGTCTCCCATGTGATCCTCGAGTTGCCAATCTGGCTCGGATATGCACCTTTGTGGCCGACTTCACCGATGGCGTCGATAAAGCCTCCGGGCACGTCATAGAGGTTCTGTACCTTGTTGCCGATATTGGAATTACCTGTCTGTCCCCAGCTCGCGCGGAGCTTGCCGTCGGATATCCACCTTATGCTCTCCATGAAAGGCTCGTCGCTGAATCTCCATCCGAGGGATACTGAAGGGAAGAAGCCCCAGCGGTAGTCCGGGTTGAAATTGGAGGCCCCGTCAGCACGGACAGTGGCTGTGACAAGGTATCTTCCTTTGAATGAGTAGTTGAGTCTTGCAAAATATGATGCAAGGGCACTCGTGTTGGCGTTGGACCCTACGGTAGGGGTGGCATACTGTCCGGCCCCGAGGTTGTTGTAGAGGAACGAGTCGGTGAAGAAGTCCTGGTTTCCCGCAAGGAACTCTTCATAGTTGAACTTCTGCCATGAGTAGCCGGCGAGGATGTTGATGTTGTGGTAGCCGAAATCCCCGTTGTAGCTTGCTGTGAGGTCCATCAAGTAGTCGTTGCGGTCGCTCTGGGCAATCTGCGCCTTTCCGTTTACGTCTGCGCCGAACTTGGTCGTTGTCGGAAGGTAGAATTTGCGCTTCTGGAACTGCCTGTCTATGCCGAAATTGGCTTTCAGTGTCAGCCCCTTGGCAGGCTCAACCTGTATGTAGCCCTGCAATAGCGCCCTGTCCTTTATGGTCTTGTCCGTGATTTCCAGAAGGGATACCGGATTCGGGTTTGTAAGTGCTCCCGGGTTTTCGGAGTATTCACCGTTCTCGTCGAATACAGGGATGAGCGGGCTCCATGTAACCGCCAGTCCGATGATACCCTTGTCCTGGTCGGTTTCGTTGCCCAGGGGCACATTGTCGAACGTGTTCCTGGCGAGATTGAGGGTCACGCCGGCCTTTACGTATTTGCCTATCTGCTGGTCGAGGTTGATCCTGGCCGTGAAACGTTCAGCGTCATTGTTCTTGATTACACCCTTCTGGTTCATGTAGCTGAGGGAGGCGAGGTACTTGGTCTTGTCGGTGCCACCGTTGACGGATACGTTGTGGTTCTGCATTATGCCCGTACGGCTTATTTCTTTCATCCAGTTTGTACTTTCCCCTGCATTGGCTATGTCTTCAGCGCTGTATGGATACATGAACACTTCTGTCGGCTTTTCTGCTGTACTTCCCATATAGTCGGCGTATATGCCCAGTCCCTGTGTCTTGAGGTAGTTCTCGTAGGCGTATGCGTTGGCTGCCTTCATGTACTCCGCCCCTTCAAGCATCTCATACGTACCGGCCATGGTCTGAACGGAGACGTTGCCGGAGTATTGTACCCGGGCTTTTCCCTCTTTTCCTCTTTTGGTTGTGATCAGGACGACCCCGTGTCCTGCACGCGCCCCGTAGATGGCTGTTGCGCTGGCGTCCTTGAGGATTTCTATGGATTCGATGTCGTTCGGGTTGAGGAACGAGAGCATATTGTCGGAGTTCCCGTTGACATACTGCGATCCGCTCCCGAGGTTCCCGCTATCGTTGATAGGCATTCCGTCCACTATGAACAGTGCGTCATTCCCGGCCCCTGTGGACGCTTCTCCACGGATACGTATCTTCACCCCTCCTCCAGGCTGTGCGCTGGTCTGGTTTACGTACAGTCCGGCAGCCTTGCCTGCGAGCATGTGGCTGACGCTGTTCACCGAGTTGACGGGCTCGTCATCCATCGATACTGAAGATATTGAGCCTGTTAGGTCTTTCCTCTTCTGGGTGCCGTAACCCACAACCACTACTTCGTCAAGGGTTTCGCGGTCCTCCCTGAGGGTGATGTCCAGCTTCGGCTGCCCATTGAGCCGGATGGTCTGGGTGACGAACCCGAGGAATGATACCTCTATGGTGGCATCCGGGGACACTTGGATGGAGTATCCTCCGTCATTGTCGGTCATTGTCCCTTTCCCGGAGCCCTTGTTCACGATGTATGCTCCTGCTATCGGCTCACCGTTGCGGTCTATTATTGTTCCATTGAGGATGTATACCATGTCCCCTGCATTGTCCCTGTCCGCCGGGGAGAGGATTATCTGCCTGTCTACAATCCTGTAGGCTATGTTCGTCCCGCGGAAAAGCATGTCGAGGACTTCCGGAAGCTGCCCGTCCTGCACCCTGATGCTCACTTTCCTTTCAAGGTCCAGGGACTTGTCTGCGATGAGGAAGCTGTATCCGCTCTTTTCCTCTATCTGTTCGATGGCGTTTTCGATGGTGGCGTTCCGGAGCGACAGAGAAACAGGGGGCAGTTGTGCGAAAGCCGTCCCCGTCATGAACAACAGGAAAGCCACCGTTAGGATGGTATGAATAAATTTCATAATTTTATTGGTTAATAGTTAATATTAATAGGATATCATTTCCGAATGTATTGGCTCGGCAGGGACGAGTGGCAGCTCGTCCCTGCTATTTTTCCAGCCATACCTCAATCCTTTGTTTCTGCAGCATGTCCCCTGACTGCGGCATGAGGGGGCCGCTTTCATATCTTATAGGGGCTGCCAGTTTCAGATAGCTCATTACCTGCTGGATGGTTTCATCCTTGAAGGTAATCCGGAACCGGTAGTTTTCGGACAGCCTGTACGGGTCGTGGATGATGAAGTCCACATTGTATTTCCTGCCCAGGCGCTCGAATACTTCCTCTACCGTGGCGTTCCTGAACACTGTCTTCCCTTCGATCCACACTGTCTTTTCGTACACGTTGGCCTGCTCTATCCGGAGCTGGTCCTTCCCTTTTATATACAGTCCGCATTCACCCGGATTCAGCCGGCATTTCTCCTCGTCTCCGATACAGAGGGAGACGGAGCCTTCTGCCAGGGTGGTTTCAACGTTTTCATCATCCGGATAGGATGTCACGTTAAAGCGGGTCCCGTACGCCACTGCTTCCAGCCCGGAAGGGGTTCCGACACAGAAAGGATTCTTTTTGTCCGCCTGCACCTCAAAGTATGCCTCTCCCTCCATCTGGACCTCGCGTTTCCCTTTCCTGAAGCGGGAAGGGTAACGCAGTGTGCTTCCGGAGTTGAGCCAGACCTTGGAGCGGTCGGGCAGTTCTACTGAAGCGATTGTGCCCGGAGCTGCCTTTATTTCCTGCCAGCCCCTGCTGTCGAGCTGTTTTTTCAAGCTGGAGGTCATGACGGAGAGGACCGTTACCGAAATCAGGAGGGGGAGAGCCATGATGGCGCATGCCTTCATCATTATCTGGCATGTATATGCGCGCTTGCTCTTCCTGCGTACCTTGCCCATCATTCTTTCGTATCCCCTGGCCGTGTCGATTTCCGACATTCTCTCCAGTTCCATGTCGAGGGACGTTATCTCCCGGACCTTTTCGAACTCGGCCCTGTTGGACTTTGACTCTGACAGCAGATCCTGGATCTCCGCATCCTCATCCGGCGATGACACTCCATAGCATTGCTTGAAGAATAATATTTCCTTCCTGTTCATTTCCCTATGTCCTTTAATTTGTTTTCAAGTGATTTCTGTGCGTGCTCCTTATAGCGTTTGGCTGTTCGTACCGATATATTCATCATCCTGGCAATCTCGTCATAGCTGATACCTTCAATCCTGTTCATCTCGAATACCATGCGGTATGAGTCCGGAAGACTGTCAAGGGCCTTGTCGAGCATCTTTTCAATCTCGGCCTTTGAATAGATCTCGTCCGGTACATAGTCTGAACGGGCTTCTTCGGCGGAAGGCAGTGTCTTTACATACCTCATGTGGGAAGAATTTTTCCTCAGGCAGTCTATGCACAGGTTCCTCACGGTGGAAACAAGGTAGTTCTTCAGTGAGCCGGTTATGACAATCCTGTCCTTTTTTGCCCACAGTTGGGCAAACGCTTCCTGCACGATGTCCTCGCAGGAGGAAGGGTCACCTATATAGCGGCTCGCATAGACACATAGGGGTGGGTAATAGAGGTTGAAAAGCCCCTTGAAAGAGGTTTCATCTTCGCCTAAAATATACCCTAATGAAATTTTCATGTTTTAAAATTTGCGCGCGCAAACTAAATCATTTATTTCCATTCCACATATTTTTTCTCTACTGTCAGCGGCGGGAGCTTCACCAATGTCAGGTCATCGGTATCGGTCGGTGTACCTACCGGTCTCCATGCGTTTGTATTCATTGTGACAGCCAGCTTTATGATGTCCGAAACTGTTCCGGTAGACAGCCCGCCGGTGGACCCGAAGCCTGCCTTTACATCCTTCATGCTGATGCTTAGTTCTTTATACCAGGTGGTACCGTCGTTGCCGTCGGAGAATGTGTATTCTACAGGGAAGGTCTTGCCGTTGCCGTAGTTACCGTCATAGCAAGGCCAAGGTGCTCCGTTGTAGAACATTATGTCTCCTCCCATCGTGTCATCCTGGACCCAAGGGGACATCTTCTGTCCTGTCCCGAGGTCATTGTCCACATCGATGAAGACTTTTGTCTCGGCGAGCTTCGAAACATGGATATTGCTGGTCCCGGATATGAGGACATAGAGGTAATTTTCTGTCATGGCGGTCTTTACGCCTGTAATCTCTGTACCCCAGGATATGGTTTCCGGTGATACCGGATGTCCCCATTCACCTTCTACGACAGGGATGTCTGCCCAGTCGTCAGGATTCCCGTCAGGGACAATGCTGATTAGGTCCACACCTTCCGGAGCCGTCAGGGTAATTTCCTTGCTTATCTCATCGCTCCTGTTTCCGGCGGCCGCTGTGAGTGTGACGGTGTAGGTCCCCGGTTTGCGGTAGACATAGACAGGGTCCTTGTCTTCGGATGATCCGTTGAGCTCGTCCCCGAAGCTCCACCTGTAGGAAGAGGCGTTGGACGACCGGTTGGTAAATGTCACGGTTCCTGTCATGTTGTCGGCCGAGAATTCGAAGTCTGCTTCAGGCGCAATGACGGTCACTTCTATGGTCTGCTCTGCGGTGGACTCCAGATCGGCGGATATGGCGGTCAGCTTCACCTTGTAGGACCCTGTGACGTCATAGGTGTAGACCGGGTTTTCTTCGGTTGAAGTTCCTTTGCCGTCACCGAAATCCCAGCTGTATGAAGCTGCATCGGTGGATTTGTTGGTGAATGTCACTGTGCCGGTGTTTCCGTCCACCGTATATGTGAACTCCGCTACAGGGATTTTCTGGACAGGGACGGATTTGGTGATTTCACTGGAGAAATCTCCGTTGTAGACAGTTAAGGTAACGTCGTATGAACCTGCCTTGTCGTAGGTGTAGACCGGGTTTTCTTCGCTTGAGACGCCTCTCTGGCTGTCCCCGAACTGCCATCTGTATGTCTGGGCGTTCTCGGCCTTGCTTGTGAACTCCACCTCAAGAGTCTCGGTGTCGACCGAGAACCCGAAGTCGGCGACCGGCTCTACTCCTTCGGCCGGTGTTTCTTCTTCGCATGCGGTGAATGCCGCCGCGCATAGAAGCGAACTGAACAGTAGTAATGTCTTTTTCATGCCGTTGTTTTTTGTTATAATGGGGTTATTGTCATTTATGTTTATTATATCTCTATGTCTCCGGCATAGACATACTCTCCGGTGATTTTCGTTGCGTCCTTTACCGCGAGTGTTATGTCTTTGGAGTCATTTTCGAGAGTGTTGACTATAGCTATACCGAGCCGGTAGCTGCCGGGGGCCAGGGCGTTGAGGGAAATCTCGTCAGTAGCCTGGAGCTGTGCTCCGTTGACCAGCGAGCTCACCTCTATCCCATCCGAAAGGGTCCGTGAGACCAGTTCTCCGCTGCTGTCGAAAAGTCCGAGGGCAATACGGTATTTGTAGTTGAGGTGCCTGTTGTTGTTAGGAAGTACTCCGGTCCCGTAATTATGCCATGAGTGCTGGACAATGACCTTGTCCCCTTCTGTCTTGTATCTCACTTCGGCCGGATAGATCCTGTAGCCGCCCTGGGCAAGGAACCTCCTTACTCCCTCCGGGTTGAGTTCAAGCCATTTGAGTGCGGTGGCGGCGTCCCTGAGGTCCAGATAGTTGACATGGGTGTTCAGGGCCATCTCTACCAGGTCCCGGCTGTAGTTCTCCCATGTACCCCATTTCCCGTTCTCCGCAGTGGCGAAGTCATAGTCGGAGCTGTAGCATGCCTCCCCTACGAGCATCTGGTCCGGAAACAGTCCGGAGAACGCTATCTGGTCTGATTCCGGGAACCAGTGACTGCAGAATCCGTCCCTCCTTGTGGAGAATCCCAGTTCATCGTAGACTATTGCCGCCTCTTCCGTGCTTTTTCCGTAGTTGACCACATTTATCACTTTGTCGAAGGCCTTTTCATATGCCCTTACAATGGTGGAGAAGGCGTCGAGGGCGTTGTCCTGGTTGTACCATCTGATGTTGTTCTCCTCCCCGCTGAACCCGAGCCCGTAGCTGTCTACATAGTCCACGAGGGCAGGGTCATTGAACTTCTTGCCGAACGCCTCTATGAACTTTGTGTACTTCTCGAGGAAATAAGGGTCGTCGCCGTATGGTGTGAGGTAGCCGCCGTTGCTGCCGTTGGGCTCGTATGAACGGGCATGGTCGAGAACCCACTGCGGAGTGGCGTTTTTCCCTTGTGCATAGGAGTCGACATATACCCTGAAACAGAGCCTAAGCCCTCTTTCCCTGGCCCCTTCGACGAACTGGATGAACTTTTCGTTCATGTCCCAGGCGTACCGGCCTTCTTCCGGCTCCATATCCGCCCATGTCCATCTGATATACAATGTCCCTGCATATTTTTCAGCTACCTCGCTTACTTTCGCCCAGTATGCTCTCGGCATGTCTGCGAAAGGGCAGTACAGTGTCCATCCTGTGTACGGGTTCTTGAGGTTGCTTTCGGTGTCGACTTCGAATATTGTGATGACATCGGCGTCGGTCATGCCTGCCGACCCTGACTCCTTTTCGCATCCGCAGACCAGGAGTGCGGCAATGGCTGTGCCGGTGAATATTCTGGATATTTTTGACATATACATCATTTTACAGTTCGGACGGGTCACGGTATTCCCCTACAGTTACGTAGAACGGATCCCATGTTTTTGCATCTGCCGCTTCCCGGGACTGTGTGGCCCCGGACCAAGCCCAGTTGCTGTCCCTGAGCCAGATGTTCATGGTGAACCTGTCCGACGGTGTTTCGACATAAGCCTGGCCGACCTCCAGGTTGAACCTGTATTCCTTATAGACTTTCCCATCCACTTCGATGAATTCTGACTCGTCCGGCCATCCTCCTTCTATCCATGTGTAGTTGCCGGTCCCGTCCCCGTTGTAGACAAAAAAGCCGCCGTCCTCGACGAACATGTCCGCTCCTGGACCTCCTTTGACAATATCAAAGTCGGTCTTGTTGCCGTTGCCGGTTTCAAGGTTGTCATCCATGTTGAATGAGATGTCGATATGGTTTCCAGCCATTTCCGGCGTGCCTTCCATGAGGACATACAGGTCTGCAGAAGTGGCGGCGGTCTTGATTCCGGTCACAACCCCGAAAGTATTGACGTCCTCGCGCCACGGTACATTGGCCCAGTCGTCAAGATTCCCGTCGGCCTCGATAAGCACCACATCGTCCGGCAGGGTATATTCGATGACCTTTTCCTTTACGTTGCTGGTGTATCCGTTAGATGCCCTCAGCGATACCGTATAGCTGCCTGATTGCCTGTAGATGAAGCTCGGGTTTTCTTCCAGGGATGAACTGCCTGAAGCATCCCCGAAAATCCATCTGTAGGCTATGGAGCCTGTAGATTTGTTTGTAAACAGGACTTTGCCGCTCGAAGATTCGACCGTATAGTCGAAATCGGCAACCGGATCCTCCTTTGAAGGGTCTACAAGGTATGTAGACTCCGGATCTGCCGTGTTGCATGCGGCCAGCGATGCCAGAACAATGCCGGCAATAATGACTCTTTTCATCAGCGTTGCAATATTTGGGTTAAAAATTTTAGTGCCCGGGAAAGTCTTTTCTCCCGAAATCATCCTATAGACGGAAAGGAGGAAGGAAAAGTGCCAGATGATTGTAAAGTTTGCCGGGAATAGAGGGAAAATATAGATTGCGGCAAGTTTTATTTAAGAAACTTTGCCGGAGTTAGAAAAAACATAACTTTGCGGCAAAGTTTAATAGGAATATGTGATAAACAAGGAAGAGGAATTGAATCTGAGGACAAGAAGACAGACGTTCTATCGTCCATAATCACGGATGTTATTACAGCAGAAGATCTCATTTCCCCGAAATAGAGGAAGAATATATTACATTCATGGTCCTGACGTCAAGGACGAATATCTGATATCTTTCCCCGCCGGGATAGACGCGGACTACTATATGTCCGGCCGGTTTGAAGTGTTTCCACAGAGCTTCGCCCAAATCCTTCCTGGATGATTCTGACGTGATATAGAATTCTTTCTTTTCAGGATAATTGCACAGGGGATCTGTCATCCTGACCATTGTGGCTTTGTAAGGATGTTCCCTGTGGCATGCGGGAATGATGAATACTTCAGGATCTGCGGCGGCTATAAGTTTCATATTTACTGCATCAGTCGCGGCATGATGGTCACATTTCATGACTGTTATCTTGCCGCAGACATCAGAGACATATGATTCGAAGTCACGTTCAAGTGATTTATACAGAGGAAAATTCCCGCCAGGAATATCACCGCAGTTGTAGTAGGAGAAGTCCCCGTATCGTATCCTGAATCCGCAGCTGTTCATGTTTTCATCGAATAGTTCAGGGTCTCCAGAGAACATGGGTTTTGTTTTTTCTCCTTTGCCTGTCCAGACGATTCCGTTGGCACACAGGTTCCTTACCTCAAACAGTTTTTTATATTTCCCCGGGTTGTGTCTCAGTATGAACTGCTTGCGGGAACCGACTTTGAATTTTTCCATTTCCATCCCTCTGCTACGGTGGAATTCCGTGAACTTGAAATACTCATCGAGGATATCGCATTCATCATGTATCTTCTGTCTGGACGGGAATCCGTATTCAGGGAAATCCCTGTCGACAAGAGTACCGAACTTTATATTGTCCCCGACATATAAAAGACCGGAAAGGCCGTATCCATGTTCTCCTGTAATCATGTTGCGCCTGCTTCCTATATGGTCGGCATGGAAATGGCTCAAGAGGGCATAGTCAATGCATTCCGGAGCGGGAGAGAATCTGCTGATATAGTTGCAGATCCTTTCCCCGGCCGTTTCCTCTGAATCCGGGATTGCATGATACCACCATTTGGAGCCTTCCGGCAAACCTATATCTCCGGCATCGACCAGCCATGTGGTACCGTCCGGCAGAATCATGAAGACACAGTCTCCCTGGCCGGTAGCGATATGGTGGATGTCCATGTATCCTTCATGCCAGGGAGGGAGTCCTTCATTTCTGCCGCCCGTTTGGACTGGCCGGGACAGTGCGCTGAAGCAGGCAATGCACCAGCAGATTACAAGAAAAAACAGCCTGCACATTATTTTCAATCTATTTCGTCAACTATATATTTCTTCAATGTTTCTGCCTGTTGTTCTGTAAGGGTCAGGACATAGTGGGCGTTGTGTTTTGTAACTTTTCTTGCTCTGCTGTCCCCTGCCGGGAAAAAATGGTTGAATCCATTTTCATCAAGGGTGATAGTACCTGGGACACTATGTCCGAACATTGATGGGTCAAGGACATATGCCATAGCCAGTATATCCCAGCTGGGCCGGTCATAAGGCATTTTATTGTAAGCCTTATATGCATCGAAGACTGGTCCTGTTTTCTGTTCGGCAACGCTTCCTGGGTACATGACCATCTTTCCTATCTCGAACGGATTCTGGTATATCTTCGTAGGCCATTTGTCCAGGACCTTTTTCATGGCAGGAATATCGTTTGCCACGTTGAATTCACATCTTTTCTTTGTCTTGTCAAATAGGGTTTCCCGTGTCCCGTTGACTGTAATGGTATCCTGTTTCCCATAGCTTCCTGCCATCAATGAGAGATATTTCACTTTTTTTGCAACAAGCTCCTGCCCGTCCAGACGACTGTATTCGTCCGGCTTGCTGTCAAGAAGCTGGGCCAGTGTAGTGCCGAACCCCAATGAAACTATTACTACTGACCGGTTCTTGCTTTCAGACAGAATCTTCCTGTACATACTGACAGATTCAGGATAGCCGGACTGGTAATTCCCGGACCTGTTATAGGCTGGCCTTCCATTTTCTGCGGTCTTTTCCACCGGGCTGCCTGTGTAGTCCCTGTATTCTGAATTACTGACCGGTGTGGCACAGCATGAGACCGGGATATCCGGATAGCCATACCAGGTATTCAGGATATCGATGAACTCTGGGGCGGTCTTGCTTTCCTTGTGGTTGCTTATCATCAGGATGTCAATGTCCCCATTGCCGGAAGCCTTGTAGGCTAATGCCAGTGACAGGGCATCATCTATATCGTTTCCCATGTCCGTTTCTATTATGACAGGCTGTTTCTCATCTGCCCTGTCCGAACATGAAATGCAGGCAGCCGATATGGCTGCGGCCGGTATTGCGAAGATTAATCCGATGTGTTTCATTTTTTATCCGATTAGAAACTGTAAAATGATTTATCAATATAGATTTTATTATGGAGTTCAGAAAAAATTTGCCGGGTTTTTAAAATCCGGTATAGTCTTTCTGTAATGTGTTTGCCGTATATATGTTCCGGTTCCCGCTGCCAGGGATTGTCTGTGTAGCCCTTATTTCCCAACCTTGTTCTATGAGAGGAGTTTCGCTGTCCGGCTTGAAATACCAGTACGGGCAGGACTCGAAGATTCTGTAGTCCGTGCTGTTTTTGTCCAGCTGGTTGAAAAAGAAAGAAGTAGCGCAGGCATTTGAGCAGGATCCGTCCGGGACTTTTTGCATGTCTCCCAATTTCACTCCGTTCTGGAAAATTTCGATATCCCAGTAGGTGTCGTCCGCATTCCATATCTGTGCGACGAAACATCCTTCAAGAGCGGGATATCCCTTTGCTGAAATGTTTGAGCTTCCCCCGGTCCCGCCGCCATACCATGTATATCTGTATCCGTTGTCTCCGTCATATACCTGGTTCCCGTCGTATACTCTCATCTGGAAACCTGCATCCTGACCGGTTGCCTTTGCAATCCAGTTTTTCATGGTGGCACCGTCTATTTCATAGATGCTGTATCCGTTGGGAGAGCCGTCAAGGTTGGAGTTGCAGCTCCAGAACGCTCCGCATGCGGCAGCATGGATATGTTCATACACCGGAAGTCCGTTTTTGCATATATGATTTTCATGTACCCAGTTTTGGGAGAAGTGCCTGTGTCCGGCCAGGATATGCGCTTCATTGAACTGGGAGAGAAGCTTGAGTACATCATCATGGTGCTTGTCTGTATTGACGGAGCCCCCTCCGCTTGCCTGTCCGTTCCTGAAAGGGATATGTACACACAATATCACCATCTTGTTTTCTTTGTCCTCGACATGCTTCAGGTCTTCTTCCAGCCATTTCATCTGCGCAGATGAAAATCCGGCATCATAGCTCCATGTCTTTCCACTGGTGCTTTTGCATATTATATTGTCCATAGATATTATATGGGCCTTGCCTATATTGAAAGAATAGTCTGTAGGGCCGAACCACGTGACAAAACTTCCGACGGCGGCATACTCTGAATTTTCGGTAGCGTTATGGTCGTGGTTTCCGATTGTCTGCCATACAGGAAGCTGCCTGCCGTTTATCTTGAAAGACATGCTCTCTTTCATTATCCCCCATACTTCGGGGGTATCATGCACTATATCTCCGAGCGTGATTGCATAAGTATTCCTGTAGTTTTCTGAGGACACATATCTGGATATGTCGGCTACGGTTTCTGTTATGAACCGGCTTGCTTCTGAGGCATTCCTGCATTGGGGGTCGGCAATGGCAATGAGGGTGAATTCATCCTCATTGCCTGTTTTCGGGGACAGGGTGAAGTCATTCCGGTTGAATCCCTTATAGTCAAATGTTCCTGTGGAATAGAATGCAGGTTGTCCGTATTCTTCGTCCAGAGCGATATTGTACTCTGCCGGAAGGGAATAGTAGATATTCCTGCAGAACCTGCTTGCGGTCATCTGGTATACTCCATTCCCGTCGGTAACGGTATATGTATATCCGTCGGTGACAGGTACTCCCGGTATGCCTTTCCCTGTCTCTGAGTCTGTAATTACTCCGGCGGCATTGGTGCCGTCCATTATAGGGGTTCCGTTTATTTCCTGGGGCCTCTCCGTTCCTGGCTCTTTGCCGTCCTGTCCCGAGGGGCCGTCTTTTTCGCAGGCTGCCACCGACAGGATGACAGCCATTGCGAAACAATAATACCTATTCATCATATGATAATACTTCTATTTGGAAATGGTCAAGATAGAACCTGTTCTGTCCGGAAGCGGCAACGGCTCTCGTGCCTCCGATCCCTATTCTTGATGTAGGCTTGACATCTGTCAGGGTAATTGAATATTCATGCCATTCATAATCATCTTCATCCATATTGAACTGGATTTCCTGTTTCTCGGTATTGTTGTAGAACTGGTCCAGATAACTGGTTGAAGGGTTGATTGTCGTCTCGTCAAGTACATAAACTGCCTTGGTCGGGGTGTCGAAGACATTAGTGGCTTCTTCGTTATAATTGCAGGCCTTGAATGTAACCTTTACTGTCGCCGTCCCTTTCAGGCTGCTGAGCTCCGGCGTGACAAGAATCCCGAGCTTGCTGCTCGCCCCGAGTTTCACCATTCCGGGCCTTACGCACAATGATCCGGTCGCCGCCCCGCTGTGTTCCAGCATCTGTCCCCAGTCTGCAAGGCTTGTAGAGCCGCGTACAGCTTTACCCAGACTGTTGAAAAGGCCGTATTCATTGTTGTACCGGCAGTAGTTGAAGTCCCCTGCTACTTCTGTAAGGCTGAATGCATTTTCTCCCGTCCGGTCTCCGGATGGAGATGAAAATCCGGCCTGCGAACTACGGTCCTTTCTGGATATTCCGGCACAGAGGCTGACCATATCTCCGCCCCAGCAGAGCTGGTCGAAATTTTCCCTCAGGATGATGTCCCCTGGAGATGCAGATGCATCTGCGCCTATACGTATTGTGTCGTCGCCTAGGGTCGTGAATTTATAGATGTCACTTGCCGGGTTGCCTTTATCTTCGTTGTAGCAGGTTACCCGGCACCAGTAGTCCGTGGCCGGTTCAAGTCCGGAGAATACGAACCCGGGGAAGTAATCCGGCATTCTGGCGAATGTCCTTGAGTGGAGTTCTGCCGGGAGGTCGAGGGCCACTTGCAGATCTGTAAGTGGCTCGTCTTTGAAAAGTTCTATCTTAAAGTCATAGTTAAGGTCTACGGACCTGTCGGAGAAGGCCGTCGTTGAATAATTTATGGCAAGCTGTCTTGATGATGCCCAATTGAGGGTGGCAGACGGCTTCTGGAGTACTTCGACGCTTTCATCTACGATTCCGGTACCTATCTTTACTACGCCAGGCATGTCTCCGTCCATAATCCATGACCAGTCTGAATACCTTGCCCCTGTGTAGTTGGCCCGGCCTCTGACATAAAACTTTTGCCCTTTCTTCAATGCGGAGAAAATTGCGGCATCGTTTATCGGTGCATCGGTCAGGATAATCTGTTCCGGAGGGTTGACATCTGTCCCGACAAGATCCTTGACGAGCTCGATTGTGAATGATGTAGCCCCAGCTGAAACCGCTGCCGTGCCGTCCCAGTATACTGACAGGTCAGTATCATTGGAGTTAACCTCATCATATGTCATATTTACCGGGCCGGGAAGGGAGGTGTCCAGTCCGTGTTCGACTGCCTTTTCACAGGAAATCAGGCAGAGCGAGGCGGCAAGGCCGCAGAAAATAAGAGTTCTATATGTTTTCATATGAATATGCTTTTATTATTGCCACAGGACATTTTGTTTGAGGTTATTGTTTATGTCTATGGCCGACTGCGGTATCGGCCGCAGGTACATCTTTTCAGACCATACTCTTTTTATCTGCTCGAAAACGAGGCAATTGTCCGCATCCAGAGAAATATATGGGTTATCCGAAAGGACCAGATACTGTGTGTTGGCATCGGCCTCGGTCTGCAGCTCGACTATGCTGACGAATTTGGTTCCTCCGTCATTCAGAGCCTGGGATGTCCCCAGCGGACAGTATATGCCTCTCCACGGCCTTTCAATCAGATGTCCCAGATGCCATCTCATCAGATCCTGGTAGCGCAGGTTTTCCATATACAGTTCAATACCTCTTTCCCTCCGTATTTCAAGAAGCCATTTGTCAGAGACCGTATTGTCAAAATACTGGATCAGATACGGATCACTGTCCGCCGGTACTGCCGGATTTACTCCCGCGCGTTTTCTCAGGATTGCTATTGTGCTGTTCCAGTCTGTTTCGGTGAACTCGCCCAGTTCGGCCTTGGCTTCTGCATAGTTGAGCAGTACTTCTGCATAACGCATGACAGGTATGGAATTATAGCTTGTCGAGGTGCTTTCAAGGGAGCTGTCATCCAGGTTGAACTTGATAATCTGGTATCCGGTGCGTGTGACATTGAAATTCGGGACCGCTTCTGACATGACCCCGTTCTGCAGTTTGGTGTAGGTCGGGGTGATGATAGTCTGTGCTATTCGGGCATCCCTGTCTGCCGACAGTTCCTCCGTGTAGGTTCGGGTCTTATAGCCGGGGTCGTCAGTGTACCGGCTCCCGTCTTTATTCAGGTAAGTATTCAGAAAATCTTTTGTCATGGACCAGCAGCTTCCTGCCGTACTTGAGTTGAAATACCATGTAGTAGGATGCATTGCCACGCCGTTTATATACTCTCTTGCCCATAGGATTTCGCTGTAGTCAACCTTTTCTGTAGTGAATATTTTCCTGTATTGGGTGTTGAGGTTAGCGGCATCGTCGACGATATGATAAAGATTGCTCCCCATTACGAAATTGCAGGATTCTATACATTCCCTCAGGAAATCTTCCGGGGTTTCATATTCATTGGTCCATGCCTTCTGTGTGCTCGGGTCTACGGTATGGTATTTCCTGTATGTGCCTTCGTACAGGCAGACCCGGGCCTTGAATGCATTGGCGATATACCCGTTGATGACGCCGTGATTCACATATTTGCTGTCTATAGAGCAGTATTCCGCAGCATATTTGAGATCTTCAAGAATCTGGTGCATGACATATTCTCTGGAATCCTGTGTCTTGTAGAGCTGTTCATTGTCTTCCGGGTCTATCGGTTCGGAATACCACGGAACAGCACCGAACGTCTTTACTTTTTCGAAATACAGCCATGCCCTCCAGAATCTTCCTACACCCTCATAATGATTGAGAGTTTCATCGTCCACTCCTGGGGTCTCACGCATGTGCTTGAGGAAATAATTGACATTATATATGCCTTTCCAGTCTGAATTTGACCAGCCTGTCTGGTCATTCGGAGTCCAGCTGTCGGTAAAAAAGCTGCTCTGGCTGATCCGCGCCACGTAATCCGCATCGCCGTCTCCATATGTGAGTGATGCGACTGACGGTGTGTAGCTGTTCAGGAAACCGTTGGCATACGTAACCAGGGAATTCTCGTTATAGAACCACTCGTCTGCCAATATTTCTGACGGGCTGGTCTTTTCAAGGAAGTCGGAACATGACATGATTACAGGTCCAAGTCCGATTAACAGTGTGTATTTCAATATGTTCCTTTTCATTTTCTGTGCCTCCGTTCTATTAGAATGTCAGATTTATACCCAAGGTCATCGACTTGAGCATAGGGTAGCTTGTCCCGTCTACTTTGCTGTTTGCATTGTATACTCCATTGAGATCTGAATCCCCGGCCTGAATGACCTCCGGGTCGAATGCTGTGGTCCATTTCCTCATAGGGGTGAATGTAAACAGATTGTCGCCTGAAAGGTATATCCGAAGGTTTTCAAGTCCTATCCTGCGGATAAGTTTTTTCGGGAATGTATAGTCGATAGTTATGTTTTTCAGCCTGCAGTATGAGGCATCTACAAGAAATCTGTCATTGGCTACTTTTGAGAGCGTCCCTTTTGTGTCGGTACACAGATATGATGCAGCCTTGGGCCAGAAAGCATTCGGGTCCGGGTTCTCTTCTGTCCACTGGTTCCCGATCTGGGAAGTCGGAATCATTGAATAAGGACGGGCGTATTTGCCGTAGAACATACCTGTATTGATGCCGGGATACCAGTCTCTCTGTCCTACTCCCTGGAAAAACAGGCTGAGTCCTATGCCGTTCCAAGATGCGTTGAGGTTGATTCCATAGCTGTATCTCGGGTTGGTGTTGCCTATGATTTTCATATCTCCCGGATCATCCGCTGTGTTTTTCCCATAATTGATGAATTTATCACCATTGACATCTTCAAATTTGAGGTCTCCCGGTTCAAACCTGTTCCCCCGGCGGTTCTGTGTAAAGAATGTGCTCTGGTCGGCTGATGTCGCAACATCATTTTCATCGGCGAAAAGCCCCACTACATGCAGTCCCCATATTTCACCGAGCTCCATGCCTTCGTAGTAGTCGGTCAATGACCTGGTCTCATTGTTGTATCTGTCAATGAACGAGCGGCTGTCCCATACCATGGCCTTAATGCCATATGAGAAGTCCCGGCCTCCTGCCTTGAACGAATCTCTCCAGCCTATGCTTAGTTCCCACCCTCTGGTGCTCATGTCGGCATAGTTGCCTTTAGGCGCATCGTTGCCGTATACGGCCGGCAGGGTTTTCCCTATGGTGAACATGTCGGTGGTCTTGCGCAGATAATAGTCGCCCACGATTGACAGCCTGTAATTGAACAGATCTATGTCAAGCCCGACATCATAGGTGGTCGCCCGCTCCCATGTCAGCTCATTGGGTATTGGTGTCGGGGCATTGGTGATAGGAACCTGTTCCCCGTCTATATATATTGAGGATGTGTTTATCGCCATGCTCTGCTGGTAGGCGTAAGGGCTGACGGCTCCGTTCCCTAACGAGCCTGCCGATAATCTGATTTTCAGGTTGTCAAGCCAAGATTTTGACCAGTCCATGAACTTTTCCCCGGAAAGCCTCCATCCCAATGAGGCCGAAGGGAAGAATCCCCAGCGCGAATTTACAGGGAATTTTGAGCTGCCGTCATATCTTCCGCTGACTTCAATAAGATACTTGTCGTTGAAATTGTAATTGATTCTGCCGAAGAATCCTACGAAAGACCACGATTTGCTGCCGTAGTCATCAATATAATATACATCGGCTTTCGTGAGGTCGAAATTCGGTTTGTCTTCCCGGAACAGGTTCCTTTCAAGAGCTACGGTACCTATGTCTTTCGAATTCTCGATATTGTATCCTGCCGTGACTTTTAAAGAATGTTTTTCCCCCAGTTTCGGAGTGTAGGTGAAAAAGCCGTCTTCTTTAATGTACTCATGCCTTTGCCATAATTCCTCATAAGAGTCCCATGCCGGGCGGGAAGAAGGGAGGTCCGGGCCATTTTTGAATGCGTATATATTCGTTTTTCTGTCGCGTTTTGAACTGTTGAACGCGTATGAGAAACTGGTGGTGAATTCGAGTACTCCCGGCAGAATGTGGAATGTGTTGGTAAGGGTTTCCCCTAGCTTGAAATCTTCATTCAGCTGGTAGCTCAGTCCTGTCTTGAATGCAGAATAACCTACACATACGGCTGCATCGGTGAAGCTCCCGTCGGGATTGTAAGGGATAGTGACCGGGAAGGCCTGATGTTCAATCTGGCCTTTTACGCTCTGCTCGATCTGAAATAAGACAGGCTGTTTATAGTATGACCTGTAGAATACCAGGTCGTTGCTCATTGTCCACCATTTGGTGATTTTTGCCGTTATCTTTGCATGCGCATTGGCTTTCCAGTAATGGTCGAATTCAGTATTGTATATTCCTTTCTGGTCAAAATAACGCCCGGAAAGGTAGAATTGTATCTTGTCTGTCCCTCCACTTATATTCAGGCTGTGCTGGTGGTTGTAGGTCACGTCTTTATACATGAGGTCAAACCAGTCTGTCTGCCCGTAATACTGGTATCTCCCGTCTTCTCCGACACCTACAGGTACATGGTAGTTCTCGTATGACGGGTCAAGATACCTTCGTTTCAGCTCCTGAAACCAAGAGTCGGAATAAGGGAACAGATTGTTGAAACCTGTAGGGGGCACTCCGTAACATCCTTCGTAATGGTCCAGGGTCGCTTGTGTCCAGTAGACGGGGTCAGTGACAAAATCGTAGTCTACAGTATTTGAAAGCAGGCTGACCGAACCGTTATAGGAAACTTTGACCTTTCCGGAGGTTGGGTTCTTTGTCGTCACCAGTATGACGCCGAATGCTCCACGGGCTCCATATATTGCACATGATGAAGCATCTTTTAGGACAGTGATGGTCTCTATGTCTTCAGGAATGACGTTGTCCAGGCTGGACTCGACCCCGTCTACCAAAACAAGGGAAGAACCTCCGGAGCCGATACTCTGGCTGGCGCCCCTGATGTTTAGTGTCGCACCGTGGTTTGGCTTTCCGTCAGCGAATTCAAGAGTGAGGCCCGGAATCTGTCCTTGAAGCGATCTTACTGCACCTGAATATGAATTTGTTTTAAGGTCTCCTCCTTTGACTTGTTCTACCGCTCCCACAAGATCTTTCCTTTTCTGTGTTCCATATCCGACCACTACTACCTCATCCATGAGATTTATATCATCTTCGAGCGAGATGTCAATGGTAGTCTGGGAGCCAATTTCTATTTGCTTGGTCTTATATCCGAGTGATGATACGGTCAGGGTCTGTCCTTGACCGGCAGACAGCACAAACTGGCCATTTTCGTCAGTAGTAGTGCCTATGCTTGTCCCTTCAATGAAGACTGCGACACCGATAAGCGGTTCTCCTTCACTGGATGTTACACTGCCTGATATGATTCCGTTTTGCGCGGATGCCATCTGCCACAGAGACAGGAATATGGCAATCAGATACAATTTCCCCGTAAACATGTTTCGGAACGGGGTGAGTTTAATCCAAATTTTTTTCATGTCGGAAAAGTTAAATTATGCGTACGTTTTTCAGTCCCATCAATTCCCTCCCGAGAGTATTATGAATCCCAGGCCTGCGATGAACAGGATGAACATCACGGCCAGAAGGGTGTAGACGTTCGCCCTGGCGCCCTTGAATTCTTTCCAGACGAATACTCCCCAGATGGCTGCGACCATAGGGGCCCCCTGGCCGAGGGCGTATGAGATTGCGGCCCCGGCCTTGCCTGAGGCTATGTAGCTCAGGGCCGTGCCGAGGCACCAGATGGCGCCCCCGAGCATGCCGACCATGTGGGTCTTGAAGCTGCCCTGGAAGTATGCCCTGTACGGGACAGGTTCCCCTATGAAAGGCTTTTTCATCACGATGGTGTTGAAAATCAGGTTGCTGGCGAAGATTCCCAGGGCGAGGATCACGATAGCTGTGTACGGGGTGGCTTTGCCTTGGGCCGGGTCCACGAAGTTGTCAAGGTCCATCGCCGCAGCGACGAAGCGGTAGAAAAACGACATCAGGGTGCCGGCTACGACGGCCAGGACAATCCCCTTTGATGAATCTTCCTTTTTACGCTCGACCTTTCCGGAGGCGATGCCGTTGCAGATGATTGCACAGACTATCAGCGCCACTCCGGTAAAGAGGATGACCGGATCCCCTTTCGGTGCTCCGATGTAGTTGATGGCTGTACCTAACGCCAGAGAAATCCCCACCCCGAGCGGGAATGCCACGGCGAGTCCGGCTATGCTTGTGGATGCCGAGAGAAGAATGTTCGAGGCATTGAAAATGATGCCTCCGAGAAGAATGCTCAGGACGGCCTTCGGACTGACCTGCGCGATGTCTTCAAGGAACGGGCGGCCTTCGTTTCCGATGCTTCCCATAGTGAAGGCTATCAGCAGGGAGAACAGGACTATGCCTATCACATAATCCCAGTAGAAGAGCTCGTATCTCCAGCTTTTGGCTGCGAGTTTCTGGGTGTTGGCCCATGAGCCCCAGCACAACATGGTGATAAAGCAAAGTATCACCGCCAATGGGTAACTGTGTACGATGAACATGGTGTTTTCAGTTGTTTTTATAAGGATTTAGAGTTCTCTGATATATGGTATGGACTGCTGGGCGCCTATCCTCTGTACCGACAGGGCCGAGGCCCTGGTGGCGAATCCGGCCGCTTCGGTGAGGGACTTCCCGTCGGCAAGGGCGACGCATACTGCGCCGCAGAACGTGTCTCCGGCCGCGGTGGTGTCTTTGGCCTGTACCATGACGGCCGGGATGAATTCTGTCCGGCCTCCGCTGTCCGTGACGGACGAGCCTTTTGCGCCCATTGTGATAATGACATTTGCCGCGCCCTTCACCTGCAGTATCCTGGCCGCCTCCGCTGCGCTTTCCGGGCTGTCTATCTGTACTCCGGTCAGGGCCTGAGCTTCAGTCTCGTTGGGTATTATGAGGTATGTGTCCCTGTATAGCCCGTCGGGTAGGGCCTGCGCCGGGGCCGGGTTCAGTACCACTTTTACATCGGCCTCACGTGCCGCCATTGCGGCCGCCACCACGGTCTCGAGCGGTATCTCCAGCTGCAGGAGCATTATGGCTGCTTCGGAAATGGACTGGCCTATGGAGGAGATGTCCTCCGGTTTGAGGTCATAATTGGCTCCGGGGGCCACTGCAATGCAGTTTTCCGCATGGTCGTCGACATAGATCAGCGCCACTCCTGAAGGCTGCGGCGAGGTCATGACATGCGATGTGATGATCCCCTCTTCGCGGTAGCGCTGTACGGACGCCCTTCCGAAGATGTCGTCCCCGACCTTGCATACGAACTCGGCATTGCCTCCCAGGCGGCTTACCGCGACAGCCTGGTTCGCACCTTTCCCGCCTCCTCCCATGGAGAAGGTGCCTCCCATGACGGTCTCCCCCGGGCCTGGCAGCCTGGATGTCTTGACGGTCATGTCAGTGTTGCTGCTGCCTATTACGATGATTTTATTTCTTTTCATAGTGTTTTGAAATGTGGTTGCGCAATCGATTGAGCAAAAGTAAATAAATAAAATTGAAAACACAATACTTTCATTTTAAAAATATGTTAATTTTTCTTAAATTTGTGGAAATCATTGAGCGCTAAGTGTATACTTGAATTTGACCTCATTCCGATGAAAAAGGATACTTTGCAGACAATAGCGGAGCGGACCGGCTTCTCGAAGTCCACCGTATCGCGCGTGGTTTCAGGGCAGGGCCGGCGTTACAGGATAAGCGAGGCCGCCATATCGAAAATACAGGACGAGATCCGGGCATGCGGGTACACCCCGGACCTTATTGCACAGGGCCTCAGGACGAGGCGGACTAATACCGTGGGGCTGACCATCCCGTCCATCGACAACCCGTTCTTCGCGAGCCTTTCGGGCAATATCATCACGAGGCTGAAGCGATGCGGGTACAATATTCTCCTGTCCGACTCGATGGAGACGGAGGAGAACGAGAGGGCGGCCATCAATTCTTTCGTGTCGCGGAAGGTGGACGGGATCATTGCCGTCCCTGTGAGCAAGTCCCCGTCGTTCATCGAAGGGGTAAGCGCATCCATCCCGGTAGTCCTGATAGACAGGTACTATGAAAACACTTTTCTCCCGTATGTCTGCACCGACAATTATGCAGGGGCGCGCAGGGCCACGGAATATCTCCTATCCAAGGGCTACAGGAACATAATGGCCATCCAGGGGGTCCGTTCTTCCATGCCGAACAAGGAAAGGGTCAACGGGTTCCTGGATGCGGTCCGCCTGGGCGGGACTCCGGACGCGGAAGGGTTTGTAACCGGCGATTCGTTTTCGGTGGAGAACGGGGCCCGGGAGATTGAGGCCGTGCTTTCCGCAGGAAGGAAGATAGATGCGGTTTTCGCGTTCAGCACCACTATACTGCTCGGTGTAATAAGATCCCTCAGGGAGCATGGCCTCCGGATTCCTGACGATGTGGCCGTCGTTTCATTTGATGACAATGTCTTCCTGGACTATATGGACCCTCCTATAAGCCGTGTCGCCCAGAATACGGACAGGATGGGGGAGGCCACCGTTGATATACTGATGAAACTCATGTCCTCCTCCGGCTCCGGCGGGGAGTCCGGCATGGAGGACGGCCAGATGCTCATAATGC
The DNA here is from genome assembly GCA_944326305.1 of uncultured Bacteroidales bacterium. Taxonomy (GTDB): domain Bacteria; phylum Bacteroidota; class Bacteroidia; order Bacteroidales; family UBA932; genus Cryptobacteroides. Next base: position 30,769 of record CALVDL010000010.1, read on the forward strand.
CGGAGCTTATCATCAGGGGCAGCTGCTGACACGGCCGTCCGGTTTTAGTCCCGGATAATTTGCATTCCATGGTATGCTGAAACGGAAGTTTTTGCGTATGTTTGCAGTACGGATAATTTGTCATATCCAGATTAAATCGACGTACAGATGGACGGAAAACTTTACCCGGTAGGGATACAGAACTTCGAAAAGCTGCGTAAAGACGGTTATTTCTATATAGACAAGACGGCTCTGATGTACCGGCTTGTCAAGACAGGGAGCTATTATTTCCTGAGCCGCCCGAGGCGGTTCGGGAAAAGCCTGCTGATAAGCACACTGGAGGCGTACTTCCAGGGGAAGAAGGAGCTGTTCGGGGGACTTGCTGTATATGAACTTGAAAAGGAGTGGAAGAAGTATCCGATCCTTCATCTGGACCTCAACACTGAAAAGTACGACACCCCTGAAGCCCTGGACAACAAGCTTAACCTTGCCGTCTCCGAATGGGAAGGCCTGTACGGGTCAAACCCGAATGAAAGGTCCCTTGCCACCAGGTTTGAAGGGACCATAAAGCGTGCTGCCGCCAAGACAGGGGAGAGGGTGGTGATACTTGTGGACGAGTACGACAAGCCCATGCTCCAGGCTATCGGCGACCCGCAGAGGCAGGAGGCCTACAGGAATACCCTCAAGGCATTCTACGGGGCGCTCAAGTCCCAGGACGGGAACATCAAGTTCGCCCTCCTGACAGGGGTCACCAAGTTCGGCAAGGTCAGTGTCTTCAGCGACCTGAACAACCTGATGGACATCTCCCGGGACGAGCGTTATACCGACATCTGCGGCATAAGTGAAAAGGAGCTTCTGGACAATTTTTCGGAGGACATCGCGGAACTTGCCCGGGCCAACGGCCAGAGTTTCGAACAGGCGTGTTCGCAGCTCAAGGAGGACTACGACGGATACCATTTCTGTCCTGACAGTGCGGGGATCTACAACCCGTTCAGCCTGCTGAACACGTTTGCGAAAAGACGCTACGGGAGTTACTGGTTCGAGACGGGTACGCCGACCTACCTTGTGGAGCTTCTGAAGAAGAGCGACTACGATCTGGAGAGGATGACCCGGGTGGAGACCAGTGCCGACATCCTGGACAGCATCTTCACCGACGACAACCCTATACCTGTGATCTACCAGAGCGGATACCTGACGATAAAGGAGTATGACAGGGAGTTCGGTATGTACACCCTCGGCTTCCCCAACAGGGAGGTCGAGGACGGGTTCATGAACTTCCTCCTGCCCTACTACTCCGGAGTGGACAAGACGCAGTCCCCTTTCGAGATCAAGCAGTTCGTCAGGGATGTGCGCTCAGGGGCCATTGACTCCTTCATGGAACGCCTCCAGAGTTTCCTGGCCGGGTGCCCGTATGAACTGGCCAGGGACATAGAGCTCCACTACCAGAACGTGCTGTTCATCGTATTCCGCCTCGCTGGACTGTACACTAAGGTGGAGTATCACACCTCAAGGGGCCGGATCGACCTTGTGCTCCAGACAGCGGACTACATCTACGTCATGGAGTTCAAATTAGACGGCAGCGCGGAGGAGGCCATCGCCCAGATTGAAGAAAAGCAGTACTCCCTGCCGTTCAGGAACGACAGGAGGAAAGTCTTCGAGATAGGGGTGAATTTCTCGTCGCAGACTCGGAACATTGACAGGTGGATAGTCAAGGGGCATTGACTCCTGTTGGCGCAATCTTCTCACCACATCCCTATTTTTTGGGATTTACAGGACGGCCTGCACTCTTTATCTTTGCCAGTCTTATTAATGGTTGGTATAGATGAAGAAATTGTTTTTATCTGTTTTCTGCGCATTGTCAGTCTTTGCGCTTTCCGCTAAATATACGCCCTCGGTGGCCCTGGTGGTGGATTCCGGCACCAGGACGGCAGCAGGGGAAGGATTGTCCCTTTATGCCGGGGCCATAATGAAGGACGGCAAGGAGGTCATAGTCATAGAAGATGTATGGCACTGTCCCGACTCGATACGGGCGCACCTGGAGACTCTCTACCGGACGCGGAATCTTGAAGGGGCCGTGTTCATAGGGGACATTCCCATCCCAATGATTAGGGATGCGCAGCATCTGACGACAGCTTTCAAGATGGACCAGTCGAGGGACTGGAAAGAGTCTTCGGTCCCGTCGGACAGGTTCTATGACGATTTTGACCTGAAATTCGATTTCCTCAGGGAGGATGAGGACAGTCCCCTCTATTTCTATTATTCCCTGAGGGCAGATTCCCCGCAGTATATTTCGAGTGACATATATTCGGCCAGGATAAAGGCCCCTGCCGTCCCGGGCAGGACGAAGCATGAGGCTGTGGACGAGTGCCTCAGGAAGCTGGCCGCCGCCAAGTCGGGGGCACGCGTCATCGACAAGGTGCTGCATTTCGCGGGGCACGGGTACAATTCCGAGTCACACCGCGCCCGCACTGACGAGAACTGGGTGCTGAGGCACCATTTCCCGCAGCTGGACAATGACAGGGACGCGCACCTGTGCTTCATAAATTATGATGAAGACCCCTTCGTGAAACCGCGCCTGAAGGCTGCCCTTGCCGACAGTGATATTGACATCGCCGTCCTGCACCATCACGGTGCGGAGGATACGCAGTACCTCGGCGAGACGCCTGCACCTGTCACCGTAAAAGACTATATAGAGTCCGTCAGGCGCATCTTCCGCGGCAAAGTGTCCGGAAGCCGCGACCCCGGGGCGGCCAGGGACAGGTTCGTCTCCTCATACGGGGTGCCGGGCGAATGGGCGGACGGAGTTTCGGACCCGGAGGTGATGGCGGCCGACTCGGTCTTTGCCGCAGGCATGGATATGCATATACAGGACCTGGCGGACTTCACCCCTCAGGCGAGGTTCGTGATGCTGGATGCATGTTTCAACGGGGCGTTCCTGCAGGATGACTACATCGCGGGGCACTATGTGTTCGGGGACGGCGGTACCGTGGCCGTGAAGGCCAACTCGGTCAACACACTCCAGGACATCTGGTCCACCGAGCTCATAGGTCTGCTCGGCTGTGGGGTGAGCATCGGAAACTGGGCCAAGGAGCTTTTCACCCTCGAATCCCATATCATCGGCGACCCTACCTACAGGTTCGCCCCTTCCGTGGACGGGGTGCCTGCCGGTCTTGATATGGCCGTCACGGAACGCAGATCGGACACCTCATACTGGCGCCGCCTGTTCAAAAAGACGGACATCCCTGACCTGAAGGCCCTTTCTCTTGTGATGCTCGCCCGTGAGGGCGCCCTCCCGCAGGAAAGCCTGATGCGACTGCTCGCGGATGACCCGGACCCGGTGGTAAGGACAGAGGCCTATGCACTTCTCAAGAAATACCTTGCCCCTGATCTTGCGGAGGCCACACGCGTGGCGCTTTCCGACAGCTACGAGCTGCTTTCGCGCCTTGCTGCCGCCGTGGCTGTGAAATCCGGCGACAGGGACCTGCTCCCTGTGCTTGTAAAGCTCTATTTCGACCCGTCGACTCCTACAAGGGTGTATTTCCAGGTCCGGGATGCCTTTGACCAGTACCCGGCCTCAGAAGTCCTCGCGGCTCTTGACATGGCCCGGGCGGACAGCCCGCTATGGCCGGAGGAGGCCGCCTATGAGGCTTTCAGAAAATCTCTGGAGAGGTCCGAACAGATGATGTACAGCGAACTCGGGGAACTGGGCGATACGGACATCCCGTTCCGGAAGAGGCGGCTTATAGTCACTCCGCAGAGGAACAAGTGCCAGACACAGCCCCTTGACGCCATGCTTTCGTATCTCCGGGACGGGACAGACAATGAAATGCGGCTCCTGATAGCCGAGACCCTGGGCTGGTATGTATATTCATCCGGGAAGGAGCGCATAATCTCTTTCCTCGGCACGCAGCTCGGTAGGGAGTCCGACCCGCAGGTGAAGAATGAAATCGTGAAGACCCTGAACAGGCTGTCCCCGGTAAAATATTGATTTTTAGAGTAATATTATTAAACATAAATTCGTCGGACTGACGTTAATGAGAAATACCATTGTCATATTCGTATCGGCTCTGGCATGGGCCGCATTGTCCCTCTCCCCTGCCTCCGCACAGGAGAAGGCAGAGATAGAAGGATATGTGCTTGAAGCCGGAAGCGGGACCCCCGTGGACTATGCATGGGTATTCCTGCCTGCTTCCGGACAGTACGCCATGACGGACGAGAAGGGCTTTTTCTCCATGCAGGAAGTGGATCCGGGGAAAGTCGGCATACAGATACAGTACGTGGGATTGAATACGGTAGACACACTTGTCACTGTGCTTCCGGGGAAAGTCAACGAGTTCATGTTCCGGATGCAGCCCTCCGACTTCCGTATGGAAGAGGTGGTGGTGACGGCGACGAGGAACAAGGCCGGGGAGTCCACCGCATCTACCATCAACCGCCAGGCGATCGACCATATGCAGGCGTCCTCCCTTACGGACGTGATGCAGCTGCTTCCGGGATCTGCCATGTCGAATTCCGACCTGGGCAGTCCCAATGTTCTGAGCATAAGGAGTATAGACGGTTCTGCGGCCAACAGCCTCGGGACAGCCCTCATTATAGACGGCGACCAGCAGTCCAACAACGCCAACCTGCAGGTGATGTCCCCGACCTCGAACGGTTCTACCTCGAACCCGCTCTATTTCCAGAATACCGCCAACAGCGCGGGCGGTGTCGATACCAGGACCGTCTCCCTTGACAACGTGGAGTCTGTCGAGGTTATACGCGGAATCCCTTCAGCCGAATACGGGGACCTGACCGCCGGAGCCGTAATCGTGAAGTCCAAGACAGGGCAGACCCCGCTGAACATCAAGTTCAGCGCACGTCCGGAGCAGTACCAGGGGTCGGTTGCCAAGGGTATACGCCTCGGGGAAAAGGGAGGTACGCTGAACCTCAGCGGGGATTACCTCTACACCATCAAGCGCCCGATAGAGTCATACTGGAACTACCGCCGCTTCACCGCCTCCGGCATCTGGTCGAAGATGTGGGGCGACAGGCTGAGCACGAAGACCACCCTGAACATGTTCTACGGTATGGACCGGCGCACCGGCAACCCGGACAACAATGCCCGCGAACTCGTCGAGGAGGGACGGGACCTCGGGTTCAAACTGAACACGACCGGCACGGTGTCCGTGAACGCAGGATGGCTCAAGACCATAGAATACGGCCTGTACGGGAGCTATACCGACAGGCACTCCTACAAGTCCGAGATAATAAGCGGAGCCAGCGGGCTCTACTCCACGTCCACCGTTGACGGGTCCGTGACCTCCAGCCATCAGGGCGTGCATATATTTGACAATGAAGGAAACGAGATAACCAACCTCCTTCCGGGGACAGAGGACGCCTATGTCACCTTCCTTCCGGATTCCTACAGGTCTGAATACAACATTTTCGGCAAGGAGATCTACGGCAATGCAAAGGTCAAGGCCGTCCTCTACAAGACCTGGGGAGAGAAGACCTCCAACAGGATAATCGCCGGTGCGGAATACAGGATAGAAGGGAACCGCGGTGCAGGGAAAGTCTATGACAATGATTCCCCTCCGTCCCCGGGCAGCGGCTTCAGCTCGGACAGGATCCGCCATTACTACGACATCCCGTTCATCAACAGGGTGAGCGCCTATGTGGAGGATACCTACAGCCAGAAGATAGGGCGGCGGGACCTGATAGTTTCAGCTGGCCTCCGGTTCGACCATATAAACGGGAAGCAGGCCCTTGCACCGCGTATCAATGCGTCTTTCGAGGTCCTTCCGGATGTACTTTCCGTCCGCGGCGGGTACGGTATCACGGCCAAGGCCCCGACCCTGCTCTACCTCTATCCGGAGAACGGGTATTTCGACATGCCCCTTTTCGCCAGTACATCGTCTTCAGATCCGGCCGAGAACCTGGTGATAACCAAGACCAATGTCTATTCCGCCGGGAATCCGGACCTCGAGATAGAAAAGAACATGAAATCCGAAGCCGGGATAGACCTCACCATTGCCGGGAGGTATACCATGGCGCTCACAGGCTATTACGAAAGATGCGGCAACGGCTATTCCCTCGCCAGGGACATAGACTGTTTCCATTTGGTGGAATACCCTGTGTACAAAGTGCTTGAGGAGAACCCTGGCAGCCTTCCCACACTCACCCTCGACAGGACTTACAAGGTATGGCAGAGCATATACAAGCCTTCCAACACTGCCGTGAACAGCAAATACGGTGTGGAGATGGAGATGGACCTGGGCCGTTTCGACGCCATCAGGACGTCGTTCTACCTGAGCGGGGCGTGGATGAGGGAGAGCAGCACAAGCAGCGGCTATTCGTTCAGTACGCTCACTCCTACGGGCGGGATAGAGGGACATGGCGGGATATATGCCCCTGGCAGGATAACGGATTACCGGGAGAGGATGGTCGCGACCCTGAGGATGACGCACAATATCCCGAAGATAGGCTTTGCCGTCACCCTTACGACGCAGTTCACACCTATAGACAGGTTCTGGTCAAGGTACGGCAGCGACATGTTTGTCAAATACCTCTCCATGGATGACGGCAAAGTCTATGATTTCGATCCGTCCATGGCTGATGATCCGGAGTTCAGCTACCTGTTCGAGAACATTGCCTCCAACCGGGAGACCGTTGAAAGCCGCGTGCCGACCCTTTATTTCAACCTGACCCTCACAAAAGAGATAGGGAAGCTGATGAGGTTCTCTTTCTTTGCGAACAACGCACTGTACAGCAGGCCGATATACCAGTCGACCAAGAATCCGACCACCCTGATTGAGCTCGGTAACGACATATTCTTCGGGTTTGACCTGTCGGTGTCAATAAAATAATTCCGGTATGGACTGTTCGTCATCCCGGACGCAGGATTCCCCACCCTGTTTTCGACCGGACAAGCTTTTCTGTCATTTCGACCGAATGGGCTTTCCTGTCATTTCGACCGAACGGAGTGAGTGGAGAAATCTGCCGGAGAAGTGAGAATAAACAGATCCCTCGACTTCGCTCGGGACGACAGGAGTACGTTCAGGACGACAGAAAGACGTTCAGGATGACAGAAGGAAAATATAAAAAACAAATTGGTTTGATTGAATAAAGATATTGATTATCTGAACAATACAATAAAAAAGGAAGTTTTATGAAAAGATTGATGATGATTGTTTCTGCCGCGGCATCGGTGATGCTCCTGCAGACATCCTGCGAGCAAGGGACGGACAACGGAAGCACCGTATCCGTAAATATAGAGGTCGTAGCCGCTGAAGGGGTCGAGGTCCCGACGGGCACGGTATTCGACGTGACGGTGACCAATTATGACACGAGGACAGAGCAGACGGCCAGTACGGACGAATCCGGCAAGGTGTCTGTCAGCGGCCTTGTGATGGGGCGCTATACAGTGACGGCCACCGCCTCCGTCTCCGTCGAGGGAGTGACAAGCCTCTATACAGGTACACAGTCGAATGTGAATGTGCTTGAGGACGGGATGACCATAACCGTTCCGGTCAGCGTGACGGAAAGCTCCCAGCTCGTGATAAAGGAGATGTACTACGGGTTCAGCAAGAATGCCGCAGGAAGCAACTATATCCATGACCAGTTCATCGAAATCTACAACAACAGCGACGAGACCGTCTACGCGGACGGGCTCTGTATCGGCAATCTGATGCCTGAGGTTGCTACCGGGCTGGCGAACTACAACTGGGGCGTGGACACCCAGGAGTACTGCCTCCTTTCAAGGGTGCTGAAGGTCCCTGGAAATGTCGGGGACAACAACTATCCGGTGGCCCCGGGCGAGTCTATCCTCCTGTGCAAATGGGCAAAGAACCATCAGGCGGAGGACGGGAATCCGCTCTCTCCTGTGGACCTCTCCGGCGGGGAATTCGAGTACTACTACCCGGAAGGCCCGCAGCAGGACGAGTCTGCCGTCAACCTTGAACTTGCATACAGCCGTACCGAGAGCGCCTATACCCAGTGGACCACTAGCTTCAACGGCTGGGCGTATGCCATTTTCTTCCCTGAGGACGGGGACTTCGACGAGGCCAACCAGCTGAGGGAACTGAACAATGGCGTAATGTATTCATACCCTGTAAAGGCGGACAGGATACTTGATGCCGTGGAGTGTGTACGTGACGAGACCCAGGTGGCCAACAAGAGGGTGCCTGACGTCCTTGATTCAGGCGCCATATGGCTTACCGACGAGAACGGGGAGGCGGCAACGGGCCTTGGCCGCTCTATAGTCCGTAAAGTCTCATCTACCCTTGAGGACGGCAGGGTCATACTCCAGGACACCAACAATTCATCCAGCGACTTCGAATGCATGACGGCACAGGCCCGCAGATACAATGCCGGAATCCCGTCATGGAACACCTGGGCATCACGTTAATGGGAAAAAGGTTTTTCATAGCTTTTCTCCTTGTCCTGCCTTTCTGCTTGTCAGAAGGGCAGGACAAGGCCGCATCCATCCTGGATCCCGCGGCGCATGAGATGAACTTCGAGAGGCATCTGTGGTTCTCTACGGACAATGCGGCAGGTATGGCCCTCTCCCCGCTTGACAACTACAGCGTTGTCTCCGCAGGGTACAGGCATACGGAAGGGGATTTCCGTTCGCTGCAGCGGGGGAAATCGGAGAATCTCCTGACATTCAACACCAACGGTGCCGTCAGCCTCGGCAGGACTTTCCTTTGGGGTGACTTCACTTTCAGACGGGACGGATGGCAGGATGCACAGTACAACACCAACTGCTTTTTCCTCGACCCCGACATGCCATACTATGTCGCCGACGACAGGGCCGGGGACTGGACCAGGCAGTCGTATGACATGTCCGTTAAGGCCGCCTTCCCGATGCTGTGGGACAGGGTGGTGTTCGGTGCGGGGGCAAGCTATCTGGCCTACAAGGGGGCGAAGCAGATAGACCCGCGCGGTGTCCCTATCGGGTATGCCCTGGAAGTTTCCCCGTCCGTGGCCGTCATAATAGGGGAGGGGCATGCCATAGGGGCTGTGTTCACATACCGGAACATGTTTGAGCGCAGCACATTCAGCAATGTCCAGGGCTCCAATTCCTCCCCTGTTTTCCTGATGAAGGGGCTGGGGTTCTATTCTTCCGGCTCTGTATCAGGCACGGGAGGTATCTCCCCCTATTTCTATCCCGGGAACAGCTTCGGAGGATCACTGCAGTATGCCTTCTCCTCCGGGGATGTGCAGGTCCTGGCCGACCTTGGCTTCTACAGCTACAGGAGGGACGCATTCCAGAACCCCCAGACCAGGTACAGGATGGGGACTGCCGGCAAGACGGGCTGCAGTGCGGACATCATGGTGATGTGGGGGAGCGATGTGCGCCACAAGCTCACTTTCGAGGCCCTGTACACTGTCACCAAAGGGACTGAATATCTCCAGGAGAGGGACCAGGATGTCAATACCGATCCGTATAAGGTTCTCGCCGAGCTTGACATGAGCAGGTACAGGACCCGCAGGGCCTCCGTTACATACGGTATCTTTACAGGTGGCCGGGACAATACATATTCGTGGTATGCCGGGGTGCAGGCCGGGTATGAAGGCCGCAGCGAGACCTATTTCACTCCCGAGTCGGTCCTGGAATATAACAATGCCGGGGCGGCCCTGTTCGCCAAAAAGAACTTCAGGGCCGGCAAGACCTGCCGCATCCTCGTGGCGGCCGATGCCGGATACCGCCTGAATCTCGGCGGAGAATATGACTACAACGGTCCCGACCCGGACCACCGGGTCATAACCGTGTTCTATGCCAATGAATTCGCGGTCAGCTCCGCCGACTTCTTCAAGGCCGGCCTTGACGCTGTTTTCTCGGTACCTGTGCGCAGTGTCGCCGGGATAAACATCGGCGCCTCCTTCGACGGCATGTTCCCGACCGCCGGTGGCGGCAGCCGCTGGGCCGTGTCAGGGGTCCTGTCGGTATTGTTCTGAACAGGCTTTTCGCGCCATTTCGGTTTACCGGGACCATCGAACCCTTTTCTGTCGTTTCGACCGGCCGCAGGGAGTGGAGAAATCTGCCTGAAATAAAAATCCGGCCCGAAAACTCGGGCCGGATTGTCTTTACCGGTACTGTCCTGTTCAGGTGACTGTACCTATTTCTCCAGCGATTTGCAGATCCTGTCATTGATTTCCTTCACGCGGTCTTCCTCCATCTTGATGACCTTGCGGTCGTATGTCATGAAGCCGTTGACCTCGACCTCCACGTCCGTGGTCTGCGTGTATACTGCAGCGGAGAATCCGCGGTCGATGAGCTTCAGGAGCTGCTCTGCGTATTTTATGTATTCGTCGGTGACCTCCTTAGGGGAACTGAACTGGATGTATCCCCAGTTGCGGTCTGGCTCCCAGATGTGGTCTTTCACCACCATGCCGATTCCGCCGTATTCTCCCAGGACAGTAGCCCTCTGGGCATCATACAGGTACATGTCAGGAGCAGGATAGTTGTGCAGGTCGAGGATGTCCCCGCAGGTGTAGTGGTTTCCGCCGCTGGCAGGGTTTACAGGCCTGGTCGGGTCGTACTGCTTGGTCCACTCTGCGATTTCAGGGGTCTTGAACTGTCCCCAGGCCTCGTTGAACGGCACCCATACCCCTACGCAAGGGTAGCTGTACAGGCAGTCCATTATCTCTTTCCATTCTTTGCGGTAGCATGCCTCGGACTCTGCCGAACGCTTCATCTCGGTGCCGTCGAAATACTTGCGGTTCTGCCACTGCGGGTTCCTGTCGCCGCTCGGCATGTCCTGCCATACGATGATGCCGAGCTTGTCGCACCATGTGTACCAGCGTGCCGGCTCCACCTTGATGTGCTTGCGGATCATGTTGAACCCGAAGTCCTTGGTCTTCTTGATGTCATATACGAGGGCCTCGTCGCTCGGAGCGGTATAGAGGCCGTCAGGCCACCATCCCTGGTCGAGAGGGCCGAACTGGAAAACAGGCTTGTTGTTGAGCATCAGCCTTACAATCCCGTCCTTGTCACGGCCAGTGGAATATTTCCTCATGGCTGCGTAGGAAGCCACATTGTCGACAGCCTTGCCTCCCTGGTAGAGGGTCACCTTGAGGTCGTAGAGGAACGGCGAGTCAGGGCTCCAGAGCTTCATGTCGGCCGGCATGGAGATCTGTACGGGCTCCCCGTTGATGCTCTTGCCTGAGGATATGAGAGTCTGTCCGTCATATACGTTCACCTCCACCATGTCTGCGGCTGATCCCGCTGCAACTGATGGCTCTACTGTCAGGGTCCTCCTGTCGATGTCAGGGGTTATCTTCAGGCTCTCGAAATGGGTTGCGGCCACCGGCTCGAGCCATACGGTCTGCCAGATTCCGCTTACCGGTGTGTACCAGATCCCGCCAGGTTTGCTCACCTGCTTGCCTCTCGGCTGGTAGCTCTTGTCGGTAGGGTCCCATACCTTTACCGTGAGGGTGTTCTCACCCTTCTTCACCAGGGCCTGTGTAATATCGAAGGAGAACGGAGTGAAGCCGCCTGTGTGGCTCCCGACCTTGATACCGTTCACCCAAACGTCGGTCTTCCAGTCCACGGCGCCGAAGTTCAGAAGCACGTTCTGCCCTTTCCAGTCGGCCGGTACAGTGAATGTCCTTGTATATACGAGCTCCTTGTTCTCGCCCAGCCTCTGGCCCACTCCTGAAAGGGCGGACTCGATGGCGAAAGGCACCAGGATGTCCCCGTCGGCCTCCCCGGAAGGGAGCGCCTCCCCTTTATTTATAATGGAGTATTCCCAGAGCCCGTTGAGGTTCATCCATGAAGTCCTTTCCATGATTGGACGGGGATATTCCGGAAGGACATTGGACGGATCGAGGCTTTCGCCCCACGGGGAAATGATCCGGTCTCCTGCAGGGGACCAGTCTGCATCGGCTGCGTAGGCCTCCGATGCAATCACTGATGCGCATGCGCACAGTGACAGAAGAATTTTGTTCATCAGTAGTGCTATTATTAAGTTTATAAAAATGGGGCCTAAAGATAGGGATAAAATCCCAATGAACCCAATTTCAGCATTGAAAAAAGAAAAACGAAAAAAAATATTTGAACAGAACGGATTAATTTTTAAATTCGCAGGCTTTGAGAAAATTCTGTTCTTTGCGAGAATGGCGGTTTCCCCCTTGCCATGCAAGATGCTTGCCATTCTTTTTGGAATAAAAAACTGCGTGTGTTTTTAATTTTATTTTAAGGTTGCCATGCATCGGATTGCAAAAATTCTAATCTTGATGGCATCCTGTATAGGGCTTTTTACAGCACAGCGTACCCTTTATGCGCAAAATGTGCGGGGGGGGGTACTACTGAGAGGAACGGTCTCGTCAGAAAGTGACGGATTGCCTATTGCAGGTGCCTATGTGGTTTCATCGTCCGGCAGTTATGCCACGACAGACATTGACGGCAGATATGAGCTTGAGACCAGTGCCGGAGATGTAATCACTTATCAGTTCCTCGGGTTCGAGGATGTCAGTTTCACCGTCCCGGACAACCCGGGTGAGACACTTACCAATGATGTCAGGCTTGTATCCGGCCGCGAAGTCCTCGATGATGTAGTGGTCGTCGCCTACGGAGTCCGCAAGAAAGGTACCATCGCCGGGTCTGTCGCGACCGTCAAGTCGGAGATCCTGAACGATGTCCCTGCCGCGAGCTTCGACCAGGCCCTGCAGGGAAAGGCCCCGGGACTGTCCGTCATCTCAAGCTCGGGTGAGCCGAGTGCAACGGCATCGTTCCGTATAAGAGGTATAAACTCCATAAATTCAGGGGTGTCGCCTCTCTTTATCCTTGACGGGGTACAGATTTCCGCTTCTGATTTCACATCCATAAGTCCCAACGACATAGAGAGTGTATCTGTCCTTAAGGACGCGACATCGACTTCCATTTACGGGGCCCGTGCCGCCAATGGGGTGGTCGTCATCACCACCAAGCGCGGCCGTGCCGGGGAAAACGGCCATGTGCAGGTGCGCATGCAGCTGGGATTCTCTGATGTGGCGTACGGTAAATGGGACCTGATGAATACCGGCGAGCGCATCCTCTACGAGCAGGAGATAGGCATAGATGAAGGCAAGAACTATGACATGCTCCGCGGCATCGACGTGGACTGGCGCAAGGCTGTATTTTCCCAGAAGGCCCCGGTGCGCAACATAGAGGTGGTGGCCAGCGGAGCAAAGGAGCATTTCAACTATTATGTGTCAGGAGGGTACTACCGTCAGAAAGGACTGGTGCAGGACTCGGATTTCTCCAGGTATTCAGTAAGGGCGAACATTAGCGCCGACGTGGCCCCGTGGCTGACCGTCAGTACGAACACCATGATGACATACGAGAAGTCCAAGACTTCCATTTCCGGGGAGTATTCGCTCCAGACGCCTATCTCGGCGGCCATGTTCATGCTCCCTTACTGGGATCCGTACAAGGAAGACGGCTCGCTTGCCTCCGTCAATGACGGCACATGGCTCGGTACGGGCGAGAACCCTCTCGAATGGATGGCCAACAACAACCTGGACAACACCAAGTACAAGCTGTTCTCCAATGTTTCGGCCGCCTTCAAGATTCTTCCGGGCCTTGAGTTCAAGACCACAGGCGGAGTCGATTTCTCATATTTCCCGTCCGAGTCCACTTCAAACCCGAGCTACAATCCCAACAACGGTGTGGGCTATGTCGCAATGGCGACATCCTCGGCGATGAACCTTTCCTGGACCAACACCCTGGACTATACCTTCAACATAGACAATGCCCATGACTTCCACTTCATGGTAGGCCATGAGATGATAGACAACTCCTCCATGGGGTATACGTTCACTACCCAGGGGCAGGTGTCTGACAAACTGCTTAACGTCTCGTCCGCCACTGTCACCACAGGGTGGGGCAACAGCCGCAGCTCCAGCTCCTATATGTCTGTTTTCGCCAGGGGCGAGTACAACTATATGGGGAGATACTATCTCGAGGCTTCCGTCCGCGGGGACGCCTCCTCGAAGTTCGGCCGGTCCAACCGCTGGGCCCCGTTCTGGGCAGTGGGCTTCATGTGGAACCTGCGCAACGAGGCGTTCATGGGCGGGAAGGCTTCGTGGCTCGACGATGCGCGCATCTCGGTGAACACCGGTACCACGGGTAACTCCTCCATCCCGGACTATGACCATCTGGCGCTTGTCTCCGGAGGCATAAACTACAACGACCAGGCTGCCATAGCCCCGTCGTCAAGGGGCAACGAGTCCCTGACCTGGGAGAAGGTGTGGACGTCCAACCTGTCTTTCCAGCTCGGGTTCCTTGGCAGGATATCTTTCAATGTCGACCTGTACAACAAGCTCACTTCGGACATGCTCATGCAGGTGCCTATAAGGTTTGCGTCCGGCACCGCATACAAGTGGGACAACATAGGCAAGATGGTCAACAGGGGTGCCGAGTTCGACCTCAATGTAGATGTCATAAGGACAAAGGATTTCCTCTGGAGCGTCAATGCCAACGCATCCTACAACAGGAACATCATCACCGAGCTGTATAACGGCAAGGACGAGTACGAACTTTCCAACACCGGCCTCAAGCTCGTCGTCGGAAGGGAGTACGGGGAGTTCTTCATTAACAGGTACGCCGGTGTGAATCCGGTCAACGGAGACGCCCTCTGGCTTGACAAGGACGGGAATGTCACCACGGAGTTCAGGGAGGAGGACAAGGTGCTTGTCGGCAAGAGCCGCTTTGCTCCATGGATGGGCGGATTCGGTACCACATTCTCATGGAAGGGCATAACCCTTTCTGCAGCATTCAGCTGGGTGGAAGGCCGCTACATGCTCAACAACGACCGTTTCTTCCAGGAGAGCAACGGTATATACCAGTCCTACAACCAGTCCCGCAAACTCTTGTATGACAGGTGGAAAAAACCGGGGGACATAACAGACATCCCGCGTCACGGTGTGGTGGCCGAGCTTGACGACAGGTTCCTCGAGGATGCATCGTTCCTGCGTCTGAAGAACCTCAGCCTGAGCTACAGTTTTCCGGAGAACCTGCTGCGGAAAACCCGCTGCATTTACGGTGCGAGGATATTTGCCCAGGCCCAGAACCTCTTTACATTCACATCTTTCCAGGGGATGGACCCGGAGTCGGAGTCTAACATATACCAGGCCCAGTATCCGATGTCGAGACAGTTTACATTCGGGCTGGAACTCACTTTTTAAGCAGAATACCAGAAGATGAAAAAGATATTGTTGATATTGTCATCGGTCTTTTCGATGGCCTTGTCCTCCTGCAGCGGTTTTCTGGACAAGTATCCTGACAACAGCATTCCTGCCGACGAGGCTATCCAGACCCCGGAGGATGCGCAGTTCTATATCATGGGGCTTTACAGCGCATTCAAGAATTCAGCCCTCTACAGCGGAAGCATGACGCTGGCCGCCGACATACAGTGCGACTTCATGTATACGGTCCAGGGTGCGAACAACGTCTATTCGGATGTCTACCGCTGGGAGCTCAAGCCTACCACGGGCGAGGTCGAGAACGTGTATGCAGGACTTTATTATATCATCTCCAGGGTGAACTTCTTCTTCGACCGCATAGGTCAGGTGGAGGCTGCCTATACTGATGAAGACGATGTGGAGCTGCTGAACAAATGCAAGGGGGACGCCTACTTCGCACGTGCCCTCGCATATGCCGACCTTCTCCGCTTCTACTGCAAGGCATACGACCCTGACACGGCCAAGGACGAGCTGGGGATGTCTCTGATCTACACATACGAGGAGGAGGGGCTGAATGTCCTGCGCTCTTCCCTCTACGATACCTACCAGCAGGTCCTGAGCGACCTTGCCCAGGCGGAGAAGCTCATAACAAGAGATGTCGCCAACTCCATCTATTTCACCATAGGTGCGGTGAACGCCCTGTACGCGAGGACATATCTCTACATGCAGGACTGGGACAACGCGATAAAATACTCTACCGAAGTCATAGACAACAGCATATACTCCCTCAGCGATTCATTCGCCGCCTCCACGGCTTCTGCCGACGTGTCGGAATACCAGTATATGTGGATGTACGACTCCTCAAACGAGGTTATATGGAAGGTAGGATTCACGGCTACGAGCCTCGGCGGCTCGCTCAGCTCCGTGTTCCACAACTATGACTATACCGCGTATTACCCTGACCTGGTCCCTGCGCAGTGGGTGCTCGACCTGTACGACCAGTCCTCCGACGCGAGATACTCCACTTTCTTTGTGGAGCAGACCACAGGATATGCAAGCGGCCTGACCTGGCCTCTGTTCATAGGGAAATACTGGAGCAACCCCAACCTGAACTCCACCAACGCCTACACGTTCGTCAACGAGCCCAAGGTGTTCAGGCTCTCGGAGCAGTACCTCATCAGGGCCGAGGCATACTGGCATAACGGCGAGTACGAGCTTGCCAGCCAGGACCTGACCGCAGTCCGCAAGAAGAGGATACTGGGGTATGGCGAGTATTCCGCCACTGGCGAGACCCTGCTCGAGGAGATAAAGACGGAAAGGGTGAAGGAACTGTATATGGAAGGCTTCAGGCTGATGGACCTCAAGAGATGGGGAGAGGGATTCAGGCGCACTCCTCAGATGTATTCCATTTCAGGTCCGGACGAGCTGGACATCAAGGCTGACAACCCTATGTTCGTATGGCCCATCCCGCAGCACGAACTGGATGCCGTGCCAGGGCTGCAGCCCAATGAAAGCAACTAAAAACGAAGGAGGAACTTTATTATGATGAAAAAGATATTGATGATGGCCTCCGCTGCGGCCGCGCTGGTCCTGTCCGCATCATGCGGCAGGGAGGAAAGGGCGCTGTATCCCGGCGGCGAGTATATCATGTTCGCGGACTCCACGGCGATGTACTACATGACGGACGACCCGGATGATTCCTTCCCTGTAGAGGTCGCCTCTACCGTTGCCTGCGACTACGACAGGACCTATGCTATAGAGTTCCTGGCGGGAGAGTCCAATGCCATAGAAGGTGTGAATTTCACCATAGACTCATACAACGTGGAAATCCCTGCAGGGGAGATGACCGGTACTGTGCATCTGAAGGGCGTGTTCGACAGCATCGAAGCCTCCGACTCCATCGGGGTGGTGCTCCGCCTGCTGGTGCCGGAGGACAAGAGATGGCCGGGCGATGACCAGACAATGAAGATAAGCTTCGCCAAGACATGCGACCATGACCTGGACACTTTCGTGGAAGACGGTGGCAACTTTGTCCTTTATGCGTCTTTCCCGTTCTCGTCATACCAGGTGGTCAGGAAGCTGGTCAAGGCCACGAAGATTGATGACAACAGGCTTGAGTTCGAGGACCTCCTTGACGTGAACATGCCGATAAAGATGCGCTTCAACCTCGGTGACTATACCAACCCTTACGTCGAGGTGCTGCCCCAGACCGGGTTCTACACCCAGGACTACGGCGACGCGACCGTGGAGACCGACCCTCTGTACGGCTCTTATTTCTACCCTTGCCAGAAACTCATAATATTCTATCTGAAATGCTATTCTCAGAAGATAGGGACCTTCGGCACATACTTCTACGCGCTGGAATGGGTCTCCCAGGAAATGGCCGACTATTATGAGAAGAACGGATTTGAATGAAACCTATTTATTAACCATTAAATTTTATAATCATGAAAAAGTCAGTTTCACACCTGCTGTATCCAATCATCATGATGATTGCAGCCATGAATTTCACGATTTCATGTACGGATGAACCGGAAACAGAGAAACAGGCTGAACTCCCGGTTCTTGAAGATCTGACTGTCTCTGTAGGGCAGACAGGCACAATCGATTTCAATGCACCGCTTGCGTGGACGATTTCTTCCGACAAGGAATGGTTCGCCCTTGGCGGGGAGCAGGGGGAGACCTCCGGAGAGGCCGGACAGCAGTCTGTGCCTTATACTGTCACTGACCAGGACGCGGACTTCGAAAAGACGACCGAGGCCAATGTGAGGATAGTCTTCAGCGATGACAGGTACATCACGTTCAAGGTCACCAGGGGGACTCTCGACAGGACCATGACCATAACCTCGGACGAGGAAGGGACGACGCCGATAGAGTCATCGATACGGCTTAGTACGGACAATATAGATGAAATCCACTGTTATACATTCTATGTCAAGGCAAATTATGACTGGTATGTGGATTTGTCGCAGACTTCAGACTGGCTCCTTCTCCGTACTATAGGTGGGGCACTTACCGGTTCTGCAGGAGAGACTTATGAGATTCCTATATATGTAGACATAAACAGGGCTCCAATTGAGGAAGCAGAGGGGGCAATTGTATTGAAGTCGGATGATGAGATTGAAACAGAAACGGTAAATGTAACCTTCGAAGGATTCGGAACAGACTACTGGAAAATCATGCAAGTTAAAGATAACGGCACATCATCTCAGGATATAGAACTCCCTCAGAATGGATTTTCTTTTACTAAAGATGGCTTTCTGACAAATCTGTATGGAGAGGCTACAGAAGATGAAGAGATTACTATAAGGCTTAGGGCCGGTAAGGAACATGTTTTTATTGTTACAACAGCTGATGCATGGTGGGACTATGGCTCAACGACAGGACTTAAGTGTCATTATGCATGTCCATATACTGATGCTATAGGTAATTTTGATTGGTTGAATATAACACAGAATGAGACTACAGAAACAGGAGAAGGAACACTTCTGACATCTTCATATACTATTTCTGTTTCGGAGAATGTACCACCTATGGAAATCTTTTCCTCAATGTATTCCTGGATGGGCCGAGACCGTAAAGCTCAGATATATTGTGTCCCTCTTGATATGCTTGAGACAAGTTACGATGCTGATGCTTCTAGGATATATAATGGTAGGATACAAAATGACCTTACAACAAAAATAGATGGGACATACACATTGAATGATGAATTTAAGGACTATCTTGCATTTGAAGTTACACAGATTGGAGAGCCTGACGATGTTGAATATCCTGTAATAACGAATACTTTGCCATGGGATTCAAACGGGGAATTGTCTGATCTTGGACAAGGTAATTATAAATACACTGGAAACACTTCACGTAAGTTCCCTATAAATCTTGAAGTGCAGTTCCCTCAGAAATATACTGATGTGACAGTCAAGAACAAGATTGATAAGCCTGAGGGACATGAAGGAAGCAATCCTTATTCATTTAGTGATTGTGAATGGCTTACATTTGACTTGACCTTAAGTGAGGGTAGTACATACTTGTTTTATGTTCAGCCACTTCAGAACACGACAGGGGAATCTCGTTCATATACTATTGTCTTTATAGATGGGACCGGTACTGAAATCGGCTCTCTACTTGTAGAACAACCTGCATAAAAACTTTTACAGACAGATATGAATATCCTATTTAGACTGTTCAGAATCTTCATGCTTGCATCCATGGCGGCTTTTGCCGCCGGATGCAGCGTGGAAGATCTTGAAGAAGGACAGACGGGATCCGGTAATGTCCAGTTCCGTCTTCTCAAACTTGCATCGAAGGCTACCGGGGAGCTTGACTACCTGCACGATGCGCACAAGGTGATGGTCACCCTGAGCAACGGGGGGCAGAATGTCAACCTGCCGCTCAAGGTGGACTATTATGACGAGGAGTCGGCCGAATTCGGGGTGAGGACCGAGATAGGACAGCTCTATCCCGGGCATTATTCCGTAGTGAGCTACACCATTTACAACCATCTGGATGACGAGCTTCTCTACGGCGAGCCGGACGAGACGACCGAGTTCGATGTGATAACAGGCGGGCTTTCCACCGTGGACCTGTATATCAGCGTAGTCCCTCGCGGGAAGATCCGTTTCGATATTGTCAAGGACCTGAGCGAAATCGTGGTTGATACCAAATCGGGCCCTGTGTCGGATGAGGACAGGATTGACTATCCGCTGAGTTCGGTAGCCAAGGCCGACATTGTCGTAAAGGACATGAGGACCAATGTAGAGCACGAATTCACCGGTCTCCCGTGTACATTCAGGAGCGATGCCCTCGAGGGCAGCTCGGACATACTCTGCGACACTCTCCTCCATATAGAGGCCGGGGAGTATTATCTCAGCAGGGTGGCCCTTTACGGGGCATCCGATGATACGGCCCCTCTCGACTACCTGACATATTATGACAACGACAAGGACGTCATCTACACTGTCGAGGACAACAAGACCACTGAAGCAGAGGTCCCTGTCGTGATAAACGGGACCGCCGCCCATATAAAGGACTATATCGCCCTTTACAAGATATGGAAGTCCCTTGACGGGGAGAACTGGAGCTGGAGGGCCGGCACGGGCACCAATCCTGACAACTGCAACTGGAATTTCGACAAGGATATAGACCTGTGGGGAAACCAGCCGGGAGTAGGCCTTTTCTCAAATGGCCGTGTAAGCTCCCTGAATATCGGGCCTTTCGACCCTCATGGGGACATGTCCGAGGCTCTGGGGGACCTGACCGAGCTCAACACCCTTTACCTCGGCTCGAACAATGACGTGCAGTACGAGGGCATGGTGCCGGAGTATCCTGTCGGTGATTTCATCCCCAAGTGGGACGAGGACGAGGAGTCCGCACGGATGAGACGCCAGTTCGACCCGTGGAACTACTGGGTTGAGAGCAATGTCTCGGAAGCAAGGCTCGACTATGCCAGGAAGCTCCTGAAGGCAAGGCACCCTGAGAACCGGACCGAGTTCAGCGTGTTCACAGGATATTCTTCTGCAGAGAAGCCGGCGACCTTCGCCACCTTCCCTCACGGATACCTTGCAAACCATATACAGTCACTGCCGGAGTCTATCGGCAACCTGACCAAGCTGGAGCAGCTTTATATAGGCAACTCCGAGATAAGGGAGCTCCCTGAAGGGTTCGCCAAGCTGCAGTCCCTGACAGACCTGCAGATATACAATTGCCCTGCCATGGAGAAGTTCCCTGTGATAGTCGCGGAACTTCCGAACCTTATCATGCTTGACCTCTCGGCCAACAGCCAGTGGGAGCCGGAGGATGTCACTGCGGGCTGGGAAGCTATATTCGGAGGAAAATCGAAGGAGAAGCTCCAGATTGTGTACGGACTGAGCAACCGCATGAGACGTTTCCCGGAGAAGAATCTCGACCAGGTGGCCGCTCTCGGGCTCATTGACTTCTCGAACAACGGCATCGAGGTGATGAACAAGGGGTTCACCGACAAGGTCAGGCTGATAGAGGTATACCTCGACTACAACTACCTGACTTCAATCCCGGACGATTTTACCGGAGTGAGGGACCTGGCCACGTTCTCATGCACGAACAACAGGCTGACCGAGTTCCCGGGCTTCTTCCCGGACCCGGCCACCGAGGACTTCATGCCGGATGAAATTCTTCTCTCTGCCAACAAGATAGAATCCTTCCCGGATGATTTCAAGGGGCTTAACGTAAGCAGTCTCGATCTGAGCAACAACTGTTTCAAGAAGTTCCCTCTCGATCTCGCCAGGACAGGTTCAATCCTGGGGATGCTCAACCTTTCGTACAACCAGATAGACGACTTCCCAAAAGAGGCGTTCGAGGGACTGAAACAGGTACAGGCGCTCGATATATCCATGAACTGGATTTCCGAAATCGATCCGGAGTTCAGCCTTGCCGAAGATGCCCCGTACCTGCAGCAGGTGGACATGAGCAAGAACCGCTTCACCTCATTCCCTACCAGGCTTTTCAGCGGATACAGCCTGTATACATTCTGGTTCGGGGAGCAGATGGACGCCGAAGGCAATAAATGCTTCAAGTCGTGGCCTACTGGCATAGAGACATACACGTGGCTTAAGAATCTGAAAGTCAACGGTAACGACATCAGGGAAGTACCGGACTTCCCGTCCGAGCTCTATTCCCTGGACGTGAGCGGGAACCCTAATATCATAATGGAGATTCCTGCTGATGTGTGTGCGGAAATAACCGGCGGGACATATATCTTCACATACGACACCGACCAGACCGGCATCACCGGATGTGACGCGCTGGGGATAACAGAAGACTAAGAATTATGAGGAAAGATGATATGAAACGTATATTGTATATCATGTGTGCTGCCGTTGCCGCAGCGGCGATGTCTTCATGTGTGGACCGCGAACAGGGAAAGATAGATTTTACGACGGACATTTCGGATTTCACCATCGGTCCGGAAGGCGGCATACGCCGCATCTCCATTACAGGGGACCCGGATGATTCCTGGTCTGCAGTGACCGGGAACGAATGGATACTGGTCTCCCCTGCCACGGGGAAGGGCTCTGCCGTGTGCAGCGTAAAAGTGGACACCACTGTCCTGGACCAGGCGCGTACGGGCAAGATAGACTTTACGGTGGACGGTAAGATAAAGACGCTCAACATCACGCAGGACGGCTTTGTAAAGGAGATCACCTACAATCTTGAGGACGGCGGGGAGGTCATGGAGATACCGGACTATGCAGCCTACGGGGAGAACCACTTCGAGGTCGAAGTTACGGCTAACGTCCCTTTCAATGTAGTTATTCCGGAGGAGGCCGCCTCCTGGCTGGCATGCAGGGCATACGAGCAGGAGTCCGCCAAGTACAGGCCGCGCACTGTAAAGCTCGTTTTCGACTATGAGGTGAACACGAAGACGGTGGAGAACGTGGCGGATATCGTCCTTACACCTGACGGGTCGGAGTCCGGCGAGGATATGAGCGGGGTCGCTGATGCCGCGTTTACCGTAAGGCAGGCTGCGGCGCCTGAAATAACCGATGACAGGAGGGGTGATTCCCTGGCCGTCATCGCTATAGCCAGGGATCTCGGCCTGTATTCATCATACGACAGGTCCAGGCCAATGGATACCTGGGAGGGCATAACTCTCTATACCGCAGATGACATAAGGGAACATCCGGAAAGATGGCCGGATAGCTATATAGGCAGGCTGAAGAGTGCTGAATTCTTCCTGTTCAACACCGAGAGGTCGCTCCCGTACGAGGTGCAGTACCTGAAGACCGCCGACTCCCTGGCCTTCATCAGCAACGGCAACAACCAGCAGAAGTCGATAGACCTCGGTACGGAAATAACGAACCTTGAGAACCTCAGGTCCTTGTCTCTGATAGCATACGGTATAGCTTCACTGCCTGAGGAGATGGTCAACATGAAGGGCCTCGAATATCTGGACATTTCGGTGAACAATCTTTCCGCAGTGCCTGAATTCCTCCGCCAGGAGAACTTCCCGAACATGAAGTACCTGATGATCAAGAGCAACCGCAGGGTAGACCTGCGTGACCTGAGCAACACCACGGAGGACCTCAACACCATCGGCCTTTACACCGAATTCCCTGAATGGCTGCTCGAATGGTCGAACCTCAGGTCCCTCGTGCTTTCGAACAACTATTTCTACGGCTCCATACCTGATATGGAGGATTACGGGGAGAGGTATTCCGCCGAAGAGGCTTCCGCCCTCGGAAAGCCTGAGCTCGAGGGGACGCCGAAGGTGCTCCCTAACACCACCACCTTCTCTATCAACCTGAACAGGCTTACAGGAGAGCTGCCTCAGTGGCTCCTGCTCCACCCGAACCTGGCCCGCTGGGACCCTTATGTGGCCGTGTTCAACCAGGAGGGCAAGGATGCCGACGGTAAGCTTGCCGGCTTTGACAATGTCCCTAATGATATATTCTAATATTCAATGAAGCTGAAGATGAAAAAAACGATAATGGCTTTTGTTGCTTCCCTGGCAGCCGCCTCTTTAATGCTTGGCGGCTGTACGGAGGAGAAGGCAGGCGCACCGGAGGTAGATGAAGGTGTCGTATTCGAATTCTCTATGCACAAGGTCTATGAAATGGACATAGATGCCATAGATGAGATAGCCGCCGTAAAGATCACCCTTGTCAGGGACGGCGAGAGGATAGAGCTCCCGACCATGAATGTCTCCGGCAGCGCGGAGTTCGTCCAGACTGAGCCCTGCCCGCTCTCTCCGGGCGAATACAGGTTCGTGAACTATAAGGCCTATGCCGCAGACGCCTCATTCATGTTCGAGGTGGATGTGGACCAGGAGAATACATTCAGCGTTGCGGCAGGGGAGATAACCCATTTCCCAATCCCGGTGTCCGTGAAGATTGTCAACTACCCTACTAACTACCTGAAGAACATATTCTCCGGATTCTGCCAGGAAGTATGGGGCGATGACGAGTCCTTGTGGCCTTGGGACTTTGAAGAGGATATTGCCGACTGGGACTTCGTGGAGTTCGAGTATGATGACTACGGCAACCCTACGGCACTTGTCGGACTGACTTTCTGCGGGACCCATACCATACTTCATGAGGACGGGTCCGTCGAGACTGAACAGACACCGTTCCTCTCCATGACCAGGATTCCGGACTGCATAAACAGGATAGAGACCCTGTACCATCTGACCATCACGGACCTTCCGAACCTGAAGGAGCTGCCTTCCGGCCTGGACAAGCTCCGCTACCTGGATGCCGTACTGATCCAGAACACAGGTGTGGAGCAGCTGCCAGAGGATATGTTCGGCGCAGATGAGATATTCTCGCTCATTGTCACGGACAGCCCTCTGAAGGAGTTCCCGGCCGGTGTCTCGCAGCTTTCGAAGCTCAACAACCTCGTAATCCGGAATACAGACATAACGTCCATCAATGCATCCCTTGGCGGCCTTGCGGAGCTGGCTTATGTGGATTTCAGCCACAATGCCGGTCTGGCTTCCATCAATGATGATATATTTGCCGGATCTTCTTCGCTGAATTTCCTGTCGCTGGCAGGAGACACGGCGCTCTCGTTGTTCCCGTCATCGGCGGCCGATGTGCAGATAGAGAGTTTCGGACTGGACCTTTCCGGCTGCGGGCTCTCCTCCCTTCCGAAGAATGTGCTTCATCCGGGAATCACATCCCTTTACCTGGACGACAACAGCTTCACGTCTGTGATTCCTCTGGATGGCTTCTCCAGGATAGAGACACTGACGATGAACGGAAACCCGATTTCCGGCAGGCAGAGCGTATCTTCATCCACACTTCAGATGCTTGAGCTCTCCCGCTGCTCCCTTTCCGAGATGCCGGATGTGTCTGGCTGCCAGGAGCTGCGTGTGCTCGAGATGAATGAAAACAGCTTCACTTCTATCCCTTCCATAGATTTCGCGTCCTCCAACAGGAAGATGAGGCGGCTGTCCCTTTCCGGGAACACCTCCCTCGTTTCGCTGCCGGACGCCGGGGATTTCACCCTTTATATGGACAACGGGAAAGTCGCTGATTTTGCCGCCCTTTACCTGGATGACTGCCCGGCCCTGACATGGACTGTGCCAGCTGCGTGGAATCCTGTGGACCTTCCTGAGACACTTGATCCTGAAAGCCTGTCCCCGGATGTGGACGGAGCGGCAACGAAAGCCGATGTCGATGATGCGTTCACATATGTAGGAAGGGTGGGCGTTTCAAGGCGCGGGTCTCCTGGAGTCACATTCTAGATATTGCCGATGCCGGCCGGGAAGCTGTACTGTGGCTCCGGGCCGGCTGTTCCGTATACTGATTTCTGACATGGACAGATGAAGATTCTGCTTGCGATATTCCTCAGCATAGGGTGTCTTGTCCCGCTGTCCGCCCAGGAGCCCATGTCCATGGATTCCTCGGTGGTGAACATTGGCACCATATCGGAGGACGACCCTCCTGCCGAGGCTGTTTTCCGTTTCAGGAATTCAGGCCCGGACACCCTCAGAATACTGCAGCTCCTGACTACATGCGGGTGCGTCAGGTCTTCATGG
Source organism: uncultured Bacteroidales bacterium (assembly GCA_944326305.1). GTDB lineage: Bacteria > Bacteroidota > Bacteroidia > Bacteroidales > UBA932 > Cryptobacteroides. The sequence goes on from CALVDL010000010.1 coordinate 56,414, forward strand.
ACAGCCGCCCCTGTCCTGCCGGGGGCATGCTCGTCGTTCTCGCTCTCATTCGCCCCCGAGGGGCATCCGGGGCCGGTCGACAGGCCTGTCTATGTATATTACAGGGCAGGGGACAGGAGCCTGATGAAAGAGGTGAGGATAACGGGCCATGTGGAAAGGTCTTCCGACAGGTTCATACGTTACAGGTACAGGTGCGGGGCCCTGCGCCTTATGCAGGACAAGGTAAAAATGGGGCAGGTAGGCCAGTCCCGGCGCCGTGTCTCGAGGATTGCCGCAGGCAACGGTGGCAGCCGTCCCCTTTCGGTGAGCGCCGTAAGGCTTCCGGGTTTCATGGATTTCGGGACAGAGCCGGTGACGATACCCCCGGGAGGCACGGCCGACCTGGTATTCAGCCTCGATGCCCGTAAAGCCGGAGGCCCGGGGCATATGGAATTCCCGGTGGTGCTCATTGTCGATGACGGGGTGTCGAAAGAGAAGATGACTGTCACCGTGACTGCCGACATCGCTGCGGATTAGCCCGCATTGTCTGCGCGAAGCCTTTTCCCGGGACAGGATACCCTGGCCGCGGAGGGGCCTTGCAGCCGGTAAAGTGAAGAAAACAGTACCGGAAAACCTGAATGAAAACGTACTTAAATATTTTTGATTATGAAAACAAGACATTTCATCCTCTTCTTGCCGCTTCTTGCGGCAGCGGCCTCCTGCGAAGACAGGGCCGGAACGGACAGCACACAGCAGGACCCGGTATTTGCATATTGGGAACAGCCCCATTCGGCTATGGCCGGCCTTGCCGGGAATGTGGAGTCCGTAATCGAGTATACGGTAGAGGAAGGGATGCGCTTCCCGTTGTCCTATATGGTGTTCAACGGAAAAGGCGGCATTGTCTCGTATGACCCTACAGGGATGAGCGTCCCGGAGTCTTTCATAGAAGGCGGTTCCGAGGCGGAGGGGGCTTCTGCTGCCACGAAGGCAGGCTTTTTCGCCACATCAAGATATGAGTTCAGCTATGATGCTACCGGGAGGGTGGCATCGGTGAAGAAGTATGACATGATGCCGGAGCCTGTCGCGGAATACACCTTCGCTTATGGGGATGCGGGTGTATATGCGCCTCTCGACATCACAGGTACAGGCATTTCGCTTGTGGCCCGGGTGCTTTCGGTAAGGTCCGGGTACATCGGGGACGCCCCGGACCCTGAAGCCTCGTCCAGCTTTCTTTTCGAAGCACGGGACGGCGGCGCGTATACGTGCCTGTGTGAAGGGACTTCGGATGCCGCTGTCGTAAGGGAGTCCGAAATCGCATACGAAGGTTCTCTCCCTGTCCTTGAGACCGCAGTATATTATTCCGGGACAGGGGCCGGGAGGGTCAGGACCGCTGACGAGACTGTCACTTATACATGGGACAGTGAAAAAGGTATCCTCCTGTCGTGCGTCACGGAGAAGAGGGACGCTGACGGGACCGTGACGAAGTCGGAGGACAGGTACAGCACCACGTTCCCCATGAAAAAGACCTATTCTGCCACATGGGCCGGGGAAACGCTCCGTACGGAACTCCGGTATACATACGATTCTGACGGAAGGCTCCTGGAGTCCGCCTATACTCCGGGGTACGAGGGCTTCGGCTCGGACATCATGATGGAGTACACGACGTTCGACGTGTACGGGAACTGGACCGGGGCGGTCCGGACAAGCTCCGACGGACAGTACAGTGTATTCAGGGAAATCACATGTTTTGAAGAATAGGGCTGTGCAAATCCGGACATATTCTTGGATTTTTCAAATAATGAGTATCTTTGTATGTTTGGCATATGCCTTTTCAGGAGGCATATCATAAATTTATGTACAATGAGACTGATTATTGAAGACACCAACGCCAATGTGGGCAAATGGGCTGCAAACTACATTGCAGACAGGATCAACAGCCACCAGGCAAGTACCGGAAGACCTTTCGTGCTCGGCCTTCCTACAGGTTCCACCCCGCTTTCTACCTATGCGGAGCTCATCGCCCTCAACAAGGCAGGCAAGGTTTCATTCAGGAATGTGATCACGTTCAACATGGATGAATACGTAGGACTGCCGGAGGAGCATCCCGAGAGCTATCACTCGTTCATGAGGAACAATTTCTTCAGCCATGTGGACATCAATCCTGAAAATGTCAACATCCTCAACGGGAACGCGCCTGACCTGCAGGCCGAATGCGACGGGTACGAGGAGCGTATCCGCAAGGCAGGCGGGATCGACCTGTTCCTCGGCGGAGTAGGCGAGGACGGACACATCGCCTTCAACGAGCCGTTCTCTTCCCTCAGCTCCAGGACCAGGGTCAAGACGCTGACCTACAATACTCGCGTGGTCAACTCCCGTTTCTTTGACAACGATGTGGACAAGGTGCCGCAGTGCGCCCTCACCGTAGGTGTAGCTACCGTAATGGATGCAAGGGAAGTGCTTGTTCTCGCCATCGGGGCAAAGAAGGCACCTGCCGTAAAGCAGTGCGTGGAAGGCTCATACAGCCATGCTTGGACCATTACCGCCCTTCAGACGCACCCTAAGGGCATCCTGGTGTGCGATGAAGGCGCTGCAGAAGAGCTGAAGGTATCTACTTACCGTTATTTCAAGGATATAGAGAAAGACAACATTATCTAAGACAGAAAACTCCTGTCTTTCGGAATAATATGTTTGAGGGGTGACCGGAATTCATTGCCGGCCGCCCCTCAATGTATTTTACCGGATCAGCGTCATCACGCTTTGTACCCCCTTCCATGCCGGTTCATGTGCCAGGTCCCTGATATCAAGGGAGGAAAGCGCCTTTTCCAGCTCCCCTGCCTTCTTTGTCCTGCCGTCCCTTGTGTACTCCTCCATGAGGATACGGATTTTCTCGTATGCCTGTATCCCCTCTGTCAGCTTCTCCAGTCTCATGGATGTACGGTTCCCCGGATATACAAGGTAGGTGTCGCCTCCTGCCCAGGTGCGGAACCTCGAGTCAAGCAGCGGCTCGAGCGGCCAGCTGTTGTATGCCCAGCGCAGGTACCCGTCGACATTCTTCGCCGCCATGTACAGCCCGATCCAGGTGGCTTCGGCCAGAGGGGAGAAGGTGAATGTGTTGGGATATGGTTCTGCGCAGCAGGTGTACAGCGTACTGATCCTGCCTTCCTGCCTGCGTCTTTCAAGCACTTCATCGGGGAAGTTCTCGTTGATGGTGATGCAGTAGTCGTACAGCTGGTCTTCTATCTCGGGATGATAGTTTCCGGCAAGCGATATCCTGAACTCCGGATCGGCTTTCTTTATTACAGCGATTGTCTTCTGCATGACTTCCATGGGCCTCTCGTCCATGGCTATGGTGCAGATGTCGAACCAGCCCTTGTCTTTCAGATGCCCCGAGAATGCCTTCAGCATGCTTATCCACATATCTTCATATTCCGGCTCGCCCGGGGAAGTCTGTATGGCCTTCATGCTGTCGGAGGCCTGGTCGAAATACTGGAACGACAGTGCCCACGGCACCATGGAGTAGCAGTTTATCTCCCGGTCTATCCCGCAGCTCATCATGAATTCCACCCATCTGTCGAACACGTCGAAGCAGAAGGCCCAGCTCCCGTCCACCTTGCGGATCCATGTCACCATTGATTCGAACCAGTCGTGCGTCTGTCCGTTCCAGGGCTTGTGCATAATGCTCGCGGTGATGACCTTCTGTCCTGACCGGGCGAGGCGCTCCATCATTGGCCTCATCACGTCCAGGTGCTCCTGGCTCCAGAGCGGTACCTGGTAATACCGTGCTGCCGCAAACGGGTTCTGCCACAGGTCCAGGTGAAAATGCCACTGCGACGGCTCCGGAAGCACGTGGCTGTCCGCCCTTATGTTGAGCTCGAGCGAGCCTATAGTGCGCTCACCGTCCTTTACCGTCAGCCTGCCCCTGTATGTCCCTGGTGCAGCGTCCCGTGGTATCCGGCAGGACAGCCAGATGGCCTGGACGCCCATCTTTTCCAGGGAGGTCTCTTCAAGGCAATGGTCTATGCAGTCGGCGACCATCGTGGAGTCATATACCATGTGGTCCGGCCTCTGCCCGCATGCCCCGCGCCCGTCCTTGTTCAGCTGGTCTGTCATGACATAGCGGACAAACCCTGTCTCGAAGCTTTCCCCCGGGATCCGGGCCCCTCCCGGACCTTTGAAATCGGAAACCTCATAGCGGAGCCTTTCGAGCCCGTCCTTTGTCCAGACCACGGCCTGGGCATAGACCTTTTCCCCTCTCCATCCGCTGATGCCCTGCAGCCTGCAGGTCTTTGACATCGGCACTGAAGTCCTTGAATACCTGACATCGGTGCTGCCCCACGAAACCCGTGTGCCCTCCACTTCCTGCCACTGTGCTTCCGACGGCTTTTCATGCTGCGGCAGCTCCACATAGCTCCCCACCGGGAACCTTTCCTGTCCTGTCGGAGTCCCGCACTGGGTCTTCCATTGCCCACGGGCCATGCCATTGTCCTGCCCCGTCACCGCTACCGGCATGAGCATGCCGATGACGAAGCCTATGGATAGAATTCTTTTCATTTGAGAGATTTTTAGTGTTATTGTCCTTTGATTTTCAAATATAGCCAAAGATTCGTCCGGAACACTGGTTCCGGGAAATTTTGTTCCTGTATTGCGTTAAATTTTATAGCTTTGAAGCCCCAAATATATTCAGCTATGCGTAACTACATTATTGTCATGTTGCTGGCCGCCGTATTTGTGCCGGCCTGCCCGGATGCAGGGGCGCGGGGCATTGACCTTTCCTGCGGACCGTGGATACAGAATGTCTCGGAAACCGGGTTTACCCTGATGTGGGCCACTGCGGACAAGAGCCTTTCATGGGTGGAGGTCGCTCCGGACGACGGTACTCCGTTCGAGGCCGCCCGGAGACCGGGGTTCTACCAGACAGTGGCCGGGAAAAAGTATACCGGCACCTTCCATAAGGTGAGGGTTGAGGGACTTGAGCCGGGGAAGGCCTACCGGTACAGGATCCTGGGCAAGAATGTGGTCGACGATTCTGACCCGTACGGGTCGGTATATGGCAGTGAAGGGACCCTGAAGCTCATAGGGACCGTGATGACGGCGGATCCGGGGGCCGACACCTGCCGCTTTTCCATGGTCAACGACATTCATGACAACGCCTCGCTCTATACATCCCTTGTTTCTCCTGTAAAGGGCGAACCTCTTGATTTCCTGCTGCTCAACGGTGATATCGTTTCATACGCCAAGTCGATAGATACCGTGATGGTGCATACATTCGGTCCTGTCGCGGATATAGTCAAGGATATCCCTGTCGTCTTTGCAAGGGGCAACCATGAGGGGCGCGGCGCCGACTCATACCTGGTCCCTGGCCTTTTCGATACCCCGACCGGGGAGCCGTACTACATTTTCCGCCGCGGCCCGGTGGCGTTCGTGGTCCTGGACGGAGGCGAGGACAAGCCGGACTCCAGTGTGGAGTATTCAGGACTTGCTGACTATGACGCTTACCGCCAGGCCGAGCTCGAATGGCTGCGCGGAGCCGTGAAAGACCCTCTTTTCGCGGATGCTCCGGTGAAGGTGGCCATAATCCATATCCCTCTCATTGACGGTCCGGGAAGCTGGTATGCCCAGAGCTGGCTCAGCCGTAACTTTTCACCTGTCCTGAACGAGGCCGGCGTGGACCTGATGCTCAGCGGGCACCTGCACAGGCATGTATATGCCGAGCCAGGCACCTGCGGCAACGGTTTCCCTATCGTTGTAAACAGCAACAAGACACGTCTTGACTTCCTCGCCACCGGAGACCGGATCCGTGTGGAAATATACGATACTTCGGATGTCATGGTCCAGTCCTATTCCTTCCGGGTGGACTGAGGGGCATGGTCCGGGCCCTGATGTTTCCCTGCCGTGGCATTGCTGAATGATATCACATCCTTTGTCCGGCGGAGTCCTGTTTTGTGTAACTACTTAGTTTTTAGTTACTTGTCTTTGATGTTGTTCTCCCGGTCCCAATATCAGAAAGGGGACCGGGAGAATGATGTTGATACTAATGTGTTGATAATCCATAAATTAGACTGTGTTTAAATCTGTCGGTCTGCTATGTTCAGCAAAGATTCCGGTGTGTGTTCCCGGAAAGGAGGCCCATGAAGCTGTCGGCAGCTCGGCAAGCTGCTTTCCCCTGCGGTCCGATGCTTCTGACCTGCCCTGAAATACAGTCCTGCCGAACACCATTCATAATGGAAAGGAAGACATCTGGACCCGGTGCTGAACGGATTCCTCAGCACGTATGCTATAGATGACAGGAGATATTCTTCACTGTCGATATATGTAGTCCCTCCTGTCTCTGAAAAGGAGTTTCCTTTCAAGGCCTTCAGTGCATATATGGTAGTATTCCCGACTCTCTCCCCGCATGTTCATTCTCGTTCTCCTGTCGATTTTCTGCTGCAAATATCGCTTTTGTCGGAAGTAAATTCAATAGATCTTTTCAGAAAATTTGACCTGCGGAGTGTGGCTGTTAGTATTTTTCAGAGTGTCAAGGAATTAATCGTTTTTGCGCTCTCCCGGTCCAGCTGACTGTGCGGGGACGGAATATCATTCAGCGGGCCAGTTGCCCTGTCCTGACCGGAAGAAATAAAAATTTATTCCAAAGTATTGAAAATTAGAAAATTAATCGTATATTTGCAGCCCGCAAAAATGTATTGTGGGATATAAAGCATTAATAAACAATTAATTAAACAAACCAATGCCTGGATTAATTGGAAAGAAAATCGGAATGACTTCCGTTTTCGGTGCCGATGGAAAGAACATTCCATGCACCGTTATTGAGGCTGGTCCATGCGTAGTCACGCAAATCCGTACAGTAGAGAATGATGGTTATGCCGCTGTACAGCTTGCCTATGACGAAATGAGTGAGAAGCATGCCAGCAAGCCTTTGAAGGGGCATTTTGAAAAGGCAGGAACCACGCCTAAGCGCAAACTCGTCGAATTCAAGGCGGATTTCGCTCAGGAGCTTAAGCTCGGTGACACCCTTACTGTCGCCGATGTATTCGCGGACACAGCGTATGTAGACGTTGTCGGTACTTCTAAAGGTAAAGGTTTCCAGGGAGTCGTGAAGCGTCACGGCTTTGCGGGAGTCGGAGGACAGACACATGGCCAGCACAACAGGCTCCGCCATCCTGGTTCTCTCGGTGCATCATCCTGGCCTTCACGTGTATTCAAAGGTATGAGAATGGCCGGGCACACCGGAAACGCCCGTGTCAAGATCTTCAACCTCGAGGTTGTCAAGATTCTTCCCGAGAACAATCTGATCGTCGTTAAGGGTTCTGTACCTGGTGCAAAGGGTTCATATGTAATTTTGGAGGATTAAGGTTATGGAATTGTCAGTCTACAAAATCGACGGATCTGAGTCCGGAAAGAAAGTAGTTCTCGATGAGAAGGTTTTCGGAATCGAGCCTAACGATCACGCCATTTGGCTTGATGTAAAGCAGTATCTTGCAAACCAGAGGCAGGGTACCCACAAGACCAAGGACCGCAGCGAGGTTGCATACAGCACCAAGAAGCTGATCCGCCAGAAGGGGTCCGGAGGGGCACGCCACGGCAGCCTCAAGGCCGGTATCTATGTAGGCGGTGGCCGTGTATTCGGTCCTAAGCCGCGCGACTACGGCTTCAAGCTCAACAAGAAGCTCAAACGTCTGGCAAGGCGCTCCGCCCTTACCTACAAGGCAAAGGAGAATGCCATCGTGATGGTTGAGCCGTTCTCAATGGATGCGCCTAAGACAAAAGAGTTCCTCCAGATACTCAGCAACATCAAGGCCGGCAGCAGGCAGGTGCTCTTTGTCCTCCCGGAGAATTCAGCTAATATTTACCTTTCATCCCGTAACCTCCCTGAGGTGAAGGTTGTCACTGTTGACGAGATCAGCACATATGCCATCATGAAGGCTCACTCCATGGTGCTTGTCGATGGCGTTCAGGACATCCTTTCTTCAAGAGTCGGACGCTAAAAAGATCGAGAGATGGGAATCATAATTAAGCCAATAGTAACAGAAAAGATGACGGTTCAAGGCGAGAAGTTGAACCGCTACGGTTTCATCGTAGACCGTGAAGCCAACAAGCTTCAGATAAAGGCTGCGGTAGAGCAGATGTACAACGTGAACGTAGCTTCAGTGAACACGCTGAACTACCACGGAAAGAAAAAATCTCGTTTCACCAAAGCCGGTGTTCTGAGAGGCCGCATGAATCACTATAAGAAAGCATATGTGACTCTTGCCGGTGATGACAAGATAGATTTCTATGCTAATATTTAATATGGGGGACAGGAAATGGCAGTAAGAAAATTCAAACCGGTAACTCCCGGTCAGAGGAACAAGGTAATCAGTGCTTTTGATGACATTACCTGCAAGACCCCGTATAAACCGTTGCTTGCCCCTCTCAAGAAATCAGGCGGACGCAACAACCAGGGAAAGATGACAATGCGCTATATCGGCGGCGGACACAAGAGGATGTACCGCATCATCGACTTCCTCCGCAACAAGGACAACTGCAAGGCCGAGGTCCTCACCATCGAGTACGACCCGAACCGCAGCGCACGCATTGCACTTGTAAAATATGAAGATGGCGAAAAGAGATACATCATCGCGCCAAACGGACTGAAGGTAGGACAGGTAATCGCTTCAGGACCAGGTATTGCTCCTGAAGTCGGGAACACTCTCCCCCTCTCTGAAATTCCGCTCGGTACCCTTATCCACAACATCGAGCTCCATCCTGGCCAGGGCGCTGCAATGGCGCGCAGTGCCGGAGCGTATGCGCAGCTCGCAGCGCGTGAAGGGAAACACGCGATCCTCCGTCTGCCTTCAGGCGAGACGAGGATGGTGCTCGTAACCTGCCGCGCAACAGTGGGTACGGTATCTAATCCAGACCACAATTTGGAGTCTCACGGTAAGGCTGGACGCAACAGGTGGCTCGGTCGCCGTCCACGCAACCGCGGTGTCGTAATGAACCCGGTAGATCACCCGATGGGTGGTGGTGAAGGACGTGCATCCGGAGGACATCCGCGCTCACGTAAAGGCATGCCGGCTAAGGGCTACAAGACACGTAATCCTAAGAGCACTTCAAATAAGTTCATTATTGAAAGAAGGAAAAAATAACCGGAATTAAACTTAAGAGATTATGAGTCGTTCATTAAGAAAAGGTCCTTATATTCAGGAAAGCCTGGAAAAGAAAATTCTTGCTATGAATGAAGGTAGCATGAAGAAAGAGGTTGTCAAGACTTGGTCACGCGCAAGTATGATCTCTCCTGACTTCGTGGGTCACACTATCGCTGTTCATAATGGAAACAAGTTTATTCCTGTTTACGTTACAGAGAACATGGTGGGCCACAAGCTCGGCGAGTTCGCTCCGACAAGAACATTCAGAGGCCATTCGGGCAATCGTAAGTAATTTTAAAATGAAATTGTAATTATGGGAGCTCGTAAAAGACAAATGGCCGAGAGGCTTAAAGAGATAAAGAAACATACAGCCATCGCAAAGCTGAATGATGTACCTACTTCTCCCCGCAAGATGCGCCTTGTTGCCGACATCGTAAGAGGGGTTGAAGTGAACCGTGCACTCGATATCCTCAAATATTCGAAGAAGCACGCTTCCGTCGCACTCGCAAAGGTTCTTCGCAGTGCCATTGCAAACTGGGAGGCAAAGAACCCGGACGATACGAAAGAACTGGATAACGGTAATGTATACATCAAGACCCTCATGGTGAATGAAGGCCGCACGCTCAAGAGGATACGTCCTTGCCCGCAGGGAAGGGCCGGAAGGATCCGCAAGCGTTCAAACCATATTACCATTATCCTCGATACAAGGAAACCAGCATCAGTGGAGGAATAAATTATGGGACAGAAAACAAATCCTATCAGCAACAGAATCGGTATCACCCGTGGTTGGGACTCTAACTGGTGTGGTGGTAACTATGCGGAGAAGATCGCAGAGGACTACAAGATCCGCAAGTATCTTGTAAACCGTCTCGCGAAAGCCAGCCTTTCGAAGATCGTCATCGAAAGGACCCTCAAGCTCATTACTGTGACTATCCATGCGGCCCGTCCGGGTGTTATCATCGGAAAAGGCGGTGCAGAGGTGGACAAGCTCAAGGAAGAGCTCAAGAAAGTGACCAAGAAGGATGTCCAGATCAACATCTTCGAGGTCAAGAAGCCTGAGGTTGACGCACATATCGTAGCGGACAACATCGCACGCCAGATTGAAGGCCGTGTATCATACAGGAGGGCCATCAAGATGGCAGTCGCCACTACCATGAAAGTGGGCGCAGAAGGTATCAAGGTACAGATCAGCGGACGTCTCGGCGGCGCTGAGATGGCCAGAAGCGAAATGTTCAAGGAGGGACGTACTCCGCTCCATACATTCCGTGCTGATATTGACTATGCCCTGGCCGAGGCCCACACCAAGGTCGGTGTTCTCGGTATCAAGGTATGGATCTGCAACGGCGAAGTCTACGGCAAGAGGGACCTCTCCCCTAACGCAGGGGTAGCTGCAGGTGCACACGCACAGCAGGGCGGACAGAACCGCGGAGGCCGCGGAGACCGCCGCAGGGGTGACCGCCGCAGGGGTGACCGCAAGGACAGCAAATAATTTTGTCTGGATATTTATCGGGGGGCTGTGTCAAACATTCATTTTGACACAGCCCCCTTTATGATATGTAATAATTGGCAAAATGCAGGGCATTGAGGAGGAGGACGTCTGTATAGCAGTATTTTCACATCTGAAATCTCTCATAAAATTTATATCGACAAAATTTTAAACAGCTTCTGATTTTTTACTAACTTTGGGGTTTCGAAACGGAAGCGGTATGGCGGCTCCATTTCGAAACTTGTTATGTTAACCATATATTATAACAACTGCTGATGGAACAGTCGGGACGTCTTGCTTCTCTGGATGCGCTCAGAGGATTTGACATGCTTTTTATCATGGGCCTCACTCCGCTCGTCGTATCCCTGTGCTGTCTTTTCCCCGGAGGAGAGGATTCATGGCTTGCCGGGACCATGTCCCATGTAGAGTGGCACGGGCTTTCGCACCATGACACTATATTTCCCCTGTTTCTTTTCATTGCAGGGATATCGTTCCCCTTTTCCTATGCGAAGCAGGTGGCATCAGGAGTACCGCTCAGCCGCATTTACCTGAAGATATTAAAAAGGGCGGCCGTGCTGGTGTTTCTCGGAGTCGTTTACAACGGGTTCTTCAATCTGGATTTCACGCATTTGAGGATAGCGAGCGTGTTGGGACGTATCGGGCTTGCATGGATGTTTGCCGCTCTTCTTTTCATAAATTTCAAAACGAAAGCAAGGGTGCTGACAGCTGTCGCCATTCTCGTGGGATACTGGCTGCTCCTGTGGCTCTGTCCTGCTCCTGACGCGCCTGCCGGAAGCGGCCCTTTCTCGTTCGAGGGCAATCTGGCAGGGTATGTCGACCGCCTTTTCCTTCCGGGGGCAATCCTTTCCGGGACATTCGATCCGGAAGGCATCCTGAGTACATTGCCGGCGGTCGTTACGGCCATGCTCGGGATGTTCACAGGGGAGTTTGTCCGTATCCCGGAGGAGAAGATTCCGGGCGGCAGGAAATCGCTTTACATGCTCCTGGCTGCTGCCGCACTCCTGGCAGCCGGCCTCCTGTGGAGTACTGTTTTCCCGGTGAACAAGAAGCTGTGGACAAGTTCCTTCGTGTGTGTGGTCGGGGCGTATTCCCTTGGGCTGTTTTCCCTTTTCTATTATCTGACCGATGTGCGGGGATTCCGGAAATGGACCCTGTTCTTCAGGGTGGTCGGTTTGAATTCCATCACTATCTATCTGGCCCAGAGAATAATAAGTTTCGACGGGATACAGAAATTCTTCCTCGGGGGGCTGGAAGGCATATGCCCTCCGGAACTGTCGGCCGTAGTCAGTGATGCCGGATATATGGCAGCCTGCTGGCTTTTTCTTTATTTCCTGTACCGTCATAAAGTCTTCCTTAAAGTATAATTACTGATAACCAATATTTCAAAATCAGAACAGCTATGGACGAAAGCAGAAGAAGTTTTCTGAAGAAGGCGGGGGCGGGTGCCGCCCTGTTTACGATCCTTCCCAGACATGTATTCGGAGCAATGGGCGGGGACAAGCGCTATGTGGCCCCGAGCGACCAGCTCACGAAAGGAATCATCGGAGTGGGCGGCATAGGCCGCTCGTCAAACCATTTCACGAGTGATGAACGCTGCAGGCTTGTAGCTATCTGCGATGTGGATACGGAGCATCTGCAGAAGGGCGTGGAGCTCGGCAAGAGGAAGTTCGGGCAGACCCTCAAGACATACCATGACTACAGGGACCTTATCCATGACCCGAATGTGGATATAGTGCATATAGCCACGCCTCCGCACTGGCACGGGATAATGTCCGTTGAAGCCGCCAGGGCCGGGAAGGACATCTTCTGCGAGAAACCCATGACAAGGACGATAGGCGAAAGCAAGAGGGTCCGCGAGGCCGTACGACGCAGCGGACGCATCTTCCGTCTCAATACATGGTTCAGGTTCAAGGATACGTTCTACGGTCTGGGGACCGAGGTAGAGCCTCTGAAGAAGCTGGTTGACAGCGGGCTTCTGGGATGGCCGCTTACAGTGCGCATCTCCGGTGCAACCGGATTTGCGTGGAAATTCTTCTGGACAGGGAGGGAGAACCTTGTCCCGGAGCCTGTCCCGTCATGCCTGGACTACGATTTCTGGCTCGGGCCGGCTCCTTACAAGCCGTACAACCCGCACCGTGTGCACCAGACATTCCGCGGATACTGGGACTATGACGGGGGAGGGCTCGGTGATATGGGCCAGCATTATATCGATCCTGTACAGTATATTCTCGGGAAAGACGGCACTTTCCCTGTGAAAGTCGAGGTCGATGCCCCTCAGCAGCATCCTGACGCTATCGGAATCTGGCGGAGCATTACATATACATACGAAGACGGATGCAAGATCATCCTTGAGGGAGAAGGCTTTGAGAGCCAGGGCAAGGTACCTTATATCGAAGGCCCTAAAGGCAAGGTCTACAAGGGGTTCGAATGTACCATTCCGAATGTGATGGAGCTGATAGCGGAGATGCCTGACCCTGAACCGCAGAACACCGACTTCATAGACTGCGTGAAAACCCGCCAGAAATTCGCCCTTAACGAAGACAACGGGCACCACAGCTCCACTATCGTGAACATGGGTGTATGCGCCCTCCGGCTGGGCAGGACACTCCGTTTCGATCCAGGGTCCCAGCTGTTCATAGGGGACGAGGAGGCCAACAGGCTCATTGACCAGCCGATGAGGGGAACATGGAGCCTGTAGGGAAGGAGAACCGTTCTTGTTTGTCATCCCGGGCGAAGCCGGGGGATCTGTATAATGATAATTTATTCTAATGACAACGAAAATGAAAAAGACCATATTATCTATAGTATTGATATTGGCAATACCGGCTCTGACTTCCTTGCAGGCTGGGGCGCAGGACGCCAGACAGAGGACAGTGGAGACAATAGTCCAGGATGCCCTCGCACAGCTTCCGGCGCAGACGGCCGCCGACCTTGACAGGGAAATGGCTGACATAGCCGCATCAGCTCCCAGATCTGTAGAGATACTTGCAGGGATGCTCCTGCCTGCGGGACAGGGGGAGAACTCCAAGGTGGAATATGCCCTGAACGGTGTCGTGAACCATGTGGCAGCCTCCGGAAAAGGTGCGGCAGATGTGAGGGCCGGCTTAGTCTCCGGTATAAGGAAGTGCACGGATGTGGCCAATACATCATTCCTGCTCACGCTGCTCGGCAGGATAGCGACCGGGGATGAGATTCCGGTTTTCGTGGAATATGCCGGGGATGATGATCTCGGTTCCGTTGCCGTAGGCATTCTGTCCGGACTGCCCGGAAGCGGAGATGCGATAATGGATCTCGTCAGGACAGACGGAGCTTCCCGCCCTCTACTTGCATATGCCGTTGCCAGGAAAGGCCTTGCGGAGGCTGAACCTTATCTGCAGCAGTGGATAGGCGAGCTCGGGGGCGATGCCGGAAAGGACTCTGACCCGTCAAGCAAAGTGGATACACCTGATATGAGGAGCTATCTCCACGCACTTTCGCTCTGCGGCTCTTCCGCCTCTCTCAAGCTCCTCAAAAAGGAGTCGCCGTATGACTACGTGACACTTCTGGACCGTATCGCCCGGAAGGGGGACTACAAGACAGCTTTGCGCGGTGCTGAAAAACTCCTGAAGTCGGATGATACAGGTATACGCTGTGCCGCCCTCGGGGTCATAGTTTCAGTTAAAGGGGCCCTTGCAGAGAAAGAGGTGGTGGCCGCCCTGAAGGACAGCGACAGGGAATACAGGTGCGCTGCACTTGACTATGCAGCTGCCTTCCGCATGGACGGATACCTTGTGAAAGGCATCAAGTCCCTCTTTCCTTCCCTTCCGGATGATGCCAGGACGGATGTCGTGAACTGGGCAGGTAATGTCAGGGTGGAATGGCTCCTTGATGAGGTGCTTTCATGCCTTTCTCCTGATTCCGCCGTGTCTCCGGAGCTTGCCATGGCGGCAGTTTCCGCTGCCGGGAAAATAGGCGGGGACAGGGCCGCCGATGCCCTTGTGTCCCTGCTTTCCGGGGACAGGGAGCTGGCGGAAGCCGCCTATGAGGTCCTGCTTTCATTCGACGGAGACCTCGGCAGCCGTCTTGAAAGAGTGATAGGCGATGGCGGGGAGTCCGCGCTGATGGCCCTTTCACTTGCATGTGAAAGAAGGATGTCAGCTCTGGCTCCGGATGTGTTTGCCCTGCTGGAATCCGGCCGGGGAGACCTCCGCGAACAGGCATACAGTTCCCTCTGGGGTTTTGTCACCCCGGATGACTGCGGAAAGCTCGGCGGCATGCTGGAGAAGTCATCAGATGACTTCGAAATCTCCGCGTTGCAGAAAGCCCTGTGCCACGCTCTCAAGGGACTTTCCCCGGAGGAGCAGTACGCGAAGGCGGCAGACCTGATGTCCTGCAGCGGTAATCCTGCTCTGTACTATCCCGCACTGGCCCAGGCCGGGACTAAGGAAGCCGTGGAGTCCCTCAGAAAAGGATACGAGGCAGGGTCGGAAGACGCGTTCCGCGCGCTTATGACAGTGGATTCTTATCCTGCTGCCGATGTCCTGCTGGCTATTGCACAAGAAGATGCCGGTAAGGCAGATGCTGCTCTGGCCCGTTTCGTGGCACTGGTGAAAGCTTCCGGCCAGGACGGTATGGCAAAGGTGTCCAGATATGCTGCCGCCCTCAATCTCAACCCTGGAGACGAAATCAGGAACGAAGCTCTCAAAGCCTTGGCTGAAGTGCCTGTAATGCCGGCATTCCTTCTTGCAAGCGGATACCTCGATGACAAGGCAACAGCCTACCAGGCCGCCAACGCCGTGAGGTCCATAGCTACCAAGACCGCAGACGAGATAGACTACAAGGCGGAGAAAGCCGCCCTCGAGAAAGCCATGGATATCTATGCCGCCGCCGGCGGTGCCGATGACGGGTATGCGGTGGACGAAATCAAGAAGATGCTCGCAGGCCTCCAGCCGCCGGCAGAGAAGTTCGTCCTCCCGGAGGATGAGGCCAGGGCCGGATACGAGGTGCTTTTCGACGGTACAGACCTTTCAAAATGGACAGGCGACACTACCGGCTATACTCCTGTCAACGGGACAATTTATGTGACAGCCGGCTACGGTGACACCCGCAATCTCTACACTAAGAAGGAGTACCGTGATTTCATCCTCCGCTTCGAGTTCTGTTTCGACAGGCCGGGCGTCAACAACGGTGTCGGCATCCGCACCCCGATGGGGAAGGACGCGGCATATTGGGGCATGTGCGAATGTCAGATTCTCGATCATGATGACCCTATATACAAGAACCTCAAGGAGTACCAGGTCCACGGCTCCGCATATGGCATTGTTCCCGCAAAGCGGATTGTGCACAAACCGTCCGGCACATGGAATTTCGAGGAGATCAAGGTCGTCGGGGACCGGATTACTGTCACCCTCAACGGTGAGGTGATCCTGGACGCCAACCTCCGTGAGGCCTGCCAGGGGCACAATGTATCTCCGGACGGAGGCAAGTACAATCCGTACACCGCCGACCACAAGAACCATCCGGGCATGTTCAACGAGAAAGGACATGTAGGCTTCCTCGGCCACGGGGCAGGCATCAAGTTCAGGAACGTCCGTATCCTCGACCTGTCAGAATAATGCCGGCCGTCCGGATGTCCGGCAAAACGGACTCCGGGCAGTGATACTGGCTGATGCATGAGGGCGTCCCAAGGCCAATTCCGGGACGCCCTTGTTCTTGTTTTGCCTCTATGGTATATCGGGGATGCATGTAACGGAAAAATGTTTATCTTTGAAAAATTTTTGCATTATATAATAATATGAAAACCAATGGTATTTTGATGATTGCGGCTGCAGGGGCGCTCCTTGCGGGCTGTGCAGGCGTTTCAGATGTCACCCGGATATCCGGGAAAGTGACGGTGGATGCCGTAGATGAAGTGAATGTTGTGGTTCCGGAAATGGAAATAGATACTCTCGTACCTGTAAAGGACGGCAAATTCTATGTCGAGGTTCCTGCCAATCCACGGACTTTCGGCAGCATTGCGGCTGCAAGCTACGGTGTCCAGTTCATTCCGGACGGGACAGAGATAGATGTGGTCATTGCAGAGGAGTCTACGGCTACGTCCAGGAAATCAGGTTCTGTCCAGTCCAGGTTCTCCGCCTACCAGGAGAAAACCGGTGCCATCATGAACGACTTCAACACTGTGGCCCATTCGATAGTAGCGGATACGGCCCTTACCGAGGAAGAGCGTGAAGCCAAGCTGGATTCTAACTACAATGCTGTGACGACCTCGTTTGTGGACTTCAACAAGCAGGTTATAGCCGAGAACAATGACAATGTAATTGCGCTTTTCGCGCTCCAGCAGGCTGCCATGCTGTCCGAGGATACAGAAACGCAGGATATGATCGCCCTGCTTTCACCGGCACTCCAGGAGACGGAAAGCGTAAAGGCCATGAAGGCTGATATCCAGACCCGCATCGAGACTGGCGAAGGCAAGATGTTCAAGGACTTCACCGTAGAGGACTCGGACGGAAAGACGGTCAAGTTCTCGGACTATGTAGGAAAAGGCAAGTATGTCCTGGTGGATTTCTGGGCGTCATGGTGCGGCCCGTGCAAGGCGGAGATCCCGAACATCCGTAACATCTATGACAAGTATCACAGGAAGGGGCTCGAGGTGCTCAGTGTCGCTGTATGGGACCAGCCTCAGGCCACCAAGGATACGGCAAAAGTATATGGAGTGAAGTGGAACCAGATCATCAACGCGCAGCAGGTACCTACAGAGCTTTACGGCATCCAGGGTATCCCGCATATCATTCTTTTCGGTCCGGACGGGACTATCCTCAAGAGGAACCTCCGCGGTGAGGAGATTGAGGCGGAAGTTGCAAAATACATCAAATAGCCCGCGCATTTGACGTTAAAAGAGAAAATAGCTTTATTCCCGCATTCCCCCGGTGTCTACAGGTACTATGACTCCGGGGGGAATGTCATTTATGTGGGTAAGGCCAAGGACCTGCACAAGAGGGTCGCGCAGTATTTCGTCCCTCCGGAGAGGCTTACGCGCAAGACGGCTGTAATGGTCTCGAAGATCGCCGACGCGCAGTATTCAGTGGTTGATACCGAGGCCGATGCGCTTCTGCTGGAGAACAACCTCATAAAGCAGTACAAGCCCAAATACAATATCCTCCTGAAGGACTCCAAGACCTATCCGTGGATATGCATCAGCGCGGATGAGTATCCTCGGGTATTCCTGACGCGGAGGCTCGTGAAAGACGGTTCGATGTATTTCGGGCCGTACAGTTCGGTCATGCATGCCAGGAACCTCCTGGAGCTGTTCTCCTCCCTGTACCCTCTGCGTACATGCAATTTGAAGATCACATCCGAGGCCATACTGCGCGGCAAGTTCCGCCCGTGCCTGAACTACCATATCGGACGCTGCAAAGGATGCTGTGTAGGAGGGATATCCGTACAGGAGTACGGCCGGAACATCGGGGAGATTGTGCATCTTCTCAAAGGTGGCGGGAGGGAGATGATCCGCCATTACAGGGATCTGATGGCCAGTGCGGCAGAGAACCTGGAATTCGAGCAGGCGGAGGAGTACAGGCAGAAGATGCAGTCTATCGAGAAGCATTACAGCAAGTCGCTGATAATGAACACGCAGGTTGGCAGTGTGGATGTCTTTTCCCTGGTGTTTGACTCCAACGAGGCATACGGGAATTTCATGCGCCTGCGCGATGGTGCCGTGATCCAGTCCCTCAACCTCGGGTTCAAGATGAATATCGAGGAGGACCAGTCGGAAGTCCTGGGCATGTTCATCGCGGAGATACAGTCGAAATTCGGCGAGCTCTCGAAAGAAGTGATAGTCCCGTTCCGCCCCGGAGTGGAAATAGACGGTGTGGAATTCCGTATCCCGGTCCGCGGTGACAAGCTCTCCCTTCTCGAGCTCAGCGCAAAGAATGCCAAAGAAATGCGTTTCAACGCCCTGAAGCAGAAAGAGCATACCGACCCTGATGACTTCAGGCGCAAGGTGCTTGAGGAGCTCCGCGATGCCATCGGCATGAAAGAGCTCCCGGTGCACATAGAGTGCTTTGACAATTCCAACATCCAGGGTACCAACCCGGTTGCCTCGTGCGTGGTCTTCCGCGATGCTGTCCCGTCCAAGAAGGACTACCGGCATTTCAACATCAAGACCGTGGTCGGGGCCAACGACTACGCCTCCATGAAGGAGGTGGTGAACCGCCGCTATTCCCGTATGCTGATGGAGGCGCCTGACGACCTCCCTCAGCTGGTGGTTATAGACGGTGGCAAAGGGCAGCTCGCCTTTGCATACGAGGCCCTTGCAGAGCTGGGCCTTACCGGAAAGCTCACTGTGGTGGGCCTTGCAAAGCGGCTGGAGGAAGTCATCCGCGTCGGTGACCCGTACCCTCTCTTCATAGACAGGAACTCTCAGGCACTCAAGGTGCTGCAGAGAATCCGCGATGAAGCGCACCGTTTCGGGATCACCCACCACAGGAACCGCCGCAGCAAGGCGCAGGTCGAGTCCGCCCTGAGGGAGATAAAGGGGGTCGGGGAGAAGACGGAGCAGCGTCTTATCCTGCATTACGGGAGTGTGGCGCGGATAGCTGCCGCAGCTGTTGAGGATCTTGCCGGGCTTGTCGGCCACGACCTTGCCGTAAGGATACATGACCATCTGTTGAATTTGAACCATGGGAAAAGACAGGATACTTTCTTTTTATGACATCTTCCTGATAGCAGGGGTGATAGTCACCAATATCGTATATTCCGTCCTCACGGGGACTGTGGACATCATCGGCTCTGCCGCCGGGATAGCCGGCGTCTGCTGTGTGGTTCTGGTCGCCAAGGGAAGTATATGGAATTATGCTTTCGGCATAGTGAACGTGTCGCTTTATGCTGTGATTTCTTACAAGGCCGCCCTCTACGGGGACGCCGGCCTCAATGCCCTTTATTATCTGCCGATGCAGTTTGTGGGCTGGTGGCAGTGGCGCAAGCGTGGTGCGGCCGTGTCAAGGTCGGCATCTTCCGCCCCGGACCGTGATGTAAGGGTGAAGGCCCGCCGGATGTCGTGGGGGCAGCGCCTGCTGCTGGCTGCCGGCTCTGCTGTCCTGGTGTTTCTTGTCGGCCTCCTCCTCGAGCGTCTCGGGGACCCGCAACCGTACAAGGATTCCGCGACCACAGTTTTGAGCATTATTGCGCAAGCACTTATGTCCCTGGCATTTATGGAGCAGTGGGCGCTCTGGATCATCACCAATGTCATCAGTGTCGCCATGTGGTCTGTCTGTGTGGCAAGAGGTGAAGCACATGCCGGCCTGATGGTGGTAATGTGGGTGTTTTATCTCCTTAACTCATTGAATGGATTGAGGGTATGGCTTAAGCTCAGCAGGGACAACACTTAACAAAAATTTTTATTTTCGGGATTTTTTACTTATTTTTGCACCCGATTTAGTAATCAGTAAAATAGTGTATACAAAATAAACTTAAATCATTAATTAAAATTTTACTATCATGTCAGAAGTTGCAGATAAAGTAAAGGCAATCATCGTTGACAAGTTGGGCGTTGATGAGTCTGAGGTAACAGAGACAGCAAGCTTCACTAACGATCTCGGAGCTGATTCTCTCGATACGGTTGAACTTATTATGGAGTTTGAGAAAGCTTTCAACATCACTATCCCTGACGAGGCTGCCAGTGAGAAGATTTCAACTGTCGGTGATGCTATCTCTTATATCGAGAATGAGTTGAACAAATAGTTTTCTTCACATCCCGGAAAAAGTTACCGGAAAAATTAAAGAGGAGTACAAGAAATTGCACTCCTCTTTAATTTTATTCCTTCCCGTCTTATTTCTTTCGGACGGAGTACGTGATTTTCAGATACGGCACGCGTCTGCTTTCAAGCTCTGTCTTGCCGTCTTCGGCCGTTGTCTGTCCTCCCTGGTCTGCAAGGGGTCCGCGGAGGACTGCCTTATAGTAGCGGTCGCGGTCCAGGACTGTCGTGCTGCTGCTCTGCTGGCTTGACTGCATGTTGCTGTAGTAGGCGGCCATAGCGAGATAGTCATAGTAGTTGCTGTACCCGTATCCGCCGTAGTAACTTCCATAGCCGTAGCCATATCCGCCGTACCCGTATCCGTAGTAGTCATTATACAGATTGTTGTAGTACATGCTGTACTGGAGGTTCTGGTAATATTCGCTGACACCTTCCTGTTCCTCCTGGCTCTGCTCCACTGCAAGGGTCAGGAGCCAGATGTCCTTCTCCTCGTACTGCTTCTTTATATCCTCGTCATCACTGTATTCGTCCAGTGCGAGAATCTGCTGCATGTGGTAGCTGATGTCCGGGGCGTATTCGGATGTAGACCTGTTTATGTTGCCCTGGCTTTCAGAGGATACGCTCGTGTCAGTAATGCCTGCGTAGCTGACTATCTCCTCTCCGTCACTGTTCTCCCCGTAGACCATGCAGGTAGGGCTGAGAATCGCAGGGAAACTTTCGAGCGCCTCGTAGCTTGTGTTTTTCTCGTAAGGCAGGACGATGGTCGCCTTGTTGATGATTACTCCAGCAGGGTCTATCCCCCGTTCTCCCAGTATATTCATGAACCCTTCCCTGAGTTCTTTCGCATAGATCACAGGCTTGAGCCCGCCGCCTCCGTCGACGATTATCTCGTCTGCAGGGGTGTCTGTGGCAAACCCGTCAAGCGTGCTCGAGCTCATGTTGAGTGCATACTGCGGAGTAAGCGTCTCTCCTGAATAATAGTCTGTAGCTGCCTGTGTTATCGAGAAATCCTGTGCCCCGTACAGGAACAGGAACGTAGTGTCTACAGGCTCGTCCCTGCCTTCGTACTCCACACCTTTCACTGTCAGTGTTGCATATCCTCCGGAAAGGTAGTACTGCTGCAGGTCCGCCCCCGTGGTGAGGGTGAACATGTTGATCCTTCCTCCGGATGAAGACGGGTCGTCTACATTTATATATATGCCCGGGAATTCCTTCGCGAATGCCCCCACTGAATCGTATGCCGATTCCTCGAGATGCTGGAGCTGTCTCTTGAGGAGCTCCTGTGCCCAGGTTTTGTCGAAGTCGAAGGAGAGGGAGTCGCCCCCGTCGTAAATGACCCCGTCGGCTATGCGCCTCAGTCCGGCAGGGTCTATTTCAGTGCTGATGTAGCCGTCTGTCTCGTCGATGGACTCCTCCAGTGCGAACACATTGACGTCCTGGAGTATCCTCCTCTGGGTCTCGCTGATGTATGAAAGGGTGTCCTTTGCCAGCGCGAAATGAAACCGCACCACCTCGCCGCCTGTCCCGAAATCATACTTGTCGGCCGGAATGAGCGTGAATGCGCTGCTCCTGCGGCTTATGTCTCCGGTGCCTGTCATCACCGCACCGACAGTCACCCTTGATGAACTGTAGCCGGAGAGCTTCTCCACAGGCTGCATGGCTATGCCTTCTATCGCGAACTCATCTATATATGTGTCGTATCTCTGGTCCATCGGGATGAAGCTGCTTCCCAGCTCTTCATCTACATATACACAAGAAGTTCCGCATACGAGGATGCAGAACATTGAAAAAAGTATGGCACAGTATTTCCGTCTCATCTTATAACTGGTCATAAAAGCTGTTGTAATCATCTATATAGGTGCCGTCCCCGAATGATTCCTCCCTGAACGGAAGCACCGGCAGCCCGCTTTCACTGCAGTATCCTGTCACCTCCTCCGGTATGTCCCCGGAGCCGAAGATGACGGCATCCGAATATTTCACGGCGAATCTGGCGAGGTCCGCGCCTGTGGCGTCCGCCGGCAGGTCGATGTCGGACTGCTCCAGGGAGCCGTATGCGATTTTGTCTTTCAGTTCGCCAGGGAATGATATGCCGTTGATGTCATCGTATATGGAAGTCACGACCTTGCTCCCCGAGAATATGGGGTCGTCGATATATGCCTTTTTCAGATATGCCGGCAGGATATACGAAATCCACCCGTGGCAGTGTATTACGTCAGGAGCCCAGCGGAGCTTCTTGACTGTCTCCAGCACACCACGGGCAAAGAATATGGCCCTTTCCCCGTTGTCCTGGAAGAATGTGCCGTCGGCGTCGCAATATATGTGCTTGCGGTGGAAATAGTCCTCGTTGTCAATGAAATATACCTGCATGCGCGCTGCGGCGACAGAGGCCACCTTTATGACAAGCGGCCGGTCTACGTCATTTATGATGATGTTCATCCCGGAAAGGCGGATTACCTCATGGAGCTGGTTTTTCCTCTCGTTGATGCATCCGTATCTCGGCATGAATGAGCGAATTTCCTTTTTTCTCTCCTGTATTCCCTGGGGAAGATACCTTCCGATGTCCGATATCCGTGTCTGGGGGAGATAAGGGAATATCTCCGAATTCACGAACAGCACTCTTTTAACAGAATCTCCCATTTTAATTTAATAAGACAAAATCTCAACAAAGATAATAATTTATTTTGATATTTCACTATCTTTGGCGGTTGTTTTGGTATTATGGGAAAAGGAGAGAACAACATAATCAGCCGCAGGCTGGCCAATTCGTACCTCTCGTCGGTCATAAGCATAAGTCTTGTCCTGCTGCTTGTCGGCATAGCGAGCCTGCTTCTGGTCAACGCAAGGTCCGTCTCCGACTACTTCAAGGAGAACATGCAGGTGTCCGTGCTCCTGAAACAGGATGTGGGCGAAGATTCCGCAAGGAAGTTCCAGAAGTCCCTGGACCAGATGCGCTTTATCCGCAGCAGCGAATTCATTTCCCGGGAGCAGGGCGAGAAAGAGATGGAGGAGCTTCTGGGCAGCGACTTCCTCAGCGTGTTCGAGACATCTCCTATACCTGTCTCCATTGATGTCACACTTGATGCGGACTATGTCTCCTCGGACAGCCTGGAGATGGTCAAGACCGAGATTTCCCGCTTCCCTGTGGTGGATGAGGTCGTGTACCAGCGCTCCCTGGTCGATACGCTCAATGCCAATTTGAGCAAGATCTCCATCGTCATCGGAGTGTTCATCCTGCTTCTTCTCTTCATTTCCTTTGTGCTGATAAACAATACTGTAAGGCTTAATGTCTATGCCCGCCGCTTCACCGTCCATACGATGAGGCTTGTGGGGGCCACCAAGGCTTTCATCCGGGGCCCGTTCCTGGTCCAGTCCGTGTTCCAGGGACTGTTCTCTGCCTTTATCTCCATCATCGTGCTTGTGGCTATCCTGTTTGTGATACGCAGGGAGTTCATGCAGCTGTTCTCCATATTCAGGCTGGAGTCCCTGCTGGTGGTGATGGGTATAGTGATTGTCTCCGGCGTGCTGATATGCTTCATCAGCACATGGTGTGTGGTCGGCAGGCTCGTTTCACTGAAAAAAGATGAACTGTATTATTGATATGGAAAATTTTGCAATTACGCCGAAGGGCCTCAGGATAATGCTCGCAGGCCTCATCCTCATGGTTGCGGGCTATGTCCTCATGACGGGCGGGGGAAGCGACGACCCCCAGGTGTTCAACTATGCCATGTTCGGTTTCAGGCGGCTTGTTGCCGCCCCGGTGCTCATCATCGCCGGCATCGTGACGGTCATCGTCTCCATTGTAAAGGTGTTCCCTGAAAAAGAAAACAAATAAGGTATGGAATGGTTTGAGGCTATTATTCTGGGTCTGGTCCAGGGACTGACTGAGTTCCTCCCTGTGAGCAGCAGCGGGCATCTCCTTATAGGAAAGGAGCTTCTTGGTGTGGAGGCGGCGGACGATCTCGTGTTCGAGACGACCGTGCATGCCGCTACCGTGCTCAGCACCATTGTAGTGTTCAGAAAACAGCTGTGGGATCTGCTGAAAGGTTTTTTCAAGTTCAAATACAATGACCAGACGGACTATGTCCTGAAAATCTGCGTGTCGATGGTCCCGGTGTTCATAATCGGGGTCTTCTTCAAGGATTTCGTGGAGGGCCTTTTCCAGTCCATTTTCATTGTGGGGCTGGCCCTTGTGTGCACTGCCATGCTGCTTTTCTTTTCCGACATAGCTTCCGGCCCGCGCGGAAAGGCTTCTGTATCTGAGCGTAAAGGGTACCGTAACGGGATTTCATACTGGCAGGCCTTCGTGGTCGGCCTCGGGCAGGCCCTTGCCGTAGTGCCCGGGCTTTCCCGTTCAGGCACCACCATCTCTACCGGGCTGCTGTGCGGCGTCCGCAGGGATGTCATGGCCCAGTTCTCATTCCTCATGGTGCTTGTGCCTATCCTCGGCGAGTCTTTCCTGCAGCTTGTGGGCGGAGAGGTAAGCGGTTCCTCCATCGGGGCGCTCCCGCTTGTGCTCGGCTTCATTGCGGCCTTTGTTTCAGGCCTCTTCGCATGCAAGGTGATGATAGCCCTTGTGAAGAAGGCGCGCCTCAGCTGGTTTGCCCTCTACTGCGCCATTGTCGCCCTGCTTATATTCATCTTCGCCTGACCCTGTTTCATGAAAGAGAGGAAATATGCCTTTTTCGCCTCCGATGTGCACCTCGGCCTGAATGTGGCCGACCCGCAGGACCGGGAGGCGAGGTTCGTGCGTTTCCTCCGCTTGGTTCCGGCGGACGAGACCCGTGCCCTGTATCTGCTCGGGGATATATGGGATTTCTGGTATGAGTACCGGGATGTGGTGCCGAAAGGTTATGCAAGGGTGTTCTCTGCCCTGATGGACCTGATGGATGCCGGGGTGGAGGTGTATTTCTTCCAGGGGAACCATGATGTATGGACCTACAGCTATTTCGAGGAACTTGGCATGATAAGGCTCACGCAGCCTGCCCTTGTCCATATTGGTGGCAGGACATTCTGTCTGGGACACGGTGACGGCCTTGGCCCTGTCCCGAAAGGGTACATGTTCCTGCGTTCCGTTTTCCACTGCCGTTTCCTGCAGGTGCTGTTCAGCATGCTGCATCCGTGGATAGCCTTCCGTCTGGGGAACGGCTGGTCGAAGAACAACCGGCTGGCCCGACGTGAGGAATACGTTTTCAAGGGGGAGAGCGAACCGCTTTACAAGTTCGCCGTGGACTATTCGTCGGAGCACCATGTCGACTATTTCGTATTCGGGCACTATCACGCCGATGTCAGGATGAAGCTCCCTACGGGGGCGGAGCTGATTGTCATGAAGGACTGGATCAGCTCTTCGCCCTACATGTATTTCGACGGGATCTCTATGGTAGGCGGATATTGCCAGAACAGCGAATAGTACAGCCCCTCGAATTCCCCGGACTCCCATTTCTCCACAAGCTCCTCTGTCGGCCGGTCCTCTCCTTCGGGGTCGTACGGCTTTTTCAGGTCCGAGCCGAAGAGTTTCGCTATTCCCTGCCAGAAACCGGCGGCAATCCCGCTCTTGTAGTCCTTTATAATGTTGAAAGAGGACTTGCCCACCTCCCTGTCTATCAGTCTCATCAACAGGGCGCCCTGGCTTACGGTCAGGCTTCTGAGCGGCTGCTCGAACACCTCGAACAGCTCTTTCTGCATCTGGTTTATGTACTTGTCCCGTCCGGCCCTTTTCAGGTTGTCCGCGGCAATGGTGCTGTCTACCTCCTGCACCAGGTGCCTCGCCACCAGCGCATAGGGGTATACCTTGCTGAAATTGTGCACCAGCCTGTAGTACTGCCTCCAGTCCTTCCCCCTCTGACGCGGGAGCCTCTGGTACACATGTGCGGCCGGGAGGTTGTCCACATAGACGGTGTCCCCGTCCTCGATTATATATTGGAGGAACTCCCCGGATTCCTGCCCGGTGGCCTCTTCCATGCGCATCTTCCACTCGTCAAGCCTGATCTTGTCCTGGGCCAGGCCCTGGACCGCATGGGCCAGCAGCAGTGCTGCAGACACTGCCGCACAATGTGCCATATGTCGTAGTTTTCTCATTCCGGAATCCCAGTATCTGACGGGCAGACAAAAATACATGAATTATTTTCATAAGGCAAATCCCTGCCTGGGGTGCTGTCCTGCAAATTCCCCTCCCGTGTCGGTCGAAAACAGACGGATTTATTTTTTAACAACATTCATAACTTTATGAAAATTCCACACTTAGGTAACAAAAAAATCGGTTGCAAAAGTTTGAAAATTTTTTAAAAATTATTTGCAATTGAGATAAATTTACTATCTTTGCAGTCCCTTATTTGAGGATAAGTCTGCCCAATCGGCTGAGGCTCAATGTTTTAAGAGGGAAACTGAAAATATTTTATTTAAAGTAATAGAACGATGTTACAACCAAAGAAAACAAAATTTAGAAGGCAGCAGAAAGGCCGCATGAAAGGGCTCGCCCAGAGGGGCAACCAGCTCGCATTCGGTTCTTTCGGTATCAAGACCTTGGAAAATTGTTGGCTTACGGGCCGCCAGATCGAGGCCGCCCGTCAGGCAGTTGTCCGTTACATGAAGCGTGAAGGTAAGATCTGGATCAGAATTTTCCCTGACAAGCCTTATACCAGGAAGCCTGCCGAGGTGCGAATGGGTAAGGGTAAGGGTAATCCGGAAGGGTTTGTCTGCCCTGTCACTCCGGGCCGCATCCTTATCGAGGCTGAAGGCGTTCCGATGGAGATTGCAAAGGAGGCGCTCCGTCTCGGTGCCCAGAAGCTGCCGGTGACTACCAAGTTCGTGGTGCGCAGAGACTATGTTGAATAATTTAATGGAGAAAAGAAATGAAAGCATCTGAAGTACGCGAAATGTCAATCAGCGACCTGCGCGAGCGTATCGAAGCCGAGAAGGCCAACCTCGATACAATGAAGATAAACCACGCTATCTCTCCATTAGAGGATACGTCAAAGATCAGGAAGGCAAGAAAGGACATCGCCCGCATGATGACTATCCTTGCAGAGAAAGAAAAACAGAACTAAAATCCGAATCCGATGGAAAGAAATCTTCGTAAGGAAAGAATAGGCGTAGTGGTCAGCAACAAGATGGACAAATCTATCGTGGTTGCAGTCGCAACGAAGGAAAAACACCCTATCTACGGGAAATTCGTTAAAAAGACCAAGAAATTTGTCGCTCATGATGAGAAGAACGAATGCAGTGAGGGCGACAGAGTCCTTATCATGGAGACCCGTCCTTTGAGCAAGACAAAGAGATGGAGATTAGTACAAATCGTAGAAAAAGTAAAATAAGCTATGATACAGCAGGAAACACGTTTACAGGTGGCAGACAACAGCGGAGCCAAGGAGGTTCTTTGCATCCGTGTCCTGGGTGGTACCCGCCGCCGTTATGCGAGAGTGGGCGACAAGATTGTCGTAGCAGTCAAGAGCGCAATCCCTGGTGGTGATGCCAAGAAAGGCTCAGTATCCAAGGCTGTTGTAGTGCGCACGAAAAAAGAAGTCCGCAGGGCGGACGGATCGTATATCCGTTTCGATGACAATGCATGCGTCCTCCTGAACAACCAGGGTGAGGTGCGTGGTACACGTATCTTCGGGCCTGTTGCCAGGGAGCTGCGCGAGAACTATATGAAGATCGTTTCACTGGCACCGGAGGTCCTTTAATTTTTAGAAATCATGAAAAAGTTCCATATAAAGAAAGGCGACACCGTTTATGTGAATGCCGGCAACGACAAGGGAAAGACCGGCAAGGTGCTGGAGATGATTACAGACAAAGACCGCGCTATCGTCGAGGGCATCAATATGGTGAGCAAGCACATGAAACCTAATCCGAAACACCCTCAGGGCGGTATTGTTAAACAAGAGGCTGGGATCCATGTATCGAACCTCCAGCTTGTGGACCCTTCAAAGGGCGGTCCTACAAGGATCGGACACAAGTTCGTGGATGGCAAGAAGATCCGTTTCGCAAAAAAATCTGGAGAGGAGATTAAATAATGGCAAAGAACAACAAGAATACTACTGCAGCGGCACAGGTGGCTCTCCCTACGGGATATGTACCTACGCTCAAGAAAGTGTATAAGGAAGAGATTGTCCCTAAGCTGGTCAAGGAGTTCTCGTACTCTACAGTGATGCAGGTGCCGAGACTTGTGAAGATCACCATCAACCAGGGTATCGGGGACGCTACCGGTGACAAGAAGCTCGTCGAGGTTGCCCAGCAGGAGCTCTCAGCCATCGCAGGGCAGAAGGCCGTTGCCACCACTTCAAGGAAGGACATCTCGAACTTCAAGCTCCGTAAGGGCATGCCTATCGGCGTGAAGGTAACCCTCCGCGGCACCAGGATGTACGAGTTCCTCGAGAGGCTCATCCGCATCTCCCTCCCTCGTATCAGGGACTTCAACGGTATCTCCGAGAAGCTTGACGGGAAAGGCAACTACACCCTCGGTATCAAGGAGCAGATAATCTTCCCTGAAATCGACATCGACAAGATTACAAAGATCCTCGGAATGGAGATCACATTCGTGACAACTGCGAATACAGACGAAGAGGCATACGCCCTTCTCCGCGAGTTCGGTCTTCCTTTCAAGAAACATAACAACTAAAAAGCAGGAAAATGGCAAAAGAATCAATGAAGGCCCGCGAAGTGAAGCGCGCCAAATTAGTTGCTAAATATGCCGAGAAGAGGAAAGCCCTCAAAGAGGCAGGGGACTGGGCGGCTCTTGACAAGCTCCCTAAGAATTCAAGCCCTTGCCGTCTTCACAACCGCTGCTCTCTCACCGGACGTCCAAAGGGATACATGAGGCTTTTCGGCATCAGCCGTATCCAGTTCCGCGAGATGGCAAGCAACGGGCTTATCCCGGGCGTAAAGAAAGCAAGCTGGTAGTAGCATATAACACCTTAATAATATTTAAGTTCAATTTGGATATCGGGCGTCGGAAGCTGACGCCGGTTTCTGTAAAACAAACAAAAAAATGACTGATCCAATTGCAGATTATCTCACTCGTATCCGCAACGCTTATCTTGCGGGAAAGAAGATTGTCGAGATTCCTTCTTCGAAGATGAAGGTAGCCATCACGAAGATCCTTTGCGACAAAGGGTACATCCTCAGCTACAAGATTGTTGAAGGACAGCCTTTCAACACCATCAAGATTGCTCTCAAGTATCACCCACAGACCAAGACTGCGGCCATAAAGAAGATTGTCCGCATATCAAAGCCGGGTCTGCGCAAGTATACTGACGTGGAAAACATGCCGCGCGTCCTGAACGGACTCGGAATCGCTATCCTTACCACGTCCAAGGGCATCATCACTGACAAGGAGGCAAAGACTCTCAACGTAGGCGGTGAGGTTATATGTTATGTATATTAATCTTAAAGGAAACGAATAATGTCAAGAATTGGTAAATTGCCTGTACACCTTCCTGCCAAGGTGACCGTAGAGGTCCTCCCTGGCAACGTAGTAAAGGTTAAAGGACCTCTCGGCGAGCTGAGTCAGAAGGTTGACCCGGATATTACTGTGACCGTAGAGGGAAATGAAGTTAAATTGACCCGTCCGACCGATCAGCCGAGGCACCGTTCCCTGCACGGTCTCTACCGTGCCCTTGTCCACAACATGGTGGTAGGTGTATCCGAGGGCTTCACTATCAAGCAGGAGCTTGTCGGTGTGGGTTACCGTGTGGATGTAAAGGGCCAGATCCTCGAGTTCTCGCTCGGATATTCTCATGACATACATCTCATGCTTCCTAAAGAGGTTTCAGCCGAGGCAGAGCCTGTGAAGAAAGGAGCTAACCCTATCCTCGTCCTCAAGAGTTCGGACAAGCAGCTTATAGGACAGGTTGCAGCAAAGATCCGTTCTCTGCGCAAGCCTGAGCCATATAAGGGTAAAGGTATCAAGTTTGTCGGAGAGCAGCTCCGTCGTAAGGCCGGTAAGTCAGCTGGTGCTAAATAAATCGGGAGGATAAATCATGGCATTGAATAAAATAGAAAGAAGAAAAAGGATTCATTACCGTATCCGCAAGGTCGTAAACGGTACGGCTGAAAGGCCGAGGATGGTTGTCTTCAGAAGCAACAAGCAGATTTACGTGCAGGTCATCGACGATGTGAAGGCTGTCACACTCGCCGCTGCCGCATCGAATGACAAGGAGCTTGCGGCTGCATGCAAGGGCAAGACCGGAATCGAGGCTGCCGCCATCGTCGGGAAGGCCATTGCAGAGCGTGCTATCGCAAAAGGTATCACCACCATCGCTTTCGACCGCGGGGGCTACCTTTACCATGGAAGAGTTAAGAGTTTGGCAGATGCTGCCCGTGAAGGCGGCCTGATTTTCTAAAAATAAGACTATGGCAAATACAAATGTTAAAAGAGTAAAAGTTTCTGATCTTGAATTGAAAGACAGACTTGTCGCCATCCAGAGAGTGACAAAGGTCACTAAGGGTGGTCGTCACTTCAGCTTTGCAGCCATTGTTGTAGTCGGTGACGAGAACGGCGTTGTAGGCTATGGTCTTGGAAAAGCCAACGAGGTCACTACTGCAATTTCAAAGGGTATCGAGGATGCCAAGAAGAACCTCGTAAAGGTTCCTGTCCTCAACAAGACCATCCCTCATGAGCAGGAGGCAAAGTTCGGCGGTGCGAGAGTGTTCATGAAACCGGCTGCACCGGGTACCGGAGTAAAGGCCGGAGGTGCCATGCGTGCCGTATTCGAGTCAGTGGGTGTACAGAATGTGCTCGCGAAATCGAAAGGTTCATCAAACCCTCACAACCTGGTGAAGGCAACTGTTGCCGCCCTCGTTGAGATGAGAGATGCCTATACGGTCGCAGGTCTCCGCGGTATTCCTATGAGCAGAGTATTTAACGGTTAAGGAGGAAGAAGAAATGGCAAAACTTAGGATAACCCAGATCAAAAGCAAGAATGGAGCGACAAAGAGGCAGATTGCCAATCTTCAGTCTCTCGGCATTCACAGATTGCACCAGACGGTGGAGGTGGAGCTGAATCCGGTCTCAAAAGGCATGGTTGAAAAGGTTCTTCACCTTGTGAAAGTAGAGGAAATTTAATTAGGGAGGATCGCGAGATGAAATTACATGAACTTAAACCTGCTGAGGGTTCTACCAAAAGAGAAAAGAGAATAGGCCGTGGCGAAGGTTCCGGACATGGCGGTACATCTACCCGTGGTCACAAGGGAGCCCAGGCACGTTCCGGATATTCCCGCAAGATCGGATTTGAAGGCGGTCAGATGCCTATCCAGAGACGTCTGCCTAAATTCGGCTTCAAAAACCGCAACAGGGTGGAATACAAAGGAATCAACGTTTCTGTCCTTCAGGCTATATCAGAGAAGCTCGGGACATCTGTCATAGATATCGAGGCTCTGAAGAATGCAGGATACATGTCGAAGAACCAGCTGATAAAGATTCTCGGCAACGGGGAGCTTACAGCGAAGCTCGAGGTTTCTGCAAACGCCTTCTCGAAATCAGCTGTTGCGAAGATTGAGGCTGCCGGTGGCAAAGTAACCGTAATCGAATAGCGATGAAGAGACTTATCCAGACTATCAAGAACATCTTCAAGATAGAAGAACTGCGCAAAAGAATCGGTTATACCGTTCTTTTGCTGCTTGTTTATCGTCTCGGAAGCTTCATTGTGCTCCCGGGTATCGACTCCACTATGATTGCGAACATGCAGGATTTCTCCCAGGAAGGTCTGGTCGGCCTCCTGAACATGTTCTCCGGTGGAGCCTTCGGTAACGCTTCTATCTTTGCCCTGGGAGTGATGCCGTACATCTCGGCATCAATCGTGATCCAGCTTCTCGGCGTGTTCGTCCCTTATTTCAAGAAACTCCAGATGGAAGGGGAGAGCGGCCGCCGGAAGATGAACCAGCTCACAAGATATCTCACCATCGTCATCCTGTGCATCCAGGGCCCGGCCTATATGGCAGCCCTGCACAACCAGATTCCTGAAGAGGCGTTCATCGCCATCTACAGGCTCGGATGGAGCAGCTTCGTGTTCAACCTTGTATCCACAGTCATCCTTATCGGTGGTACAATGTTCGTGATGTGGCTCGGCGAGCGTATCACTGACCGCGGTATCGGAAACGGTATTTCCCTTATCATCATGGTGGGTATCATCGCCCGTCTGCCATATGCACTTGTGGCGGAAGTGGGAGAGAAGCTCGGCTCCACTGTCACAGGCGGACCGCTTATGCTGGTAGTAGAGCTGGTAATACTTTTCTTTGTGTTCGTAGCTGCAATCGCCCTTGTGCAGGGTGTCAGGAAAGTGCCTGTACAGTATGCAAAGAGGGT
The DNA here is from genome assembly GCA_944326305.1 of uncultured Bacteroidales bacterium. Lineage (GTDB taxonomy): Bacteria > Bacteroidota > Bacteroidia > Bacteroidales > UBA932 > Cryptobacteroides. The sequence continues at coordinate 89,057 of CALVDL010000010.1, forward strand.
GGTAGGCAACAAGCAGTACGGCGGGGTCCGTCAGTATATCCCTATGAAGATCAATGCTGCCGGTGTGATGCCTATCATCTTTGCCCAGGCCCTGATGCTTTTCCCTCTGATTTTCTCCAACTTCGAGGCAACCAGGGGTTTCGCTGCGACAATGAGCAACTATACCGGATTCTGGTACAACTTCGTATTCTTCCTGTTCGTCGTAATCTTCACATTCTTCTATACGGCCGTCACGGTCAACCCGACAATGATGGCAGAGGACATGAAGAAGAACGGCGGCTTCATCCCGGGGGTTAAACCGGGCAAGAAGACTGTAGAGTACCTTGACACCATCATGTCGAGGGTGACCCTGCCGGGATCCATCTTCCTTGGTCTGATCGCCATACTGCCGGCATTCGCAATGCTGCTCGGCGTGAACAACCAGTTTGCAAGCTTCTACGGAGGTACTTCCCTCCTGATCCTTGTAGGCGTGGTGCTCGATACTCTGCAGCAGATAGAGAGTCATCTGCTGATGCGTCACTATGACGGACTGATGAAGACCGGTCGCCTGAAAGGTCGTTCCGGAATGTAATTTCAATAAATTTGGAGGTAAAATGGTAAAGCCGAAAACTGAGGAAGAGATAGAGCTGATGCGGGAAAACGGTATTCTCGTATCGAAGACATTGGCTGAGGTCGGTAAGGTGGTCGCCCCAGGTGTGACAACTCTCGAGTTGAATAGGGTGGCCGAGACCTTCATCCGTGATCACGGAGCTATACCGAGCTTCTTGGGTTATGACGGCTTCCCTGCGGCTCTCTGCATCTCTGTTAACGATACTGTCGTGCACGGGTTCCCTTCGGACTATGTGCTCAAGGAAGGCGATATCGTTTCGGTGGACTGCGGGACCCTCTATAAAGGATACAACGGAGATTCGGCCTACACTTTCCCTGTCGGGGAAGTGGACGCCGAGACCCGCAGGCTCCTTGAGGTCACGAAGGAATCACTCTACAGGGGTATAGCGGCAGCCGTTGACGGCAACAGGACCGGCGACATAGGACACGCGGTACAATCGTATGCCGAGTCATTCGGGTTCTCCGTAGTCCGCGAACTGGAGGGACACGGAATCGGGAAGAACATGCATGAGAATCCCGGGGTGCCGAATTACGGGCGTCCGGGGCATGGATCGAAACTGACCGACGGGATGACTATCTGTATCGAACCGATGATAAATGCGGGGACGAGGGGTGTGTACCTGGCTGAAAACGGCTGGGCTGTACGCACGGCGGACCGCAGGAACTCAGCGCACTTCGAACTTACGGTTGTTGTCAGAAAAGGCCGGGCCGAGCAGCTGTCTACCTTTGAATATATTGAAGAAAGTGTTAAATTTTAAAGTGGATATACATGCCAAAACAGTCAGCAATAGAACTTGAAGGAGTTATTACTGAGACTCTGCCGAATGCGATGTTCAAGGTGGAGTTGGAGAACGGCCATGTCATCATAGCCCATATCTCCGGAAAGATGAGAATGAACTACATCAAGATACTTCCTGGGGACAGGGTGAAGGTGGAAATGTCACCTTATGATTTAACAAAAGGAAGAATTTCTTTCAGATACAAATAAAAACTTACGATAATGAAAGTAAAAGCATCCATCAAGAAGCGCAGCGAGGACTGCAAGATCGTAAAACGTAAAGGACGCCTTTATGTGATCTGCAAGAAGAATCCTAAATTCAAGATGCGCCAGGGATAATTTTCAGTTGTGTAACAAATAAAGTAAAGATAGATTATGGCAAGAATAGCCGGTGTTGATTTACCTAACAACAAAAGAGGAGAGATAGGCCTTACCTATATCTTCGGTATCGGTCGCAGCTCTGCGAGGAAGATCCTCTCCCAGCTGGGTATCGATTTTGACACAAAGGTCGGAGACTGGAACGACGAGCAGATTGCCGGGATCCGCAGCGTTATCGCCCAGGAGTACAAGATCGAGGGCGAGCTCCGTTCAGCTGTCCAGATGAACATCAAGCGTCTGATGGATATCGGATGCTACAGAGGAATCCGCCACCGTCTCGGGCTCCCTGTCCGCGGTCAGAGCACCAAGAACAACGCCCGTACGAGGAAGGGTAAGAAGAAAACTGTTGCAAACAAGAAGAAGGCAACCAAATAACGGGAGATGAATTATGGCAAAGAAAACGACAACATCAAACAAGAAGAGAGTTGTAAAGGTTGACGCTTATGGCGAGGCACATATTTCATCGACCTTCAACAACGTGATTATTTCCCTCACCAACAGCGTGGGACAGGTTATCAGCTGGTCTTCAGCAGGAAAGAGCGGTTTCAGGGGCTCCAAGAAGAATACCCCGTATGCAGCCCAGGTGGCAGCGGCCGACGCAGCGAAGACAGCCTACGACCTCGGGCTCCGCAAGGTGAAGGCATACGTAAAAGGGCCTGGTGCAGGACGTGAGTCTGCCATCAGAACCATACATGGTGCAGGTATCGAAGTCACAGAAATCATTGATGTAACTCCAATGCCACACAATGGTTGTAGACCAAAAGGCCGTCGTAAAGTTTAATTTTTAACTGTATAAAAGGAAAATTACTATGGCAAGATATACTGGACCAAGAACCAAGATCGCACGTAGATTCGGCGAGCCGATTTTCGGGACTGACAAGGATTTCGAAAAGAGGAATTACCCTCCGGGACAGCACGGCCTGGCCCGCAAGCGCAAGAAACTCTCCGAGTATGGCGTGCAGCTCAAGGAAAAACAGAAAGTCAAATACACATACGGTCTGCTTGAGAGGCAGTTCCGTAACCTCTACGAGAAGGCTTCCCGCATGAAGGGACAGAAGGGCGAGAACCTTATCCAGCTTCTCGAGTCACGTCTCGACAACATCGTATACCGTCTCGGTATCGCGCCTACCCGTGCAGCCGCAAGGCAGCTTGTGACACACTGCCACATCACCCTTAACGGTGAAGTCTGCAACATCCCTTCGTCCATCATCAAGCCGGGCGATGTCGTTGCTGTAAGGGAAAGGTCAAAGAGTCTTGAGGTCATCCAGAACAGCGTTGCATCTGCAGCCAGGTACTCATGGCTGGAGTTCGATGCCAAGACCCTTACTGGAAAATATCTTAACTACCCTGTAAGGGCCGAGATTCCGGAGAACATTACCGAGCAGCTTATCGTCGAGCTGTACTCCAAGTAGTAATTAACACCAAAAAAGGAATAATATGGCAATCTTAGCATTTCAGAAACCGGACAAGGTGATAATGCTTGAGGGGACCGATACCGTCGGGCGCTTCGAGTTCAGGCCTCTTGAGCCTGGCTACGCCCAGACCATCGGCAATGCTCTCCGCAGGATATTATTGTCTTCTCTGGAAGGTTTTGCTATCAATTCGATCAGGATTTCCGGGGTGGACCAGGAATTCGCCACTATCCCGGGCGTGATCGAGGGTATGCAGGACATCATCCTTAACCTCAAGCAGGTAAGATTCAAGAGAATGGTGGAGACTGTGGACTCTGAGGTGGCAAACATCGTTATCAGCGGTCAGCAGGAGTTTACCGCGGAGGATATTTCCAAGGGATTGTCTTCTTTCACGGTGTTGAACCCGCAGCAGCACATCTGCTCGCTGGAACCTTCTGTAAAACTGGAAATGTCCATCTCCGTAAACAAAGGGCGCGGATTCGTCCCTGCAGACGAGATGAGGGATGAGAACACTCCTATCGGGACCATTCCTGTGGACGCGATCTACACTCCTATCAAGAATGTGAACTGGACTACGGAAGACTGGCGTGTGGAGCAGAAGACCGACTACGAGAAACTGACTCTGGAGATTGTCACCGACGGGTCCATTTCTCCGAAGCTCGCTCTCCAGGAGGCTGCCAACATCCTTATCTACCACTTCAGGCTGTTCACCGACGAGAAGAAGATCTCTCTCGAGAGCACAGTCGAGTCGGAGTCAAAGGAGCTTGACGAGGAGTCACTCCGCATGAGGCACCTGCTTCTGACCAAGCTGTCAGACATGGGGCTCTCCGTAAGGGCATACAACTGCCTGAAGGCAGCGGATATTGACACTTTTGCAGACCTGGTATCATATTCAAGGGCCGAGCTCATGAAGTTCAGGAACTTCGGCCGCAAGTCCCTCAATGAAATTGACCAGCTGGTAGAGAAGATGAAGCTCTCGTTCGGAATGGACGTAACCAAGTATAATATTGAACCAAAGAAAAAGACCGTATAAAGTATGAGGCACAATAAAGCAATCAACCACCTTGGCCGCAAGAGTGGTCACCGCAAAGCCCTGCTTGCCAACATGGCCAATTCCCTCATCATGCATAAGAGGATTGAGACCACTGTGGCAAAGGCAAAGGCTCTCAAGATGTATGTTGAACCTCTCATCACCAAGTCGAAAGAGGATTCAACACACTCTCGTCGTATGGTATTCAGCTATCTGAAGAACAAATACGCTGTCACAGAGCTTTTCCGTAATGTGGCTCCGAAGATAGCTGACCGTCCGGGTGGATATACCCGTATCCTCAAGACCGGTTTCCGCCAGGGAGACGGCGCAGACATGGCTCTTATCGAGCTTGTTGATTTCAATGAGGCAGCCCTTGCTTCTACCGAGAAGAAGGAGGCCAAGAAGACCGGCACACGCCGCAGCCGCTCCAAGAAAGCCGCTGACGCCGCTGCACCAGCAGCCGCTCCGGCAGCAGAGGAGACACCTGCAGCAGAACCTGCAGTCGAGGCGGCTCCGGCCGCTGAGGCACCAGCAGAAGAAAAGAAGGCTGAATAGTCTTTCTATAAAAGTTTATAAGGATGACCCCTTAAAAGTCTTTGACTTTTTGGGGTCATTTTTTTAGACTCCAGCGTACATGGAATGGACTTTAAATGTCTGATAATATGATGATTACAGTTTTAGACATGTGCGGAAGACTGGTTTTGAAATGAGGCTTCCGTACGTGTAATCTTTGCTTATTGCCTGATTGATAATGCATTACGAAGATGTATGTGTACGCTCGAGTCGGAAAATCACATTGATAAAATACACTGCAATGAAAAAGAAAAATTTTTGAAAACGGATAAATTCTCCGATATTGCGCTTTCAAATTCTATAATGAGGGCAAGATTATGTGGTGTCAGGAAGAGTTATACCATGCATGTACAAACGGTTTGAGCCAGGATTTGATGTTTTGTGACACGAAGGATTTTGTGCAAGGAATGAATGATATTCCAGTATGTGCACTTTCTACCGGAATTAAGATTTATGCTTTCTGTCTGATGAATAATCATGTGCATTTCGTGCTTAAAGGGCAGTATGATGATTGCCTTAAATTCATGAGGCTTTATAAGCAGATGCGCAGCAGGCGTCTTCGTGCCAGACATGGGGCAGGATATACGCTTCGAGGAGCAGATATTTCGGTTATTCTACTTGATTCTGCAGAATATCAGTTGAATGCCATAGCTTATGTCTTGCGTAATCCTGTTGCAGCAGGGATGGCGGTAATGCCGGGAGAGTATAAATGGAGTTCAGCGTCGTTGTATTTCGGAGACAAGGCATTCTGTCTGCCTGGCTGCAGGAAAATGTCGGAATTGACCGTAAGGGAAAAATTCAGAATATTGAAATCAAGAATATCGTTCCCGGATAATTATATAGTAGATTCAGGCGGAATGATTTTTCCGGGAAGCTATACGGAGTACGAGTCAGTTGCCAGGATGTTCGGTTCACCGAAACAGCTTCTGTTTTATGAAACCAAAAACCAGGATCTGACATCGGAACTGGAGACAGGTATTATAACCAAAACAAAATATAAGGATGAGGAACTGTTGTGTCCCCTGGATTGGCTGTGTGAGAATAAGTTCCGTGGAAAGAAATATCATGACCTCAGAATCGAGGACAGGTACTATGCAGCAAAAGAACTGCACCGCAGATACGGCTGTTCTGTCAAACAGATATCCAGAGTAACAGGACTTCCTGCCGACATCCTTAAAGCAATGTTTTGAATTTTTGGAATCAACCGTCCAGTTGTATTCTCCTTATTGTTATGATTGTAGTGTCTGTGTTGCTTAGGATATTAGACTAAGGACCTTCTTAATCAGTGTTTTCTTATTATCTTGATGTACCGTACTTTATATAGGATAACTTTGGAAAGATCAACGGGAATTCAGATGTAGACAGGTGGGAAAGATTGAAGCGGTTATGTAGTGATACGTGAGTCTGACTTATGAGATGAACTACATGCACAAGAGAGGGCTCTTGTGATCTCTCTAATAATAGGACCTCACCGCATAGCTGTAGTAGGGACGAAGTTGAGCCTTTATTGAAGGACATTATTATTTTTTGGAAACTAAATACAGATTTTTAATATCTTCGCTTTATGACGATTGGAATCTAAAATTGTCACACATAAATTTGCATGAGTATCATTAGTTTATTCGTTCATAAGAATACTATAGTCACAAACGTTATATCCGTTTGTTATTTTTGTATTGCTGCTACGCTTCTGTTACAGCATAACATATATGAAATAATCAGTACGCAATATTATGTAATTTCAATTATAATTCCCGTTGCTCTTCTTCTCATGTTATCTATGCAGAGAATGATAGTGACTAAATTAAGCATTATAGATATTCACTGCCGTCCGGAGAAATTTTACCATAAAGTAGGTTGCTCGACAGAACCCGCCTCCGGAACACAAACGGGAGTTGTCGGCTGATTATAAATTTCACGGATATCCGCCCTCTGGAAGAGGACTTGTCCGATTGAGTTAGAGATAGAATGAAGACTTGGATCCAACCCGTATCGCTTCTTCGCAATGATGAGCAGAAGATAGTCACAAATGGCTATCCATATCTGCGTGTACACGGCGTTCTTGGAAGTGCCGTAGAAAGTCTTGATGTGAAGATGCTGCTTGATCCATTTGAAGAACAGTTCTATCTGCCAGCGTTCACGGTAGAGTTCCGCAATAGTC
>CALVDL010000011.1 GCA_944326305.1 uncultured Bacteroidales bacterium
ATTCTCATCAGGAAAGTCAAATTGTACAAACCAATAATCGTAGAGCTGCTTTGCCATCGCCTCTAAATTCTGATTTATCGGCTTGTATTAACTTAATCATTAGGACAACCACAAGAATTTGCCGCTATCCTAATGATTTATTTTGGAGTTACCTGCGTATAGTTTTTCTTTGAGAATTACGGGCAACTTGCACTGCGTGCATCAGGCACCTTCGCCTATACGCCTCTTCCTCCTCGTCCGGCCTGCGGCCGTCCCAACGAAGGTCGGAGTCGGAATTACCACCACCGCCTCCGGAAGAAATGGGTATCGGTTGCCCACTGATGAGCGCATCAGCTACTGTAAAAATCATATTGCGAACTGAAGGTATAGCCAACTGGCCGAGCAATGTATTCAGTTCTGACTCCAAATTTTCGTTTGTGTCTGAAAGAGTTTTATTCTCCCGTCTCAACTGATAAAGTTCACCGTAATCTGCTAGAACATTATTCTGGGCGGCTTCAACCTGCCGGGTTGCATCATTTCTGTATAGAGATTCTACCTTGCGGACAATCTCGGTGAACTGCTTGGCGATAAGTCTATTCTGTCGTTCAATCCATTTGTCTGTACCAAACAGCGGCACTTTCTCTGTTATTTGCGGTGGCGTGAAATCAACCTTGTGGTTACGAAATGGCTGTATAACAGAACGGGCCTTCGCCGCATCCTTTGTTATCTGTTCCAGTTCCTGCTCCTTCGCATGGAGTTTATTGGATTTGTCTTCAAGTTTTTCCTGATACTCGATAATGAGTTTCTGTATGTCCGCCTTCTGCGCTTCATACCTGTCAAGAGTTATCTTGCCGGACGCGAGAGCTTCATCGATTTCTTTAAGCCGGTTCCTACCGAACTCTTCATATAGTGAGGTGTGCATTTCCAGAAGAATTCGAACATTCTGAAGACTATTCTCCTTTTTTTGTAAATATACTTATTCTTATAATTTTAAGAATACTTATTAGTCAAGTTTTTAGTAAGTTTATTCTTCCGCACCCTGCCGTAGAATACCCTGAAACGCATAGTGCCATTTCTGCGGAAATGGCACTAATAAGTAAAAAAACGGCTTCCAGAGTGCCCGGAAGCCGTTTTTGTCAATTAATATTCTTCCTCGTTGAAGAAAAAGTCATCCTTTGTGGGGTAGTCAGGCCAGATGTCTTCGATGCTTTCGTAGATCTCGCCGTCATCGTCAAGTTCTTCTAGATTTTCCACTACTTCAAGAGGCGCTCCGGAACGCGTAGCATAATCAATCAGTTCTTCCTTGGTTGCCGGCCATGGAGCGTCTTCAAGTCTGTACGCAAGTTCAAGTGTCCAATACATGGTAAAATATAACTTAATTAATTAACAATCAATTTATTAACACGCCACAAACCCACCTTGGTCTTTTTTTGGGGCAGCAAATATATATAAAAAAAACTTAAAAGACTGTCTTTTTTCTTATTTTTGCAGCCCGGTTCCGGAGCGTGGTTTTTATCAATATCCGTACCATTGTGAAAAGCCTGGAAAGGGACTGACATAATTACACAGAATTGTAACATGGCATACATCAGGGAAGACAGGTATGATGAGCAGGTAACTGCCGAGATTGCAAAGCATTACAGGGAGATACTCAGACTACTGGGAGAGGATCCTGACAGGGAGGGGCTTGTCAAGACTCCCGAGAGGGTGGCGAAGGCGCTCCAGTTCCTCACGAAGGGATACGGGCAGGACGGCTCGGAAATCATCCGCGGGGCGATCTTCAAAGAGGAATACCAGCAGATGGTGCTGGTGAAGGACATAGAGCTGTATTCCACATGCGAGCACCACATCATGCCTTTCATCGGCAAGGCTCATGTGGCCTATATACCGAACGGTTATATCACAGGGCTGAGCAAGATTGCCAGGGTCGTAGAGACCTATGCACGCAGGCTCCAGGTGCAGGAGAGGCTGACCGTACAGATAAGGGACTGCATCCAGCACACGCTCAACCCGATAGGGGTGGCCGTTGTCATTGAGGCAGCGCATACTTGCATGCAGATCAGGGGAATAGAGAAGGCCAATGCGGTCACCACCACATCGGCCTTCTCCGGGATTTTCCTGAAGGACGAGCGCACCAGGAACGAATTCCTGAACCTTATAAAATAACATGTATTCGATGAATTTAATTTATTAAATTTCATCGAATTACCACTTTTCAGGAGCAGACGGCAGCCTGCGACAGGTCCCCCGACGAGGGGGAAGGAAGGGGGTGGCGCCCCTTAATAAGGGGCTGTCACGAAGTGACTGGGGTTTAGACGGATCTGATTTCTCCAAGAAATCAGATCTCGTCCGGCCAAGGGCAAGGAAGCCCTGTAGCCTTGAATGACGGCCTCTGCGCATCTACGGAGCGCAGGTATCTGCCGAGTCTGGAAGAGAGCTTCTTCACGATGTCAGGATGCATGGAGGCAAGGTCATGTTCCTCCCCGATATCATCCGGGATGTTGTACAGCTCCTTCTCCCCTGTCTCATAGAAATAAATCAGTTTCCAGTCCCCGCTGCGGACAGTACATGTCGACCCGATACCCGGACCTGTCTCTCCCCAGAGGTTAGGGAAGTTCCAGAACAGGTCACGGCCCTTTGAAGGGTCCCCGTCACCGTCTATAAGAGGGACAAAGCTTTTCCCGTCCAATGCCTGGGGTACATCGTACTTCCTGATGCCTGCCATCTCCAGGATGCTCGGATACAGGTCTTCCGCCATGACAGGGCTGTCACATCTGATGCCACCGGAAGTATGTCCAGGCCAGCTGACTATCATCGGCTCCCGGATTCCGCCCTCATATGCCGAACCCTTGCCGCATTTCAGAGGATAGTTCTGTGTATAGAGAGGCTCATCCCTCCAGTGCGCCCCTGTGGCATAGCCTCCGTTGTCACCCATGAAGATTATGACAGTATTGTCGGCCTCGCCGTTCTCCTCAAGCCAGTCCATAAGGTCCCCAAGGCTCTTGTCCATGCCTTCTATCAGCGATGCATAGGCGGCCTCCTTGTCAGAAAGGCCCTTGGCCTTGTACTTGCTGAAGTAGCGTCCGTCCCTGTCTATCGGGATATGGATTGCATAATGTGACATATAGAGATAGAACGGCTGGTTGTAGGCCTTGGCCTTGTCAAGCGCCTTGATTGCCTCGCGTGTAAGGGCCTCTGTCACAAACGTGCCGGTGTCCCAATACTTTTCAAGTCCAGGGACCGACATCAGTGATGTGGGGTTACCGTCCTTGTCATGCCCGTACCTGGCCTCGCTGAGATATGTCGCAAGCCCCCCTGCGGCATGACCGGCGATATTGACCTCGAAGCCGAAATGGGCGGGGTTCTCCCCCGGAGTGTCAATCGCGCCCCAGTGCGCCTTGCCGCAATGGATTGTATGGTATCCGCTGTCTTTCAGAAGCTGCACGAACGACTTGCACAGATAGGTGTTCTCAGTCCCAGGTACCTGGGCTATCCCGTTGAAGTTCCACTCCGGGATGGAGATGACATCGCTCTCCATGTCTGTCCTCACATTCTTCTGCAGTGTCCAGTTAGTGACCCTGTGGCGGGCCGCATTCGACCCGGTCATTATGCTGCATCTGGTCGGGGAACTGACACTGGAGGTATAAGCCTGGGTAAAGATGACGCCCTGGCTGGCGAGGCGCTCCATGTTGGGGGTCTCGTATCTGTCATTATAGAAAGTCCTTTCGGACCAGAACGGGACAGAAGTGTCCTGCCATCCCATGTCATCCACCAGGAAGAAAATGATGTTCGGCCTGTCATCAGGCCTCTGGCCAGTGCCTGGAGTCTGGGCAAAAGCCGAAGGGGCCGCTGTAACAGGGACAAGTCCCAATGCTGCTGCTAATTTTATGTTCATCGTATGATAATATAATGTAAATAGTTGTCAACCAACAGTGCCGCGCACTATTCTCCGGCGGCAGGCCCGCCTGTCATATAGATGCTGAAATCCTTGATGCAAGGATCTGCGACGCACTCATCTACGACAAGCCTGTAAGAAGAGGCCTCAACCGGAGCGTCAAAATAGGCTATCCTCTTGTGCCCCACGGAAGTGCCTGTGCACACAGTCTGCCACTTGCCCGAGACACGGGCCTCCACTCTGTACGACCTGACCCGCTCACCTTTCACTATATCCTCCTGGATGATACAGCAGTCGGCCTGCTGTACGGAAGGCAGCTTCAGAGCCAGGCGCTCACCCTCTCCGGAAACGGAAGCAAGAGGAGACCCGAAACGTCTGTAAATCTCGGCTCCCCATTCCGCAAGCCTTTTCACGTCACCCTCCGGAATCAGCCCGTCAGGATCTGGAGTGAGCCCCACAATCAGGGTGGCATTGCGTCCTACAGATTTCTCGTACATGTCCATCAGAGTCTCCAGAGAGCATACTGCATCCTCGTCGCCGGGCTCCCAGAACCACTCGTGCCTGCCGTTCGCACCCCTCAGCGGGGCATCGGCCATGGCCGGCACCCAGCAGGTCCCGTCAGGGTCGCCGTGCTTGAGGAGCTCTATATGGGCGGCGGCCGACTCGATGTCCTTGTTGTGGCTGTAAGGGGTCGGGAATGTGGACCAGCACGGGTATCCCACAGTACCGCTCTCGGAACCGCCCCAACGGAAATCAGCCCTGTCTACATTGTGATAGAACAGGCACTCAGGCTGATACCTGTTCACGATGGGCTCCACATCAGGCCCCATCCCGCGGGGGTCATCCGCCCCTCCGTCAAACCATATCATGAAAAGGTCTCCGTATCTGGAGCACAGCTCTGTCACCATGCGCTCACAGTAACGGCGGTACCACTCCTGGCGGTTGGCGGCGAACTCGCCTTCTCCCTCCGCCTTGAAATTATGTATCCCCAGAAGGGAATTCCACCTTATGCCCACATATATACCGGGCTGGATGCCGTATTTGCGGCATGAATTCACGAAATCCCGCACTATGTCACCTTTCCCGTCCCTCCATTTCACAGCCTTGAGGCAATACGGGTTCACATCGCTCTGCCACAGGCCGAACCCGGTCTCGTGGGTAGCCGTCAGGACAGCGAACTTCGCCCCTGCCGCCTTCGCGGCGCGGATCCACTGGTCGGTGTCCAGATGGACGGGATTGAATATATTGTAGTCCTCGACAGGATCGATGCGGTTGGTTCCCTGCCCGTATACCTTACCATCAAAGACATGCAGGTCATAGTGGAACACTGCCCCCATCTCGGCCTCATGCCACTTGAGCTGCCTGGGAGAAGGCACAGGGATCCCGGGCCCGGTCCATGCACAGACGACCGGTGAAAGGAGCAAAATCAAAACAGTCTGCAACAGAACGGCTTTCATCTGAACAGACGTTCTGCAAAATCCGTCAGATATACCCTCCAGTTGCGCCAGATATGGCCTCCGTCCGACTCGACATACTCATACGGATAGCCGTGTTCATCGAGATATGAACGGAGTTTCACGTTCTCCTCATAGAGGAAATCATCCTTGCCGATAGCTATATAATAGAGTTTCAGCCCGTTCTCAAACTGCCTGGCCATCTTGGCGTCGAAATCCGAATAAACCCCGCCGGTCCCCTGCTCAGGATTCCTGACAGCCGCGGAGAACAGGCCCACATAGTCAAAAGTGTTCTCATACTGCTTGGATATGTGGAACGAATGGAACCCTCCCATTGACAGGCCCGCTATGGCACGGCCGGATTTCTTCTTCACGGTCCTGTAATGAGAATCCACGTACTTGACAATATCCATGAACGCGGCCTCGTACGACCCCTCCATAGTCTTCATCGGACGGGTCATAGGCTGATAGAGCCCCTCAGGACCTTCTCCAGGAGCCGAAGGAAGCCCGGCATTCCCGTTCGGCATGACCACAATCATAGGCTCGGCCCTGCCGCCGGCGATAAGGTTGTCGAGAATCTGTGCGGCACGCCCGAGGGTCACCCAGGCATCCTCGTCTCCGCCCATGCCGTGCAGGAGGTACAGGACAGGATACCTCCGGCTGCCCGAGTCCTCATATCCGGCAGGGGTGTATACAGTCATCCTGCGCTGCATCCCCAGGGCCGGAGAGTCGTACCATACCTTGGAGACGGTACCGTGAGGACCAGGGCAGACATTGTACAGGTCCCCCCTCCCCCCCGGGATTATGAATATGTTCATCAAGGAACGCACGTCCCTCATCAGGAACACATTTGAAGGGTCCAGCATCTGCAGCCCGTCCACGACGAACGCATAGCTGTAAAGTTCCGGCTCGAGGGGTCCGGTGGTAAGGCTCCACACACCGTCCTTACCTTCCGCAAGCTCTGCACGGCCCCAGCCGCCACTGTCACTTGCGATACAGTCCCCCGTCACCTCGACTTTCACAGCCTTCGGGGCATGTATGCGGAATGTCACCGAACGGTCCGGATTGATCTGCGGGGAACTTACTCCCTCGGAAAAGAAAATAGCCTGCTGGGCAAAAGCCGCAAGCGGAAGCAGGAATGCTGCCGCAAAAAACAAGATACGTTTCATATGTCAAGTGAAGTTATCAGTTTCAACGGACACAAACATACAAAAAAACGGCCAATATGGACATGATTCCACATCGGCCGTAAATCTGCATCCGCAGGACAGGCACCGGCGCCTCTACTTGAGATATGCGTCAGCGACCACCTTTTCGCTGCGGGCTATGAATTCGCTCAATGCCTTGCCTTTCAGCATACCGTTGGACAGCAGGGCCAGGTCCGTAATCTGCTTGAGTATGTCATTCCTGCCGGCAAATGCCTCCAGATCGGCCTTGTGCGCCTCAGAAGCGGCATTCCTGGCGTCTTCGGCTGCCTTTTTCTGCTCCTCGGTGGCATCCTTAGGAGCATCCTCCACCTCAGCCTGAGGCTTCACCTCCTGCTGTTTTGCATCCATTATCCTGGCTACCAGAGGATTCTGCATATTGACAGTGATATTGTAGGATGCAGGCATCTCCCCGTAGAAATTCATTCCGCCGCCCAGTGATGACATCTCGCGGTAACGGCGCATGAACTCGGACTGTGTAACAGCTATCGGGGCAGCGTCCTCACCGAGGTTGTCCGCGCTTACATAATACTGGTTCTCCTTAGGGAGCACAGCCTGGAAAATGGTGTTCAGGTCTGCCTTTTCGGAGTCACTGAGCTCCGGTTTCACCTTCTCTTCCTTAGGAATGAGGTTGTCTATGGTATCGGAGTCCACGCGGGCGAACCTGCTGTTCTCGATCTTCATCTCAAGCATATTAACGAAATGCGCATCGAGCTGGCAGTCCATCAGAAGCACATCATAGCCCTTGTTCCTGGCAGCCTCGATGAACGGGTACTGCGACTCTGTGTCAGTGGCGTACAGGAACACAAGCTTCTTGTCCTTGTCGGTCTGCGCACCTTCTATGCCTTTCTTGTAATCATCTATGCTGAAATATTTTCCGTCGGTGTTCTTCAGCAGGCAGAACTTCATCGCCCTTTCGCAGAACTTCTCGTCGCTGAGCATGCCGTATTCTATGAAGAGCTTCAGGTTGTCCCACTTGCTCTCCAGGGCCTCACGCTCGTTCTTGAAGATCTCCTCCAGACGGTCAGCCACTTTCCTGGTGATGTAGCCAGATATCTTCTTCACATTTGCATCGCTCTGCAGGTAGCTCCTCGACACGTTGAGCGGTATGTCCGGAGAGTCTATCACACCATGCAGAAGTGTCAGGAAGTCAGGTACGATATTGTCTACGGAGTCTGTGACGAACATCTGGTTGCAGTAGAGCTGTATCTTGTTCCTGGTTATCTCCATCCTGTCCTTTATCTTCGGGAAATAAAGGATACCGGTCAGATGGAACGGATAGTCCACATTCAGATGGATATAGAAAAGAGGGTCCTCCTGCATCGGATACAGGGTCCTGTAGAACTCCATGTAGTCCTCAGGCTTCAGGTCGGTCGGCTTCCTGGCCCAGAGAGGCGCGACCTTGTTGATTACATTGTCCTTGTCGGTGTCGACATACTTGCCGTCCTTCCACTCCTGCTCCTTCCCGAAGATGACAGGCACAGGCATGAACTTGCAGTATTTGTCAAGAAGCGTCTGGATGCGCCCCTTCGTTGCGAACTCCGCATCCTCGTCATCGATATACAGAGTAATCTCCGTACCCCTGTCCGTCCTGTCACTGTCCGTCATCTCATATTCAGGGCTCCCGTCGCAGGACCACCTGACAGCCTTCGCGCCCTCCTTCCATGACAGGGTGTCGATAGTCACCTTCTTCGAAACCATGAAAGCGGAATAGAATCCAAGTCCGAAATGTCCTATGATGTTACCGATCTGGTCCTTATACTTCTCGAGGAACTCCCCTGCGCTTGAAAACGCTATCTGGTTGATATACTGGTCGACCTCCTCGGCAGTCATGCCCAGACCGTTATCTATGACTTTCAATGTCTTGTTGTCTTCGTCAAGGACGATGCGCACATTCAGCTCCTCCAGTTCCCCCTTGAACTCGCCTGAAGCCGCCAGGGCCTTCATCTTCTGGTCGGCATCCACGGCATTGGCCACCAGCTCCCTGAGGAAAATCTCGTGGTCCGAATAGAGGAACTTCTTTATCACCGGGAAGATATTCTCGGTGGTAACTCCAATTTTACCTTTTGTCTCGCTCATAATTGTATTTTTCTTAATTTTAATGTCAGTCCGACAATTTATGTTTAAATTTAAAAATCAATATTTTACAATAATACAATATAACAGATTTCTCCACTCGCTGCGTTCGGTCGAAATGACAAAAAAATCCGTTCAATCTCTATCTCCTTCCCGGATCTCCTTTTGTCATCCCGAGCGTCAGTCGAGGAATCTGTTAAAATCATTGTACTGTTTGTCAATCCCCGGTCAAAATATGTTCCAATAAAAAAGGACTGACATATTGTCAGTCCATATATCTTGTGTTTCCTGGAGCGGCATCAGTCACGGCTGGTCTCCATCACAATACTCCAGTCTTCGCTGCAAGTGACCCTGCACCAGTCTTTCCTGGTCCCGTTTTCATAAATATCAATAATGAGCGAACCGGCAAACGTACCGGTCAACTGTTCACCCTGATAAAGATACGAGCATGCCCCGTCCTCATTCCTGAACTCAGACCTGTAGTTCCCGTCCGTCTCCGTGCCCGAGAAAGTCATCGAGAACGCACGGCCCGTGTCCGTACTCCCTGTCTTCTGTATATCGAATCGCATTTCAATACCCTGGCCATCGTCAACGGTGTTCATGGACCACTTGTCCGTACCGGTACATTCCACCGAAGCACATACTCCTGAAGAATAATAGGACCTTCCCCCGGGATAGTTCTCCACCGTCCACACGGCCCCCGTTCCGTTTATGGATTTTCCCCCGGTGCGGAAGACGGTCTTGTCCATGGCGCCGAGATCCATGACCAGGGTCTCCCCGTCCTCATGCATAAGCAATCCGTAAAACGGGGAATCCTTCTGCTCCTCCTGGGTCATGGACAGGTATTCGTCTATATCAATAAGAAGGTTCAATATCCGCATATCCTCTACGACGACATATACAATGTCACTCGCGTAACTCTGCAACTGCCCGGAAGTCAAATATCCGGACTCCCCGTACTCCACTTTGCACGAGACGGCGGAAAAAAGCACCGCCGCGTATAATATGATCTTTTTCATGACATCAGACATTTATGCTCCAAACTGTCAGAACCGGAACCCGGCTCCGGCCATACATCCTATATAGAGAGTGCCGACCCCTATCTCGAAGAATCCGAACACCTTCTTCCCTGCCGTGACTCCTATCGGGGTCAGCTGCACGCTCGGGAAAAGGACCGAATCCCCGTAGGAAGTCCCGAACGAATACCCGAGGCCTATTGAAGAGTAGAGTTTCACATACTCGCGGTTGAGATATGAGAACCGGGCCTGCGGGAGAAATGTCAGCACGGCCCTGCGGTCTGTACCTGTCTTGTGCCCGGTATCGGCGCTGTACCTCCTGGTATAGATGCCGTCGCAGTCCACTCCGAGCGCGAGTGAAAACCATTTTCTGAAATTGAAGGAAAATTCAGCGGAGAACACCCCGGTCATATAGGTGTCACCATTATAGTCACGGTAGAGAGACGAGAGGGAACCGTCAGGAGGAACTATCTCGGAATTGTCAGTCACCATTATGGACCTGTCCACAAACGGGAAACCGCCCCATCCTGCCCTGACTTCATACTTGAAGGTGACAGGCTCATGCACCCTCTCTTTATCCTGGCCATAAATACTTGTCACACACGTAAATAGCATTAAAACAAACGTAAGGATACATCTGCCTGCGCTTGTAACAGGCATGACAGTCAATGATACCTTCATATTTATAGTCTCAATAAAAAAATATGCACATAAGATGCAGCGGTACTTTTTCCCGTTGCATTGCCCATGTGCATATTCGGAAGGAAGACTCCCCTATGCGTAAAGGAACCTCTTTATGCTCATCTTCGGGGTCTTTTCGAATGGCTGGTCGACCACCTCCACCCTTGAGAGCCTGCTGTATGCCGGGAGCGATCTGTTCACGGCGGCGGCAATCCCGTCCGCCAATGCACCGACGGCATCCTCCTGTATTCCGTCCGCCGAAAGCCTGTCCCTGTCAAGATAGACAAGCGCCACAATCCTGGCGTCCCTTCCCACTACAACAGACTCCACCACGTATGGCTGGTTGTTCACCATAGCCTCGATCTCTTCCGGATATATGTTCTGGCCGTTCGATGAAAGGATCATGTTCTTGCTGCGTCCCCTTATAAAGATGTTCCCGTCTGCATCGACCACTCCAAGATCCCCTGTCCGGAGCCACCCGTCCTCAGTAAAGGCAGCAGCCGTAGCCTCAGGGTTCCTGTAGTAGCCGGACATGACATTCACGCCCTTGGCCTGTATCTCGCCAACCACATGCTGAGGATCCTCCGAATCTATCCTGACCTGTACCCTGTCTACGCATTTCCCGCACGATTTAGGCACGAACTTCGACCAGTGCTCATATCCGAGCAGAGGGGCGCACTCAGTCATCCCGTAGCCCACCGTATACGGAAGCCCGAACTTCCTGAACCATTCCTCCACCTCCTGGTTCAGGGCTGCCCCGCCCATTATTATCATCCGCACATTACCGCCGAAAGCGGACATTACCTTGTCTCGAATCTTCTTGAAAATTATATTCCTCACCCCTGGGACAGCAGTCAGGAACTTCATTACGGGCTTCCGGATGACCGGCTGGATGGAGCCCTTGAATACCTTCTCCATCACAAGCGGGACAGTCACGACGAGATAAGGCTTTACCGCAGCCATCGCCCCGAGCAGCAACGTCGGGGTCGGCGTCCTGCCCAGAAAATATACATGCACACCGCCACAAAGCGGATACAGGAACTCGAAGGCCATGCCGTACATATGCGCAAGCGGGAGCATGGAGACGATGGTCTCCCCGAAACTGCATGGCATGAAATCCAGTCCGAACTCAATGTTGGAACTTATCGACTCGTACCTGATCATCACTCCTTTTGGTGCGCTGGTAGTCCCTGACGTATAGTTGATCAGAGCAATATCGCTGTCGT
This sequence comes from uncultured Bacteroidales bacterium, assembly GCA_944326305.1. Classification (GTDB taxonomy): domain Bacteria; phylum Bacteroidota; class Bacteroidia; order Bacteroidales; family UBA932; genus Cryptobacteroides. The sequence continues at coordinate 11,533 of CALVDL010000011.1, forward strand.
TGCCCACAGGGTACGAGACATCGGAAGGGCCGAACCCGTGGGGATATTTTTCAGAAAAGGCGTCCTCTATTCCATTGAACGCGGACGCGATGAGCTGGTCCGAACAATACAGTGGAGAGAAGCTGTCGGTGGACATCACACATTTCAGTTTAGGCATCTTACTGATGTCCAGTTTCTTCCATATATCGCAATCCGTAATTAGTAACAAACTGTCCGAATGGTCCACCAGCGAATTGACACTGTCCGGGTGAAAGTCCGAGAGGAGTGGCACTGTCACGGCCTCATAGGTGTTCGCAGCCAGGAAGGAGACTGCCCAGCGGGCGGAATTCTTTGCACACAAGGCTATCTTGTCCCCCTTTTTCAGGCCTGCCGCCTCAAAAAAGACATGGAGTTTCCCGATATGTCCGGCCAACTCGCCGAAAGTGAAGGATTCCCCTTTGTAATCAGACAGTGCAGGTGCGTCCCAATGTTCCCGGATCTGCTCCTGTAGACGGGTAAAATAATGCTTCATAGAATATGTTATATATTGTACAAACTTACGTATTTTTTCCGAAAATCGCTATCTTTGAAAGCATTTGACAAAACAGGCCACCAAAATGAGAAAGACACCGATAGTCGCACTTATCTATGATTTCGACGGGACCCTGTCCCCCGGGAACATGCAGGAATTCGGCTTCATACAGGCCATAGGCAAAAGCCCGAAGGAATTCTGGACAATGAGCGATGACATAGCCAAGGGCCAGGATGCCAGCAATATCCTCAGTTACATGAAGCTCATGTTCGATGAGGCGGCCAAGGCAGGGATAAAGCTCAAGCGCAGCAAGTTCAAAAGCTTCGGGAAAAGCGTCGAGCTGTTCGAAGGCGTCAGGGAATGGTTCAGGCTCATAAACCAGTACGGCAAGGAGCACGGTGTCATCATCGAGCACTATATCAATTCATCCGGCCTTGCGGAAATGATAGAAGGCACTCCGATCGCCAAAGAATTCAAGAGGATTTTCGCCTGTTCGTTCCTCTACAATGAAAAAGGCGAAGCCGTATGGCCGGGCGTGGCCGTGGACTATACGGCCAAGACCCAGTTCATATTCAAGATAAACAAAGGCATACTCAGCATAAGGGACAACCAGCTGGTGAATGAAAGCCAGCTGGAGGAGAACAAGAGGATACCGTTTCCGCACATGATTTATTTCGGTGACGGGGAGACCGATGTCCCGTGCATGAAGATAGTCAAGATGTTCGGAGGACACTCCATAGCCGTATACAACCCTGCTATTCCCGGGAAAAAGGCTACAGCCCAGAAGCTTCTGAAGCAGAAGCGTGTGAATTTCATCACGCCGGCATGCTACACGAAGGACAGCAGGACATACGAGGTGGTATGCGCCATCATCGACAAAATAAGGGCAGACCACAAGCTCAACGAGCTTATGGTCTGACATTATTGGTTTCTTCAGGAAATCCCGCAAGCCATATTCAGGCTGCAGGTGGTCAATATACCTTGACCCGGAGCCTGGCGTAGGCGCGTTCGGCCTTGGCACGGGCCTCCTCTACAGTGCCTGCCGTCGCCAGGATAACCCCCAGACGGCGGTGCCCGGCGATTTCCGGTTTTCCGAATATGCGGATCTGCACACCCGGCTCCTCCAGCACCTTATCCAGGTTCTGGAATTCGTATTCCCTCGTATTTCCCTCAACGACAATCGCCTTTGAGGCCGAAGGACCGAAGAAGCGCACCTCCGGCACAGGCAGGCCGAGGACAGCGCGCGCATGGAGGGCGAACTCGGAAAGGTCCTGTGAGATCATTGTCACCATGCCGGTATCATGCGGACGCGGGGACACTTCACTGAAAATCACCTCCTCGCCCTTGACGAACAGCTCCACGCCGAAGATACCGTAGCCGCCAAGCGCGTCAGTGACCGCCTTGGCAATCCGCTCGGCCTTCTCTACCGCAGCCTCCGGCATGGCCTGCGGCTGCCATGACTCCCTATAGTCACCGTCCACCTGGTGATGCCCTATAGGCTTCAGGAATGTCGTCCCTGCGGAATGCCTCACTGTCAGCAGGGTGATCTCGTAGTCAAAATCCACGAAACCTTCCACTATCACCTTGCCGCTTCCGGCACGGCCGCTTTCCTGCGAAATATGCCACGCCTTGTCAATATCCGCCTCTGACCGGATAACGCTCTGCCCGTGTCCCGAGGAGCTCATAACCGGCTTTACCACGCAAGGCATGCCTATCTGCCTGACAGCCTCGTCGAACCCGGCCCTGTCCGATGCGAACATATAAGGCGAGGTAGGAAGCCCGAGTGTTTCCGCCGCCAGTCTCCTGATGCCTTCCCTGTTCATGGTCAGGCGGGCAGCCTTGGCTGTCGGAACCACATGGTATCCCTCGTTCTCCAGCTCGACCAGGGTATCCGTCGCTATCGCCTCGATTTCCGGAATGACCACATCCGGACGCTCCTGCTCTATCACCTCCCTCAGGGCCCTTCCGTCAAGCATCGGTATCACATGAAACGAGTTTGCCACCTGCATGGCAGGAGCGCCTTCGTACTTGTCCACCGCAACCACCTGGACTCCATAGCGCTGCAGTTCGATAGCGACTTCCTTTCCAAGCTCCCCGGAGCCGCACAGGAGGGCTTTCTTACCGTACTTGGTAAATATAGTTCCGATATTGACCATTTTGATATAGTTTTATGTTATTTCCCGTACCTCTTCAATATATCCCCGAAGGCGTCTATGCGCCTGTCCCTGAAGAAAGGCCATCCGCGTCTTACATATTCTGTCCTGTCCAGGTCGATGTCCACGACCTTCACCCCTTCCTCGTCTTTTCCGAACTCGGCAAGTATCTCCCCCTGGGGGCCTGTGGCAAACGAATGCCCCCAGAACTGCAGTCCCGACGTATTCCCGGAAGGGTCGTCCTCATGGCCTGTCCTGTTGACAGTCACCACAGGAAGCCCGTTGGCCACGGAATGCCCCCTCTGGACCAGCTGCCATGCCCCGCACTGCACCTTCTGCTCCTCCTCGGGATCCGTACCCACACCTCCGATGGCTGTAGGGTAGATAAGTATCTGAGCCCCGTTCAGCGCCATGATCCGCGCTGCCTCCGGATACCACTGGTCCCAGCAGACCAGCACGCCGAGACTGCCCACGGATGTCTCTATCGGCATGAAACCCAGGTCCCCAGGGGTAAAATAAAACTTCTCGTAATAGCACGGGTCGTCCGGGATGTGCATTTTCCTGTATTTGCCGGCAATGGAGCCGTCCTTCTCGATGACCACGGCCGTATTGTGGTATATCCCTGCTGTCCTGCGCTCGAAAAGGGAAAGGACCAGGACAATTCCAAGCTCCTTCGCCAGGGCCCCGTATGTCTCAGTAGATGGTCCCGGTACAGGCTCCGCAAGGTCGCAGAGCGAGGCGTCCTCGCTCTGGCAGAAGTACACGGAATTGTGGAGTTCCTGCAGGACAACGAGCTGCGCCCCCAGCCTTGCACATTCCCTGATATTCCCCTTGAGCTTTTCTATATTGGCAGCTATATCTGTCCCGCAGGACTGCTGCACCATTCCGACTTTCAGTATGTTACCCATAATTTTAATGTCAATGCGACAGATTAAATTAAAAATCAACAGCTAAATGGTTTTAAGGAAGCCTTTCGGATACTGCATGGTAATGCAGTGAAGGGCACCGTGTCCGGACAGGAGCGGCATGCAGTCTATCACTTTCACATCCCTGTCAGGGAAAGCCTCCTGAAGACGCTCCCTGGCGACTTCATCTTTCGGCGAGCCGGTACCGGGAACAAGAACAGCCCCGTTGATTATCAAGAAATTGGCATATGTAGCCGGAAGCCTGTAGCCGTCAAGGTAAACAGGATCCGCAAACGGCAGCGGTATCAGCCTGTACGGCTTCCCGTCAAGTGTCCTGAAGCTCTCCAGCTGGAGCATCATGGATGAGAACTCCTCATATTGAGGGTCATTGATATCATCACATGAGACATAGGCTATCGTATCCGGAGAACAGAACCTTGCCAGCGTATCCACATGGCTGTCAGTGTCATCCCCGATAATCTGCCCGAAGTCCAGCCAGAGCACCCTCTCCAGCCCGAAGGCCGTCTTGAGCTCGGCCTCTATCTCCGCCTTGTCAAGATACTCGTTCCTGTTCACCGAGCAGAGGCATTCCGTCGTGGTAAGCAGCGAACCGCAGCCGTCGGAGTCTATGCTGCCTCCCTCGAGCACGAAAGGGCGCATGTCCACGCCCACCACATCATCCTCGAAGGCCCCGTCGTTGAAAACAGTCTTGGTGATATAGTTGTCATGGGCGGAAGCAAACTTGAGCCCCCAGCCGTTGAATACGAAATCGAAGAGGTATTTCTCGCCGTTCTCCCCGAATACGGATATGGCCCCGTGGTCCCTCGCCCATGTGTCATCCAGGTCAGCCCTGTGGAACATTATCCTGTCCATGTCGAAAGACAGGCCTTTCTGCTGTGCTATCCTGCCGATGTCGGCCCTGGCCTCGTCTATATCCCTGGCCACAATCATCAGGGGCTCGTACTTCAGAATATTCCAGGCGATCTCCACATAGCACTCGAGAACCTTGTCAAGGCGGTACCATTCCGTGTCACTGTGCGGCCACGTCAGCTGCACCCCGCTCTGCTCCTCCCACTCTGCGGGAAGTCTGCGTCTTACATTTTCTGCCATCAGTCGTATCCTGTTATATACCTATTATTATAATATGACAATAAACCGGTTCCGGCCCGCTACAAAATCCGCGGATAACCAATCGACCGGCCCGAAGGCCGGTCTTCGAAATAGCTGCGGCCATACATAGGTAAAGCATTTCGCGGCCGCTGTGCAAATATAGTCTTTTTTGGAAACTGTTTGAATTTTTTTCAAAAATTAAAACACCTTCCTATCTTTGGGCGATTTTAATTACAAGGCAATGAAAAAGACAATCTCCATCATTGTCATGGCGGGAGCCATGATATTCTTGGCAGGAGCCCAGGAAATAGGGAATGAAGAACTTGCACAGATCCGGGAGTCCTTCCCCCGTACGCAGGACAATATTGCCAGGATGAACGCAATATCCGCCAATTACGACCTGAAACAGCTGGCAGTGGACCGCGGGCGGCAGGGAAAGACCGACCATTTCTTCAAATACAAGGTGAAAGTCAGCGGAATAACCGACCAGAAGCAGTCAGGACGGTGCTGGATGTTCACCTCGATGAACGTTCTGCGCCCGGCCGTGATGGAGAAGTTCAATATAAAGGAGTTCGATTTCTCCCACAGCTACTGCTATTTCTGGGACATGTTCGAAAAGAGCAACCTTTTCCTGGAGAATGTGATCAGCACGGCAGAGCGAGACATCATCCTCGACAGGAACACCGCATGGATTTTCCAGAATCCGGTAAATGACGGGGGTGTATGGAACAGCTTCCTGAACATCGCCGAAAAATACGGGGTCGTACCGGACTCCGTAATGCCGGAGACGGCACACTCGGAAAGGACCTCTATGCTCACAAGCATCCTGAACGAATATCTCAGGAAGGAAGGCTACGCCCTGCGGGAGATGATTTCCGAAGGAGCGTCAGAGAAAAAGACGAGAAAATACAAGCTGCATGCGATGGAGGGAGTGTACCGTATACTCGCCCTGTGCCTCGGAGAGCCGCCCGTGGAGTTCACATGGAGGTACGAGACCCCGGACGGAGAGATCAAGTCGCTCACATCCACGCCGTCGGATTTCTACAGGAGCATCGTGCCTGAAGGCTACGGGAGCGAGGACTATATCATGGTGATGCATGACCCGACAAGACCGTATTACCGGATCTACGAGATAGCGAACTACAGGAACACATACGAAGGTATCAACTGGAAATACCTGAACCTGCCTCTTGACGAGATAAAGGGCTCTGCAATAGCCTCCATCAAAGCTGACGAGGCCCTATATGCCTCATGCGACATCAGCCGATACTACAAGAACGACGAGGGTATCGCCGACCTGGGGATATACGATTTCGAATCGCTGATGGGCATTGATTTCGAAATACACGACAAGGCCGCCCGCATCATGACCAGGCAGAGCGGCTCCGCCCATGCCATGACGCTCATAGCCGTGGATACCGACGAGGAAGGCAGGCCGGTGAAATGGCAGTTCGAAAACAGCTGGGGCCCGTCTGCCGGGCACAACGGCTACTACACATTCACTGACGAATGGTTCGACGAATACATGTTCAGGATGGTTATCAGAAAAGACTACCTGAGCGACAAGGCGGTAGAGGCGCTCTCAGGAGAGTCTGACATGCTCCCGGCATGGGACTACATGTTCTGACAGGACAGACGGACGGGAAGGAGACACTGCCATTATGTCAGTCATGGCGGCTTGGCATGTAATTGGCTCGGGGCGGTGAGGCACTTTGTGCATGGAAATCAAATGAATAATAATGGATACAGATATGACACAGGAAAATACAGAAACAAAGAACGTACAGGAAGAGACTGCAGACCAGGAGAACCAGGCCGGGGCATCCGTGAAGGAGCCTTCCGCCAAAGAGATGAAGAAGGAACTCAAGAAAGAGGGCAAGGAGCTGAAGAAAGAAAAAGGGAAGATCGAGGAGCTTGAAAAGCAGGTGAAGGAGCTCTCTGACAAGATAGCGAAAGAAAAAGACGACTATATAAGGCTTATGGCCGAGTTCGACAACTTCCGCCGCAGGACTTCCCAGGAGAAGCTCGAGCTTGTGAACGTGGCGTCGGAAGACACCATCAAAGGGCTACTGCCTGTCCTGGACGACTGCGAAAGGGCGATTGAGGCCCTGAAAGACTCTGCCGACAGCACGGCGGCCAAAGAAGGGACCGAACTGATATACAACAAGCTTACGGCCTATCTGAAAAGCAAGGGCCTCTCCCCTATCGAGGCCAAGGGACAGCCGTTCGACACCGATGTGCATGAGGCCGTAGCCCAGATGCCGGTACAGGAAGAAGACAGGAAAGGAAAGATCTACGATGTGGTACAGACCGGCTACACCCTCAACGGCAAGGTCATCAGGTTCGCCAAGGTAGTCGTAGGCATCTGACGCGGAAAGGAGATGAATCATGGCAGAAAAAAGAGATTATTATGAGGTGCTCGGCGTCGGGAAGAACGCCACCCTCGATGAAATAAAGAAGGCATACAGGCAGCTCGCCATAAAATACCACCCGGACAAGAATCCGGGAAACAAGGAGGCTGAAGAAAAGTTCAAGGAGGCCGCTGAAGCCTATTCCGTGCTCAGCGACAAGGACAAGAGGGCCAAATACGACCAGTTCGGCCATGCAGGGCTCGGAGGCCAGCCAGGACCTGACTTCAGCGGAGGGTTCGGAGACCTGAACGACATCCTGAACAATCTCTTCGGAGGCGGGTTCGGAGGGTTCAGCGGAGGTTTCGGCGGATTCGGAGGTTTCGGCGGAGGACGGTCACAGGGCCCCCAGCAGAAAGTATACAGGGGACGTGACATCCGTGTGCGCGTAAAGCTGACCCTCGAGGAAATAGCAAGAGGCGTCGAAAAGGAAATATCAGTAGAGAAGAACGTCCCGTGCCCTGACTGCAACGGCAAGGGCGCAAAGAACAGTTCCGACATAAAGGCCTGCCCCGCCTGCGGCGGCACAGGCCAGATAAAAAGGGTGTCAAACAGCATATTCGGACAGACCATCAGCTACTCCACCTGCCAGCAGTGCGGAGGTGAAGGCAAGATAATCACCAACCCTTGCCACACATGCAGCGGCACAGGACTGGTCAGGAAAAAAAGCACAGTCAAAGTCAGGATCCCGGCCGGTGTGGAAAACGGCATGCAGCTCACGATCCGCGGCGAAGGACATTGCGCGAAGAACAACGGAGTGAACGGCGACCTCCTCGTCCTGATAGAGGAAGTGGAGCACCCTGACCTGAAAAGGGACGGGAACAACCTCCATTACACCAAAGTCATTTCAGTAATGGACGCAATCCTCGGTGCGGAGACGGAGATTCCGTGCCTCGACGGCCCGTACAGGATAAAGATAGAGCCGGGCACGCAGTCAGGCACCGTAGTCAGGCTAAGGGGCAAAGGACTGCCGTCAGTAAACAGCTACGGGACAGGAGATCTGTATGTCAAACTCATTGTCATGATACCTAAAAAGCTGACAAAGAACGAGAAAGAACTCTTCGAAAGTATCAGGAACAATCCGTCTTTTACAGCCTCCCCGACAAAAGAGGACAAGAGCTTTTTCGACAGGCTCAGGGACATGTTCTAAATTTATTGAAAATAATTTGCAGATATAAATTTAATTAGTACCTTTGCAGTCCCAAAATGAAAGCAACCTCTTGCGCCGGGCTTTGGATATGCGCAACGTTGCCACTTAAAAACAGTAGTAGACATGGATTTGATAAAAATTGTAGACGAGGCTTTCGCAAACGAGAAAGTGGCTGAATATCCTAAGTTCAAGGCTGGTGATACTATCACAGTGACTTACAGGATCAAGGAGGGAGACAAAGAGAGACTCCAGAAATTCAGAGGAGTAGTGATTCAGCTCAGGGGTGCATCTCCTGCAACGAAGACTTTCACTATCCGCAAGATTTCAAACGGCATCGGTGTAGAAAGGATTTTCCCGTTCTCCTCACCGTTCATCGACTCTATCGAACTGAACAAGGTAGGTAAGGTACGCAGGGCAAGGATTTTCTATCTGAGAAAACTCTCCGGTAAGAAAGCCAGGATCAAAGAGAAAAAGGTTAACCTCGTAAAAGAGGAGAATGCATAGACCGGACCGCAAGGTCTGAGTTACGGCCCCTTAGCTCAACTGAATAGAGCATTTGACTACGGATCAAAAGGTTACAGGTTTGAATCCTGTAGGGGTCACCAGGAAAAAGGTTTAAGTTAGTAGAATCGCTAATTTAAACCTTTTCTTATTTTCATGACCGGCAACCTTCTGGCAATCACAGTGCAGTTTCAGGAAGAAATAAAACAGCTTTTGGAGAGACATGGACTACAGTTCTCGTCAGAGGAGACGGAGGCATGCAGCATACTTTCCGTAGAGAAAGCGGGAGACGGCAGCATAGTATCCACCCCTGTCAGAATCATTCTCATCCCACTGACAGCCACAGACCCCGATGCCGCCCGCAGGCAGAGCATTGCCGTCAGCCAGATGACAGGTTCCCCCGACACGATTGCCGTCACGGAAGACCGGTGGAGAAAAGCGACGGAGATGATGTCTGGAAGGATACTTGCCCATACAAGGATATTCAGGTCCGTGTACGCCAGGGACTGTGAAGTGAGGAAAATCAACAGGAGCGAAGCAGACCGCTTCCTGGAGAAGGCCCACAGCTACGGAGGGGCCAAATGCCGGTACTGCTACGGGGTCTTCCTGAAAAGGAACAGGGTGAAAAATGTCGGAGGAGAGAATATCCCGGCCGGAGACAGTCCATCCGTAAGCGGCTTTACTGAAATCAGGCCCGGTGCAATGGTTGCCGCGGCCGAGTTCTCCAATTCACGCCGCTGGATCAAGGACGGCAGGGAAGTCCGTTCATACGAATGGATAAGATACGCCTCCATGCCCGATGTCCGCATAACCGGCGGGATGGGAAAAGTCCTGAGCCGGTTCATAGATGATGTCAGGCCGGATGACATAATGAGCTATGCAGACATTGAATGGTCCGCCGGACAGGCATACAGCCAGCTCGGATTCGTCCGGGAAGAGGACAAGGGGCCTGTCCTGTTCACTGTCGACACGGATACATGGACCCGCGTCCCGATTCGGGATGCAGCGCCAGAGCCAGAGAAAGACATGGGAAATATCCGGTATTTCCAGAATTTCGGCAGCAGGAAATACAGGCTGAAGCTCTACTGAACGGAGGTTCCGTCATGCCTGCCGTAATACCCTGCATACCACTGGGAAAAAGCCCTGAGCCCGTCACGCAGCGAGGTAGAAGGCTTAAAGCCGAAATCCCGCTCCATAGGGGCGATATCTGCGTAAGTCACAGGGACATCCCCCGGCTGCATAGGGACAAGCTCCTTATGTGACTCGAAGTCAAAATCAGGGGGAAGCACCCCTGCCGCCACAAGTTCCTCCTGCAGGAGGGTCACGAAACACAGAAGGTCTTCAGGACAGTTGTTCCCGATATTGTATACTTTATATGGAGGCTCCATCAGGCCGTCGGCTCCAGTCCCCTGTTCCGGGGCATGCCGCATGACCCTCACTATACCTTCCACTATATCATCTATATAGGTAAAGTCCCGTTTACAGTGCCCGTAATTGAAAATCTGTATCTTCTCCCCCGCCCTGAGTTTGTCGGTAAAGACGAAATATGCCATATCCGGACGTCCCGCAGGACCGTAGACAGTGAAGAAACGCAACCCTGTGCTCGGTATACCGTAAAGTTTCGAATAGGCATGGGCCATCAGCTCGTTGCTTTTCTTGGTCGCCGCATACAGGCTGACCGGATTGTCCACCCTGTCATCAGTGCTGTATGGGACCTTACGGTTGCTCCCGTACACGCTGGAGGAACTTGCATATACCAGATGCCGGACGCCCGGCCCGCCTCCGTCATAGGAATGGCGGCAGGCTTCAAGGATATTGAAGAAGCCGACCAGATTGCTCTCAACATAGGCTTCAGGGTTAAGGATACTGTTCCTCACCCCTGCCTGAGCCGCAAGGTTCACCACAATGTCGGGACTGTATTCCTCAAAAATACCGTCCACTGCAGACCTGTCGGCGATATTCCCTTTTATGAACACAAAGTGCGGGAAAGCTGTCAGCCTTCCCAGACGCTCCTCCTTGATCTTCACATCATAATAGTCGTCCATACTGTCTATCCCGACAATCCTGGCGCCGGGGTATTCCTTAAGGAGGCGCAGAGAAAGGCAGGAGCCGATGAAACCTGCCGCTCCCGTCACGAGTATTGTCTTGGAATCCAAACAGATATTGTCATTCAGCATAATAATATTATGAATTCACATTAATGCAAGTCCTTCCATATTGTATGCCGCCGGTATGTAAAGGAATAGGCGGCGATAAAAATAAAGCAGATAAGCGGGACCACAAAGCCGGCCGCCATATCCGACTCCCCTATAAGCCCCATCAGGACAGGCGCCACTGCACCGCCGGCAATCGACATGATAAGGTATGACGATGCAGTCTTTGTCCCCTCTCCCCTTATATCGGCAAGGGCCATGGAAAAGATGGTGGGGAACATGACACTTTCGAAAAGGTAGGTCACGCACAAAGCCGCGGTACCACAGGCACCGTCGCAGAATATGGTAAGGCACATGCACAGTACAGCTCCTGCGGCACATACCGACATCATTGTCCTGGGAGAGATCCTCCCCATCAGGACAGTGCCCAGAAGACGTCCCGCCATGAACAGCCCCATTCCCCCAAATGAAAGCATGAGGGCGGCGGTCTGCGGGTCTATGGAGGCATTGGCCTCTGTCACATAATTGATGAAGAAAGAGTTGATCCCTGTCTGGGCCGCCACATACAGAAAAAGGGCAGGGACCCCGTAACGGAATGTCTTCATTTTCCATATGCTTGCCGTCTGCCCGTCAGAGGAGGCCTGCCCGCCGTCACAGGCTGTCCCGTTATCGATGGACGGGAGCGGGAGTCTGGAAAATATGAGCCCCAGGACCAGCACGACGGCACCTATCATGGCATAAGGCAATGATATATTGCTGTCCGGACCGAGAATCAGCAACCCCCCGACCAGAGGGCCGGCAATCCACCCGAGACCGTTGAAAGACTGAGCCAGATTAAGTCGCCTGACAGCTGAATCACTGTCTCCGAGCACTGTAACATACGGATTTGCAGAGGTTTCCAGACATGTGAGGCCGCACCCGATCACAAAAAGGCTTGCAAGGAAGAAAGGGAATGACATTATCTTCCCGCCGGGGATAAACATCAGGGCACCTATCCCGTAGAGGAGCAGCCCGAGGACAATCCCTGAACGGTAGCCCCACCTGCGGATTATCCTCCCGGCAGGAATGGCCATCAGGAAATACCCTCCGTAGACTGTCGCCTGCACAAGCCCGCTGCGGGCCTTGGAGATGACCAGGACATCCTGGAAATGCTTGTTAAGCACATCAAGTATACTGTGTGCGAAGCCCCAGAGGAAAAACAGGCTCGTCACTAAGATAAAAGGGACAAGATAGCTCTTTCCCGAGCGGTCTCTGACAATGCTGCTCATAATTTGAAGATCCTCTCCATCATCTGCCACTTCTCATGCGAGGCGGCATGCGGGTCCGCCTGCTGGAAGCGCGACATGTACTCCTCCCACTCCTTCTGGCGAGGGAGGGAGGCAAGACGCTCATTGTCCTTCACCCAATCGAAGTCATCCACCGTATCCACTATCATGAACAAGAGGTTCCCGCGGAGATAGATCTGCATATCCAGAATCCCCACCTCCCGGATGCCTTCCTTTATCTCGGGCCATACACGGGAATGTTCCTTTACGTAATCGGCTATCAGCTGGGGATCGTCCCTCAATGTAAGTGTCTGGCAATATCGCTTCATGGTCTGCAGCTTTTATATCGTGTCGCGGACTATACTGTCTGGTGGTTGATGCAGATGCCCTGGAGATACCAGCCGTAAAGGCGCCGGATGCCTTCGTCGATCTCCACCTTGTGATGCCAGCCGAGGCTGTGCAGCTTGCTCACGTCAGTGAGCTTCCTCATGGTCCCGTCCGGCTTGGAGGCATCCCACTCTATGGCTCCGGAGAAGCCGGTCTCCTTCTTGATCTTCTCGGCCACCTCCCTGATGCTCAGTTCCTTCCCGGTGCCCACATTGATATGGCAGTTCCGCACTTCCACTATCCCGTCGGAATTCTTCACCGAAGCGTCGAAAGTGTCCCTGAAGTCGACATTCAGGAGCACATGTACCGATGCATCGGCCATCTCCTCGCTCCAGAGGAACTCCCTCATCGGGCGTCCGGTTCCCCAGAGCGTCACGGCCTCGGGAGTGACTCCGTACAGGGCAAGGACCCCGGAAATCTCCTCCCGGGCCGAGTTCCCGTCAACTATTGTCCTGACACCGTCCTTTGATATGCCCACAGGCCTGAGGGAGATGTCCTTCCTCACTGCATCCCAGTCACCGTTACGCATACACACAGCAAGATGGAACTTGCGGAGCATGGCCGGCAGGACATGGCTGTTCTCCAGATGGAAATTGTCATTCGGGCCATAAAGGTTGGTAGGCATGACTGCAATGTAGTTCGTCCCGTACTGCAGGTTAAAGCTCTCGTACATCTTCAGTCCGGCTATCTTTGCTATCGCATAAGGCTCGTTGGTGTACTCCAATGGTGAAGTAAGCAGACAGTCCTCCTTCATCGGCTGCGGAGCCTCCCGTGGATAGATGCATGTGCTACCGAGGAACAGGAGCCTCTGTACCCCGTGACGGAAGCTTTCCCCTATCACGTTCTGCTGTATCTGGAGGTTCTCCCAGATGAAATCCGCACGGTACCGGAGATTGGCCATTATACCGCCCACATGTGCTGCGGCAAGCACCACGGCATCAGGCTTTTCACGGTCGAAGAAAGCTTTCACCGCCGCCCCGTCCAGGAGGTCGAGCTCGCTATGGGTGCACCCGACAAGGTTCGTATACCCCCGCTGCAGGAGATTGTTCCATATTGCGGAACCGACCAGTCCCCGGTGGCCCGCAACATATATCTTGGCTGTCTTTTTCAGTGGTTCCATTATCTTTTCCGTATTCCGGAGTGCAAAGTTATCAATTATTTTGCAACTCGTGGTTAATTATATGGCATAATCAGCTTTTCCACGGTTTCCCGGATATGAATAATGGCACTATGTAGAGGCAAATCCCTCGGCTGCGCTCGGGATTACAGGAAAGTGGACTGTCATTTCGACCGCCAGCAACCCTTTTTGTCATTTCGACCGAGCGGAGCGAGTGGAGAAATCTGAAAGCCCTGATAGCCAGATAATTATTCGGTCACACCATCGATGATACGGAAGCAGCGGACACGGTTAATCGTAGAACGTTCTTGCCATCCTGCCTCATTGACTCCACTTTTTTCATAAGCATACTCCCCTTCCCAATCAACATTATCCGGAGCATCCGGATTACTTTGTCCTCCGACATAATGCCGGACTCTGGTAGCTCTGGCCCGGTGAATATCTTCATTATAGGTATTACCCCACCAAGATAATGTAAATCCTTCTTCTTCACCAGCTGCAGATGACCAGTAATAATTTTCTTGAAAATCCGAACTAACTGTATAATTATGAAGCAACGTCTGCTCTAACTCACGGATACCAGGCAGATACCAAATTACATCCACTACCGTTCCGTCTCGGTTTCGCTTGTTTTTATTAAGACAATACGCGGCTGCAGATTCTGGTGTATCATCAAGTGTCATTATCTCTTGACCGTTATGTTCTGCAATGATAGGAGTAAACACGTCACCCATTGTAGTGTTTTGACTGCAATATGTACCTTGACTTACACCTAATATTGCTCCCTTATCTGATCCTATTTCAGAATTATTCCCCCAAGGAAGCCCATCTTCATACCGTTCACTGCTATTGTATGACGCAAGAGGATCATAGTAATTAAGGTATTCCTCATATTGCTCCATATAAACAATCTTCGTATCACGTCCATCCTGAATCGTTGATGTCATAAGTCCGCGCTGTCCGAGGGTCAATGTCTGAGAGGAAACAGTCCCGTCTGCTGATTCGAAATTTATCTTTATATCAGCTTCCCTATCGCCCAAACTCGAATTTTCGTCCAGATAAAAATATATCCGCTCTACCTTTAATCCGGTTCCGGTATTGGTCATAGTATATTTTGCAGTAAAGTCCTGACCATTGTGCTTCTCCCGTAACCAGTCCTGCATATCAGTATAAAAATAGGCTGCCTTCCCGTCCCCCTCGCTTTCCGCCTCCCTCTGTATCGGGTCCATCCATATCCATCCACGTGCTTCAGCAGGCACTTCGAACACGAGGGAGCCCCTGCCTGGCAGATACACGTCCATTGGAGTGACATTGAAATGGGCGTCATGGTTGCGTTCGCGCAGGATGGTATAGTAATAGTCATTCTCTTCACGAGAGACAGTCACTCGGGTATCAAGGCCCACTACACCACTGCCATCAGGAGCATCAGGATGGTTTACGGCCGTAATGCCGCGTACACTTACATTATTGACATACTTGCAGTTGCGTGTTATGTTGAAATCATCCACGGCATTTTCCCCCAAATAGAGGGTATAAGTAATATTGCTCGTATGGGCGTTCTTGTCGGTATAGCGGCCAATAAGATATACGTATGCAGCATTTTCCGCAGCTACAGTCGGCTTGAACCTCTGCCGGTATTCCTCCGGGATTCCCGCATCTATGGTCCCGGTAGCCTCGCGGAACGACTCGAACATGTAAAAGCTGAACGAATAGCTGTTGTTCCCGGAACCAGGTGTCAGATTGATGGTCACAGGGACTGCATCCGGGTCAAGTACGGAATCATCATCTGTTTGTCCGCTCTGCGGAACAGCCAGTGCACCTGAAGGCATGTTGCATAGCTGTATCCCACTGATATGCAGCACAGGATACCCGTCCTCAACATCTTCTGCAGGAGGATTCAGACTGAGATTGAAGTCCACACGCGCCATAAGAGACTTCAGCTGTATACTTATCATCTGGCCGCCCCCTCCTGTGAAGTCCTGCGGCAGCAGCGAACGCCCAGACATGGGCAGGCCCGTATCGGGATACCTTCCTAAAGAGCCTTTGTTGTTTTCACGGTACGGAGTGTACCTGTAAGCCTCCATCGCCGCACGGTCGGCTATCTCGTCCGGCAGGCCGTCACCGTCTGTGTCACTGAATGTACCTTCCGCGAGATTGGCAAGGACGAATATATCGACATTGGAGGCATCCTCGAACTGGCTGGCATCTATCAGCAGGGTGCTCTCCCCTCCATCAAGATACCGGTAGCTCTTTCCTTCGTCCGTTGTAGAAGAGCCGGAGGAACGGAGGTAGTCCCCGCTATCATGGTCGAAGAAGAACACATGGAGATTGTATATCTCCACCTCCTCCGGTGTCTTGTCCGTGGACCTGGTATTTACGATATGCCGTCCCATGCTTACCGGCGCGACGGAAAGCGCCACCATCCCGGCCTGCATGCGGCCCTCCTCAGGCTCCATTAAGCCCTGGCATGAGATGAGGGACACAAACAATGGGAATGACAGTATATGCAGAAGGTGTTTCATCTGTACAGTATTGTTTTTCATTCAAATACAATATCGCTGACAAATTCGTTGTCCCACTCCGTTTCCTCTGCGGATAGGGTCAGGCTGCTGCCAAGGAAGTTGAAGGTGATGTCGTGCATCATACCGTTCCTGTAATTCATATCCGGCAATATGGAAGAGAAGGACCTCACCTCCCCGTCCCCTATCCGGTATGTCATGACAATCCGCGGGGCTTCAAGGCCCGGCACGCCCATGATGGGGCGGTTATCATCAATATTCGGTATCAGCAGCAGAGATACCTTTGAAATGCCGTCATCCTCCGTAAAATATTTCTCATACGTATTTGGGGCGACGGAAAGGGGTGCGTCGGCAACGGTGAATGTGCCGCTGTACCTGCCAGAAATTACATAGTCCGTCTGGGCTTCTATCACCATCTCCTTATTGAACGTTCCGCCCAATGTCAGGGAAGTGACGGTGACAGGCAGGTCCGAATTGTAGTTGTTGACCCGGAACCTCAATCCTGCTGTCATATGGTAGAACTGGAAGGAGACGGCCCCTTCAGTACTCCGAAGGTCAATATTGTTCGACAGCATGGCGTCCCGCAAAAGCTTCCGATCAAGGATGCCTCCGGTATCCTCAAACGGGAGAGTGAACGTAGCTTCAGGGGCATCATTATACTGCTCTATCCCGGTACCGCTGACGTAGCCTATCGTACTTATTGAAAAGTAGTCCGGGTCACATGGAGAGTAAGCGAAAAAAGAATACAGATAACTGTCATCCTCATACCACGAATAAAGCGGGCTGTAAGACCATCCTCCGTCAATGCCTTTTATCAGCATGACCCCATGGAGAGAGGTGCCGTCGTAGTCATGCATAAAAGGATGGCATCCTGTCTTCTTTGTAGCCCAGGGCGTGGAGCCGCCGCTTTCGTCCTGCGTCAGGCAGTATCCAAGCACACCGACCGTTGCTCCGGAAGGGAATTCCCCGTCCACAGCATCATAGTCAGCCTTTACGTCCACATCTACTGTCAATGAGCTGAACAGGATAGGGCGGGATGACAATGCCGGGGAGCTCCCGGGTACGGAGGTCTTGGCGCATCCGGAAAGGAGGGCTGCGGCAAGGGCCAGGGAATTAAGGAGGATGACAATGTTTTTATGCATATTTATAAAGTTGGTTTTAATGCAGATCCCGGAGGTCACTGGACAGTGATACCGCCTCCAGTGGAGGTTTCTCCCCACCTGTCTGCCTGCAGGCCGCTGAACACAATCATATCCGGCTGGAGAGTCAGTGTATAGGTATAGCGGCGCCCCTCCTCCCAGCGGACTATGGTAGTGGTAGTCAGCGATGCAGTCCGCACCTGTTCAACATATTTCCGGGAAGAATAGGTTACGCTGATCCTCACCGCGCCTATGTCCTGCGGCAGGAGAAACAGTGAGCCGTCCACTTCCCTGCTGAATATGTATTCTCCGCCGCTGCCGGAAGCCAGCTCGACTGGACCATCCATAGTGAAGCCCTCTGCAGCCGTATCCGACCATGACGCCTGCCCGGAAACTGCGTCATACCCGAGCGTCCCTTTCACGGACACAGGGGAAAGGCTTGCTGCCTCTAAGGTAACTATGTCGTCGGCTTCCCACAGGCTGCCACGCTGCACATAAAAGCTGACGCAGGTAAGTCTGTGGGAAAAATCCAGCGGGACAGGCCTGGGACTGTCTCCGGACATGTCTAAAGAGCAGGCCGTCATGAGATCATGCCCGGAGCGTGCATCGAAGTCCCTGACCGTGACCGCACCGTCTTCTGTACATGCAACCCCTGCACCTGACTGCGCCAGTGTCCCTGCATCAGGATACACGGCAAAGAAATCATAGGTCCTTCCGTGCAGCCAGTAGCGTGGCTCTCCATATGACCACAGCCCGCCGTCATTGTCTACCTGCACCCCACCGAATACGGTAGAATTGGCATCCTGCGGAGAATACCATCCCCAGATGGTGAACCTTTCCATTCCATCAGCATCCTCCACAATGGATTTTGCCTGCAGTCCGGTCTGGTTATTCTCCACCGATGCATTGAATGATATGCCGACAGTGGCCTCCTCCTGCGGGATGGATGTCTTTCTGCAGGAGGAGGACGCTGCGGCTATAAGAGTTAAAAGTATGAATGCTGTGTTTTTAAGCATTGCAGGCAATAAAATTGTACTACAGGCCTGGTACTTCCACTTCCTGATCCACCCAATCTTCTACATCCGGATCAATCGTAATCTCCCGAGGACCTGAGAATGTAAGGGTATAAATATATTTCTTCCCTGCGTCCCAGGATGTTGCCTGCGCTTCTCCGTCTACTTTCAGAGCGACAGTCGCGACAACATCTGTCATGGAAGCTTCTCCGTCAGGATATGTTATATCATAAGTAAGCTCAAGGAGCTGTGTGTCATCAAGTGCTGCTATAGGAACTACAAGCACAGGATTTCCTACTTCAGTAGCCGCTGTTGTCAGCTGCTGGTTGGCACTCTCACAGACATTCATGTCCTTAGCTGTCTTGCCTTCCGTATTCCATGCGAATGTCACATCAGACTCTGAAGGCGTTGCAGTCATCGACCCCTCCTGGAAACTGCCTTTAAGGACAGCATTCTTGATGGTGATGGTCTGGCTTTCATCTGCAGTGGCAGCCTTGAATACCACCTGCGCAAGAGCATGCTTAAAAGTCATAGGAAGGTCGCCCTGAATCTTGCCTGACTTTGCTGTTTTTGCAACAAGCACATCCGTCTGATTAGAGCTATTGTCCGCCAAAGTAGCAGTAATATAGTTCAAATCATATCCGGAATCATGGTTGAATGCTACATCGGAGAACGATGTCGCCCCTTCTATAGTTGCTGTAGGAGCCACCGCATTGAATGTGAGTGTACCGGTGGCAGGCCAGTAGCGCATCGTTGTGGCATCATGCCATACGCCAGAACCATAGGTAAAGCTTGTTCCGCTCTCCCCGAAATAGTGGAGGCTTTCTGCATCCCCGTCATACAGGGCGTGAACCAGCATGTTCCAGTCGGTAGGGAACTCTGCAGAATTGTCAAGCGGAGCCTTTGTCGTCCCATAGTAGTACGCTTCAAAAGCGATTTCCTGAGGCTCGCCTGTGTCTACCGTAGTGACCTTTGCACAGCCGGCTATCATAGCCGCGGCAGTTGCGATGAATAGAATTTTTTTCATAATACCATGAATTAAAAGTTAATAAATAAGTGTATTGTCATATTATTATATCTATATCCTCGTCTTCCCAGTCCCCTACACCGGGATCCAGACCTCCCCCGGAAGGCTTTGTCACCTCGAAATCCCCGATGACCTCGAGAGTCTGGTCGTCATTGTCCTTGAACTGGTCAGTCAGGTCGAAGGTGAAGATGTGCTCGCCGCCACCGGTGTCCTTGACCAGGAGGTCGAGGGTGAGGACGCTCTCCACTCCGGGATGCTTCCCGAAAGTATTGAAAGATCCGCTGAGCACGGTCCTGGTGTCATCCATATGCATGTCGAAATATATGGTCGCGGGAGTGTCCGAATCTTCCCCGGCCCCTATATAGTGCGCCCTGACCATCCCGCTGATAAGAGCACTTACCGAACTGATATACTGCCCTCCCCTTATCTCCCTCACTGTGATGTTGTAAGTCTCGACCACTGTCTCCGCCCTGGCGGATATCACGTGCTGTCCTGACTCTCCGGCCACCTGTACAGGAATGTCGACACCGTACCCGTTCGCGACGAACAGATGGTCCGGGGTATTGACTATATTTTCGTCCGGGGAATCCCCGTTTTTAGAGGCATGCATGGACGCCCTGGCGGCGAGGAAGGTATTGAGCTGTCCTTTCAGGTAGTCCGGAATCTCGTTGGTATATGCCACTGCCTGTGAATGGTGCGACTCCCTGCCGATTATTGTGCTTTCAGTCCCGAAGTTGTATACCACCATATGATATGTGCCCGGAGCCACCCAGATGTCACCTCCATGCGGGCCGACGAAATCCTCGAAAAGCAGCTCCCCGGTATCCGGGTCGTAGAAATTGACCTTCATCAAGGACGGAAGGGACTCCAGTTCGTAGTTCGTGATCTCGTCCTCTATCTCAAGGTCCAGATACACGTTGGAGATCTGGTCCACAAGAGGCCTCCGTTCGCATGAAAGAACGGCGGACAGCGACAGCACAGCCAATATCAGATACATGAACCTCATCTCCGCGCCCTCCTTTCCGTATCTACTTTCCTGAATACCGGTATCACTACAGACACCGCCGCCTTAGTCGGGGCTATCATGTCTATGATAAGCTCCTGTTCGTCCCGGACAAGATCCCCGTAAGGTTCCTTTACTTCATACGGACGTGCCCATGAACGGATATAGCCCACCCCGATGGAAAATTCGAAACGTACATTCTTCCTTTTTCCTACAGGGAGGGCGTATGTATAGTCAACACCGGCACTCACATATTCACCCTGGGCGCCTTTCCAGTTCCGTTCAAGGTCGTAATACCCTGCATTCACGCCCAGTCCAACAGAATGCCCGGTAAGCCTCTGCTGCCATGTACGGCTGCGGCCGAACCAATAGCGTGCCTCAAGCCCGACACCCAGCAGCTCTATGCACCAGCGGTTCTTTTCCGGCGGCCATATCCACGGGAAATAATAGTCCATCCCGACTGACCAGCTGTTGCCCACCGGGATAGACATGCCTACATTGGAGGCAGGTAGAAGAAGGTTGGTCCTGAAAGCAAGTACCGGCTTGCGGACTGATGGCCGCTGGAATTCATGGGGTTTTATCTCTGCCCCCCCCTGTGAAGAAATCCGCCCTTGCGGCGAAGCGAGGTACGGAACGCCGTCAAAACTGTGCCATGTAGGGAATTTGAGGGTGGCAGAACGAGTATACTTGAGATGTTTTTCCTTTATATAGGAGTACATTTCAGGGAATACCTTCAGTACCATTTCCTTGGTGTCATTCCTGTAATTGCCGTCGATAATCCACAGCACTATACTCTTGTTAGGGAAGTCCGGATCACTGATGATAAGGTTCTTGAGCCCTGTCCAGTCTTCCCCCACGTAATCGACCTGCACTTTGCCGCCAGGAAGTCCCGGATTGAGGGAGACGAGATAGTCTCGAACGGCTTCAGCCCTTTTCCTTGACAAGATGCTGTTGTAGCCGTCGCGCCCGTCAAGGGAAGCGGCCCCGGTGATGAACAGGCTGTCCTAGAAATGAGGGTCGGAAAGGATAGCAGCCACGGTATCTAGTACTGCACCGTTTTCCATATATAAGGAATCCACACTGAAGCTGTCCAACCGGAAATAGACCGAAAATGCAGAGGTATCCCTGACACTTCCGGTCCTGTTCAGTCTTGTATTATCAGCACTACAGAGCAGTGCAGGAAATATTGCGACAGACAGCAGCAATACAATCATCCTATTCATAAAACCCTCACACCGTCAAAAGCAATCACGATTTTCATCTGGCCGGAAACCTCAACTGCGGTTTCCCAAAAGGGATCTGTAATAAACAATCGTATTTTTACGTAAAAAAGTAGAGGTTTATTTTTTCGAACGCCATAAATACGCTGCAAATATAGTGATTTTTTCTTTTATCTTCACCCCCCCCCGATTTTTTCACACTGAATGTCAATAAATTACATAAAGCACTTTAGAATTAATCTAAAATTACAATCTGTAAGCAGACATTATTCACCCTCTCAATGCATCCAGTGCCGCAAAACGACAGAATTCCGGTTCCCTGGCCAGGGACTTCTGTTTCGGATGACAATCAGGCCGTGTCATCAGCCTTCTGAAATTCGACTTTCAGGCACTATTGTACGACTTTAAGACAATTTCACGGCCGCTTACGATTTGTAGCTGCACGATTCTCCGGCGACTCGGCAAAAAGGGTCAGGGAAATACATGGGCAGTCAAAAAAAATCGTGAAAAGGCAGCCATTGAAAAAGAAAGTTGTAATTTTGTGGCCGTAAAAGATTTCAAATACACACAGCACATGATACAGTCAATGACCGGATACGGAAAGGCAGAGACTATGCTCGAATCCGGAAAAATAAGCGTGGAAATAAGGTCCCTCAACGGGAAGAATGCGGATATAAGCATCAAGACGACACTCCTTCCTAAAGACAAGGAGCTGTATGTCAGGCAGCTCGTGGCGGAGGGGCTGAAGCGCGGCAGCATAGATGTATTCGTGAATTTCGAGGCCAACGCCGCCGAAAGCGCAAAACAGATAAACCAGGAACTTGTGATGGAGTATTTCCGCCAGATAAACGAACTCTCCGGTAAGCTCTGCAGCGAGTTTCCGAACATTGACATGACGGATTCCTCCTTTTTGCTCCCGACGATACTCCGCATGCCGGATGTCATTGATGCCAAAAAGACAGACGTCATCAATGATGACAACTGGCCGGCCGTAGAGGCCTGCATACGCGAGGCGATAGACAGGGTGAACGAATTCCGCTCCCGCGAGGGCGAAATCCTATATAAGGACGTGACGGCAAAGGTCGCCAGCATCCTTTCATTTGTAGACCAGGTGGAACGGCATGAAACCGAGCGCATCGATGCCGTAAGAAGCAGGATACTGTCCCGCTTCGAGGAGCTGAAGCTCGAACCGGACCAGCTGCGGCTCGAGCAGGAGATGATCTACTATATAGAAAAACTCGATATAAACGAGGAAAAAGTCAGGCTGCGCCAGCACTGCAGATATTTCATGGATACTGTCAACTCCGAGCCCCAGCCTGGCAAGAAGCTTGGCTTCATAGCGCAGGAAATGGGCAGGGAAATCAACACCACAGGCTCAAAGGCGAACCACTCCGGCATCCAGCAGATAGTGGTCCGCATGAAGGACGAACTGGAAAAAATCAAAGAACAGAGCCTGAATATCCTTTAACAAATACTCAGGCTGAAACGACTGTTACCTCTATGCCCATCTCCTCCAGGCTCTCACGGTAGACCTGGGGGATTTTGTCATCAGTGATGATCTGGTCTATCTTGTCGAGGTCGCAGATTTTGCTGAAACCTTTCTTGCCGAACTTTGAACTGTCCACAAGCAGGACGGTTTTCTGTGCGGAAGACATCATCATACGGTTCAGGTTGGCCTCCATCATGTTGGTGGTAGTGACCCCGAATTCCAGGTCAACACCGTCAGCCCCCATGAACAGCTTGCTGCAGTTGAAAAAGCTGAGCATATTCTCGGCAAACGACCCTACCACAGACACTGAGCTCTCCCTTACCATGCCCCCGAGCTGGACTACATCGATATATTTGTTCTGGGACAATATGGAGGACACCGACACAGACGCCGTTATTACCGTAAGGTTCCTGATGGAGACCATCTCCCTGGCGGCATACAGGATGGTTGTCCCGGATGCTATCAGGATGGAATCATTGTCCTCAAGCATAGAAGCGGCCTTCCGTCCGATAAGGCGCTTTTCCTGCACATTCTGCTTTTCCTTCTCGTTGATATGCCTGTCGCCTATATAAGGGCTGATGGGAATAGCCTTGCCGTGCGTCCTGTAGAGTTTGTTCTGCGACTCGAGAGCCGTAAGGTCTTTCCTTATGGTGACTTCCGAGACGTTGAGCCGTTCCGAGAGGTCAGTAACCGAGATACTGCCCTGGAGCTGGAGTATCTCAAGGATGTTCTTATGCCGCTCGGACATGGAGGTCATAAGATCAGAGGTCTTTTCCTTGCTGTTCATATATATGGTGCGATTGATTATGTGCTACGAATTTAATTAATTTTCCTGACTTTGACCCGCAAAAACGAAAGACATGACCCGCACAGCGCAAGGACAGCCCCCAGGAGAAGCGCCTTATGCGGTGCAGACTGGCCGAAAAAATTGAACATCATGGCCACCAGGGCGGCCCCGACCGTCTGCCCGGTAAGCCTGGCGGAAGCAAGCATCCCGCCTGCGCTGCCCGAGCGGTGCGCCGGGGCGGAGGACAGGAGTATATGGTTGTTCGGTGACTGGAAAAGGCCGAAACCCACCCCGAAAAGCATTATCCGCCATACAAACCCGAAATGGGAAATATCCTGGGGCGAGGCCATGAGCAGGAAGCATGCAATGCTCATAAGCGATATGCCCACTCCTCCGAGGAGCCCTGGATGCACCCTGCCTATCATCCATCCGGCCACAGGGGCCACGAACATTATCGCCACAGGCGATGCGGTCATGAGGAGCCCCGTACCCACGGCGTCATACCCGTAGCTGTGCATAAGCAGGAAAGGCATGGAGACCATCATCAGCTGCTGGACCGTGAATGAAAGGATGCTCGTTCCCACAGACATCGAGAACAGGGGGATTTTCAGCAGGTCAAACGGAAGCATCGGATATTCCTTCCTGAGCTGAGTGCGGACATAGATGAATGCAACTATGAAGAAAGCCGCCACGGCAAATGTCAGCCTGTGCCAGTCCATCCCGTGCGAGTACGCCTCTATGCAGCCTATCATCAGGCCGAAAGTCGCTGCGTTCAGCACGGTATCCGCCACATTGAAATGCCGCCCGACGACCTTGGTAGGATTGTCCGGGAGAAACCTCCTGCCCATGAACCAGGTGGCGATACCTACCGGGACGTTTATAGCGAAAAGCCATTCCCATGTGGTGACGGAAAGGATGGCCGCGGCAAGGGACGGGCCGGTCACCGAAGCTATCGCGACCACGGTCGCATTGAGTCCCACGCCCTTGCCCAGATGCCTTTTAGGGTAGATTATCTTTATGAGGGAGGTGTTGACACTCATTATCATCGCCGCACCTAACCCCTGGACAATCCTTGACGCCACCAGCACATGGAAAGTATGGGACAGGGCGCAGAAAAGGGAGCCGATAGTGAAAACGACCACCCCGTAAAGGTACACCTTCTTGTAGCCGAAAAGCTCCCCGAGCGAGGCGAACGGCAGAAGGAACATCATGATCACCAGCTGGAAGGCATTTACTATCCAGATGGAATCCGACGGGGATATATCCAGGCGCAGGGCGATGGTAGGGAGGGCGACATTGCAGATGGTGCCGTCCAGCACAGAGAGGAACAGACCGCAGAATGTAGTGATTACGGCATAATAAATCTTGGGACGGTGCAGACCGTCCCATTCAAGATTACCTGTGATTTCACCTTTCATAATGCCGGTTATCCATCAATCCCTGCCGGGACAATTCCAGCAGGAGCGTCAGTCCCCTATTTTCAGATTGCCCACATACAGGCCCCAGCAGCCGTCGGTCACAATAGTGACCGGCTTTCCGTCAAGGTCATTGACTTCTGTCGGGCCCTCAAGGAATGTGTGGGAGTGCCCCCCGACAATCAGGTCCACGTTCCTGGTCTTCGCTGCCAGGAATATATCGGAATCCGGATTGCTGTCATAGCCCAGATGGCTCAGGCACATCACGATATCACACTTTTTCACGTCCTTCAGATAGGCGGCGTACCTGTTCGTTACCTCAACGGGGTCCAAATATGTTATCCTGTCCGCAATGTATTTCTCCACCACTTTTGTCACATCTGTAAGCAGACCGATGACCCCTATCTTAAGACCTCCGCGGCGTATTACCGCATAGGGTCTGACTATATCGGCAAGGTCGCTGCCGTAAAATTCATAGTTGGCGCAGACGGCAGGACAGTCAAGGTTCCGCAGACGGCGGGAAAGCTCTTCCAGGCCGTTGTCGAACTCATGGTTCCCGAGTGCAGTCACGTCATACCCCATCGCGTTCATAAGCTCCACTTCAAGATCCCCTTTCAGAATGGTGAAATAGGAAGTACCCTGACTGAAGTCTCCGGCATCCACCAGCAGGACATTGCGTCTGCCGTCCGCCGCCCTGACACTGTCTATATAGGCGGCTCGTTCCACAGCTCCCCCAAGCCCGGCATCCTCACCCGACCTGACAGGGTCTATATGGCTGTGCGTGTCGTTCGTATGCAGGATTGTGAGCCTCTGTGCCTGGAGCGACAGGGACATGCATATAGCTGTACAAACAATAAGTATTCTATTCATAGTTTCATGTCTTTAGAAGCCGTTATGATACCGGAGGGGTAACATTATCTTATCTGTACCCTACCGTCAGTGTGGTATTCCACCGGACGGCCCGCCGCCGTGTCATTTCTGACAGCATCCATCATCACATCATATATCTCCACGGGGTATTCAGTGACTTCCAGGGCATTACGCGAGACATGAAGGTCATCTCCCCCGTCGAGAAGGAATGTGATGGTAGCCACCCCGTACACTTTTTCGTCATCCAGCGGCTCCCCTCCGATCTCGGCTGAGACCACCTTGCCGTCACTGGCCACTACGCGGACTCCGCCAAGCACCTGGAACCGCGTTGCAGCCATCTGGTCCAGGATGGCCCTGACATCCTTTCCCTTTAGAGCGACATAGACGATATTGTTCTTGAACGGGAACATGGACATGATGTCATCTTTCAGGATGTCGCCCTCGGGCATATCCACCCTGATTCCGCCAAAATTGCCGACACCTACGTCCACATGTTTTCCCGACGCCTTCTCGACAGCACTCATTATATTGTCAATGAACCAGTTGGAAAGCGCGCTCTCAGGATATGCGTTCACCATCGTACGCGGAGAGTATCCCACGACCTCCTTGACAGGAGCCATGGCGGGCTGCGCCGCGATGACGCATCCGGCGACATCCGGGACGCTGCCGCCCCTGAACGTACGTCCGTTCGGAGCATAATAGACAGCCCCTGCAACCTTTCCCAAAGCGCTTTCAACATTGTCCGCCCCTGGGACAGTGACCCCTGTCCTCGAACCGTCCATCCGGCTGCGGGACCAGATAAAAACAGGCCTGTCCCCTTTCTGCCTCTTCATGTTACGGCCATCTGCCGTCCCGGATACGGCCAGGACGGCAAGGGCTATAAGTATTATTGGCTTACGTAATAACATATTTTCAAAATATCGTTTCCGGAAGCTACTTCTGTTTCAACCATTTGTACAGGTCCTTGAACGAAGTCTTCTTCCCGAACATAAGTATTCCTATCTTGTATATCTTGGCTGAAAGGTAGGCTATCAGCAGGAATGTCAGCACCAGAAGCACAATAGAGAGCGCCAGCTCCCACGCAGGTACGCCGAACGGGATTCTCGCCAGCATGACTATAGGCGAAGTGAACGGTATGACAGACCCCCAGAACACCACCTGGCTGTCCGGCGACTTGAAGGCATAGAACGCTATGAAGAACGCCAGGAGCAGAGGTATCGTAACCGGAAGCTGGAGCTGCTGGGTGTCGGCCTCGTTCTCCACGGCAGAGCCTATCGCGGCAAACAGGGATGCATAAAGCAGGTACCCGAGCACGAAATACACCACAAATGAAATGAGGATCATAGGATAGTTAATGTCCTTGATAGTCTCTATGACAGCCGCCATCTCGCTTGTCCCCTCCTCAGGAAGGGCAACCTGCATATTCATTCCGGAAGCATCGAGAGCCGCAGGGTCAACACCCATCCCCTCTGTCATCTGGGTCATCTGCTCGGTCTGCACATTGGCTGACTCTACGATGGAGTCAAATCCCACGAACGACCCGAAGGCAAGCACCAGCACGGCCGTAAGCACCACCCACAGGAAGAACTGCGTAAGGGCCACACATGCCACGCCTATTATCTTCCCGAACATCAGCTCTGTGGCCTTGACGGAAGACACCAGGACCTCCACCACACGGCTCGACTTCTCCTCGATGACACTCTGCATCACCATGGCGGAGAACATCGCAATGAACATATATATTATAATGGAGAGCACAAGGGAGATCATCATATAGACCTCCGATGATGTAATCTTCTCCTCGCCGGAATCATCAAGGGTGAAAGTGGACACAGACACGTCCGCCTTCACATCCTCAATGATCTGCCTGAGACCTTCTATACGGTATGATTCCAGCCTGTACTCCTCGACGGCTTCATTGACCCTCGACCTGATGGCATCTTTCATGTCCACGCTCATGGGTTTTCCGGAATACGCCTCCACCGAGACGGTCCTCTTGACAGAGTCCAGAGGAGACACCACCACCAGGGCGTCAAGGCCGAGCTCGCTGCATCTGGACTTTGCACTGTCTACCGGCATTCCGGTGTAGTCTGTATACGTTGTGGTCTCGTTGCTTGTCATATAAGGCATCACTATGCCTGACTGGTCCACCACTGCCACCTCCTTGCCTTTGTCCGTAGTCATGAACATTATCACGCTCGGGAGTATGCACATTGCGGCAAAGAAGACAGGGCCGAGGAATGTGGTGAGAAGAAATGATTTCTTCTTTACGCGGGTCATGTATTCACGGCCTATGATGACATTGATAATATGTATGTTCATGGCTTATTCCTCCTCAGTTACAAGTTTTATGAAAATATCGTTCATCCTCGGCACCAGCTCCTTGAATGAATTGACCGTCAGGGAGCGGGAAATGACATGGCGGAGCACGTCATTGGTGTCCGCACCCTTGTCTATAGAAAGTACAGCCGTATGCCGTCCGGAGTCATCATTGTCCGAAAGGACCTTGAAAAGTCCCGGGGCGGACTCTATGACGGAAGATGAGGTGTAGATGAGCTCAACGTTGTTGTTGCCGTACCGGTGGCGTATATCGTCAACCCCGCCGGTGATCACCAGACGGGACTTGTTGATGAGGGCGATGTTGTCACAGAGCTCCTCGACAGACTCCATGTTGTGGGTGGAAAGGACGATTGTCGAGCCGGACTCCTTGAGTTTGAGGATTTCATCCCGGATAAGCTGGGCATTGACCGGGTCGAACCCGGAAAAAGGCTCATCGAGGATCAGGAGCGATGGCCTGTGGACGACAGTGGTTATGAACTGTACCTTCTGGGCCATCCCTTTTGAGAGTTCCTCCACTTTCTTGTTCCACCAGCTCTCTATCCCGAACTTGATGAACCATTCCTTGAGGGCTTCGGCCGCAGCTCGCGAGCTCATACCCTTGAGCTGGGCAAGATACATCGCCTGGTCACCCACCTTCATTTTGCGGTAGAGTCCCCTTTCTTCAGGAAGATAACCGATCTTCTCCACATCAGGTTGAGTAATAGGGTGTCCGTCGAAAAGAATCGTACCCCCGCTGGGTATGGTGATCCTGTTGATGATACGGATCAGCGTGGTCTTTCCGGCGCCGTTTGGTCCGAGCAGTCCGAAGATCATCCCCTTAGGGATGTCCAGGGACACGTGGTCAAGGGCGACCTTCTCGCCGAAATTCTTGCACACGTCTTTGCATTGAATCAGGTCCATTTTATATATGTTTAATAGTTGTTTCCGTACAATGCGAACTTCAAATCAGTTCAATATCTTGACAACCAACTCAGTCAGCAGCTCCTCCGGTGTAGCCTCCCCGACATCGCCCCCTTTTCCCTTGTAGTCATACTCCTTGAGGAGGGCTATCACGGACATGCATTTCTTCAGGGGATAATTCACAACAGCCCTGTCATACTCGCTGAAAAAGTAAGGGTTGACATTGAGCACCTTGGCCTTCCGGTCATTGCCGGGACGGGGGCTGGCCATAAGCAGGGCCTCGTATTTGAGTATCCGGTAAAAATGCGTGAACAATGCACTGACAGCCATCGGCATGGCAAACTTCGGAGACGCCCCTATATAAGAGGCGATACGCAGCGCCTTTGCCGAGTTCCTGAACGAGAGTTCCCTGGTCAGTTCGAAGATGCTGTACTGGCGGCTGATACCGACATTCTTCTCTATGTCCCCAATCTCCACCCTCACAGTGCCTTCCGGCAGGTTCTTCATCAGCTTGTCCGTCTCGACCGCAATCTTTGAAAGGTCTGTCCCGGCATATTCCCCCAAAAGGGCCGCGGCGTCAGGCGCGATCTGCAGGCCCTTCCCTGCATAATACGCAGAAATCCACCTTGCCACCTCATAGTCACGCACAGCTGCAGACTCCACGACAACCCCTGTTTTCGAGACCGATTTGTAAAGTGATTTCCTCTTGTCAGCCGAAGCTCCGTGCATGCATATCACTAGCACAGTGGAATCCAGAGGTTTGGCGCAATACAGGGAAAGTTCCTCCAATGACTTCATCATCTGGGCTTCCTTCACCACCACAAGCTGCCGTTCGGCGAATACCGGATAGCGGCGGGCCGCCGTGATGACCGTATCTGCATTCACATCTGCTCCATAATATATTGACTGGTTGAAATCCCTCTCGCTCTCGTCCAGGGCATTCCGGATAATGGCGTCACATACCATGTCGGGATAAAACGGCTCCTCCCCCATAAGAAGATAGACAGGCCTGAATATCTTTTTACGGATGTCCGCCAAAAGCTCCCGGCACAGGGAGTCTGTATCTGCAAAACCTTTTGCCATAAGGCGCAAAAATAGTGAAATTTCGGAAAATCAGCCTTTTTTCCGGGCATAAAGTTTCAAAGTTTCAAATCGCACGTCAGGGCATATCATATGATGTCCTCACGGTCATGCAGGTCCCGTATACGGAGCTGGATATTTGCTATGCCCCTGTAATAGTTCTCGACAATGGAATAGCAGATGTCCACAGGATTCCCGGCCTTGATATGCTCGAAATGCTCGGCCTTGTTGAATGCGATTGCTGAAATATGATGATACGGCTGCGACTCCTGGATAAGCTCGAGCTTGAGGTGTCCGGCCTCGGCGCCGACACGCCGGCCGTTGCCGTTGTCGTACACATTCTCCGTCATGAACACAGGTGCACCGTTTCCAGGGCCGAAAGGCTGGAACTGTTTGAGTATACGGAAAAACTTGGGGGTTATCTGCTCGAAGTCCAGCTTCGAATCCACCATGATCACCGGAGTAAGCATCTCCGAAGTGATCCTGTCCCCTATGAATTTCTCTATCCTGTCGCAGAATTCCGGCAGTTTCTCCTCCTTGAGGGTCAGGCCGGCCGCATACAGATGCCCGCCGAAGTTGTCAAGCAGGTCTGAACAGCTTTCTATCGCATCATAGAGGTCGAAGCCCTGAACGCTCCTTGCGGAACCGGTGACAAAACCGTTCGACCTTGTAAATACTATGGTCGGCTTGTAGAAGGCCTCCACCAGGCGGGATGCCACGATACCCACCACGCCCTTGTGCCAGTGCGGGTTGTAGACTATGGTAGCATTCCCGAAAGAAAGGCAGGTCCCGTCCCTGACCATCTCTATTGCCTCCTGGGTGATACGACGGTCTATATCCTTGCGTTCATTGTTGTATTCGTTGATCTCCCCGGCTATCCTTGTAGCCTCCTCCCCGTCCGTGGCGGTAAGCAGCTCCACGGCCACCCTGCCGGACTCCATGCGTCCCGCCGCATTGATCCTCGGCCCTATCTTGAAAACAATGTCGTCTATCGTGACATGGGAAGGTTCCAGACCGGACAGCTTCATCATGGAGAGAAGCCCCAGACGTGGATTTTCATTTATCCTCTTGAGCCCGAAATGCGCAAGTATCCTGTTCTCCCCCACTACGGACACCAGGTCAGACGCAATGCTGACCACCAGCAGGTCAAGCAGCGGCACTAAGGTCTCGAACGGTATCCCGCATGCTGCCGAATAGGCCTGGACGAGCTTGAAGCCGACACCGCACCCCGAAAGGTCGTCAAAAGGATAATGGCAGTCGGCCCTCTTCGGGTCCAGGACAGCCACGGCTGCAGGCAACTCGTTTTCAGGGAGATGGTGGTCGCATATTATCATGTCGATACCTTTCCCGGAGGCGTAGTCAACCTTCTCGTTGGCCTTGATCCCGCAGTCCAGGGTAATTATAAGGGAAAAACCGTTCTCATGGGCCCAGTCGATACCTTTGAAAGACACCCCGTACCCTTCATCATAACGGTCGGGAATATAGAAATCGGTCCTGTCAGTCAGGCGGCGCAGGAAAGAATACACTAAAGAGACAGCCGTAGTCCCGTCCACATCATAGTCCCCGTAGACAAGAATCTTCTCCCCCGTGTCCACCGCCCTGCGGATACGTTCCACGGCCCTGTCCATATCCTTCATCAGGAACGGGTCATGCAGATTTTTAAGGTCAGGCCTGAAAAACGCCCTGGCATCGGTGAAAGTGGTCACGCCCCTCTGGACCAGGAGCAGGGCCAGCACAGGGTCCACTCCGAGTTCAGAAGCCAGGCGGTTCACCGTATCGGGGTCTCCCGTCTCCTTGAGTATCCACTTCTTTTCTTTCGGCATATCATACAAAGGTATACTTTTTTCCTGAAAAAGTCAACCTCTTTCCGGCCGCAATTAGGGACATTTGCCTATTATATCCATAATTACAGTTCAATCTGGATAAAGATAGGATTTTCATTTTTAAAATTAGAATTTATTATAGTACTTTTGCAGGTTTGTAAAGGCCTTGTCATGAAAAGGCATAATTGCGATTAATCAGAAAAAAAGACATACATTATGGAAAACATGGACTTGAACGAACAGGAAAGGAACAGGAGAGAAGCTCTGACAAAGCTCAGGGAACTGGGCATAGACCCTTATCCTGCAGCACTTTATCCTGTAAATGCCACAGCACAGAAAATAAAGGACGAATATGACCCGCAGAAAGAAAATCTGTCAGATGTGGTGATTGCCGGAAGGATAATGTCCCGAAGGATAATGGGTGCGGCTTCATTCATAGAGCTGCAGGACGAGACCGGAAGGATACAGGTCTACATAAAGCGCGACGAGATATGCCCTGAAGAGGACAAGACCATGTACAACACCGTGTTCAAGAAACTCCTCGACATAGGGGATATAATAGGTATAAAGGGATATGCATTCATCACACAGACCGGACAGCTTTCAGTCCATGCGAAGGAGATGACAGTGCTCAGCAAGTCCCTCCGCGTGCTGCCTATCGTCAAGGAGAAGGACGGGGAGGTCTATGACGCCTTCACCGATCCGGAGCTGAAATACAGGCAGAGGTATGTGGACCTGATCGTGAACCCGCAGGTGCGCCAGACTTTCGTGATGAGGAGCAAGATCATAGCCACGATGCGCGAGTACTTCAATGCGGCAGGCTGCCTGGAGGTCGAGACCCCTATCCTGCAGTCCATCCCGGGAGGGGCCACGGCACGTCCGTTCATAACGCATCACAACGCACTCGACATCGACCTCTATCTCCGTATAGCCAACGAGCTTTACCTGAAGCGTCTGATAGTAGGCGGATATTCAGGGGTATATGAGTTCGCCAAGGACTTCCGCAACGAGGGGATGGACAAGACCCACAACCCGGAGTTCACCTGCATGGAAATCTATGTGGCATACAAGGACTACATCTGGATGATGGAGTTCGTGGAAAAGATGCTGGAGAAGATTGCGACGACCCTGCACGGGACTACGGAGGTGACCATCGGGGAGCAGAAAGTGGATTTCAGGCCGCCTTACAGGAGGCTTCCGATGCTCGAGGCCATAAAGGAATATGCGGGAGTGGATGTCGCCGGGATGGATGAAAAGCAGCTGAGGGAGACATGCGACAGGCTCAATGTGCCAGTAACCAAGGAGATGGGTGAAGGCAAGCTGATTGACGCCATCTTCGGCGAATACTGCGAGAAGCACCTTGTGCAGCCTACCTTCATCACGGACTACCCTGTCTCCATGTCGCCTCTTACCAAGAGGCACCGCAGCAACCCGGACCTCACCGAGCGCTTCGAGCTTTTCGTCTGCGGCAAGGAACTGGCCAACGCATACAGCGAGCTGAACGACCCTATCGACCAGCTGGAAAGGTTCCAGGACCAGCTCAGACAGAGGGAGCACGGGGACGACGAGGCCATGTACATAGACATGGACTTCGTGCGTGCCCTTGAATACGGGATGCCTCCTACATCAGGGATGGGTATGGGAATAGACCGCCTGACCATGTTCATGACCAACTCCCCTACTATCCAGGACGTGCTGTTCTTCCCGCAGATGAGGCCGAAGGCAGTGGAATAAAGGCTGGAGAAAAAAGAGGTATGAAATTCCGGTGACATGAGGACGGAAACAGTCACATCGGCACAGAACCCGAAGATAAAAGAGCTTCTCGCGCTGCAGGAGAAATCCAAGACAAGGCGCGAGAAGCGTCTTTTCGTGGTGGAAGGCCGCAGGGAGCTCGGACACTGCATAGATGCGGGATTCCGGGTGAGGAAGCTTTTTGTATGCAGGGAGATATGCC
The DNA here is from genome assembly GCA_944326305.1 of uncultured Bacteroidales bacterium. Classification (GTDB taxonomy): domain Bacteria; phylum Bacteroidota; class Bacteroidia; order Bacteroidales; family UBA932; genus Cryptobacteroides. The sequence goes on from CALVDL010000011.1 coordinate 45,772, forward strand.
CTGAGAAAGACCTGCAGGCGCTTCTGGAAAAGATGAGCCTCTCCGGCCCGGCTGCAACGGCAGGAGCACAGGACCCGGAAACCATCCTGGTGGAAATACCTGCCGCATTATACGAGAAAGCAGCCTACCGGGGTGGTACAGAGGGAGTCATAGCCGAGGTCGAGTACCGTGACAGGACACTGGACAGCCTGATTCTCAGAGAGAACCCGCTTATTGCCGTGCTCGAGAGCGTGGAGAAGCCGGGCAACCTCGGGGCCGTGCTCCGCAGCGCAGATGCAGCCGGGGCGGATGCGGTAATCATCTGCGACCCCCTGACGGACCTCTACAACCCGAACCTCATCCGCGCAAGCATCGGGGCCGTGTTCTCCAGGCAGGTCGCCGTTGCCACCTCCGGAGATACAGTGAAATGGCTTAAAGCGCATGGCATCAGGATTCTCACTGCGCAGCTCCAGGACTCCGAACCATACTACGACACTGACATGCGCAGCGGGGTGGCCATTGTGATGGGCACCGAGGCCACAGGCCTTTCAGACACATGGAGGCAGGCGGCGGACGCACACATCAGGATACCGATGCTCGGACGCCTCGACTCGCTGAATGTTTCCGTTTCAGCCGCAATACTCCTGTATGAAGCCGTACGCCAGAGGAATTCAAAATGAAAAGATTCGGTCTCATAGGTTATCCGATAAAAGGATCGTTAAGTCCTGCGCTGTTCAGGGCCGGATACCATGGCAAATACACATACGACCTTATAGAAGCCCCTGACTTCAGTGCCGCATACCGGAAGTTCCTTGAAAATTACGACGGGGTCAATGTCACGGCGCCATTCAAGGAGGAGGCCTTCAGAATGGCCGGCACAGCCGACCCGGTATGCGTGAAAACCGGGGCAACGAACCTGATGGTCAAAGGCCAGCATGGCATATACGCATTCAATTCCGACTATACAGGCATACAGCGCAGCCTCGCCGAAGCACTGGCACCGGATATGGCAGCGGCCGGGACTGAAGAAATAAGGAAACGTACAGCGGAGATTTACGGCAGGGAGCCTGAAGCCCTGGTAATAGGCTGCGGAGGCGCAGGGAAAGCGGCTACCGTGGCAGCTGCGGACCTCGGCATGCGCACCACGCTCATGAACCGTACGGAATCGAAAGCAGAGAATTTCGCGGCGGCCCTCCCCGGGTACCGTTTCAGGACACAGCCCATAGACAGCTTCGGAGAAGCATTCTGGCGCAGCGACATCATCATCTACACACTCCCCGGGAGCATCCCAGGCATCCGGGAGCTCCTTTCATCCGCAGGGACACTCAGCAGAGACACTCCGAAACTGATACTGGAAGCCAACTACAAGACTCCCTCCTTCAGTAAAGACATCATCATGGGAATCGCATCAATGTGTCCGGAGACACGATATATCGGCGGTCTCCGCTGGCTGCTGCACCAGGCCGCCGGAGGATATGAACTTTTCACAGGGGAGAAACCTGACTTCCTGGCCATGGAACAGGTCCTGTCCCCGGAAATACAGTAAATGCCACTGTCAGGAACAGCGGCCCCGGTTCCACCGGTAAAAAACTCCGCCGCATCCGTATAGGCATTATCCCGGCAGCATCAGGAGCCCCCGAAAAAATCGGCCAAAATTTTTCATTCCTATTGAATTAATGAGTAACTTGCGCCGGTTTATAAAAAATACAATTTATGTCACTGAATAAAGTAATGCTGATAGGCAACGTGGGGAGAGATCCTGAGGTCCGCTATCTCGAAAATTCCGGAAACGCGAAAGTAGCCACATTCACTTTGGCAACCACCGAAAGATACAGGGACCGTAACGGGGAAACAAGGGAAAACACAGAATGGCACAACATTGTAGCCTGGAGAAATTCAGCCGATATCGTAGAGCGCTACGTGAAGAAAGGCACGCAGCTGTACATAGAAGGCCGCATCCGGACAAGGTCATGGGATGACCAGACCGGGAACAAGAGATACACGACCGAAATCCTGGTAGACAGCCTGCAGCTGCTCGGAAGGAAAGCTGACAATCCTGCCTCACAGGGAGGATACGGTGCTCCGGCCCAGGGAGGATACGCCCAGCAGCCGCATGCAGGAGGGCAGAACAGCCAGCCTTACGGACAGCCGGCATACCACCCTCAGCCTGTACAGCAGCCGGCACCAGCCGCACAGGAATCCTCCAACGATGACTTTCCGGAGGACGATCTTCCATTCTAAAGAATTGGCTAACCAATATAACAATCCATAAATCATGGCATTAGACGTAGTATTAGGCCTTCAGTGGGGAGATGAAGGCAAAGGCAAGATAGTAGATGTACTCGCAGGGCAGTACCCGGTGGTAGCACGTTTCCAGGGTGGCCCTAACGCCGGGCATTCACTCCATTTTGAAGGCAAAAGTTTCGTGTTGAGGTCCATTCCGTCAGGTATTTTCAGGAAGGACGCCATCAACATCGTAGGAAACGGCGTTGTCCTCGACCCGATAACTTTCAGGCAGGAATGTGAAAATATCGAAAAGACCGGAGTACCTGTAAAAGAAAGGATAGTGGTTGCCAAAAAGGCACATCTCATCCTCCCGACACACAGGCTCCTGGACGCCGCAAACGAAGCCGCAATGGGCAAAGGCAAGATAGGTTCCACACTCAAAGGCATAGGGCCCACATATACAGACAAGGTGAGCCGTAACGGACTGCGGGTCGGAGACATCCTGGCCGGCGATTTTCAGGAAAGATACAACAAACTGAAAAACAGACACATAAAACAGCTGCATCAAATGGACTTCAAATGTGATCCTGATGCAGAAGAAGCAGCATTCATGGATGCGGTCGAATACCTCAGGCAGTTCAGGCTCGTGGACTGCGAATATTTTGTAAACAACGAGCTCAAGACCAAGTCCATCCTTGCAGAAGGCGCACAGGGCTCCATGCTCGACATAGACTACGGCTCATACCCGTTCGTCACATCCTCTTCGACAGCCTGCGCAGGGGCATGCATCGGACTCGGCGTGCCGCCGTCCAAAATCGGACACGTGTACGGTATTTTCAAGGCATACTGCACAAGAGTGGGCAGCGGGCCGTTCCCTACCGAACTTTTCGACGAGACCGGAGAGAAGCTGAGGAAGATAGGCAACGAGTTCGGAGCCGTGACAGGCAGGCCGCGCCGTACAGGATGGCTCGACCTTGTAGCACTCAAATACGCCGTGATGATAAGCGGTGTCACGGACCTGATAATGATGAAATCAGACTGCCTCGACTCGTTCGAGACCATCAAGGTCTGCACATCCTACAGGGTGGACGGCGCCGAGACGGACCAGGTCCCGTTCGACACATATGCAGACATCGAACCTGTCTACACTGAATTCAAAGGCTGGAACGCAGACCTGACAGGATGCCGCAGCGAGAGCGCGCTCCCTTCCGAGTTCAAGGAATATATCAGCTTCATGGAAAACTATCTCGGGGTGCCGATCAAAATCATATCGCTCGGGCCTGACAGGGACGCCACTATCATGAGGTAAATACACAAAACCGAAACTTCCATCAAAATGACAGCAACACTAAAGAGGTTCCTAAACGACTACCCTGCAGCCAGATGGGCCGCGCTCATACTCATCGCACTGATGATGTTCTTCGCCTATATGTTCGTGGACGTGATGTCCCCGCTCAAATCGCTCATCGAACATGAGCGCGGATGGGACAGCAGCGTTTTCGGGACATACGCCGCATCTGAGTATATACTGAACGTATGCGGATTCCTCATAATAGCAGGAATCATCCTGGACAAGATGGGAATCCGGTTCACCGGCATCCTGTCGGCCTCCCTAATGGTACTCGGGGCCGGCATAAAATATGTCGGGATCAGCGACTGGTTCCAGAGCACCGAGATATGCGGCTGGCTGGGAAGCTGGTGGCCAGCAATGCCAGGCAGTGCAAAGATGGCCGCCCTCGGGTTCATGATTTTCGGATGCGGATGTGAAATGGCCGGGACCACTGTGTCAAAGGCCATAGCCAAGTGGTTCAAAGGCAAGGAAATGGCCCTTGCAATGGGACTGGAGATGGCAATTGCCCGTTTAGGGGTGTTCGCTGTAATGTGGCTTTCACCGGCAATCTCCGAAAAATTCGACGGGTCTGTAGTGGCCCCGCTAGCCTTCTGCACGTGCCTGCTGCTCGTAGGACTGATAAACTACATAGTATTCTCGGTTATGGACACAAGGCTTGACAGGCAGCTCATAGCTGCCGGTGAGGCCACGGAAGAAAAGAATCCTGAAGATGAATTCCATGTCAAGGATCTCGGACAGATATTCTCGAGCAAGATGTTCTGGCTTGTCGCCCTGCTGTGCGTACTTTATTATTCAGCAATATTCCCTTTCCAGCGGTATGCCCCCAACTTTCTGGAGGTGACCCTGAATGTAGATGCGAATACTGCATCCAGACTCTTCAGCTGCTTCCCTATCCTGGCGATGGTACTCACACCGGTCCTGGGGATATTCCTCGACTATAAGGGGAAAGGGGCATCCATGCTGATGGCCGGTGCTGTCATAATGATAGCATGCCATCTCAGTTTCGCCTTCCTGCTCCCGGTATTCCCGTACAAATGGTTCGCGGTACTCCTCATAGTGATACTCGGAGTAAGCTTCTCGTTAGTTCCGGCAGCACTTTGGCCGAGCGTTCCCAAAATAATAGACGAGAAGATCCTCGGGAGCGCCTACTGCTTGATATTCTGGGTGCAGAACATAGGTTTGTGCCTTGTTCCGCTGCTCATAGGCATTGTCCTCAATGCCACCGGAGGATACCTGATGCCTATGATAATATTCTCCTCATTCGGTATCCTGGCATTCATTTTCAGCCTGCTTCTGAAGGTAGAAGACAGGAAGAAAGGGTTCGGACTTGAAAAACCGAACATCGAAAAAGACAAATAACCGGGGACAAACAAGGTTTCAAAGAGGAAATGTCTGGCAGCAAACTATTTCACAACATACAAAAAAGCCATACAGCATGCTGGATAGCCCTGGCATGTCTCGTGGTACCGATGTTCGCATCGTACTTCTTCGATGACATGTTCTCGACGCTGTCCCATATTTTCCAGAATCCCGGAATGCTCCAGCTCGGATGGAACAGCGCAGATTACGGGTTCTATGCAGGAGGATACTCCTTCCTCTGTGTCTGCGGAGGACTCGTAATATGCGGGATACTGCTTGATGTGTTCGGGGTCAGGATTGTAGGATCGGTATTTGTCGGACTCATGATCACAGGGGCGGCAATCGTGCTTGCGGCGCTCCTGTCAGGACTTGAACCGTCAGTATCGCTTACCATAGCATACTTCGGATGCATGCTGTTCGGGCTGGGCAGCGAAATAGCAGGCGTAGCCGTCACCAGGTCCATAGCCAAATGGTTCAAGGGAAGGAATGTGGCCCTTGCAATGGGGCTGCAGCTGTCCATTGCAAGATTGGGTACGGCAGCGGCGTTTATCTTGGCTCCCGTCCTGGTAGCGGAAAAACAGCCCGGTGAAATATATACGCTTGCAGAAACAGCCAGACCGGCAATGGCAGGGCTGGCGCTGCTGCTTGCCGGAGGGATACTATGGTCCGTATTCGTGGCTATGGATGCAGGTTTCGACAGGGGGACGGAAGCAACCGGGGCGCGTGGAAAAGTAAAGGAAGAGGACAAGTTCAGGTTTTCCGATATCCTGAAGGTACTGTTCAACCCGCGGTTCCTGATGATTGCATTCCTGTGCGTGTTCTTCTACTGCTGCATCATATCATTCAAAAAATTCGGCACGTCCATAGTGATCCCGCGCTTCGGCATGGATGTGGACTCCGCAAAATGGATGATAACGATGATACCTTTTTTCACTGTCATATTCACACCTCTTTTCGGCGCGATGGTGGACAAGGTAGGCAAAGCCACCATATGGATGGTTACAGGAGCCGTCCTGGTCCTTGCATCGCATCTCATCATGGCGTTTGCCCCACAAGGCACAGCGTTCTATGGATTTCTGGCAATCTCTCTTCTCGGCATAGGATATTCACTTGTTCCTTCGGCGATGTGGCCCACCGTGCCGAAAATCATTCCGGAAAAGAACCTTGGGACAGCATTCTCGCTCATATACTGGATACAGAATATGGGCATGCTGCTTGTCCCTGTTTTTGTCGGACGGATTTTCAAGGACATGGTCACCGTTGCCGGAGACAGGCTGCAGGAAATGAATGCTGCCGTACATGCAGAGTTCATATTCATAGGACTCGGGATTGCAGCAGTGGCAGTTTCCGTAGCACTGATTTACTCATCCAGGAGACATCCTGAGCTGGGTATCGACCAACCTAACAGAAAATAAGGAAATGTACAGACTGCTAGAGAACGTTAATTCACCCGAAGACATAAAGGGCCTCAGCATTGATGAACTCAAGGCCCTGTGCGCCGAGATCCGCAGCTACATGATAGAGTGTTGCGCCACCAATCCCGGACATTTGGGATCGAGCCTCGGGGCAGTGGAGCTGATAGTCGGTCTTCATTATATATACGACACCCCAAAAGACAAGCTGGTATTTGACGTAGGGCATCAGGCCTATGCGCACAAGATCCTGACAGGAAGAAGGGAAGCGTTCCGTGAAAACAGGAAACGCGGAGGCATAAGCGGATTCACGAAACGCAGCGAGAGCATTTTTGACGCTTTCGGGGCAGGACACTCATCGACATCGATATCTGCAGCGCTCGGACTTGCAGAAGCGTCAAAAATGCTCGGCACAGGAGAAAAAGTCGTAGCCGTAATCGGTGACGGGGCATTGTCCGGCGGCCTGGCATTCGAAGGACTGAACAACGCCGGCATAAGCAAGACAGACCTCCTGGTCATAATAAATGACAACAACATTTCTATTGACAAGAACATAGGGGCCATACATGAGCATCTGCTGAGGCTCACTACCGACCCTACATACAACCGGATCAAGAAACATGTCTGGGACCGCATAGGTGAAGGACGGTTCAGGAAAATGGTGCAGAAGTTCATCGTAAGCACCAAATCATCGATTGTAATATCATCAGGAGGGGCGCTGTTTGAATCGCTCGGGTTCAGATATTTCGGCCCGATAGACGGCAACGACATAGCCCAGGTGACAGAAACGCTTTCAAGGCTTAAGGATATCAAGGGCCCGAGAATCCTGCACACCATCACCACAAAGGGGAAAGGTTTTGCACCCGCAGAAGAAGATCAGACAATATGGCATTCCCCTGGAATGTTCGATCCGGTCACAGGCAAAAGGATAAAACCCGCAGGACACCATGAAAGCAGATACCAGGATGTGTTCGGTGAAGTCCTTCTTGAACTTGCCCGCGCAGACAGAAGGATTGTGGGCATAACCCCTGCCATGGCCACAGGCTGCGGCATGGACCTGCTGGCCAGGGAAATGCCGGAAAGGTTCTTCGATGTAGGGATTGCAGAGGAGCATGCGGTAACTTTCGCGGCAGGGCTTGCCGCCGGCGGGATGAAGCCGTTCTGCAACATCTACTCGTCATTCTCCCAACGGGCGTATGACCAGATCATCCATGATGTCGCGCTGCAGAAGCTGCCTGTCGTCCTGTGCCTCGACAGGAGCGGACTCGTAGGCGAAGACGGTGCGACCCACCACGGGGCATTCGATATCGCAGCGTACAGAAGCATACCCAACGCAGTCATTGCCGCCCCAAGGAACGAGATTGAACTCAAGCAGATGATGTACACGGCTTCAACAAGTACTGAAGGACCGTTCATAATAAGGTACCCGAGAGGTTACGGAGAGGGAGAAGACTGGAGGAACTGCGGTTTTGCCGCCCTACCTGCCGGCAAATCGGAAAAGCTCACAGACGGGACAGGCATTGCTGTCATCGCCGCCGGACCTTCAGCAAACAGGGCGTTAGAAGCGGCGCTCAGGTACAGGAGCGAGACAGGGACGAATCCTGCCGTATATAATATAAGGTATATAAAGCCTGTCGATTCAGCAATGCTGGACGAAGCAGGGAAGAAATTCCAGACAATCATCACCATTGAAGACGGCGTGACCGCAGGCGGGCTATTCGGTGAAGTGTGCGAGTACTTTGCCGGGAAAGGGACAAGGCCGGAAATCATCGGCATGGGAATCCCGGACAAGTTCATCGAACAGGGGACTCAGGCAGAAGAACGGGAAGAATGCGGCATCGACCCGGAGAGCATATACAGGAAGATTTCAGCAGAGATGAAGAAATATGACAAAAAAGATCAAAAAGTTTTGGATAATCAGAATTAATCTCTATCTTTGCAATCCCTTTTGGGAAATGAGTTATCAAATCCCGCCGATGTAGCTCAGTTGGCTAGAGCACGTGATTTGTAATCTCGGGGTCGTGGGTTCGATTCCCTCCATCGGCTCAAAGTTCTTTTACAACAGGAAAACTTAAAAATTTGGGAGAATACCAGAGTGGCCAAATGGGGCAGACTGTAAATCTGCTGGTTTATACCTTCGGTGGTTCGAATCCATCTTCTCCCACTGGTTTCGGAAGATAGCTGGCCGGAAATTTCCGGCAAAAAGGTCACCGAGAAGAAACAAAAAGCGGAAGTAGCTCAGTTGGTAGAGCATTAGCCTTCCAAGCTAAGGGTCGCGGGTTCGAACCTCGTCTTCCGCTCAAATCAAACTACGCCAGTGTAGCTCAGGGGTAGAGCGCTTCCTTGGTAAGGAAGAGGTCATGAGTTCAAATCTCATCACCGGCTCTGCTTTTTTTGTATATAGTAGCATATAATACACATAAACAAATAAAATTATGGCTAAAGAAACCTTTAAAAGAGACAAACCGCACGTTAACATCGGTACTATCGGCCACGTTGACCACGGTAAAACTACTTTGACTGCAGCTATTACTACTGTACTTGCAAAGCAGGGTCTTTCTGAGCTCCGTTCATTCGACTCTATCGATAACGCTCCAGAGGAGAAAGAGCGTGGTATTACAATCAACACTGCACACGTAGAGTACCAGACTGCAACCCGTCACTACGCTCACGTAGACTGCCCGGGCCACGCTGACTATGTGAAGAACATGGTAACAGGTGCCGCACAGATGGACGGTGCAATCCTCGTAGTTGCTGCAACTGACGGTCCTATGCCTCAGACTCGCGAGCACATCCTTCTCGCACGCCAGGTGAACGTACCGAGAATCGTTGTATTCCTCAACAAAGTTGACCTTGTAGACGATCCTGAGATGCTTGACCTCGTTGAGATGGAAGTACGTGACCTTCTCTCATTCTACAACTTCGACGGAGAGAACGCACCAGTTATCCGCGGATCAGCTCTTGGAGCACTCAACGGTGACCCTCAGTACGAGGCAAAGATCATGGAACTGATGGATGCTGTTGACTCATACATTCCAATCCCTCCACGTGACAATGAGAAACCTTTCCTCATGCCTATCGAGGACATCTTCTCTATCACAGGACGTGGTACAGTGGCTACAGGACGTATTGAGACAGGTGTCATCCACACTGGAGACGAGGTTGAAATCGTAGGTCTCGGAGAAGAGCCTAAGAAGACAGTCGTTACAGGTGTCGAGATGTTCCGCAAGATCCTTGATGAAGGAGAGGCTGGTGACAACGTAGGTCTTCTTCTTCGTGGTATCGACAAGAAGGAAATCAAGAGGGGTCAGGTACTTGCTAAACCTGGTACAATCCATCCTCACCAGAAATTCCAGGCTGAGATTTACGTGCTGAAGAAAGATGAAGGTGGTCGTCATACTCCATTCCACAACCACTACCGTCCACAGTTCTTCATCCGTACTCTCGACATCACAGGAGAGATTGCTCTTCCAGAGGGTGTAGAAATGGTAATGCCTGGCGATAACGTTACTATCACTGTAGAGCTCATCTATCCAGTTGCCCTTAACGAAGGTCTTCGTTTCGCAATCCGTGAAGGTGGCCGTACAGTAGGTGCAGGTCAGGTAACTAAGATTCTCGAGTAATCTAGAAAACCGTATAGATAAGCGGGTGCCAAAAAAGACGCCCGCTTTTATAGGGGAATAGAACAAGGGTAGTTCAGCGGTCTCCAAAACCGTCGATGTGGGTTCGAATCCTGCTTCCCCTGCAAATATCAAAGGTTACGATTTGGTAATTGTTTAACAGACATCCAAGCAAGCTTCCAACTCAGGATGTCCATTAAAGGTAAAGATGAGAAAGTTAATCAACTATTTCAAAGAGTCTTACACGGAGATGACCAAGAAAGTCTCATGGCCTACTTGGAGCAAACTTCAGAGTTCAGCCATCGTTGTGATGGTTGCTTCTGTGATTTTTGCTATTGTTATCTTCGCGATGGACTTTGCTTTCCAGAACCTGATGACAGCAATTTACACACTGTAATTAATACCTTTGCAATATGGGCGAAAAAAAATGGTATGTGCTGAGAGCAGCAGGCGGAAAGGAAAAGAAAGCCAAAGAGTATCTCGAGAAAGAGATTGAAAGATGTGGCCTTCAGGATCTGGTTTCACAGGTCCTTGTCCCGACGGAAAAAGTATACAAGATTCGTGACGGCAAAAGAGTCAGTTCCGAACGTCTTTTCTACCCGGGATATGTCCTTATCGAGGCTGAACTTACCGGTGAACTCCAGTACATAATCCGTAATGAGATTCCTCACATGTCCGGCTTCCTTACCGAGAAAAGAGATGTAAGCAGGGGATCTGGCAAAGCGCAGGAAGAGAAAATTCCTATTCCGCTCAGGGACTCTGAAGTGAAAAGGATTCTCGGGGAGCACGATGAGGTTGCCACTAGCGAAGGAGAGACTGTAGTAGACTATACTGTAGGCGAGGCAGTCAAGATTACAGACGGACCGTTCAGCGGGTTCGATGGAACAGTAGAGGAAATCGTAGAAGACCGCAGCAAAATCAAGGTAATGGTCATGATTTTCGGCAGGAAGACTCTACTTGAACTCAACTTTACACAAGTAACTAAAGAATAATCAAGAATTATGGCAAAAGAAGTCACTGGGTTTATCAAACTCCAGATTAAAGGCGGCGCAGCAAATCCATCCCCTCCAGTAGGACCGGCTCTCGGTTCAAAGGGTCTGAACATAATGGATTTCTGCAAACAGTTCAATGCCCGTACACAGGACAGCGCTGGTAAAGTACTGCCTGTTGTAATTACAGTCTACAGCGACAAATCATTTTCATTTGAAGTAAAGCAGCCACCTGTAGCTGTACAGCTGAAGGAAGCAGCAAAAATTTCAAGCGGTTCTGCTGAACCGAACAGAAAGAAAGTCGCTACCATCACCTGGGATCAGGTAAAGACAATCGCAGAATCAAAGATGCCTGATATGAACGCATTTACACTCAAGTCAGCAATGACTATGGTGGCCGGGACTGCGAGAAGCATGGGTATAAAGGTTGAAGGAGAATTTCCTGCTGACATCTAAAAATCACACGCGAAATGAGTAAACTGACAAAAAACCAAAAAACGGTAATGGCCAAATATGATCCGGCCAAGCAGTACAAGCTTTCTGAGGCATGTGAAATCGTAAAGGATGTTACCTTCACAAAATTTGATGCATCTGTAGAACTTGCCGTTAACCTCGGAGTGGATCCGCGTAAGGCAAATCAGATGGTTCGTGGCGTCGTCACTCTGCCGCACGGAACAGGAAAACAGACAAGGGTGCTCGTGCTTTGTACTCCAGACAAGGAAACGGAAGCGAAAGAGGCTGGTGCAGATTATGTAGGCCTCGATGAATATATCGACAAGATCAAGGGAGGATGGACAGATGTTGATGTCATCATCTGTACCCCTTCAGTAATGGCGAAAGTCGGTACCATCGGTAGGATTCTCGGTCCGAGAGGCCTCATGCCTAACCCTAAGACCGGAACAGTTACGATGGAAATCGGCAACGCTGTCAAGGAGGTCAAAGCCGGAAAGATAGACTTCAAGGTCGACAAGACCGGTATTGTACATGCAGCCATTGGAAAGGCATCTTTCACTGCACAGCAGATCTGCGAGAACGCACAGGAGCTGATTTCAGCTATCATGAAGCTTAAGCCGCAGACACTCAAGGGAACATATTTGATAAGTGCTTCTATCTGCACGACAATGAGTCCCGGAGTCAATCTCGATATTAAATCATTCAGTAGTGCTGACTAATTATATTCAATGTTATGAGAAAAGAAGATAAAGCCCAGATAATTGAATCAATCGCAGCACAAATCCAGGAGACACCTAATTTCTATATTACCGACATCTCCGGGCTGAATGCTGAACAGACGACAAAACTCCGTCGTGACTGCTTTGAAAAGAATATCAAGCTCGTAGTAGTGAAGAATACTCTTTTCCACAAAGCTCTCATGAACATGGATAACGAAGAAGTAAAGCTCGTTTTCCCTGCACTTGAAGGGCCTACAGCCATCATGTACACGGAAACCCCTAACGCCCCGGCAAAGCTCATAAAGAAGTATGCCGACGAAGGGTCCGAGAAGCCTGCCCTAAAAGCAGCCTATGTTCAGGAGTGCTCATTTGTAGGTGCTGACAAACTTGGCGAACTCTGTAACATCAAGTCCCGTGAAGAGCTCATCGGTGATATCATCGGACTGCTCCAGTCACCTGCACGCAATGTTATATCCGCCCTCCAGTCTGCTGGTGGCAAACTGGCCGGCATCGTCAAGACCCTTTCAGAAAGAGAATAATAATAAAATAAACAAACTAAATAATTAAATTATGGCAGACATTAAAGCACTTGCAGAAGAGTTGGTTAACCTTTCTGTAAAAGACGTTCAGGAACTCGCACAGATCCTCAAAGACGAGTATGGTATTGAGCCTGCAGCAGCTGCAGTAGCAGTAGCAGGTCCGGCAGCAGGAGCTGGTGAAGCAGCAGCTGCTGAGCAGACTGAATTCAATGTTATCCTCAAATCAGCTGGCCAGGCTAAACTTGGTGTGGTAAAAGCTGTTAAAGAGATTACAGGTCTCGGTCTTAAAGAGGCAAAGGATCTTGTTGACAAGGCTCCTGACGCTGTAATCAAAGAGAAAGTATCTAAGGCAGAGGCTGAGCAGATCAAAGCTACCCTCGAAGAGGCTGGAGCAGAAGTTGAAGTTAAATAGCTTCACTCTCTCCCGAATGGGAAACTAAGTCAGGTTTAGGGCCCTTAAAAGACCCTAAACCTTTTTGTCGTATTTAAGTTTTTCTCTATACAAAGGCTGATAAGATGTCTCTACAACCAAAAACACAGCGAATATCTTTCGCATCATCGAAAATTCTCCTTGAGTATCCGGACCTGCTGGAGGTCCAGCTGAAATCATTCCAGGATTTCTTCCAGCTGGATACGACACCGGAGAACAGGCGGAATGAAGGCCTGTACCAGGTATTCCAGGAGATATTCCCGATCGAAGATACAAGGAATAACTACAAACTTGAATTTATCGATTATTTTATCGATCCACCTCAGTATTCAATAGACGAATGCCTGGAAAGAGGATTGACTTACAACGTACCTCTAAAAGCGAAACTACGACTTTCATGCAGCGATCCCGAACATGAAGATTTCGACACAAGGGTCCAGGACGTGTATCTGGGAAACATCCCGTACATGACTCCCGGCGGAACGTTCGTCATCAACGGTTCAGAGAGGATCATAGTTTCTCAGCTCCACAGGTCCCCGGGCGTATTTTTCGGACAGAGTGTGCACGCGAACGGGACAAAACTGTATTCTGCCAGAATAATCCCGTTCAAGGGATCATGGATTGAATTCGCTACTGACATAAACAATGTCATGTACGCCTACATCGACCGCAAGAAGAAATTGCCTGTAACAACCCTGCTCAGAGCCATTGGATTCAACGGCGACAAGGACATAATCGACATATTCGGGCTGGCCGACGAGATAGAGGCCACCCCAGAGGTCCTTAAAGCTAACGAGGGGAGGAAGCTTGCGGCGAAGGTGCTCAAGACATGGATAGAGGACTTCGTCGATGAAGATACGGGAGAGGTGATCCCGGTAGAAAGGACGATGCCTATTGTCGAAAGAGGAGAGATCCTCTGCGAGGAGACTATCCAGAAACTCGCCGAAACGGATGTAAAGACAATCCTTCTGCAGAAGGAGGAGGCGAACGTAAACGAATACGCCATCATATACAACACCCTGCAGAAAGACCCTACAAATACGGAGACTGAAGCCATCAACTACATCTACAAGCAGCTCCGCAACTCGGAACCGCCTGACGAGGCTACAGCCCGTGACGTCATTGACAAACTCTTCTTCTCCGAGAAGAGATACGACCTGGGGGATGTGGGAAGATACCGCCTCAACCAGAAGCTGAACCTCAACACGCCGGATGACGTGCGCGTACTGACCAACACGGATATAATCGAAATCATAAAATACCTGATACTCCTCATCAACTCGAAGGCTACGGTCGACGATATCGACCACCTCAGCAACAGACGTATCAGGACAGTCGGCGAACAGCTTGCCAACCAGTTCAGCGTAGGACTTTCAAGAATGGCGCGCACCATCCGCGAAAGGATGAACGTAAGGGACAGCGAGCAGTTCTCCCCTATCGACCTGATCAACGCCAAAGCCCTGTCGTCCGTGATCAACTCGTTCTTCGGAACCAGCCAGCTGTCGCAGTTCATGGACCAGACCAACCCGCTGTCGGAAATGACGCACAAGCGCAGGCTCTCGGCTCTCGGTCCTGGAGGACTTTCACGTGACCGCGCCGGATTCGAGGTCAGGGACGTGCACTATACGCATTACGGCCGCCTCTGCCCTATCGAGACTCCTGAGGGACCGAACATCGGACTTATTTCGTCCCTGTGCGTCTATGCAAGGATCAACGACCTGGGATTCATAGAGACACCGTACCGCAAGGTGAGCGGAGGTAAAGTTGACCTCAGTTCAGAAGGATGGGTCTACATGAGCGCCGAGCAGGAGGAGAACCAGATGATCTCCCTTGCCAACGTCAAGATGGACGATGACGGAAACATAATCGAGGACAGGATACAGTGCCGTCTTGGGGCAGACTTCCCTGTCGTGACCAAGGACGAGGTCAACCTGATGGACGTCGCCCCGAACCAGATAGCATCTGTGGCGGCTTCGCTGATACCGTTCCTGGAGCATGACGATGCACACAGGGCCCTGATGGGCGCGAACATGATGCGCCAGGCTGTTCCGCTTCTCAACCCGGAATCCCCTATCGTCGGCACCGGCCTGGAGGAGAGGGTATGCCTCGATTCAAGGACACAGATAACAGCAGAAAGAAAAGGCGAGGTCGTATACGTGGATGCAAATGAAATCCATGTGAAATACTACCGTACCGATGACGAGAAATATGTCAGCTTCTCCCCTGAAATCACTGTCTACAAGTTACCTATATACAGAAGGACGAACCAGAGCACCACAATACTGCTCAAACCTATCGTCCGTAAGGGTGATGTAGTAGAAAAAGGGCAGATCATGACTGAAGGATATGCCACCCAGAACGGGGAACTAGCACTCGGAAGGAACCTGAAAGTGGCATTCATGCCATGGAAAGGATACAACTACGAGGATGCAATCGTGCTTTCCGAAAGGATGATCCGCTGGGATATACTTACATCTGTCCACGTGGATGAATATATCACTGAGGTACGCGACACCAAGCGCGGTATGGAAGAGCTCACGTCCGACATTCCGAACGTCAGCGAGGATGCGACCAAGAACCTCGACGAGAACGGTATCATCAGGATAGGAGCCCACATCGAGCCAGGCGACATCATGATCGGAAAGATTACCCCTAAGGGTGAAAGTGATCCGTCTCCTGAGGAGAAGCTCCTGAGGGCAATCTTCGGTGACAAGGCCGGTGACGTGAAGGATGCCTCCCTCAAGGCCACACCGTCGCTCAGCGGAACTGTTATCGGTACTGCACTTTATTCAAAAGTGGCCAAGGAAAGCAACAGGAAAGGGGCCAAAGCAGACCAGAAAGCCAAGATCGACAAGGTAGAGGAGGAATTCAATACCAAGGCAGAAGCGCTCAGGACCAAGTTCCTTGACAAGCTCGCCGCCCTCGTGGAGGGCAAGAAAAGCGCTGGCATCAGCGACCTCTACGGAGTCGAGATTATCGCGAAAGACAAGACAATCACGTTCTCTGACATCCGTGACATCGACTACGAAAACATCAACTCAAGCAAGTGGACCACGGACAAGAACACCAATGTACTCGTGCGCGAGCTCATCAACAACTACTGCATCGCCTACAAGGAAGCCGCAGCGAAGCACCGCCGCGCCGTAGACAAGATCAAGGTGGGTGACGAGCTCCCTAACGGTGTCATGCAGCTGGCCAAAGTCTATGTCGCCAAGAAGAGGAAGATCAGAGTGGGAGACAAGATGGCGGGCCGCCACGGTAACAAAGGTATTGTAGCCAAGGTAGTAAGGGATGAGGACATGCCGTTCCTCGAGGACGGTACACCTGTTGACATAGTACTCAACCCTCTCGGTGTACCTTCCCGTATGAACCTGGGACAGATATATGAAACCGTGCTCGGATGGGCCGGAGATGAACTCGGAGTGAAATTCAGCACACCGATCTTCGATGGAGCGAGCATAAACAGCATCTGCGAATACACTGACAAGGCAGGGCTTCCGAGATTCGGAAAGACATACCTCAGGGACGGAGGCACAGGAGACTGGTTCGACCAGCCTGCGACTGTGGGTGTCATTTACATGATCAAGCTCGGCCACATGGTCGATGACAAGATGCACGCAAGGTCTATTGGGCCTTACTCGCTGATTACCCAGCAGCCTCTGGGCGGTAAAGCCCAGTTCGGAGGCCAGAGGTTCGGAGAAATGGAGGTATGGGCTCTGGAGGCATTCGGTGCATCCAACGTTCTCCAGGAGATACTGACCGTCAAGTCGGATGATGTCAACGGAAGGTCCAAGACCTACGAGGCCATCGTCAAAGGAGACCTCATGCCTACACCTGGTATTCCTGAATCACTCAATGTGCTGCTGCACGAGCTCAGGGGCCTCGGACTGAAGGTTACATTGGACTAGTTTATACAGACAATTAGAAATATTGGAATATGCCTATTTTTAAAGAAAACAAGGTTAAAAGCAATTTCGAAAGAATCAGCATCTCGCTCGCTTCACCTGAAGACATCAAGGAAAGGTCATCAGGAGAGGTCCTGAAGCCTGAAACTGTCAACTACAGGACCTACAAGCCGGAGAGGGATGGACTTTTCTGTGAGAAGATCTTCGGGCCGACAAAGGACTATGAGTGCCACTGCGGCAAGTACAAGAGGATCCGCTACAGAGGTATTGTCTGCGACCGCTGCGGTGTAGAAGTGACAGAGAAGAAGGTGCGCAGGGAAAGGATGGGCCATATAGAGCTTACCGTACCTGTCGCCCACATCTGGTACTTCAAGTCTGCCCCGAACAAGATTGCCGCCCTTCTCGGCCTTGCAGCCAAGAAGCTCGAGGCCGTTATATACTATGAGAAATACATAGTCATCAACCCGGGTACGACCAACATCGCCAAGATGGAGCTTCTCTCCGAAGAAGAATATCTTGACCTCATAGATTCCATGCCGGAGAACCAGGCACTGCCTAACGACGACCCGGAAAAATTCAGGGCAGGCATGGGTGCAGAGGCCATATACGAGCTCCTCAAGGAGATTGATGTCGACGCACTTGCAAAGGATCTCCGCACAAAGATGAACACGGAGACCTCACAGCAGAGAAGGGCAGAGGCCCTCAAAAGGCTCAGCATTGTAAAATGGTTCCAGGAGTCAAAGGGTATCAACAGGCCTGAATGGATGATCCTCAAGGTCATCCCTGTTATACCGCCGGATCTCCGTCCTCTCGTTCCGCTCGACGGAGGAAGATTCGCGACATCCGACCTCAACGACCTCTACAGAAGGGTGATCATAAGGAACAACCGTCTGAAAAGGCTCATAGAGATCAAGGCGCCGGAAGTCATCCTCAGGAACGAGAAACGAATGCTCCAGGAGGCGGTAGACTCACTCTTCGACAACTCAAAGAAGTCGAACGCAGTAAAGAGCGAAGCCAACAGGACGCTGAAGTCCCTCTCAGACAGCCTGAAAGGAAAACAGGGCCGTTTCCGTCAGAACCTGCTCGGAAAACGTGTTGACTACTCCGCACGTTCTGTCATCGTCGTGGGACCTGAACTCAAGATGCATGAGTGCGGTCTGCCTAAATTCATGGCAGCCGAGCTCTACAAGCCGTTCATCATCAGGAAACTGATAGAAAGGGGTATCGTGAAGACCGTCAAATCGGCAAAGAAGATTGTCGACAGGAAGGATCCTGTAATCTGGGACATCCTGGAGAACGTGATGAAAGGGCATCCGGTACTTCTGAACCGAGCACCGACACTTCACCGTCTTGGTATCCAGGCATTCCAGCCTAAGATGATCGAAGGAAAGGCCATCCAGCTGCACCCTCTCGCATGTACCGCATTCAACGCGGACTTCGACGGTGACCAGATGGCGGTGCACCTTCCTCTCGGCAATGCGGCCATAATGGAGGCGCAGCTGCTGATGCTCGGCTCGCACAACATCCTGAATCCGGCCAACGGTACGCCTATCACCGTCCCTTCACAGGACATGGTGCTCGGACTGTACTATATAACCAAGATCAGGCCTGGGGCAAAAGGTGAAGGCATGAAGTTCTACGGGCCGGAGGAGGTCATCATCGCCCTCAACGAAAAGGCAATAGACATACACGCCAAGATCCAGGTACGTCTCCCGAAGGACAAGATGAATCCGGAGGAAGGGACACAGATGGTCGAGACCACACCGGGACGTATCATCGTGAACCAGTTCGTACCGCAGGAAGTGCCGTATGTGAACGAGATTCTCGGAAAGAAATCACTCAGGAAGATCATCTCCGTGGTCATCAAGAACACAGGTGTGGCACGCACCGCACAGTTCCTCGACGACATCAAGAACCTCGGATATACGATGGCATTCAAGGGCGGGCTTTCATTCAACCTCGGGGACGTTATCATCCCTGCAGAGAAGGAATCCCTCATAGAGAACGGCTACAAGACGGTGGAATCCATCAAGAACAACTTCTCGATGGGATTCATAACCAACAACGAGCGCTACAACAAGGTCATCGACCTGTGGACATCAATCGACAACCAGATTACCGGTATAGTGGAGAAGCAGATCTCCACAGACCAGCAGGGATTCAACCCTGTATATATGATGCTCGACTCCGGGGCCCGAGGCTCTACACAGCAGATCAAGCAGCTCTGCGGTATGCGAGGCCTCATGGCAAAGCCTCAGAAATCCGGAGGCCAGGGTGCGGAGATCATCGAGAACCCTATCATATCCAACCTGAAAGAAGGTATGTCGGTGCTCGAGTACTTCATCTCCACCCACGGTGCGCGTAAAGGTCTTGCCGATACGGCCCTCAAGACTGCCGATGCCGGTTACCTGACCCGCCGTCTTGTGGACGTGTCACATGATGTCATCATCAACGAGGAGGACTGCGGTACACTCCGCGGCCTCATAGCAACAGCCATAAAGAGCAAGGATGAAGTCGTTGAATCCCTCGGCGAGAGGATACTCGGACGTACATCCGTACACGACATATTCAACCCGCTTACCGGAGAACTCATACTCCCTGCTGGAGAGGAGATAACCGAAGACAAGGCGGCCCTCATAGAGTCTCTGCCTATCGAGCAGGTCGAAATACGTTCTGTGCTCACCTGCGAATCCCGCAAGGGAGTCTGCGCGAAGTGCTACGGACGCAACCTCGCATCCGGAAGGATGGTCGAGAAGGGCGAAGTGGTCGGCGTAATCGCTGCGCAGTCAATCGGAGAGCCTGGTACACAGCTTACACTCCGTACGTTCCACGTGGGAGGTACGGCCTCAAGTACCGCAGCCGAGAGTTCAATCGAGTCCAAGTACAACGGAAAGCTTGAGTTCGAGGAGCTCAGGACCATACAGCGTGTCCTCGATGACGGGAGCACACAGGATGTCGTTGTCAGCCGTACCACTGAAGTCCGCATCGTGGACGAAAATACAGGCATCACGTTCTCGCAGTACGACGTGCCTTACGGCTCTGTCCTCTACAAGAAGGACGGAGACAAGGTCAGCAAGGGCGACATGATCTGCGAATGGGATGCATACAACGCCATCACCATCATCGAAACAGCAGGTAAGGCACGTTTCGACAGCATGATAGACGGTGTGACATTCCGCGAGGAGGCGGCTGACGAGTATTCACTCAACAGGGACAAGGTGATCATCGAGTCCAGGGACAAGACCAAGAACCCGACGATCAACATCCTCGACGAGGACGGTGTAAGCAAGAAACAGTACAACCTCCCTGTCGGCGCCCATGTGATGGTCAACGACGGAGATGACGTCAAGGTCGGTGATATAATCATCAAGATACCTCGTGCAATCGGAAAGTCAAGCGACATCACGGGAGGTCTTCCTCGTGTCACCGAGCTTTTCGAGGCCCGCAACCCTTCAAACCCTGCAATCGTTTCAGAGATCAACGGAGAGGTGCTTATGGGCAAGATCAAGCGAGGCAACCGCGAGATTATCATCAAGAACAAGTCCGGCCAGGAGAAACGCTACCTCGTTCCTCTTACCAAGCAGATCCTTGTGCAGGAGAACGATTATGTGAAAGCCGGGATGAGGCTTTCCGACGGGGCAGTATCCCCTACCGACATCCTCAACATCCTCGGCCCGATCAAGGTCCAGGAATATATTGTCAACGAAATCCAGGAAGTCTACAGACTCCAGGGTGTGAAGATCAACGACAAGCATTTCGAGATCATCGTCCGCCAGATGATGAGGAAAGTGCAGGTCAACGACCCGGGAGACACGGAGTTCCTGCCTGAGGAGCTTATCGACAAGTGGGTATTCATGGATACCAATGATGCAATCTACGGGAAGTTCTATGTGACCGATCCGGGAGATTCACAGAAATACACTGAAGGCCAGATCATTTCTGCCCGCGAAATGAAGAGCGAGAACTCATCGCTTGAAAGGCAGGGGCTCAAGATGATGACTCTGCGCGAGGCACGTCCTGCAACAGCAAGCCAGGTCCTCCAGGGTATTACAAGGGCAGCACTGAAGACGAACAGCTTCATTTCAGCCGCATCATTCCAGGAGACCACCAAAGTGCTCAGCGAGGCTGCCATCAGAGGCCGTGTAGACACTCTCGAGGGTCTGAAGGAGAATGTCATCTGCGGACACGCCATACCTGCAGGTACAGGCCAGAAGGAATTCCAGGAAATCCTGGTGGCCCCTATGGACGAGTACCAGAAGGCGATGAGTGAACTTTAGCCATAAGGTTATATATAATGAGACGAGGGCTGGCCGGATGGCCAGCCCTCGTCTTTTCCACGTCATGTGACACCGCAATAGACGGATGCCGTCCTGCTAAAGCCGGCCGGTCGCCTACATGGAATCTTCCACGGAAAGCAGCAGCAAGACCACTTCAGCATAGTTCTTCTGCCCTGAAGATATGCGGTTGCCCTTCAGGTACATCTCGTACATGCTCTCCTGTATCTTACCTATGAAAGGGCTGTAGCGGGCGCTCCAGAACCGCTGCCTGTCCCCGAGCTGCCCGACAATGCGGCTGTCCACTGTCGAAAGCCATGACGAGCACTCCTCCCGGCCGAGAAGGTTCCTTGCATTCGAAATCACGTACGGGAATATGCCGAAAAAGCCGCTGTAGCGGATAGCGGGATCAGAGGATGCGGTACATACAGTGTAGGCCCAGAAATTGGCCTCCGCCTCGCTGCCTATTCCCAGAAGGTGCGACAGCTCATGAGCGTATGTGAACGGGTATTCGAGCCGGGACAGCTCCCTGTTCAGATGGGACTCGGCGAAAAAAGGGCCCATGTACCCCAATACCCCTACAGAAGAATAAAGAAAGTTGAAGCATGTGTACTTGGGTGTCTGGTAGCCTTTCGGGGTGGTAAGTCCATAGTGTTCAGGCACTTTTCGGAAAAGAGACTTTATTTCACCGCGGACGGAGTCTTCCGGGGTATCATACCCGTCAGGGAGGGACTGCAGGAAAGCAGAATTGAGGCTGTCGGCATAATTATCCAGAAAAGCCCTGAAAGCATCCTCCCTGTATTCAGCCGGGCGCACCCCAGCCCTGCTATAGAATGAATCCCGGTAATAGTTAAGGCCCCATCCCCAGTAGAACCATACATAAATCCACAGTATCCATTCTATTTCCCTGAGGACAATGCGTTTCCAGGTGCGGCCGCGCCTTTTTGCCATGACAGGCCAGGCTATCAGGAAAACGGCCATGAACACCACGGCCCATTCGTCAAGCGAGAAAGGAAGTACACAGGACAACGCGGAAAGGACAGCCGAAATCACCGGGTAAAGATGCCGGGCATAGAACTCTCCGGTCCCCGGGGCATAACGAAAGACAAGTGCCCCTGCCAGCAGTATGGCAAGGAGCACTATATCCATGTATTTGAGAATCTTTCTCATTGATGTAAATACGTCATACTGACGTCATGGATTTCTTCCTGAAATCCAGTCTGTCCACCCCCAGTTGCCTGTCGGCGACAGTCCCGGTGGGGCATGCGGCGTCACACCTTCTTCGGAGTCATCTTGTTCAGGAAGCACTCAATGGTGTTTTCCATGAGGCAGCAGATGGTCATAGGGCCCACACCGCCCGGCACAGGAGTGATGACAGATGCTTTAGGCTCTATGGCAGCGAAATCCACATCCCCGCAGAGCTTCCCTGTCTCCGGGTCACGGTTCACGCCTACGTCTATCACCGCCGCACCATCTTTCACCATGTCGGCAGTCACGAATCTCGGGCGTCCTATGGCCACGACCAGGATATCGGCCTCGCGGGTGACAGACGGCAGGTCTGCCGTCCGGCTGTGGGCTATGGTCACTGTAGCGTTCTCATCCAGGAGAAGCTTGGCGACAGGAAGGCCGACAATGTTGCTGCGGCCTATCACTACAGCCCTTTTCCCCTTGATTTTCACCCCGGCGGCCTTGAGCATCTTTATTATGCCTTTGGGAGTGCATGGCAGGGTGCATGGCTGCTTCTGCCACAGGGCGGCCACATTCAGGGGATGGAACCCGTCCACATCCTTGTCCTTGGATATGGTCTCGATCACCCTGGCCTCGCTGATATGCTCCGGCAGCGGGAGCTGCACAAGTATCCCGTCTACAGTATCGTCCGCATTAAGCTCCCGGATAAGACCGAGCAGCTCTTCTTCCGATATGTCTGAGGGCCTGCGAATCGTGGTGTTCTCTATGCCCACGACCTGTGAAGCCTTGGCCTTGCCGGTAACATAAGAGACACTTGCGGGGTCATCCCCTACAAGTATTACCACCAGATGCGGCACCCTCCCGTATTTTTCCGGGAAAGAGGACACCTGCGCGGCCATCTCTGCCTTCAGCCTGGCGGACAATTCTTTACCGCTTATTATCATAATGTAATCCTAAAAATCAACAATTTATCTTTAATGACCGGAAGCCTCGCTGATGATCCGGTGCGGCCCTGACGGCCCGTCAAAGGACTCTCCAGCCTATGTCCCGGCGGAAGAAAAGATT
This sequence comes from uncultured Bacteroidales bacterium, assembly GCA_944326305.1. Lineage (GTDB taxonomy): Bacteria > Bacteroidota > Bacteroidia > Bacteroidales > UBA932 > Cryptobacteroides. Next base: position 69,281 of record CALVDL010000011.1, read on the forward strand.
GTCGCACTTTATCTTTGAAACAGCCTCCAGGGCCTTGTCATGTGCCGCCTTCAAAGTGTCACCCGAGCCTATCACCATCAGCACCCGGCCTCCCGCAGTGACGGTTTTCCCGTCCTTTTCAGCAGTACCCATGTGGTAGATCCTCACATCAGGATCCGAAAGTGCTTCTTCAAGGCCTTCAATGACATGTCCTTTTTCATAAGAGCCAGGATAGCCCTCGGATGCCATCACGAATCCCATGGATGCTCTGGCATCCCATTCTACCCGAGGCATCGGTGAACCGTCCGCAATAGCCGTGAAAATGTCATATATGTCTGATTTCAGGAGAGGAAGCACAACCTCTGTCTCAGGGTCGCCGAAACGGCAGTTGAACTCTATCACCTTGATCCCAGACGGAGTCTTCATCAGGCCGCCGTAGAGGACACCCTTGAACGGGCGGCCCTCCTTGACCATAGCGGATGCGACAGGTTTCATGATATTCTCCATGGCGTATTCCCGGTCCTCATCTGTGATGAAAGGAAGCGGGGAATATGCCCCCATGCCGCCTGTATTCGGGCCTTTGTCCCCTTCGTAAGCCCTCTTGTGGTCCTGGGACAGGGCCATCGGGAACACACGCTCCCCGTCCACAAAGCACATGAAAGAGAATTCAGGTCCGGTGAGGAATTCCTCCACCACGACCTTGCCCTTCCCGAACCTGTCATCCAGGAGCATGTCCTTCAGGGTATGTTCTGCCTCTTCGAAAGTCTCAGGAATCACCACGCCCTTTCCGGCAGCGAGCCCGTCATACTTCAGAACGACAGGGAACGGCCCTCCGCGTACATATTCAATGGCAGGGGCGTATTCATCAAAAGTCCGGTATGCTGCAGTAGGGACATTGTACTTGGCCATGAGCTGCTTTGCGAAATCCTTGCTGGACTCTATCACGGCAGCGGCCTTAGTCGGGCCGAAAATACGCAGCCCCGCAGCATTGAACACATCGGTGATCCCGGCGGCAAGGGCAACCTCAGGCCCCACGACAGTCAGGTCCACCGCCTTTTCTATGGCGAAATCCCTGAGCTGCTCCACCTGCGTATCCTTCAGCGGGACACATTCCGCCTGTGCGGCAATCCCGGCATTGCCTGGGGCGCAATAAATCTTGCCCACCTGCGGCGAGCGTGAAAGCGCATCTACTATGGCGTGGCAGCGCCCGCCTCCGCCGACTACCAGTACAGTGGCTTCTTTCGGATGTTCCATCTTGATTTCCCCTACAATTTTCGTATAGACCGCAACATGACCCTCAGGGCCAGGCTGCAGCTGGTTGATTACTTCCATAACGCTGTCAGTGTTTGAAGTGGCGCATCCCGGTAAACAGCATGGCAATGCCGCATTCGTTTGCCTTGGCGATGGAATCGTTGTCCCTGATACTTCCGCCCGGCTGCACGATAGCCTTCACTCCATACCCGGCAGCCGTAGTCACGCAGTCATCGAACGGGAAGAAACCGTCTGAAGCCATCACGAGACCGGCATTGCGCACATCCCCGCCTTTTTCCCTGTAAGCTGCTTCCGCTTCCTTCAGTGCGATCTCCGCAGAGCCGATACGGTTCATCTGGCCTGCGCCCACACCGAGGGTCATGCCATTTTTCACAACCACTATAGCGTTGGATTTCACATGTTTGACGATTCTCCACGCGAAATTGAGGTCAGACATCAGAGATTCATCCGGCCTGGTCTCGGTGACGCACATTTCAGGCGTGACGGCCTTTGTCGTAAGATCCTGGTCCTGGACGAGAAGGCCTCCGTTCATGCTTACAAACTGCTTGTGAGGAGCGTTGTCCCTGGTCATATCGACCTTAAGAAGACGGAGATTCTTCTTGGTACAGAGGACCTCAAGGGCCTCGTCAGTGAACGAAGGGGCCATGATGATCTCCAGGAACACCGGCTTCATGAGAAGGGCTGCTTCCTTGTTGATCTCCTGGTTGGTGGCGACTATCCCGCCGAATATGCTGACCTTGTCCGCCTCGAAAGTCTTCTGCCATGCCTCCACCACATCTTTTCCTACGGCTGCGCCGCACGGGTTCATGTGCTTGAGGCCCACGCAGAACGGCTCGTCAAATTCCCTGACGATATTGAGCGCTGCATTGGCATCCTGGATATTGTTGTATGAAAGTTCCTTCCCGTTGAGCTGTTCTGCCGTGGCAAGAGAAAACGGCACCTTCTCCATAGAAGCGTAGAACTTGGCTTCCTGATGAGGGTTCTCGCCATAGCGGAGAGACTGCTTGAGGTCATATTCGAGGAAAAGCTTCTCGTTCAGCCCGGCCTGCTTCCTCATGTAGGAGGCGATCATCATGTCATACTCTGCAGTATGCGTATATGCCTTGGCCGAAAGTTTCAGACGGGTCTCTGGAGTTGTATTGCCCGTGTTCTTGATTTCATCTATAACCGTCTGATAATCGGCAGGGTCACAGACTACAGTGACATCTTTCCAGTTCTTGGCGGCACTCCTGAGCATCGAAGGGCCTCCGATATCGATATTCTCGATGGCGTCTGCCATGGTCACATCCGGTTTGGAGATGGTCTGCTTGAATGGATAGAGGTTCACGCATACCATGTCGATATATTCTATTCCGTTCTCTTTCAGCTCCTTGCGGTGGCTTTCGAGGTCACGTCTCCCCAGCAGCGCCCCATGGACTTTCGGGTGGAGGGTCTTGACCCGTCCGTCGCAGATTTCCGGGAATCCGGTTATTTCACTGATGTTGATTACTTTCAGCCCTGCTTCCTGGAGGAGTTTCATTGTTCCCCCCGTCGCGATTATCTCCCATCCGAGAGATTCAAGGGCGGCGGCGAATTTGGCGACACCCTGCTTGTCGCTTACAGAAAATAATGCTCGCATATATTATCCTTTATTTAAATATCCAATGTCAATATAATGTTTCCACCGTCCCGGCGCCGGCTTCAAGCCATTTCCCGGGACTGGGGGGAGTCATTTTATGACTACCCCGGGAGTATCCGTGATCCGTCCGATGACAGATGCCTTCTCCCCGTGTGACTGTAGGATGGAAATGGCCTTATCCGCCTCGGAGGCGTCAAGGGCGAGGACCATGCCTATGCCCATGTTGAAGATGTTGAACATCTCCCTGTGGGCCACCTTGCCGTATTTCTCGAGGAACCGGAATATCGGAAGGATCTCCCATGTGCCTTCTTCTATCTCTATACCCTGCCCCTCGCGGAGGATGCGCGGGATGTTCTCGTCAAACCCGCCTCCGGTGATATGGGCCACGCCGTGCACATCGCAGTTGCGGATGACGTCGAGCACCTGCTTCACATATATCCTTGTCGGGGTGAGCGCGACCTCTCCGAGGACCTTTCCGTCAAGTTCAGGGTAGGATGCCTTGAGGTCCAGACTATTGTCTGAGAAGATCTTGCGGACGAGGCTGAACCCGTTGGAATGTATTCCGGAAGAAGCTATGCCCACCAGCACGTCGCCGGCCTTTACCTTGCTGCCGTCAATGAGCTTCGACTTCTCGACAACACCTGTGGTGAACCCGGCTATGTCATATTCCCCGTCAGAATACATGCCCGGCATCTCGGCCGTCTCCCCGCCCACCAGGGCACACCCTGCCTGGCGGCATCCTTCTGCCACTCCGGCCACAATGGCTTCGATCTTGGCCGGCTCGTTGTGTCCGACTGCCACATAATCGAGGAAGAAAAGAGGCTCCGCCCCCTGTGCGAGTACATCATTGACACACATGGCCACTGCATCGATCCCTATCGTATCATGCCTGTCCATGGCGAAAGCTATCTTCAGCTTGGTCCCGACCCCGTCCGTACCGCTGACAAGGACCGGCTCCCTGACATTGAGAGCGGACAGGTCAAACATGCCTCCGAACGCTCCGATATTTCCCATCACGCCGAGACGTGAAGTAGATGCGACATGGCTCTTGATCCTGCGGACCACCTCGTAGCCTGCCTCAAGATTCACACCTGCTTTTTCGTAACTGACTGCCATAATTCAAATATGTTTATTTTTAATACAATATATTTCCTGTTTCTGTTATCTCATCCCCGATCATCCCCTGCATACACCCGGACGGTCCTCCGGAGGCACATCCCTTTCTCCCGGGGCAATGTCCGGACTGCAGCTCAGGGCCGCACCGAGGGCTGTCCTGTATTCACGGTGCTCCGGTATGTGGAACCTGAGCCTGTACAGCTCGGCTATCCGGCCGAACTGGGAGGCGCACTGCGGGAGCAGGGACATGTTCCCTATCAGGACGAAATCCTCCACACCGGTATTCCGTGCAATGAAATTCGCCGAGCTGCCGATAGTCTGGTATATCATGTTCACCAGCCCCGCGGCTATGTCCTCCGGGGAGGCAGTCCGGTCCGCCCTGCCGAAATTGGCAGCCGTCACCTCCAGGGGCAGCCCAGGGAGCTCGTCCCGGCATATGTCACCTATATGCAGGTCCACATTCCTGGCACTCCCCTTCATCGCAAGCGCAATGACCTTCCTGATATCCCTGGTCTTCAGCAGCAGGTCAGAAAGCCCCTGGAGAGTACCTCCGCCGACAGCCAGTCCACCGAGATGGGTGACACTGTCACCGTCGACCATGACGAATGATGTACCGGTGCCCATGCTCACCACGACCATACGGTCCAGCCCGCTGCGGTATCCGGCACCCCTGGCATTGGCCATGAATTCGTCCACCTTTTCAGTAGGCAGTCCGTACAGCGGGCCGGATATATAGGCGCTTCCTACACCGGTAAGCATCACACGTGAGACGTCGGACAGACTTATACCATTGTCATAGAGATACTTGCCGAACGCACCGAACAGAGAGGTGACCGGGTCCGCCGCAGTGATGCACTGCGGGGAGCGGATTTTCCCGTCCTCTATACCTATTATTTTGGTGGTGCTTCCGCCTACGTCTATGCCGAGTGTTATCATACCCTTAAAATTTCCCGTCCTTGTTGGCCTGTTCTATGGGCTGGTAAAGCCTCGTAGGGTATTTCCCGTTAAAGCAGGCGAGACACAGCTGGCTGCGGCGGCCGGCCTCGAAAAGGGCAGCCTCCGACAGGAAGGCGACAGAGTCCACACCTATGATCCGACGGACCTCGTCCAATGTCTTGTGCGCACACATCAGCTCCTCATAAGTAGACATGTCCACACCATAGAAGCACGGGCTCTTGATCTGCGGGCTGGCAATCCGCAGATGCACCTCCCTTGCCCCGGCCTCCTTCAGTATCTGCACTATTCTTTTCGAAGTAGTCCCGCGGACCACGGAATCGTCTATCAGGACGACCCGTTTCCCCTTCACTATCGATACCACGGCAGACAGCTTCATCCGGACACCCTTCTCCCTCAGCTCCTGGGAAGGCTGGATGAATGTCCTGCCTATGTACCTGTTCTTCACAAGGCCCATTTCATACGGGATTCCCGAAGCCTCGCTGTAACCCATTGCAGCACTGAGGCTCGAGTCAGGGACACCCACCACAATGTCTGCGTCGGCAGGAGCCTCCCGATAAAGCAGCCGGCCTGTCTCCTTCCTGAAGCCGTGTACATTGCATCCTTCTATATCACTGTCCGGACGTGCGAAATAGATATACTCCATCGCACAGATATGGTGCGAAGTGTCATCCGTGTATTTCCTGCTGCGCAGGCCGTGATGGTCTATGGTCACGATCTCCCCCGGCTCTATATCCCTGATATATTCCGCCCCAATGACATGGAACGCGCAGGTCTCGCTGCTGACTGCATATCCGTCCCCGAGCTTTCCGAGCACGAGGGGGCGCAGCCCGTATTTGTCGCGGCAGGCATATATCCTGTTGGCTGTCATGATAAGAAAGGCAAAGGCCCCTTCCACTTCATTGAGGGCATTCTCTATTGAGAAGATCCTGGGCTTATGCGCCTCTGCACTGTCCTTTTTTATAAGGTGCGCCAGCACCTCGCTGTCCGATGATGACTGGAACAGGCTGCCCCTGTCTTCCAATGACTTGCGCAGGATGGAGTAATTCACCAGGTTGCCGTTATGGGCCAATGCAAAATCTCCCGTATGGTGCCTGAAAAGGAAAGGCTGCACATTCTCTATCCCGCCCCCTCCGGTTGTAGAGTAGCGCACATGGCCTATAGCCATGCTGCCGGAAAGGGAAGACAGCTTCGGTCCATCGAAAACTTCCGTCACAAGGCCCTCGCCCTTGATCCTTTTCATGCTGCCGTCAGAAGCTGCGGCAACTATGCCGCAACCCTCCTGCCCCCTGTGCTGCAGGGCATGGAGGGCATAATATGTCAGGTTCGCGGCATCCGGTACACCCCAGATGCCGAATACTCCGCATTCTTCATTCAGACCCCTGCCGTACATGCTTATTTTCCTCTGAAATAATTGACCGCATTAGTGAACAAAGGCTGTTCAAGTTCTTCCTCTATATTCTTGAACAGGTTCTTCTCATACCGTTCCGTATGTCCCATCTTGCCGAGTATCTGGCCGTTGCGGCTGATGACACCTTCGATGGCGTAGTAGGAACCGTTAGGGTTGTAAGGGGATTCCATCGTCACCTCCTCCGTCACAGGGTCCACATACTGGAATGCCACCTGACCGTTGGCGAACAGCTCTCTGGCAAGCTCCTCGTTAACTACGAACTTCCCTTCCCCATGGCTTACCGCTATGGTATGCAGGTCCCCGACAGAGAAGCCCGAGAGCCACGGGGAATTGGTGGTGGCCACCCTTGTGGTCACCATCTGGGAAATATGGCGGTTGATGTCGTTCCTGAAAAGCGTAGGTGAATCCTTGGTCACCATGCCCAGGCGTCCGTAAGGGAGCAGCCCGGACTTGACCAGTGCCTGGAATCCGTTGCAGATCCCCAGGATAAGTCCCCCGCGGTCGAGGAGGTTGTGTATTTCCTCGGCTATTTCCTTGTTGTTAAGGACATTCGCGATGAATTTGCCGCTTCCGTCCGGCTCGTCTCCCGCCGAGAACCCGCCGCAAAGTGCGAGAATATGGCATTCCGATATGTTCTTCTTCATCTCGGCGATAGAGCTGAACACATCCTCCGGAGTGAGGTTGCGGAACACCCCGAAACGTACTTCAGCCCCCGCATTGCGGAACGCCTTGGCTGTATCATAGTCGCAGTTTGTCCCTGGGAATACAGGCAGATATGCCACAGGGTGCTCTACAGGCTCTCCTTTGTATTTAAGGTCTGACTTCTTGACTTTGAGCGGCTTGACTCCTCCCATTCCGGAAGGGTATGTCTTCTTGAACGACGGCTCGCATGAGTCAGGGTATACCTGGGCGAACTTCACGCCGTTCACGTCCATAAGCTCAAAGATGGAGAGTGCCGTACCGTTGATATGAAGCATGCCGTCCTCGCCGGAAGTGACTGTCCCGAGGTATTCTGCCGCCGGGAAGTCCAGTTCCTTTTCACACTCCACCACTATGGAGCCGTAGCCATAGTTGAACAGGTCTGCTTCAGAGACCTTGACATCTATCCCGAAGGCGTTCCCGAATGACATCTTGCACAAGGCTTCCGCCACTCCGCCGAATCCGACGGCGTACCCGGACACTATGTTCCCCGCTTCTATCTGCCCTGTCACATAGTCGAAGTTCCTCATCAGCTGCCCTGTATCCGGCATGTGGGTTTTCAGAGGGGTATGGCGTATGAGATAAAGCCTGTTGCCTTCCCACTTGAGCTCCGGAGAAATCACCTTCTTCGCATCCACGGTAGTGATTCCGAACGCCATGAGCATAGGCGGGACATTGATGTGCTCGAACGTGCCGCTCATGGAGTCCTTCCCGCCGATGGAAGGCAGGCCGAGCCCAACCTGCATCTTTATGGCTCCCAGAAGGGCTGCAAGCGGTTTGCCCCATGACTTCGGGTCATGTGTCATCCTCTCGAAATACTCCTGGTAAGAAAATCTCATGTGCTTATATGACGCACCGGCCGCGACAACCTTCGAACATGCCTCGACCACGGAATATGCAGCCCCGTGGTAAGGACTCCATGTGGAGATATACGGGTTGTACCCGAAAGCCATGATGCTGGCTGTATCGGTATACCCGTCTGCCGGGAGCTTCTGCACGGACACCTGTGTCTCGGTGGTCTGCAGGCATCCTCCGAAAGGCATCAGCACCGTAGAGCGCCCGATGGTAGAGTCGAACATCTCGATAAGGCCCTTCTGCGAAGTGACATTATATTCGGTAAGGTCTGAAAAGATCTTCTCTTTCAAGTCATTGCCTTTAACCTCCTTTTCAAACGGGTCGCGGTCTTCGACTGCACCTACGACAGCCTTCGCATAATGCTTTGCGCCGGCACTGTCGATGAACTCACGGGAAATGTCCACCACGAGCTTCCCGCCGTTGTACATGCGGAGCCTCTGCGAGTCAGTGACATCCGCCACATGGGTGACTTCGACGTTCTCGCTGTGGCAGTATCTTTCGAACTCCTCCCTGTCCTTTGCCTCCACCACAACGGCCATCCTCTCCTGGGACTCGCTGATGGCCAGCTCAGTGGAATTCAGGCCGCTGTACTTCACAGGCACACGGTCCAGATAGATGTCCAGCCCGTCGGTCAGCTCGCCGATGGCCACGCTGACTCCGCCTGCACCGAAATCGTTGGACTTCTTGATGAGCCTGGTCACTTCAGGACGGCGGAAAAGCCTCTGGAGCTTCCTCTCCTCAGGAGCGTTGCCTTTCTGCACCTCGCTTCCGCAGGTCTCGAGGGAGGCTTCCGTATGCTCCTTGGACGAGCCTGTGGCGCCACCGATGCCGTCGCGTCCGGTGCGGCCTCCGAGCAGAAGGATTACATCACCCGGAACAGGGCTTTCCCTGCGCACATTCTCCGCCTTGACGGCCCCGACAACAGCCCCGACTTCAAGTCTCTTGGCCACATATCCGGGATGGTAGATCTCACGGACATGGGTGGTGGCAAGACCGATCTGGTTGCCGTAGCTGGAGTATCCCGCCGCAGCCTTGCGGCTTATGACCTTCTGAGGCAGCTTGCCGGGCATGGTGTCGGCGACTTTCTGGTAGATGTCGCCCGCGCCGGTCACCCTCATGGCCTGGTACACATAGCTCCTTCCGGAAAGAGGGTCGCGGATGGCGCCGCCCAGACATGTCGCGGCTCCTCCGAACGGCTCTATTTCTGTAGGATGGTTGTGGGTCTCGTTCTTAAACTGAAGTAGCCATTTCTCCACCTTGCCGTCCACGTCCACATCCACATAGATGCTGCAGGCGTTGTTCTCCTCGCTCACCTCCATGTCGTCCAGCAGGCCCTTAGACTTCAGATAGCGGGCACCGATAGTGGCCATGTCCATGAGGTTGAGCCCCTTGTTCTCCCGGCCCAGTTCCTTGCGCATCTTCAGGTACAGGTTCAGAGTACCTTCAATGTCCTCCTTTATGAATGAGTCCTCCACACCTATCTCCTCGAGCTCGGTAGTGAAGGTCGTGTGGCGGCAATGGTCGCTCCAGTACGTGTCAAGTATCCTCAGCTCGGTCTCGTACGGGTCGCGCCCCTCCTTTCTGAAGTAGTTCACCACCTCGCGCAGGTCATCTGCGTTCATCGCCAGCCCCATGCGGCTGCAGTAAGGAGCAAAGTCCGCCTCGTCCATACCGGTAAATCCCTCTAAGACAGGGACCGGGGCCACCGGAGCCTGCTCGGTATCAGATAGCTTCGAGAGGTCCTTCTGGCGTGACTCTACAGTATTTATGCAGTAGTGCCTTATTTTCTCGACATCCTCATCCGTCGCCTCCGGATCCAGAATGATCAGTTTCGAGCTTTTGATCCTCACATCGGCATCCGGTTCTATCAGCTTCACGCAGTCCACAGCCGAAGCCGCCCTCTGGTCGAACTGTCCCGGGAGATATTCTATGGCCACATATTTCTGTCCCGTCAGGTCACATTCGTCCGTAACACTGTCTGTGACAATCTCCCCGAAGACAGAATACCTGCTCTTTTCGAGCAGCTCCGGAGTAAACCCGAACAGGTCATAGACATTCAGAAGTCTCAGGCTTTTCAGGGAAAGCTGCAGATTCTCGTTCAACTCGTTCATCAGGCTCCTGGCCTCCACCTGGAATTCAGGATATTTCTCTACGAAAACGCGGTAGTTTTTCATATATCAACAATAATAATTTTTCTTTAACACAATAATGGCTCAACTTTACATGAATCTGTATGCCCATTCCTCGTCGAATTCCCTCAATGTCATCGGGGTGAAGGTTATATGCCCCATCTTGCGCTTCGGGCGTGACTGCGTCTTCCCGTAAAGATGCACGTATACACCTTTGCCGGCCTCCCCGCAGAACGCATTGTCGATGTCCTCCGGAGCGTCCACGCTCACGCCGGGGCCAGCACCTGCAAGGGATTCGGCCACAATGGTCTTCGCCGCCTGCAGGTCCTGCCCGAGTATGTTTTTCATAACGGTAGGGGCAAGAAGCCTCGGAGTTTCAAGAGGCTCGCCCAGAAGGAAACGGCACAGCTCGCGATACTGGTTGGTGCTGCACCCCTCTATAGTATAATGCCCGCTGTTGTGCGGACGCGGGGCCATCTCATTGAAATAAAAGTCGTCTCCCTTGACGAAAAGCTCCACGGCAAGGATGCCTCTATATCCGCAGCTTTTCATGAAATCCTCGCATGCACCGGCGATCCTAGCCCCGGAGGCATTCTCCTTCAGCCCGTCGGCAAGGCCCGGAGCCGGAACAATGCTCAGGTCGAGGATACCTCCCGTATGGATATTGCGCCCTATCGGGAAATGTATTGTATTCTTCCCGTCGCTCACCATCACCACGCTCGCCTCGTAGTCGAAATCTACGAACTTCTCCAATATGCACGGTACTTTCAGCAAGGCCGAAGCAGGCTCCAGATCGGAATCTTCCCTGATGACATACTGCCCGTGCCCGTCATATCCGAGCGTCCTTGTCTTCAGCACGCACGGCATCCCGAGGACTTTCACGGCCTGTTCCAGCTGATGCTGGCGCTCTTTCCCGCTGAGGGACGAGGCGTCCTGCGGAGACAGTGGCACAGGGAACTGCGGATTTCCCGGCATCTGCCCATCTCCGTCCTCACGGTCCATGAAGTCCAGGGCCGGGACAGGAATGAAATCAGGAGTCTTCAGCCCGTGTATGCGGGCATTGGCCTTTTCGCGCAGCCTGTCCTGGGAGTCGAGCAGAGGGGCTATGCCCTGCTTGATATTGTATTTGTCCTCTATATGCCTGAGTACAGCGCCGGGTACATTCTCGAACTCGTATGTGACGGCGCAGCTCCCGTCGCAGAGCTTTTCGAGGGCGTCAACGTCATCGTATGCCCCGACGACACACCTGTCAGCCTCGGAAAAGGCCGGTGCATCGGAAGCCGGGTCGAGGACAGCTACTGCGGCACCGAGATTATGGGCCTCCTGTGCAATCATGAGTCCGAGCTGCCCGCCGCCTATTATTGCTATGGTCTTTTTCTTTGTGTTCATTTTTGCTGTTCCGGTATTCTGTCGCCGGTCCTGTCCGGCCGGCGGTTACATTCAGATTTCCGCTTCCAGGACGGCACCGGTCTGGTCACGGCGGAATTTTTCAAGACGCTCCGCCACCCCGCTGTCCTGGAGGGCAAGGATAGAAGCGGCTATCAGCGCCGCATTCTTCGCCCCGTTGATGGCCACCGTGGCCACCGGGACGCCGGCAGGCATCTGTACTATGGAAAGCAGGGAGTCAAGCCCGTTCAGCGCCCTGGACTTCACAGGGACACCTATCACAGGGAGCGTAGTCATGGCCGCCACCATGCCAGGAAGATGGGCCGCTCCGCCCGCCCCCGCGATGATGACAGAGATACCCCTGTCCCTGGCTGTCTTTGCATATTCATACATAAGGTCCGGGGTACGGTGAGCGCTGACTACGCGCTTCTCGAATTCAATCCCCAACTGAGAAAGCATATCCACTGCGCCTGACATCACCTCGTAGTCGCTCGTGGAGCCCATAATGATCCCGACTTTCATATTGGTTCGTGTTTAAAACTGCATATCGGGCAAAGATACGATTTTTATATGAGATTTCGAAGGCACAGACACCTTTATAAGACAAGACTTGGCCATTATCCAGGATGTTCCCGGCGAACCGGCGCAGATAATCGGCAAATTTTCCTATATTCGCAGGATTTATATTTTTCGCAGGATTATGAGAGATTTATATATAACCAACACCCTTTCAAGGAAAAAGGAGCTTTTCGTCCCGCTGCAGGAGGGACATGTGGGACTTTACGTGTGCGGCCCGACAGTCTACGGGGATGCGCATCTGGGGCATGCCAGGCCGGGAATCACATACGACGTGTTCGTCAGACTGCTCAGGCACATGGGTTATAAAGTACGCTATGTCAGGAACATAACTGATGTAGGGCACCTGGAGCACGATGCGGATGAGGGCGAGGACAAGATAGCCAAGAAGGCCAGGCTGGAGCAGCTCGAGCCGATGGAGGTGGTGCAGACATACACGCTGCGCTACCACGAGGCGATGAGGCTGCTGAATGTGGCCCCGCCGTCCATCGAGCCGAGGGCTTCCGGGCACATAATAGAGCAGATAGAGCTGGTGCAGAAGATTCTGGATTCCGGCTACGCATACATCAGCAACGGCTCGGTGTATTTCGATGTGCAGAAATACGACCGCGACCACAGGTACGGGATACTCTCCGGAAGGACACTCGACGAGACCAAGGAGGGCACACGTGAACTGGACGGGCAGGGAGACAAGCATGCGCCGTTCGATTTCGCGCTGTGGAAGAAGGCCTCTCCGGAGCATATAATGAAGTGGCCTTCACCGTGGAGCGAGGGTTTCCCGGGATGGCATCTGGAGTGCTCCGCCATGAGCGAGAAGTATCTGGGCAAGGAGTTCGACATCCACGGCGGCGGGATGGACCTGATGTTCCCGCACCATGAATGCGAGCTGGCGCAGAACACAGCATCCCGCGGGGACGGAGGGGTGCGCTACTGGATGCACAACAACATGATCACCATCAACGGCAAGAAGATGGGCAAGTCACTGGGGAACTTCATCACCCTGCAGGAGCTTTTCAGCGGGTCGCACGAGCTTCTTGCCCAGGCGTACAGCCCGATGACAGCGAGGTTCTTCATCCTGCAGGCGCACTACAGGAGCACGCTTGATTTCAGCAACGAGGCCCTGCAGGCCGCAGAGAAAGGGCTCAGGAGGGTGATGCAGGCGGCAAAGGACCTGCGGGAGATGGCATCCGCGGCAGGGGTGGAGACAGAGCCGGTCGGCACGGAAGGCCACAAGGCACCGGAGCTTGCATACGGGGAGTTCATCACTGACACGGCACCGGACGGATTCGGAGAGGCGTCTCCGGAGATAAAGGCAATATGCGGGAATGTCTACGACGCGCTCTGCGATGACCTCAACACGCCTGTAGCCATAGCGCATATCTTTGATGCCGTGAGAATCATCAACTCGGCAAAGGACAGGAAGGCCTCCCTAGGGAAAGAGGACCTCTCCACCCTGCTCAGGCTTTTTGATGACATCGTCTTCGGTGTTCTCGGGCTCAAGGACGAGGAGGCCGCAGGAGGGAAGGCGGAAAAGATCATAGACGGGCTCATGGGCATGGTGCTCGAGGAGCGGAAGGCGGCGAAGGCGGCGAAGGACTGGGCGACCAGCGACCGCATCAGGGACGCCCTGAAGGATCTCGGCATCCAGATCAAAGACACAAAGGACGGTACCGAGTGGTCCATAGAATAACTTTCAGCCAGCCCAGGATTACACTATGCAGGCCCTTCAGGGCCGCACCGGAACGTCAGCGAGGCTTCCGGGAGGAAGCCGAAGCAGTGGAGGTGCCGGCGAAGCGAAGCGAAGCCGCATGCCCCACCGGGGCTGTCACGAAGTGACTGGGGGTGGACAGTTTCTGAGCGAAGCGAAGAATAAGGAAGACAAGTGACGAGCTCCGGAGTTACCTGACGGTAATGAGGAAGCGAGGAACGCCGTCTGACGAAATTATCACAAAAAAGAAACGAGAAAATGATGAAACTCATTTCATGGAACGTAAACGGCCTTAGAGCCTGCGCCGCCAAAGGCTTCGAGGAAACCTTCAGGAAACTTGATGCGGACTTCTTCTGCCTGCAGGAGACAAAGATGCAGGCGGGGCAGCTGGATATGGAGTTTGAAGGCTACAGGTCATTCTGGAACTATGCGGAAAAGAAAGGATATTCGGGGACAGCGATATTCACAAAGCATGAACCGGTAGGAGTGACATACGGGATGGGGATAGACGAGCATGACCATGAGGGACGGGTAATCACCATGGAAATGCCGGAATTCTATCTGGTGGATGTGTATACTCCCAATTCGCAGGACGAGCTTGCAAGGCTGGACTACAGGATGAAATGGGAGGACGATTTCAGGAACTATCTTCTCGGACTTGAAAAGAACAAGCCTGTGATCGTATGCGGCGACCTCAATGTGGCACATAAGGAAATAGACCTGAAGAATCCGAAGACCAACAGGAGGAATGCAGGCTTCACGGACGAGGAAAGAGCCAAATTCTCCACTTTATTGGAAAGCGGATTCATTGACACCTTCCGGTATTTCTATCCTGATGCTGAAGGCATATATTCCTGGTGGTCATACAGATTCAGGTCCAGAGAAAAGAATGCGGGGTGGAGAATCGACTATTTTCTGGTATCCAAGGGCCTGCAGGAGAGAATAGAAGGGGCGGCAATCCATAACGAGATATTCGGTTCGGACCACTGCCCCGTAGAACTGAAATTACGGTAAACAGATTCTTCGACACTGGCTCTGTCCTCTATTCAAGATTATATTTGAAAGTGACACAAAAGGAGGAATTTCAAGCATAACGTAGAAAGTACCCTTTTGTGTCACTTTCACAGCCTGGATTCCTCATCAAGACTGCCTACATTGCGGTGGCGCTGCTGTCCGTTTGACCCGAACCTCCAGGTGAAGGCAATGGTCGCCCCTCCCTGGGTCTGGCGCTGGACGATAGAGTACGTCCTTATGCCGTTGTTCTCCATATAAATATCACTGTCACCGGTATTCAATATATCATAGACATACAGGGCCAGAGTGCCTTTCCCGTCCCACAGGGTCTTGATCAGGCTTACATTGAGCTGGCCGAGGGCCTTCACATTGAAATATCCGGCCGACTGCGGAGTCGACATCCATCCGTCGAGTCCGAATTTGAAGTCCTTGGGCAGGAAGAAAGTCGTTGCCATATATGCATTGAGACTGTTCATTTCATTGCTGTACGGCTCTCCGTACACCTGCTGTGCGAGCTCGTCATAAGCGATGAACTTGCAGTAAGAATAAGTCAGGTTCGCCGTAAGGTTCCACCATTCCGTAAGCGGAAGTTCTGAAAGGGAAACGGTCGTGTATGCGGTATGCTGGACTCCGGCATTGGAATATATCAGTCCCATCACTCCTGTCGACCGGTCCAGATTCGGGGTCTGTATATCGCTGAAATTTGTAGTATAGTTGTACCCGGCAGAGAGGGACAACCTGCTGAACAGGACAGCCGTCAGGGAAGCGTTATGGCTGTACGAAGGCTCCAGCTCTATGTTTCCCTGGGTATATGAAGTGGCCGACGCATAGTCCTTGAACGGATTGAGCTGCCAGTATTTCGGTCGGCTGATACGGTATGAGTAGCTGGCTGACAATATTGCCTTCTGCGAAGGCGTATAGCTCAGGAATACGCTCGGGAAAAAGTCGAAATAGTCCTTATGGCTCTGCCTGCTCTGCTCGGATGTCATGAGCCAGTCCCCGTCCTGTACCGTATATTCTCCCCTTACCCCGGCCTGGGCGTTCCATTTGTCGGAAAACTTCTTCGCTATGTTGAAATATCCTGCATAGACCTGCTCGTCATAGGTAAAGTCGTTCCGTTCGGAAAGAGAGCCCCGGCCTTGCGCAATAAAATCATAGTCATACTTGCTGTACCGGTTTTTCGTAGACGAATACGCAGCCTTGACACCGGCTTCTATCCTGCCTGTCTGAGAAAAGACCGACTGCGAATAGTCGGCCTTGAAGGAATAGAGGTCCAGGACATTACGCGTATAGTCATCGAACCCATAGCTTTCCGTACCGTCAGCCATCGCCTCCCCGGAAAGGAAGGTATACTCGTTTCTCTGGACTCCGTCAAGACGTTTGTCCGTTCTGTAATAATCGGCATTCAGTGTCAGCTCCTGATTCCTGTCCTCGTCGAAGGTCCTGGTATAGTTCAGATTAAGGGAGTAGGACGGATTGTGCCCTTCAGAACGGTCACGGCCCGACAGGCTGCTGTACAGCTTTTCCGCCGCAGTTCCTGCATCGATATAATTGTCTATGGTATAGGGAGTGACTTCCCTGTCCTTTTCATCCGTTGCAGAGAAGCGGAATATGACCCCGAGAATGTCCCTGTCCGATATGTTCCAATCATTACCGAGCCTTACATTATGCGACAGCCACGTGCTCCGGCTCGATGTCTCACTTTCCTCACGCATGGGACGGTCAGTACCATAGAGTTTTGTCTGGTCGGCCTCGAATCCGTAACCGCTATATACGGGCGTATAATGGAAATAAGTATTGGTCTTGTCCGTGCGGTACATGACATTGGCGGAAATGCTGCTGTTGGCAAGCACGCCCGGAGCATATCTCACGCCAAGGCGGGTCCCTACCGTACCGCTCAGGCCTTTAAGGAAAGCCTTGCGGGTCTTGATATTGATGATTCCTCCGCTGCCTTCGGCATCGTACCTGGCAGAAGGATTGGTGATAAGTTCCACTTTTTCAATGGATGACCCTTCGCTTCCTTTCAGATAGGCTTCGAGGTCAGTCCCGGACATGTTGGACGGGCGTCCGTCAATCCATACGGCTACCGCAGTGCCGTTAAGCTTGATATTGCCGTCATTGTCGACGGTCACGCCGGGAGAGCTTTTCAGTACATCAAGCGCATCCCCTGTCTGGGCGACGGCAAGTTCCGACACATTAAGGACCAGACGGTCGAACTGATGCTCTATCAGCGGTCTGTCTCCGGAGACCTTGGCCCCGGCGAGCATTTGCGAATCTTCCTCGAGTACGACAGGGGCTATCTCCATGACCTCTTCCCTCACCTTGCATGACGGCATCCCCTCTCCGGCAGGCCCATCCCCCGCAGAGGATTCCAGCTCCATGAAGCTGAAAGACCTTTCCTTGTATCCCACCAGCGAGAACACCAGCCTGTTTTCCATAGCGGAAACACTGCGGTCCTGTATGCGGATAATGTAAGAACCCGTGGAATCTGTCGTGGCCCCGGAGGTCACGCGCCCTGCCGTATCCGCCAGTGCTACGGTCACGAACTCCAACGGTCCCCCGGTCCCCTTATCTATGACCGTGCCCCTCACGGTAAGGATCCTTTCTCCCTGTGGTTTCGCAAAAGAGGAAACAGCAGCTATAAAAAACACGAGTACTGCAATATGCCTGTTCATATCCGATTCATTTAAGACAACAATAAGACAGACAGCCATACTGAATTGTTGCAAAAAACCGGATTTTTTCACAACTGGAGGAAGCGCCGGATGGAAACACGTACCCGGAAACTCCTCGAAATCTTATCGATATAAATTCATGAGAGATTTCCGGGAGGGATTTTCTGATTTCTATGGAAAAAATCAAGCAGATTCCAAATTGCCGTCAGGAGATTTCTTCAGAGTCTCGTAGAGATATGAGCCACCGCCGCAACCGGCCATTGTAATGGCCTGTGACTCATGGGACAAGGTAGCAAAAATGATCCCCATTTCGAATGGTATTCCATATATTGTGCTCAAGGCAAGGGAAACGATGAAATGGAATGCCCCGAACCCTCCCGGGACCGGAACCAGCCATCCGAAACTGCCAGCAACCATGAGGAACAGCGCATCCACAATATTCAGCGCATCCAGGTCTGGCATCGCCCACATCGTGGACGCACTCATCAGCCAGTACATCCCCCAGATAAGGGCGGTATACGCGAAAAACAGCCATTTGCGCGGCATACGTAGACAGCTGCCGATCCCGGAAAGCAGGCCTTTGCAGATGGAGAATAGCTTGCTGCAGAACGCATTGTTGTGCCTGTACCTTATTATGAGAAATATAATCAGGGCCAGGATTACAACGGCTGAAATCCCGAGCCACCACACGCTGAAAGAAACCGACTTCTCCAGCGGCGCCCACATCTTTTCGGCAAAGAAACTCCCGAACTTTTCCCGTCTGAACACCAGCAGGCACGCAAGGAAAATGATCATGGTAAGCATGTCCCAGCTCCTTTCGAGCACCACGGTGCCGAGGACCTTGTCATAAGATGCAAGCCGCCGTCTCTCCGGCTTCCCGCCACAGTCCGCCAGCGCCTCGGCCTTCTCGAATGAGGAATTCCCAGCAATGATGCCGCACCTGACCAGCTCGCCGATACGGGGAAAGACAAAATTGGCTATATATCCGATATTCACTGCATTGAAAGTGGTTATCCTCTTGATGGAAGGGTCAATGGGCATAAGCAGCTCCCTCCATCTCAATCCCCGAAGGTAAAAGGCGACTATGCCCGCAGCCATTGACAGAAGGATATATTCCCACCGGCATGAGCGGAGCCCCGCAATGAAATCATCCCACTTGACCCCGCGGAATGAAAACCACATCAGCACCAGCGCTACAGCCAGGGAAATGACATATTTGAATGGCTTTGAATAACTGCTCATCTTGTCTCGTGTCGTCCGTCATAAGAGAGACTGCAAATTTACTATTTTTTATATATCTTTGCCGGACGTACTAATTTTTCTATGATGAAATCGATACTGGGCATTGGGAATGCATTGACAGATATCCTCGCCGTGCTTCCCGACGACTCTTTTCTGCGGCAGTTCCATCTTCCGAAAGGAAGCATGCAGCATGTAGATATGGAAACCGGAGACAAAATCTGGAAAGCCCTCAAACCTATGGGGGTACAATATGTGGCGGGCGGGTCCGCAGCCAACACTATCACCGGCACGGCCATATTCGGAATGAAGTCCGGATTCATAGGAAAAATCGGCGATGACGAACTCGGGCACCTGTTCAAAAGCGACCAGGAGCAGTACGGCATAAAATCCACACTCCTCAAAGGGAAGAACTCCTCCGGAAGGGCGATGGTCTTCATTACGGCACCGAATGCCGAGAGGACATTTGCAGTATATCTCGGAGCGGCCCTCGAGCTCGGACCGGATGACCTGAAGAAAGAATACTTTGAAGGATATGACTATTTCCATATAGAAGGATACCTGGTCCAGAACCAGAACCTGATACGCAGGGCGGTCGAGATGGCCAGGGAGGCAGGCTGCATAATCTCAATGGACATGGCATCATATAATGTAGTGGAGTCCAACGAGGCCTTTCTCCATGACATCGTCGACCGTTACGTGGATATAGTATTCGCAAATGAAAGCGAGGCGAAATCGTTCACCAGGCTTGAGCCGAGGGAGGCCCTGGACGAGCTTGCACGGCACTGCAGCATTGCCGTAGTGAAAATCGGCAAGGACGGGTCTATGCTCAAATGCGGGGATGAATACCATTATATAGAGGCCTGGCCGGCAGATACGATAGACGCCACAGGAGCCGGCGACACTTATGCCGCGGGGTTCCTGTACGCACATTCTCTCGGCATGCCACTGAAAGTTTGCGGCGAAGTGGGCTCCATCATCGCGGCAAAGGTGGTCGAAGTGATAGGCACCAAGATAGACATCCCGAGATGGAAGGCTGCGAAACAGGAAATAAGGGGACTGATTGCGGCAAACGCTAAATGACACCGGGACATGGACACTCCGCTGACAAAAATTTTCAGAAGCAGGGCATTGAAGAAATATGCCTGCGGAATCAGCACCGGCATGATTCCTCTGTCTTCAATACACGAGGTGTTCATCCTGCTTGACAGCAGGGACGAGAATGCGGGAGACTGCGTGTCCCTGGTCAATGAGTTCTTCCGCTCCAGAGGCATCAGGCCGGATATTTTCTACATTGACACGGGAGGCAGAAGAAACAAGGAGAAAGCCATGCTTACCGACCCTTTATACACGTTCCAGAAAAAAGACCTTAACTGGTACGGGAGGCCCAGGAAGAAGATTCTCCATCCCTTCCTGGAAGCCAGGCAGGACCTCTACATCGACCTGACTTCACGCTGCGACTTTACGGTAAGGTTCCTTGACACGGCTGTGCCGGCAAGGTTCAAGGTGGGATGCTCTCAGCAGTGTAAAGATATCTTCGACCTGACAGTAACTCCACAGGACTCCTCCGCCGTCTCATCCCCGGAACTTTTCAGGGGCATTTCGGCCATGCTGTTGACAGTCAAATAACCATAATGCAAACAATAATTAAATATCAATAATGAAAAATGTTTTCAATTATCTTCTGGTTACAATAAAAGGCATCTGCATGGGGGCCGCCGACGTAATCCCGGGAGTATCAGGAGGCACAATCGCCTTCATGACAGGCATCTATGACAACCTCGTAGGTTCGATCAGTTCTATCAACATGACAGCTGTCAAGCTTCTTTTCACCGGCAAGTTCAGCCAGTTCTGGAAATACATCAACGGAAATTTCCTGCTGTCTCTCGTGGCCGGAATCCTCGTCAGCATCCTCTCCCTGGCCAAGCTGATGCAGTATCTGCTCAATTACCACCCGATACAGACATGGGCATTCTTCTTCGGGCTGATTGTAGCCTCCTCCATCTTCATTCTCAAAGGGATAGAAAACTGGAAAGGCAAGGATTTCGCACTTCTGGTCTTCGGGATAATACTCGGGGTGGTCATCTGTACGCTCTCCCCGACGGAAACTCCTGACGGCCTTTGGTTCATATTCCTCAGCGGAGCCATCGCAATCTGTGCAATGATTCTCCCTGGAATATCAGGGAGCTTCATCCTCCTTATACTCGGGAAATACGAATACATGATGGGGACAATAGCAGACATCGTATCAGGCAAGGGGGTACTGATGGACTTTGTCATTGTGCTGGTATTCATCCTCGGGGCCCTCATAGGCATCATCGCCTTTTCCAAATTCCTGCACTGGCTGCTTGAACATTACCACAGGCCGACACTGCTTGTGCTTGCAGGATTTATAATCGGGTCATTAGTAAAGGTATGGCCGTGGAGCAACATGCCAGACATCATATGTTCCCAGTTCCCAGAAGCAGCAGCCATGATGGAGACCGCAGGCACAGACGAGGTCGTGCAGATGTATTCCGGCCAGATTGACCCGCACATCTGGGGAGCCGTGGCTTTCGCCCTTGTAGGACTGATGCTCGTCATAGGCATCGAATTCGCCACCGGCCTTGTGAAAAAGGCCCGCAAATAACGGCATGAATATGTAAAACATATTTTCATTTGCCAATCAAATAAAAAATGCTATCTTTGCACCCACTTTCTCTGTCTCTGACAGCAAGACAGGAAAGAGGCCGGTCCGGTAGCTCAGCTGGATAGAGCAACAGCCTTCTAAGCTGTGGGTCTTGGGTTCGAATCCCAACCGGATCACATGAGACATGATGCGCCTGACCGGATGGTCAGGCGTTTTTTGTACAGGGACTGACATGACGGGAGCTTGCTCACTGAATGGAAGTTACGGCACAAAAAAGGACGGGCAGAGCCCGGCGCATCATGCACACTTGCCATTTCATGTGGGTTGAATAATTCTTTTTTTCAGTCAGTTCCGCAAAGATAGCACTTGTTCTTTCTTGTGCCTCAGGATTCCCTGTCTCTTATTAGATTTCTGTTCTTCCTTTCATCAAATTCAGGCGCAGGAGCTTATTCGGGCAAAAGAATATTTGGCATTCATCGGTCCTGTATGTTGCGTTTGAAATAAATCATATCCTTCAATGCCTTTCCTTCCTCGATTATGGGACGGTCATAATTCTTCACGAAAAAATCCTCTACGGTATGCGACCAGCTGAAGCCGCAGTTCCTGTAGAATGACATGGTCTTCCGGCTGTCGCCTGTCCCTGCGGTCAGGACGCTGAACCGTCCCCTGTAATGCCGGCACAGATATTCGATCATTTCCCGCCCGTAGCCTTTCCTATGGAAACGCGGGTCTACGGCTATGTTCTTCAGTTCCAGCACTCCGTCACCTTCATCCGTGACTACAGCAACGGCTACCGGCGTCTCCGGCATATCCTGCATCACATACATTTCGCCCCGCTCCAGATACCTGTCAATCATGGATTCCTGTTCGTCACCGACAAGCAGGAGAGGAAGATACCTTTTTTTGTCAGCCTTTACAGGCAATATCCTTATTCCGCAGAGTTTTTCCATCACGTAATTTGTCATATCCGTCTTGTTTGCCTCTGGCCCCTGACTGCAGGACAATTTTTGTCCTCCAGCCATTCTTCTTTCGTGATCTTCATGAAATGTTCGGTGCGGATGTCGCCCAAAGGGGAAGGATTGCCTTCTTCTGTATGGTGGAAACGGAAGCCGCATTTGTCCATCACGCGGCGGGACTTCGTGTTGCCGTCATAATAACCGCACCAGACAGCTGTAAATCCCAATTCCTC
>CALVDL010000012.1 GCA_944326305.1 uncultured Bacteroidales bacterium
TCGGTTCCCTGACGGAAACCTCGCTGACGCTCCGGTGCGGCCCTGAAGGGCCTTCCCAGAAATCCTGTCTGTCCACCCCCAGTCACCTGGCGGTGACAGCCCCGTCGGGGCATGCGGCTCCGCTTCGCTCCGCCGGCACCTGCGCTGCTTCGGTTCCCTGACGGAAACCTCGCTGACGCTCCGGTGCGGCCCTGAAGGGCCTTCCCAGAAATCCTGTCTGTCCACCCCCAGTCACCTGGCGGTGACAGCCCCGTCGGGGCATGCGGCTCCGCTTCGCTCCGCCGGCACCTGCGCTGCCTCGGTTCCCTGACGGAAACCTCGCTGACGCTCCGGTGCGGCCCTGAAGGGCCTTCCCATCCTTATCCCTTAGGGACTTGTCAGACTTTCTCTGTAACCACGCGGCTGAAAAAAGTATCGGCGTCACGGTGCATGGCGGCGGCCGCAGAAACTGTCCGCGCCCGGACATCCGGATCGCTGAAACGGAACAGCCTGGTGTCCGCCGGGAGGCCCGCAGAAGCGAGCAGCTGCAGCTTCCTGCTGTCAGAAGAGGCATCAGGACACCAGAAGTCCTTGCCGAGAATCATGGAGAACAGCATCAGATGATATGAAGTACCTACAGTGCATTCCGCCGAATCCACAAGCGATATGAAGCCCGCAGGGCCGCAAGGAACATGATGCCGCATGGACACCCCGGCTGAAGGAGAGCCGTATCCCTGCCCGGCTGAAGCCCCGTCGGAAACCACCAGGACAGGTATGCGTGCACTCCCCTGCCTTACTGACGAGACGCCATGTCCGAGCATCCCGGCAGACAGGGCATCGGCTGTCATCTCCGCCTCTCTGCTCCCGCGTCCGGGGGCATAATACAGTATATACTTTCCAGGCAAGGCGTAGTCCTCCGCGGCACAGTCCTCCGACGAAGCCAGGGCACGCCAGAATGCCGCATCATGAAGGAGCACAGGATCCGGCAGCACAGGAATACCGCCATTGTATCCGGACACAAGGCCGTTCTCCTGCAGGAAGCCGGCAGTCTGTGTCTCCCGTACCGATACCGCACTGTATTGTGACAGCAGGCGGCGGATCTCCGCCCCGAGGCCCTGACGGAGCCTCGGGGCAGGCCCGGCAGACGGGGCATATGCCACTTTGCACGGACCCCGGGAGCATCCGGAAAGACATATCCGCCCCTGCGCCTGGGTACTTTCTACAAAGTCCAGAAAATAAGCCAGGGAGAAATCAATCGCCGAGGGGTTCCATATCTGGTCGCTTCCGGAGACAAGCATGTCATACGAAGACCAGTCATGCCTGCGGAGCTGCCTCTCAGAGCCGAAACGGAAGGACGTAAGGTTCATCTGCTCATTCATAAAGCGGGAGAACGCCATCCTCTTCCTGCGCATGAAGCTTATCGTATCCCATCCGGACGCAAGCCTGCGCAAAGTATTCTTGGCATTGTATACGGAATTGAAGCATATGGGTGCCGGATAAAGCCTTCTCTGCGCCAGACTGCGGAAATCTATGATTTCCACATCAAGCCCGCGCCCTTCAAGGTACTTCTGGAGAGCATAAGCCTGCAGGGCAGAGCCGTAGTTCATTGCGGCATGAAAAGTAATCAGACCTGTCTTCATCTTGATTTGTCCCTTTTGAAATGTTTCCTGGCTATCCAGTCTGCCACGATAGCATAATAAACCCTCAGCCCGAACACAGGCTCAAGCATACGGAACAGCCTTATACGCAAGCTTTTACGGCGCGGGGAACGGAGCTGGTCATTGCCCCGCACGGCCTCCTGTACAGTCCTGGCGTATATGTCCATGTCGCCCTTGACGGCCGAGAGCATCTCCATGCCCTTCCGCGTGACAGAAAGAAGCAATGACACTCCGTGCGGATGGTCAGGCACATCATCCCCGAGCCCCCAGAAATCCCCTATCGTGATGTCCGAGACCCTTTCCGTCCTGGCATAGGGACAGCGGTAGCAGCTGTCCCTGTAAGTGAACCCGTCCATAAAAAGGCTGTAATACAGGTCCTCTGTCCGCAAGCCTGACAGCGGCTCATGCCCATAAAGGACACTCCCGTCCGGCCCCAGTATCCGCATCACGAATCCGCCATGTCCCCTGAAGCTCACGTCAGACACAGTACGCGGGTCGATATGCAGATGTCCGGATACATACTTCTCCAGCATGGAAAACGAAGGGACACCATGGCATATCAGGTCCACCAGGCAGAGCTCCTCCGGCACTTCCCTGAACATGGACTTCACAGCCGCCACCTGGCATGGCGTGCCTATAAACAGCACCCTGGTCCCGGACCTGACATCCGCCCTGATTTCAGGCAGGACCTCCGCAATGGAACTCTGTACATATTTCGACCCCTTGAGCCTCTGCAGGCCATCCATGCCGGTCACTCTTATATGCTTGACAGAGAAAGGCTTCCCCGCCACGGAATCCCCCTTGCACACAGCGCATCCGTACACTGCTCCGCCCTGCGAAAGAACATGGCGTGACAGTACGGAAGCGGCACCTCCGGAAGTACTGGAAACATATTCCCGGCTGTCCCTGGCCCACGCAGCATAGGCTGCCGAAGGCATCAGGACGCCGGCCGGGC
Organism: uncultured Bacteroidales bacterium; assembly: GCA_944326305.1. Classification (GTDB taxonomy): domain Bacteria; phylum Bacteroidota; class Bacteroidia; order Bacteroidales; family UBA932; genus Cryptobacteroides. Next base: position 2,593 of record CALVDL010000012.1, read on the forward strand.
TGTTTGCCGGACAGGCCCCGGCACACAGCCCGCAGTCAATACACGATGCCGTATCGACCACCGGGAACAGATGTCCCAGCTTCCCCTCCTGCATCTTGATGCAAGACTTCGGGCATATGACAGCACACAGCGAACAGCCCGTGCAGTTCTCATATTTGCAGACATTCTCCATACTATCTCCTCCTCCCTGGCAGCTTCGCCGCCCAGTCCTTCAGCATCCTGCCCATGGAATCCCTTTCAGTCCGGTCCAGAGCGACAGTCCATGCGGAAATCCCGGTGCATACAACAGATACCGAACACAGGACGAGGAAAGTCCACCACGAGTCCCCGGTCAGCACACACAGCCTCAGGTACAAAGGCAGAGGCAGGGACACCGCCAGCATACCCGCCACCCTCAGCAGGACAGATGAAATGAAGCGCCGCACAGAGAAACCTATCTGGCGCCTCGCGAAAAAGAACCTGGCAAAGCCGGAAACAGCTGAAAAGACGATTGTCACATAATATACAGACTCCGGCTCCATGCCCGAGCGCAGCAGGACATACGCCACAGGTATGCTCAGCAGGATTATGAGGCTTACCGCCACCTGGTAGTTCCTGATGCGTCCGGTGGCAGCAAGCGAAGTCATCAAAGGACTTCCGAAAAGGCTGCACACCAGGGCGTCGGCCATGATCAGGACTATAAACGATGAGGAGTGCTCCGGCACTTCCTTGAGCCATACGTCAAGCACGAAATCCACATTCAGCAGCAGAGGGAGAGCCAGGAAATAAAGGAGCACGAAAGAGAACTTGAGACCTCTGAGAGCAAGCCTTTCCATCTCCCTGACCTCGCCCTGTGCGTAATTCTTGGTTATCTGGGGATTGAATGCCATCTGGAAATTGGAGACGAAAGCATTGACCGAGTTGGACACCTGAAGGGCCACTCCCCTCGCTGCGTTCACAGCAGTACCGAAAAACAGGTTAAGGATGATGTTTATCCCCTGGTCCTTCATCACCCAGGCCAGACTGCCGAAGACATTCCACCCCGCAAATCCGGCCATCTCCCTGTAAAGGGACTTCGCTCCAAGCTTCACACTGCGGCATTCCTGGTACCTGCGCCTGCACCAGAGCTGGTAGAAAATACGGACCGCCATCTGGATCAGGAGCATAAGGAAGCCGTACACTATCAGCTTGTCAAACGGAAGGATTTTCAGCAGGAACACCATTGAAAGCTTTGCAAGGGCCTCCGCCACACTCACATAGGCGAATATGTCCATCTTTTCATGGGCCACAATCACGGCGTTGTACGGGACCTGTATCACGTTCACGAAGAAGGTGGCCACGGAAAACTGGTAGACCCATCTGGCCGCGGCCATCCTGTCCGGCTCTATGACAAGCTTCTCGTTAAGGAGCCACAGACCTGCGGTCTCCGCCATGACCACAACCAGGAGTCCTATAAGCAGATGAATGTGCATCGCCGCGGAAAACACGTTCCTCAGCCGCACAGGATCTCCACGCCCGAGCTCGAATGTCAGGAAACGCTGGGTGGCTGAGGCCATGCTGTTGTTGAGGAAAGCGAACATAGTCACCACGCCCCCGACAATATTGTAGACCCCGTAGTCGCTCACACCAAGGACATCCAGCACGACGCGGGAAGTGTACAGAGTAACCAGCAGAATGAGTATCATCCTGATATACAGGAACATGGTATTCCTGGCTACTCTCCTGTTGTCTGTGACCCCGTTATGCGGCATAGTCTATTGCACTGAATGAATTCCGGGATTTTATCCTTTACCGCTGCAAAGATAACCCCTGCATCCGGTTTTCCAAAAGGACCGCGCCGGACATTGTCACATATTCCGTTCCGGACTCAGCGTGTCCGTGGTGGCCGGGCTTCCGGATGAATACGGTAAATCCTGTATCCCACAGCGGCTATGAATATTGACATCAGAGGGGAAAGGATGTTGAAGAAAGCATACGGGAGATAGTCCAGAGTAGGGACCTTCAGTACGGTCGCCTGCGTCATACCGCATGAATTCCATGGGATCAGTACTGAAGTCACTGTTGCCGAATCTTCGACAGAACGGCTCAGAAGGCGTTTTTCATACCCCTTCTGCTCATATAGCCTTTTGTACAGGCTGCTTGTGAGGATGATGGAAATGTACTGGTCCCCCGTGACCATATTGCACAGCAGACCCGTCCCCACTGTAGAGCCGACCAGGGTGACTGCCCGGTGGGCAAGCCTCGCGAACAGCTCCGTCAGGCTCCTGAGCATCCCGCTCCCGGCAAGCACACCCCCGAAAGTCACGGAACAGATTATCAGGAAGATTGTATTGAGCATACCTGTCATCCCCCTTGTGGATATGAGGGAATCGATTGCCCCGTTCCCGGTCTGTATGCCGGTCGAGCCGTAGAATGTGATGATTGTCCCCTTGCATGCGTCCATGAACGAAAGTCCGTTAAAACCGGACAGGGAGGCTTCCGGGTTTGCAACGGCCCACACGGCCTGCGGCTGGAAGATGAGGGCTGCAACCGCTGCCATGACGGCGGCACAGAACAGTGTAAGGATGGCCGGCACCTTCCTGACTATGAGCACTCCGGTGACCACCGGGACAACAAGCAGCCACGGTGTTATATGGAATGATGACCTGAGCACCTGTGAAAACTCGGCCGTCCGGGACAAATCCGAAGCCGGGTGCATCAGGCTGGCTGCCAGGAAGATTATCAGCGCGATTGTCATCGACGGTATCGTCGTAATCAGCATATACCTTATATGTGTAAAGAGAGGCGTCCCGCTTGATGATGATGCCAGCACCGTGGTATCGGAAAGGGGTGACACCTTATCTCCGAAATAGGCCCCCGAAATGATGGCCCCCGCCGTCCACCCGGGATCGAACCCCTGGGCGGTACCTATACCTATAAGGGCCACCCCAATGGTGGCGATTGTTGTCCACGAACTGCCTGTCATCACAGAGACCAGGGCGCTTATGGCGCACGCCGCAGCCAGGAACACGGCCGGGAATATCGCCTTCATGCCGTAGCATATCATCGCCGGGACAATGCCGCTGACCATCCACGTTCCGGCAATGGCCCCTATGAGCAGGAGAATGATCACGGCAGACCCCACAGACCGGATATTGTCAAGGATGCTTTCCTCAAGGACCTCCCATGAAGTGCCGTATGCGGCCATGGATATGGCTACTGTCACCGCCGAGGCCAGAATCAGGCAGACCTGGCTGCCCCCAGAAAGGGCATCGGCCCCGAAAATGCTGATTACAACCACAAGCGACAGGGTCAATACTATAAACGGCACAAGTGAAACAGGCCATGACGGCTCCCTGCGGGCCACTTCCCCGCCACCCTTTTTTGTTTTTTTCCTATAAATCATTTCCCCTCAGGTATATATTTCCAAACCAGCGCGCAAAAATATATACAAATAGATAACCTGCAAATTTTTAACGGCATAAATTGAATCTCGCGCCGTTACTGTAACCCGATATTATTCATTGACGGTTACCGTTTTTGATTCCGTCATGATGATAACACAAAAATAACGCACTGAATATCAGCGCGTTATCGATAAACCCGTACCCCCGTGCGGAATCGAACCGCAACCGTCGGAACCGGAATCCGAAATTCTATCCATTAAACTACGGAGGCATTGGACCGTTCAGGAAGACATTCTTCCGGAACGGACGGCAAATATAGTATTTTTTCCTTTCATATCTCCATTTTTTTTGTACTTTTGCGACCGGATTAGCGAGAAAACAATTTAATAAACTATATCGGAATGAAAAAAGCTTACGTTTTCCCTGGCCAGGGATCCCAGTTCCCTGGAATGGCGAAAGACCTCTACGAGTCAAATGCCACCGCGAAGGAAATGCTTGAAAAAGCAAACGAGATCCTGAAGTTCAGGATTACCGACATAATGTTCGAAGGGACACCTGAAGAACTCAAGGCTACAAACGTGACCCAGCCGGCCGTATTCCTCCACTCCACAGTGCTCGCGAAATGCTATGACGGATTCCGTCCTGACATGGTAGCAGGACACTCCCTCGGGGAGTTCTCCGCCCTCGCTGCCGCAGGCGCAATGGATTTCGAGGACGCCCTCAGGCTCGTATCCATCAGGGCGAAGGCCATGCAGAAAGCATGCGAGCTGAAACCTTCCACAATGGCTGCCATCATAGCCCTGCCTACGGAAAAGGTAGAGGAGATATGCAAGGAGTGCACAAGCGGAATCGTCGTGCCTGCGAACTACAACTGCGACGGGCAGATCGTAATCTCCGGAGAGATCGACGCCATAAAGGAAGTATGTGACAAGATGCTGGCTGCAGGGGCCAAGAGGGCGCTCATCCTGAAGGTCGGCGGGGCATTCCACTCCCCTCTCATGGAGCCGGCACGCGCAGAGCTTGCAAAAGCCATCGAGGCCACTACCTTCAAGACCCCGGTATGCCCTGTATACCAGAACGTGACGGCCCTTCCGTCCACAGACCCTGAGACCATCAAGAAAAACCTTCTCGCACAGCTCACCTCGCCGGTGAAATGGACCCAGACAGTCAAGAACATGGTAGCCGACGGAGCAGGATATTTCATGGAAATCGGTCCGGGGAACGTCCTCCAGGGACTCATCAAGAAGATTGCGGGCGAAGTCACCATCGAAGGTCTCACCACACTTTAAACATCATACAGGACACAATTTCGGCCATTCCGTACTTTTCTGAATCTTAGTAACTTCCAAGAGATTACAGATACAGTGCGAAATGGCCGGAATTGTTAATGATTTATCGTTTTTTTGACTAAATTTGCTCCGTCTTTGCCTTATTCTGCAGGAAAGGCAGAATTTTTGGTGGACGATACATAACATACTACATAATAAACAATTAACGATTATGGCAAACGAAAAAAAATTCATCACTTGTGACGGTAACTATGCCGCAGCGCATATGGCTTACCTTTTCAGTGAGCAGGCTGCCATCTACCCTATCACTCCGTCTTCAACAATGGCGGAGTATGTAGATGAATGGGCCGCACAAGGAAAAAAGAACCTTTTCGGTGAAATCGTAAAAGTAACTGAAATGCAGAGTGAAGGAGGAGCTGCAGGTGCAGTCCACGGAGCTCTCCAGGCAGGTGCCCTCACTACAACTTTCACGGCATCACAGGGTCTGCTCCTCATGATCCCGAACATGTACAAGATTGCCGGAGAAATGCTTCCGGCCGTATTCCATGTATCGGCACGTGCACTCGCTTCACATGCGCTTTCGATCTTCGGTGACCACCAGGACGTGATGGCTTGCCGCCAGACAGGATTCGCGATGCTCGCTTCAGCATCTGTCCAGGAGGCTCTCGACCTCGCTGCTGTGGCTCACCTCTCGGCAATCAAGTCAAGCATACCGTTCCTGCATTTCTTCGACGGATTCCGCACTTCACATGAAATCCAGAAAATCGAACTGATAGACGAGGCTGCCCTCAAGGATATGATCAGCACCAAGTCCCTGGCAAGGTTCAGGGAAAGGGCCCTCAATCCTGACGCACCAGTAACCCGCGGCACGGCCCAGAACGGCGACGTATACTTCCAGGCACGCGAAGCATGCAACCAGTACTATGACGCAGTTCCGGATGTAGTAGCCCGCTATATGGGCGAGATCAGCGAACTCACAGGAAGGAACTACCGTCCGTTCGACTACTACGGAGCACCGGATGCAGAGAACATCATCATTGCAATGGGCTCTGTCACAGAGACTATCAAAGAGACTATCGATCACCTCGCAGCGCAGGGCAAAAAATACGGTCTCATCATCGTCCGCCTCTACAGGCCGTTCTCCGCAAAATATTTCATGAAAGTGCTGCCGGAGACAGTCAGGAGAATCGCCGTTCTCGACAGGACCAAGGAGCCGGGATCCCTCGGGGAGCCGCTCTACCTCGACATCAAGGCCCTGTTCCAGGGCAAGGAGAACGCACCTCTGGTAATCGGAGGACGCTACGGCCTCTCATCAAAGGACACTTCCCCTGCACAGATCCACGCCGTTTACGAGAACCTCGAGCTCGCCGAACCTAAGGACGGGTTCACTATCGGCATCGTCGACGACGTGACATTCAAGTCACTTCCTGTAAAGGACGAGGTCAGCATCGTCAAGCCGGGCACCACAGAGTGCAAATTCTACGGCCTCGGCTCGGACGGTACGGTGGGCGCCAACAAGAACACCATCAAGATCATCGGCGACCACACCCCTAAGTACTGCCAGGGATATTTCGACTACGACTCCAAGAAATCAGGCGGATACACATGCTCCCACCTCAGGTTCGGAGACTCCCCTATCAAGGCTCCGTACCTGGTGTCCACTCCGGACTTCGTGGCCTGCCATGTGCCTTCATACCTCTATAAGTACGATGTACTCAAAGGCATCAAGCAGAACGGCACATTCCTCCTGAACAGCCTCTGGGATGTGGAAGAAACACTCAAGAGAGTTCCGGACAACGTAAAAGCCATAATCGGTAAAAAGAACATCTCATTCTATATCATCAACGCGACCAAGATCGCTGCCGAGATCGGGCTCGGCGGAAGGACCAACACCATCCTCCAGTCCGCATTCTTCAAGATCACAGGCATCATCCCTTACGAAGATGCAGTGACATACATGAAGAAGGCCATCGACAAGAGCTACGGCAAGAAGGGCGAGAACGTCGTGAAGATGAACTATGCCGCAGTCGACAGAGGCGGCGAGTACATCAAGGTGGAAGTCCCTGCAGACTGGAAGGACATCACGGCCAAGTTCGAGAACCCTAACAAGGACCGTCTCGCACCTGAGTTCGTGAAGAACATCGCCGATGTGGTGAATGCACAGTGCGGTGACACCCTGCCTGTAAGCGCATTCGCCGAAATCGCCGACGGCACCATCCCTGACGGGACTGCGGCATATGAAAAGAGGGGCATAGCAGTGAAGGTCCCTGAGTGGAATCCGGACAACTGCATCCAGTGCAACACCTGCGCATTCGTCTGCCCTCACGCAGCCATCCGTCCGTTCCTCATGACAGCTGAAGAGGCTGCAGCGGCTCCTGCCGACATCAAGAAGGCACAGGGCAAGGCCGTATTCAAGGAATACACATTCACCATGCAGGTATCCCCTGCCGACTGTACGGGCTGCGGCAACTGCGCCGATGTCTGCCCTGCCAAGGAAAAGGCCCTTGTCATGGTATCCGCCGAGACTCAGGACCACGAGCAGGCCAACTTCGACTACCTGCACTCCCATGTAGGATACAAGGACACTGTACAGAACAAGTTCCAGAACGTAAAGAACGCACAGTTCTCACAGCCTCTGTTCGAGTTCTCCGGAGCGTGCGCAGGATGCGGCGAGACCCCTTACATCAAGACCATCACACAGCTTTACGGTGACCACATGATGATCGCCAATGCAACCGGATGTTCTTCTATCTACGGTGCCTCGTTCCCTGCATCGCCTTACTGCACCAACGCACAGGGCCACGGTCCGTCATGGGCCAACTCACTGTTCGAGGACAACGCCGAATTCGGTCTGGGAATGAAGCTCGGGTCCGACAGGGCACGCGAAACAGTAGCCAGACTGATGGAGGAAGGGCTTGCATGCACATGCTGCTCAGACGAGATCAAGGCACAGTTCACCAAGTGGCTCGGCAACAAGAACGACGCAAAGACCACACGCGAAGTTGCAGACGCCCTCGTACCTATGATGGAGGCATGCGGCTGCGACATCTGCAAGCAGCTGCTCGTCTACAGGCACTTCATTCCTGCACGTTCGCAGTGGATCTTCGGAGGTGACGGCTGGGCATACGACATCGGATACGGCGGACTCGACCAGGTGCTTGCATCAGGTGAGAACGTTAATGTGCTCGTACTCGACACAGAGGTATATTCAAACACCGGCGGACAGTCATCCAAGTCTACTCCTGCCGGAGCCATCGCCAAATTCGCAGCTTCCGGAAAGAAAATCCGCAAGAAAGACCTCGGAATGATGGCTATCAGCTACGGCTATGTATATGTGGCACAGGTAGCCATGGGTGCAAGCCCGGCCCAGTACTTCAACGCCATCAAAGAGGCTGAAGCATACGACGGACCTTCACTCATCATCGCCTATGCACCATGTATCAACCACGGTCTGAAGGCCGGCATGGGTCTGAGCCAGAAAGAGGAGAAGCTCGCCGTAGAGTGCGGCTACTGGCATCTCTACAGGTACAATCCGGTACTCGAGGAGCAGGGCAAGAACCCGTTCACCCTCGACAGCAAGGAACCTGACTGGAGCAAGTTCCAGGACTTCCTCAAAGGCGAGGTACGTTTCGCTTCACTCTACAAGATGTTCCCTGACAGCGCGGCAGAACTTCTGCAGAAGACAGAGGAGTTTGCCAAGATCAGGCTCAACACCTACAAGAGGCTCGCAGGCAAGGAATAGTCCCCGACGCCTTGCATGAACAAGGTAGCGGTCCCGGAAACGGACCGCTACTTTTATTTTGTATAAAACGAAGAATGTCATATATTCATATCCCCAAACACCCGGACTTGAATAAACCGATGAAGAAAACACATATACCGTCCCTTTTAGCCGCCTGCCTACTGGTCTGGTCCTGCTCCGGTCCCGTGGCAGAATCCACCCTCAGAGATGTAAGAAGCTACATCGACGAATATCCCGACAGCGCACTTGCGGTATTGGATACCATACCGGAGGGAAACCTGCGCGGAAAGAAGGCGGAAGCAGAATTCGCCCTGCTGTACTCCATGGCCCTTGACAAGAACTACATCGACATGACAGACGACAGCCTCATAAACGTAGCTGTGCGATGGTACCGCAGGCATGGAAGCGCCGATGACAGGCTCAAGGCATGGTACTATCAGGGCCGTGTCTACCAGAACGCCGGGGACAACGAACGGGCGATGGAGAGCTTCACGAGGGCAGAAAGGTATGTGAAACGGTCCGGAGACTGCACCACATCCGGGATGCTGTACTCTGCCAAGTCCAGGGTATATGACTATCTGTTTGACATAGAGAAATCATCGGCCAATCTCCGCAGGGCATCAGAGTACTATCAGCTCGCGAAAGACACGGCCCGGTACACGGGCTCGATTCTCAAACTCGCCGGCAGCAGCATAGTCGCAGAAAAGACGGCCGAAGCCTCGGCCTATCTTGATACCCTGGGAAAATACTGGGATGCATTGTCCGAATCCAAGAAAAGCAGCTGCTATTCCTATATGCTGGAACTTGCCCTGATTGAAAACAGGGATACACTGGCCCCGATAGCGGACAGCTATATCTCTGATATACAGGATTCTTCGGCAATAAACTGGATTACCCTCGCCCACGTATATCTCGAAACAGGAGAATACGATAAAGGTCTCGACGCTTTAGATGCATACCGGAATACAGACACGGCATACCTCGCTGACAACGCCTATCTGTGGCTTTTTTCAGAACTGTCGGCCGAGAAAGGACAATACGAGACCGCCTACCAGGCACTGCACCGTTATGTCTCCGTAACCGACGAGACCGACGTAGACATCTTCGAGAGCGACGCGAAATTCACTGAGGACAGGATGCTCGCCAGGTACAAGCTCCAGAACAGGAACCTCTGGATCACCATCATGCTTCTCGGTATCATCTCTTTAATCTCCTCCGGTCTGCTCCTGTATGCAAAACTGCAGGAAAAGATACGCCAGAAACAGCAGGAGAAAGAAAGGCTTGAACGGGAAAAACATGAGATAGAGACCGAAATGGAATCATACAGGAAACTGTATGAGCAGGCACAAGAAGAGAAAAAGAACCTGCTGCGCATAAGGCAGGACCAGAAACTCGACAAGAAAATACGTGAATCCATCGAGGAACGGCTAGATGTCCTCAACCGTTTCATCACCGCCGCCATATCAAAGAACCTCATTTCCTCCGCTACAGACGCCCTTGATGATTATCTCAGAGACAAGGAACGGTTCATCTATTCCACGAGGCTTTCCTTCATCATAATGCACCCGAAATTCATCTCATACCTCAAGAAATCCGGCCTCACCGAAAACGAGATCGGCTACTGCTGCCTGTATTGCATCGGAATGAACGGAAATGAAATCGCGTCATATCTCAAACGGAAATCTTTCTACAATACCAGCAGCACCATAAGGAAAAAGTTAGGACTTGAGGAATACAAGACAAATCTGGATATCTTTCTCCGTGGAAAAATGACAGAACTGGATTGACAGACTCTCATTTTTCCAAAACGACTCTCATCATATACGTTTCCTCTGGTAATCAATGTATTATCAGAGGAAATATCTTTATATACGACTTTTGGATTTTTATCCCCCCCCCCCGACAATTATTTAAAAATCAATCATTTATAAAACAGCAAAAGTGAGAGATTTTATTTGTTTCGAAGACAGTATCCGATATAATTTTGAGTGAATTTTTAAACCACTCAAACTGTGAAAAGAGCAATCTTCCTTACTATTGCTGTATTTCTCAGCGCTGCTTTCTTTTATTCCGACTCATACGGAAAAAGCGAGAGAAACAGAAAAATCATCAAAACAATCATCAATAAAAATCCGCACAGCGCCTCATCGGTCGACCGTAGCTTGTTCTCTGACGTCAAGGCATACCTATGCAATGAAACCCGTACGATTGAACTGGAATTTTACGAAGTGAGACAAGGAGAAATATATGTTACAGATACTGGCGGACAAATCATAATTTACGATTCCATCACTTCATCGGAGCAAATCCTCGACGCCCCTTCTGCCAAAGGCACCTACTATCTGATAATAGACTCTCCTGAACTATATGCGGAAGGACTATTTACAGTCGAATAACGGCATCACACCATACCATTCACCCTATTAAAACCGACAACATGAAAAAAGTATTTTTCCTTTTGTGTGCATTTGTCTTTTCAGCCTTTGCGGCAGGACAGGAAAAGACACAGTCCGGGACAACAGGCAAGACAATCGTATTTGAATACGACGCGGCAGGAAACCGCATCGCCACAGCCGACGGACTGCTCGTCGCCGAGTACAGCTACGATGCCTGGGGACGGCTCCGTAACCCGCAGACCCACGAGGTCTACCTTCCGGGGCAGGAACCGGACATGTAGCCGGCGGAACCGTAAGAGGTCTGCTTCAGGGAAAGTCATTCGGAGAGGCTATCCAGGATTCTTTTAAAGGAATCGGAACAAGTATGGCTCTTGGTGGGGCTATAGGTTTAGCATCGACGGTCGCAGTCTCTTATGCTAATGGAATTAATCCTTGGACAGGGAAAAACATAAGTCAAAGTGCTATTGATCTAAATATAGCAAAAAATCTAGATGAACAATTAGCATTAGAGGAAGCCATGACCTCACCGGGTAAACTGATAATAGACCACACGAAAATAAATGACCCAAGATGGTATGGATGGGACAAAATGCAGTATATTCACACCAAATTTGATGGCACCAAAATAAACATACATTATTTTCAAAATCCTAATACTGGAGAAAAAGCCGGATTTAAATTCAAATACTGAATGATTATAACTTGCACTAAACTGACGAACACCAAACACCGGCCTGAATTGTCAGGCTGGTCCGACGCCAAAGGTTACATTACTGTAGGAAACAGTTATGTTGTATACGCATACAGGATATGCAAAGGATATAAATGGTATCTTATATGTGATGACAACTATGGATCAGTGTACAATTATCCTCTGTACTTGCCTGAGGTATTTTTTTCAGTTTCTGACGGTTCGGTTTCAAAATATTGGATAAAAACAGGTGCAGGCCTGAGCACTGAAGCAGGATTCCCGGAAATAATCAATATCCCGGACTTTTTCATGAAATTGACTGATGGCGATATACAGGCGACAGACAGATTCAAGGCAATTAAACTTATAATAGACAAAGAAAACGGTTATGGAAAAAATATTTTCATTTACAGGACAATGCCTCCAGTCAATGATGATACGCGTGTCATAAATATTCCTCCTGGGATAAAAGACAAGAATGATTTGATAAACTTTATCATGAATAAATTGTCGTTTCCTTTTGGAGAATTACTATCCTGGGACGCATTAGCCTATTTCATAAGTCATATAGAGTGGGTTAAAGAAAAGAAAGTATGGATCAACCATGAACAATTGCCACCATTGCAGAAAAATGATTTGATGCAATATATCAAATGTCTCAGTGATGCCTGCGGTCCACTCAATGGCCATCAGCATGAATTGACTGTCTATTTTCCAGAATATGAAGAAAATACAATAAAAAGAATACTTAAAGAAACAATTCAAAAATTTTGACAATACAAACAATAAAGCCATGAAATCACTACTTAAAACACTCCTTGCGGCAGCCATGCTCGCTGCCGCAGGATTCTCCGCCTCGGCGCAGATGAGTTTCCAGGCAGGGGTCACGATGCCTTACCAGAGAGAGCTCCAGATGGAACCTCTTGCCATATATGACAGATACGGGATCGGTGCGTACTTCGGGTTCGACTATGACATCCATATCATCAAGGGGTTCAGCATCTCACCAGGACTGTTCTACAACTTCACTTCCGCGAAATCCTCCGGATATGAAGACAGACTCTATGCTGAAGAGACCCAGAGAGACCACCTGATAAACATACCTGTACATTTCAAATACGAGTTCAACATCAGGCCAGACAGATTCGCGATATACATCTATGCCGGACCGATGTTCTCACTCGGTGCGGCATCCCGGACGAAAGGATTCTTATCAGGGAGCGGGCTCTTCATGAATGTATATTACGACAACTATTCCGGTGTCCTCAAAGACCTGCAATTCCCGGGATTATCAGGCATAATAGGACCTGAAGAAAAGCAGGAGCTCATGGATGCCATCCAGGCCGAGCTCGATGCCTATGGACCGACACAGAGACGCTTCGACCTACAGATAGACTGGGGCGTCGGATTCAGGTTCAAAAAGCACTGGGAACTGAAGACCGGCTACTCTTTCGGACTGATCGACAGGTTCAACGGAGTCTTCGGCCAGAACTATAACCTGATGATGAACCAGTACTACATCGGATTCGGATACCGCTTCTGAAAAAGACGGGCATCATCCCGGTAATATCATCACATAAAGTTCATTCGCAATGAAATACATATCATTTACCCGTAGGGGTGGAGCCTGCTCCGCCCCTGACGGGAGGGGGCTCAGGGCCTTCTCCCTTCCGGAACTGCTCGTGGTCCTGGTCATAATAGGCATACTCGTGCTGATAGCACTGCCCAACATGATGCCTCTGATCTCCCGTGCCAAGAGCACAGAAGCCCAGCAGCAGCTGGCTTTCCTGCATTCGCTCGAAAAGAGCTATTTCTACACTTATTCCAGATATTCCGACAGTCTGGATGAAATCGGCTTCGAACAGCAGCCATTGGTCACGGACGGAGGAACGGCCAACTACAGGATCGAGATCGCCGAGGCCGGGGAGAACGGTTTCCGGGCCCAGGCCGTATCCGTGGTGGATTTCGACAAGGACGGGAACTTCAGCACCTGGGAGATAGACCAGGACAAGAACCTGAAAGAAATAATCAAGGACTGAACCATGTGGGAACTTGCAGCCATACCGCCTGTCAGGCTCATGCTACCGTCTGAGGACAGATGTCCCCGCTGACGGTACTTCCACGGCAATGACTGACGGGGAGGACAGTGTCACAGCGCTCATTGCAGAAGCTTTTTCCATGAAAGCCAGCGACATACATCTGGAACCGGCAGAAAACAGATGCAGAGTAAGGTTCCGTATAGACGGAAGGCTCATGGAAAGGCACGTGGTACAAAAAAGTACATACCCTGCCATAGTGAACCGGATAAAGATCATGTCAGGTCTCGACATATCGGAGAAACGGCTTCCGCAGGACGGAAGGATACTCTATTCCAGAGATGGTATCAGGTTTGACATCAGGACATCCGTGATGCCGACAATACACGGGGAGAAGATAGTGCTCAGGCTGCTTTCATCCGACAGGGAAAGGCTTTCCCTTGAAAATCTCGGATTCGACCGGAGACAGTACCGCGACTATGTGGACGGGGTCTCCCGCCCGCACGGAATGATACTGATAAGCGGCCCGACAGGCTCCGGCAAGAGCACGACACTTTATGCCACCCTTGAAAAGCTGAACAGACCGGAAAGCAACATCCTCACTATAGAGGATCCGGTGGAATACACCCTGGAGGGGATAAGCCAGGTACAGCTGAAAGAAGACATAGGTCTTACATTCCCGGTAGCCTTGCGCACATTCCTCAGGCAGGATCCGGATATCATCATGCTCGGGGAGATCCGTGACGAAGAGACAGCCGAAATGGCCGTCCGGAGTTCACTGACAGGACATCTCCTGCTGTCAACTCTGCATACCAACAGCGCGTGGGGCTGCATCCGGCACCGTCTCGACATTCGGGGCAGCCGGATGCGGGCGTTGCTACTTCACCGGATATTCCGTATTCGAAAATGTAATAGCTGGGAAAAGCTTGTGGGAAGCCGTATGTGCTGAAAAGTCTTTCTCCCGGCTGGATTCAGGCGTCATACGCATAGGTGAGGAGACCGGCCGTCTTCAAGACGCACTTGATTTTCTGTCAAGATACTACACCAGGAAAGAGGAACAGCGGCGTATGATAGTCAATGCACTGAGTTATCCGGCAATAACATTGTGTGTTGCCGCTGCCGTACTCATTTTCATGCTCCTGGTGGTCGTCCCCATGTTCCAGCAGGTATATGCCAGGATGGGCAGTGATCTGCCAGGAATCACAAAGACGATAATACAGTTCTCCGAAATGGCACCTACCATAATACTGTGCCTTGCAGCATCCGTCGGAGTGGCATTCATTTCAAAAAGACTGGCTGGAGATTACGGGAAATACCAGCAGGCGGTATCCTCAGTCATTCTTAAACTGCCGGTCGCAGGAGAGCTCGTGAAGAAATATCAGATGTCGCGTATATGCAGCCTTATGCATCTTATGACAAGTTCAGGAGTCCCGGTCCTGCAGGCCTTGAAGCTGCTGTCCGGAATCATGACATTCTATCCGTTCAGGGAATCCATCCTGCATTTGTGTAAAACAATAGAGAAAGGCGGCAGTCTGGCTGATGGTATCTCCGGAAGAGAGCATCTGTACGGAGAGAAGTTTGCCGTGCTTATCCGGGTCGGAGAGGAGACCGGTTCATTGGAAAGTATGTTCCGCAGCCAGGCAGAGGACACTGCGGCCGAGCTTGAGTTCGGTATCAGACAGATGAACAACGTCCTCGAACCCGCCCTGATCCTGTGTATCGGGGCCATTGTGGCTTTCGTGCTCATTGCCATGTATATGCCGATGTTCAAACTCGGCATGACAATCCGGTAAAGAAGAAAACAGCTGAATTTTTAACGAAATTTCTCCAATACCCTCATTAATCGTCCAAGTTCAGAGTAGGTATAATCTCTTCCATCTATTTCATTTTCATTCATACACATTGATCCAAGTCTTTAATCAATGATAATTAGCATTTTTTTGTAGACAAATTACAGTTTTGCATTATCCTTAACTATTCTGCCATATCACTTTCCCCTTGAATCTGTAGTGACAGCCAAATGCGCCACATATCATCCTTGTCCTCAAACCGGGGACTGTACCGCTACTTTAATCACACCGTCCTGGCGGTTCTCGAAAAGGCTGTAAGCCTCTGCAATACGGCTGAGAGGGAATCTGTGGGTGATAAGGGGTGTTGTATCTATCTTTCCCTCCGCTATAAGGCCGAGAGTCCTGGCACAGTCGCAGCCGTCCACTCCCCCTGTCTTGAAAATCAGGTTCTTGCCGTACATATCTGGAAGCGGAAGAATCTGCGGCCGGTCATACATGGCCACAATGGTCACTATCGCATTGGGCCGTGCGCACTCCCATGCCATACGGAAAGTCCCGTCCGTGCCGGCCACCTCTATCACACGGTCCGCCCCTCCATGCCTGCTGTGGGACAAGACGAATTCCCTGCAGTGCTCCGGTCCTGTGACCAGCACATGCGGATACATCCGCTCTATAAACCGTCTGCGCTCCGGGGATTTCTCGCATACGATTATCCGCTCCGGGGACTTGAGCATGGCGCACAGCAGAGTGCACACACCGGTAGGCCCGGCCCCGATTATCAGCACGGTATCCTCTTCGGATATGTCCGATATCTTCGATGCCCAGAATCCCGTGGCCAGGATGTCCCCCACGAAAAGGGCCTGCTCATCTGTCACACTGTCCGGGATTTTCGTAAGGCCCTGGTCCGCATACGGTACACGTACATACTCCGCCTGTCCGCCGTCTATACGGCATCCAAGGGCCCATCCGCCCAGAGGATCGGAGCAGTTGTTCACATATCCGTGCCTGCAGAAGAAGCACTCTCCGCAGAATGTCTCCACGTTGACGGCCACCCTGTCGCCCGGGACAACATTGTGCACCCCGCTTCCGGTCTGCTGCACAATGCCTACCATCTCATGCCCCACCGTTATGCCGGGGACCGCCCTCGGGACACTTCCGTGCTTGATATGCAGGTCACTGGTACAGATGCTGCCCAGGGTCACCTTCACTATTGCGTCCCTTTGCCCCTGCAGCTGCGGCACCGGCTTGTCTATAAGCTCGAACCGCCCTTTTTCTACATATGTATATGCCAGCATGATAGTATAAATCCGATGATGGTATTCATTTCATCAGCCTCAGGCCGATGCGTCCGCGCTCGAGGTCGAGGTTTATGACCATGACCCTGACTTTCTGGTGCAGCTTCAGGACCTTTCCCGGATCTGAGAGTCCGCGGACACCCATCTGCGAGATGTGGATAAGGCCGTTCTGCTTGATGCCTATGTCCACGAATGCGCCGAACGCGGTGATGTTGGTCACTATCCCAGGAAGCTCCATCCCTTCTGAAAGGTCATCTATGGTATGGATGTCATCAGCGAAGCTGAACTCCTGGGCCTCAGAACGCGGGTCCCGGCCAGGCTTGACAAGCTCTTTCAGAATGTCATTGATGGTAGGCAGCCCGAAATCCTCCTCGACAAAGTCCTGGGGGTGTATCTTTGAACACAGTTCCTTGTTGGCCACCAGCTCCGTGGTCCTGACCCCGAGGGAGGCCGCCATCTTCTCGACTATATGGTAGCTTTCGGGATGCACGGCGGAGTTGTCCAGAGGGTTGTCCGCACCCGGGATGCGCAGGAAGCCTGCACACTGTTCGAAAGCCTTGTCTCCGAGCCTCTTGACCTTAAGCAGCTCTTTACGCGAACGGTACGGACCGTTTTCCGCCCTGTATTCGACAATATTCTCCGCAAGGGCAGGCCCTATGCCCGAAACGTAGCTTAAAAGGGACTTGCTGGCGGTGTTCAGGTTCACTCCGACACTGTTCACGCAGCTCTCCACGGTGTTGTCGAGCTTCTCTTTAAGGAGGGTCTGGTCCACATCATGCTGGTACTGCCCCACCCCGAGGGACTTCGGGTCGATCTTCACCAGTTCGGCAAGCGGGTCCATAAGGCGGCGCCCTATGGATACTGCCCCGCGGACAGTCACGTCATAGTCCGGGAACTCCTCACGGGCTATCTCCGATGCGGAATATATGGATGCCCCGTCCTCGCTGACCATGAAGACACGTACACCCTGCGGCTTAGGCACACGCTTTATGAAATCCTCAGTCTCACGGCCGGCCGTACCGCTGCCTATGGCTATGACTTCTATCCCGTACTTGCTTATCATATCTGACACGGCCCTGATGGACTTCACCTTCTCGCTCACAGGAGGGTGCGGATAGATAGTCTCGTTGTGCAGGAGATTGCCCTGGGCATCCAGACATACTACCTTGCATCCTGTCCTGAAGCCAGGGTCGATAGCCAGAGTACGTTTCTGCCCCACAGGGGACGCCAAAAGGAGCTGGCGCAGGTTCTCCCCGAAAATCTTTACGGATTCTATATCGGCCTTCTCCTTGGCCTGAGCCACCACCTCGTTGGTTATGGAAGGCTCCAGCAGGCGTTTATAGGCATCATCTATCGCTTCGTGTATCTGCTCTGCAAGCGGGGCTGCCGGGTACCTGCGCTCCTGACAGAAATCATAGTACAGCTTCTTTCCGCATTTCTCCGCATCCGCGTCCACCTTCAGGGTGATATAACCCTCCTCCTCGGCCCTGAGCATTGCCAGAAGCCTGTGCGGGGCGATGCGTGAAATAGGTTCGGAATAGTCGAAATAGGACTTATACTTGGCCGCCTCCGGCCCTGTTGCCTTCTTGGTCGCCTTTGCCACAAGCCTTCTGGTATTGAATATGCCGCGCAGAGTCTCGCGGACGGATGCAGTCTCGCTGAGCCGTTCCGCAATGATGTCCCGCGCACCGGAAAGGGCATCCTCCGGGGTAGCGACCTTGTCATTCAGGAACTTCGCTGCCTCTTTCTGCGGGTCTGCAAGGGAGACGGAGTACATCTTGTCGGCAAGAGGCTCAAGGCCGGCTTCCTTCGCCGCTGTGGCCCTGGTGCGGCGCTTCGGCCGGTACGGGAGGTACAGGTCCTCGAGCTCACGTGCATCCACGCAGTCCTCGACCGATGATTTCAGCTCCGGGGTGAGCTTCCCGAGCCCTTCTATTGTCTCCAGAATAGTGGCCTTGCGTTTCTCCATGTCCTCGAAGACCTGCGTCCAATGCCTTATCTCGGCTACGGCCACCTCGTCCAGGCCTCCAGTGCGCTCCTTCCTGTAGCGGCTTATGAACGGGATTGTCGCCCCTTCCTCAAAAAGTCTTGCGCAGTTCTCCACCTGCCACTCCTTCACATCCAGCCTCGATGCTATATTCTTGATATAGATTTCTTTCATGATGATTACCAGTTAATGCCATTAATCAGTCTGTCCAAATCATGCAAATTTACAAAAAAGAAAGATTGGAACGGCTGGCAGTACTGCATTCTTGACAACTATCATGGTCATCAAGGATAGTCCAGACAGCTGCAGGCATAAGATTCCCGTATTGTCTTTCATTATTTGACGGTCAATTTATTAAATTTGCAGTATGAATTTCTTCCGGAAGCATATTATTCCTTTAAGTGCCGTCTTGACCCTTGCCGCGGTCGGATGTTATGAAGCATACTGGCTCCGGGGAATGTATAAAACCGGAAAGGAGTCTGCCGAATCTATAATCAGTTCATCTGTAACAAAGGCGGAAATGGAAGAGTATCTTGAGAGGACCAGCGTCGCGCATGGGGCTGATTCTATACACATCCTCAGCGTCAAGACCGAATCCATTCCGAAGGTGGTGTCGATGTCTATCGACTCGTTGAGCGGAAGGCCACATGCGATACAAGTACACAGGATTGACAGTCTGGGAAATTCCCTGGAAGACCTGCTGTCCCGAAGACCCGACCTGGACAAGATAGATTCCATATTCTGTGCCCTGCTGGACAGTGCAGGACTTGACATAGAGTGCGAACTGGCATTTATGGAAAATGATGGCGCGTCAGGAACATTATCCGGCAAGGACAGTACCGGGGCCGATGATGCCGGGAATGTGATACTTGCCGTACCTTCCTATGTCAATGACGGGTATTACCAGGTCAGTTCCGGCTCACTTACAAGACATATCATAGGGAATATGTCAGGGACAGTTGCCACCTCGGCAGGGATACTGCTGATAATCGTCATGGCCTTCTGCCTGATGGACAGGACTGTGAAGAAACAGCGGAAACTCGAAGAGATGAAAAACGATTTCACACGGAACATCACACACGAGCTGAAAACGCCCATTGCAGTAGCATACGCGGCAAGCGACACCCTGCAGAAATATGATCTCGGGAACGACCCTGCAAAACGGGAGGAGTACCTGGCCGTCATAAAGGGGCAGCTTGACAGACTTTCAGGAATGGTGGAAATAATCCTGTCAACCGCGGTGGAGAGCCGCGCAGGTCTCAGACTGGACCTTGCAATGATACAGCTCAGACCGATGCTCGAGGATGCCGCATCCCAGACAAGGCTGAAAGCAGGCAAACCCTGCGACATAACCGTATCTGTACTCCCGGACAGTCTGGAAGCGACGATAGACAGGCGGCTCATGTCCAGCGTCATCCTGACAATACTTGACAACGCCGTGAAATATTCCGGTAACAGCGTGAAAATATCGGTAAAAGCATACCGGGACGGACAGAGGACACTCATATCCGTCTCAGACGACGGTATAGGGATAGCCCCGATGGACCAGAAACATATTTTCGAAAAATTCTACAGGGTCCACACCGGCGACAGGCATGATGTAAAGGGATACGGGATAGGGCTTTTCTTCGCAAAAACCATAGTGGAAAAGCACGGGGGAAAGATATCGGTGACCAGCAAACCTGGCGAGGGCAGTTCATTTGTAATAGAGTTGTGATATGGAAAGGATTTCTGTTCTGCTTGTAGAGGACGAGCCCACACTGGCGATGATTATCAAGGATGCCCTCGAGGCCGAGAATTTCACTGTCAGCATCGCCAGTGACGGGGTGTCGGGCCTGGAAATGTTCCTCCGCTCGGATCCTGACATAATCGTATCTGATGTCATGATGCCGAAGATGTCAGGTCTCGAAATGGTGCAGAAGATCCGACAGACCGGCGCCCTTATTCCGGTACTGTTCCTGACCGCCAGGACCTCGGCTGATGATGCTGTCGAAGGATTCGAGGCCGGAGGCAACGATTACCTGAAAAAACCGTTCGGAATGAAGGAACTTGTAGTAAGGATGATGGCGCTCCTCGGACGGATAGGGGTACAGGGAAAGGCCATCCCGGCAGAATACACTGTCGGCAAGTATATGTTCACACCTGCACGGCGGCTCCTGACCTACCTGCCAGACGGAGAAAGTGAAGAACTCCCGAACAGGGAAAGCGAAATCCTCAAGCGGTTGTGCGCAAACGGGAATCAGACAGTCCCTGCAAAAGAAATACTGCTTGACCTGTGGGGAGATGATGATTTCTTCAGCACCCGCAGCTTCCAGGTCCTCATATCACGACTGAGGCACAGGCTTTCAAAGGACCCTGGAATCAGCATCATGAACATAAGAGGAGAGGGCTATAGGCTCATCTGCTGAACTAAAAGTCAATGCAGAATTTCAGCATCAGTTCCCGCGGCCGGAGATAAGTCAGGGTGTATGACCGCAATGTCGCAGATACCGCGACATGCCTGTATCCTGATGTCCCTATGATGTTGTTCGCAAGAAGTGAGATTTCCCACCTGTCAGCCTTATAGCCCAGAGACACATCGCAGAAATAGTTCAGTCCGAACCCTCTGTCATTGCTGTGGTACAGCTCGTTGTCCATCGAAACCATCCAGCCTGAAGCCGGGCTGAAGTGGAAGTCGAGGTAATGGGACCAGTCCGTGACATGGCCGGCATTGTTGCGGCTGCTTGCCGTCATTCCAGACTGGCCTTCCACGGTCCACCAGCGGAATGGCCTGATGGAATAATCCAGAGACACGGAATACATATTCACCATTGCATCACGGACGGTTCCACCCAGAAAATAGGCATATCCCGTAGAATTGAAAGACCCGTTTATCCCTATGCGCGTCCTGCACCAGAGGAATGATTTGGCAAGCCTGCTGCCGACAATATATGTGTCGGAGTCATAGGTCCGGCCTGTCGCCCTCTGTACATGGATGCCGGACTCCATTGTATTTTCGTACAGTATATTGTCTGAAGACCTTGCATACATGGGTCTGAGATTAAAGAATATGCCGTTTACCGGATTCCTGTATGTATAGCCGGCCGAGATGATGTCCGAAGACTGCTCGCCGGTATCGCCGGTCCCTTCATATATGGAACGGTATGATGTATAAACGGGTGTGCCTATGACCTTTGTCCCTTCGTGTGGCATAGCCGGATGCCTGTAGCTGAATGAGAGTTCCGACTTGGGTGACACTTTCCATTTCCAGGACAGTGACGGCTCTATCCATATATGTCCCGATGATTCCCCTCCGTATGTCTGGTGCGCGTAACTTGTCTTTATCGAACCGGTGAGCCTGTGGCTGCCGAATGTCATCTGTACGGACGGCTCCCAATACGGCTGTGAGATCTGCCATGCGGTCCCGTTTATGTTCTGGTGCCTGTAGTCGAAACCTATGGTGTTCCTGAAATGGCACCTTCTGATCCTCTTGTTGAAACTCGCATTGTTCCGCGAAGAAAACATATTGATGTCCAGCAGTCTGGTGATGCCGTCTATTGTAAGTATCTGACCTGGCAGGTATGTGTCGCCAGTGGACGAGTTCACCTGCCACACATCCCCGCGTGCCGTGGTATGGGAGATGGTCAGGTCCTCAGAAAGCACACGCTTGTAGGGTCTGACCATAAGGTCCGTACTGTGGCCGTTGTACAGCATCCCACCGCTGCCGGAGTTCCAGTCCGCATAGACCTTCGTGCTGCTTCTGATGTATGTGCGGTCAGAGTTGAGCGTATAGCACAGTTCTCCCTTGATTTCGTTTTTCCTGGAAGTGATGTCATAATCCTCGGTGACGACCGGCATCCCGTCTATGGAGAGGTATGTGGTCGAATTTTCGCTGCGCAGCCTCTCCCTGTCATGGAATCCGCTCAGCTGCAGCCTGATATCCGAGTCCTTGCCTGTCTTCCACAGCATGTTCGCCGCGAGGAGATGGCTTGCATTGAACAAGTACCGCTCTTCGTCGAAGGAGGGACCGCCAAGCTCCGGCATGCTGATAAGCCCTTTTTCTGCCTGATAGCCTCCGAGGTCGGAGATGTCCTGCACCTCTGCGCCGATATCGGCGCCGGTATTGTTGTTCTTGTACATCATGAGGGTCTGGAACTTCTTGCTGAACTGCATGCCCATTATCCTGTTGTCATATACCACCCCCTCGCCTGCACCGGCATATCCTGCACCGAGATCTGCAAGACCCGTCCATACCGCTCTGGCGTCATCCTTAAGGACAATATTCAATGCCGCCTGTTCGCTGAAATCTATTCCCTTCAAAGACCTGACCCTCTGATGGTTCTCGAGGACCTGCACACTTTCCACCTTGTCCGCCTGTATATTGCTGCTCGCAAGGGAATACTGTCCTCCCATCAGGTCGAGGCCCTCTATATAAAAACTTCCGATGGCCTTCCCCTGGTACTCTATCGCCCCGTCGGATTTCACCTCGAGTCCGGGCATCTTGCTTATCACATCGGCGATGGAACGGTCCTGCACCTCCCTGAAACTTGCGACAGAGTATGTCAATGTATCCCCTGTTTCCGATATGCTTTCCGCAGTGACGGCCACTTCCCTGAGAGAGAACGCCTGCTCCTCGAGTACGACTGTATGGGGCGAAGCAAATTCGTCCATACTGACTGTCACCGTCTTGAACCCGATGAATGTCACTGTAATATGGTCTGTCCCCTCCGGGACTTCAAGACTGAAAAGACCGTCCTTGTCCGTGACGGCATATCCCGACGGCGTGTCCTTGTCTGACCAGGCTATTACATTTGCGCCGCAAAGGGCCTTCCCGTCACTGTCAAGCACCCGCCCGGACAATGTGACCCGGGCGGCACATGGAACGGTATACAAGAGCAGAAGGCCCAATAAAGACACCAGAAGGCGCATAAGGCAGTCACTTTAAATCCAGGTAATTCTTTTCGGACTGCACCTGGTTGGAAATGTCCTTGCCGCTGGCATCCACTATTCTTGTGACAGAGCCCTTGCCGAGAAGATTCTCCACGGCTTCGGAATATGTCTGTCCGGCATTTGACTTGCGTAAGGCAAGGTATTTCTTCCTG
This sequence comes from uncultured Bacteroidales bacterium, assembly GCA_944326305.1. GTDB lineage: Bacteria > Bacteroidota > Bacteroidia > Bacteroidales > UBA932 > Cryptobacteroides. The sequence continues at coordinate 26,265 of CALVDL010000012.1, forward strand.
GTGCATCTGACTGCATCAGTCTTCCCGTACAGGTCCACATCCGTAGCGTCATGCACATCCTCTATACCGACTGAGGTAAAACGGAATATCCCGTCAGAATCCACTGCCTCGAGAATAAGTCCGGGCAGCCCGCCAAGTACATAAGGGCCGTAGGGTATGGGGATTTCAGTAGAATACCACACAGTCCATGTCCTGCCATAGACTTCTGCCCTGGCCTGGTGACATTCGTAGCCGCAGACCGTCTTTACGCTGTCAGTCAGTTCCCAGTCCATGTCCGGCAGACTCTCCTCGTACATCAGCTGATCGACGCCGACCTTATTCACATAGGTGTATTTTCCATGTTCCGGTGCCCCGATAAGGATCTCGAGGCTGTTCCTGTTCGGATAGCGGGAGCCGAGCTGCTTGACGGCATCCATTGCGGAAGCGATGTCGTCTGTCCCCTGGAGCGACTTGGCGGCTTCGCTGTGCCCACGCCAGTTCGGGCTGTAGAATACAGCTGTCGTATTTCCGATGTCAAGGTTCCACCTGTAAACACCGCGTGTCCTGTTGTACAATGCATCACAGTCATAGGTGATGCGGTAGGCCGCCTTTTCCTGCGCATCCAGCAGCAGGGGCAGAAGCATAAATAGAATGGCAAGTGTCTTTTTCATGTCTGTCGAACTTTACAGTGCAAATCTCTGCAATAGGATCTGCAATCTTGTTCAACAGACCGTCAACTAATGTTAACTAATGTCAACAGGGATATGTCCCACAAACGGAATACGGTAATTCAATTCATTAAATTACATCGGATTACCGTATGAAGCTCGTCTTGATCCCCGGCTCCTTTTCCGGCACCGGCTGGCCTCCGGTTTTCAGGCTTTTCAGGACCCATGCCATGTTGTTTCCCAAAGTGCGCATCGTCTGCAGCCCTTCGGCATCCTGCAGGGCTTCACCTGGCAGACGGCCATGCACGCTGTTCCAATATTGGGAGCCTACAACAAGCATATCGGTTATCGTAAAATACTTGTTCAGCCGGTCAAACGTGGCACTTGCCCCTCCCCGCCGGCAGACGGCTACGCAGGCTGCCGGTTTGTAGCGCAGCAGCGACGATGATGAATAGAACAGCCTGTCGAGCAGGGCGCAAAGAGAGCCGTTGGGACCTGCATAATAGACGGGCGAACCGATGACGATGCCATCCGCAGTTTCCAGTTTCTCTCGGACCGTGGTGTACAGCGCATCTCCGAATACGCACCTTCCCGATTCCGCACAACGGTTGCAGGCGATGCATCCCTGCACTGCTTTTGTTCCGATTGAGACGATTTCAGTTTCCACACCATTCGCCTCCAGTGCCTTCGCAACTTCCGACAAGGCAATGTAAGTGTTTCCTTTACCCCTCGGGCTTCCGTTAATCAGTAATACTTTCATTGTTTTTCTCTTTAATTATTTAACGTCAGTTCGACGAATTAATGTTTAATAGTATTGTCATTAAAATCAATATTTTATATTCTTTGAGCGAAATTCGTCATACTGACGTTAAGGATTTCCTCCGTAAATCCTGCCTGTCCACCCCCAGTCACCTGACGGTGACAGCCCCGTCGGGGCATGCGGCTCCGGTGCGGCCCTGAAGGGCTCCAAATGCAAAGGTAAAACAAAAAGCTCCACAACGCGATTGTTGTGAGGCCCAATATCTTATTCATTCGAATTTGCCTTTAGTGTTTTTTCGCAAGACAGGTATCCGCCTGATTATATGCCCACTGAACAGGACCAAAGATAGCAGTCCTATGCGATAATGCCACATCCCCAATCCTGAACCGGCACCATCCACTCCTAACAAGGCATACCCGGAGAAAGCCAAAATAATAAATATCAAAGACACGGCAACGGTAACATGGCTTTTTCGCCCAAGTCCATTTCGGAACAGGCTTCTGTACCATCCCCAGTGGGTCCTGACATGGAATGTAATTAATACCGTAAACAAAACACTGGCTACGATATGCGCCAAAGCCCATGTATGCCACAGTTCATGACTGTTCCCGTGACCTGCAATATGCAGCCCTGTTCCTGTGAAAACAGCAGAGAGGAATATTGCTGGTATGCATGAAAGCGGTCAATGAGCTTTTCCTCATACAATTTCCTCACCGAGGGGTCATGCTCCACAAGATTGAAAAAGTCATCTCTTTCGATGGCCTGGACTTCCGTAGGTTCGATACTTTCAAGGTAGAACAGGCTTGGTGTGCGTTTATACAGACTGTCGAACGCGTTGCGGTGCTTGACGATGGTCTTCATGTTCGTGGATCACCAGTACGACCAGCAGCGCCCACTTGTTGCCGAAACGCGCAATAACATTGCGGACCGGGCAAATCTCGATATCGAATTTTTGTCTTCCTTTTTCAGCATGGCTTGTGAATTGACAGTTATGTACTATTGGCTATAATTGTAACTTCTTGACAGACAATAAATAACATCTTACTTTTGCATCAGCAAACGACAACAGAAGAGCGGTTGCCGTACAAGTACTAACAAATAAAAATCATCAAGATGAAACGAATTTCATTGAGCGGTATCTACGGGGCACCGACCATCACCACTATTTTCGGCCCGAAGAACTTTCTATACTCCGTCCCCGATGCTTTCTGCGCGGAAATATATTCCGTCCTTTCAAAAAATTTTTTCAAAAATAAATCCTGACTCCAAGTGCCTCATTTCCAATAATGGTTACTTATATGTAACTATGTGAGAATCAAGTATCTACTTGACAGGAATATTTTTTCATCCCATATTTGCAGCAGAAAAGATACAAAGACACTTTTTGAAACTAATGTTTAATATCAAAATTTCTGCAAGTATGAAAAAGAATTTACTGACGCTGGCCGTTGCCGGTATGACACTAAGTGCTTCGGCACAGGAAAAAGGACGCTTCGAGGTACATGACCTCGGCAATTTCAAGCTTCACGTGTACTACACCAACGATGCGTTGGGCGACGCAAGCTACATCATCGAGGGCAGGAAGGCTCTCGTTACAATGGAACAGCCTCTGTTCAAGGACAATGTGGTGGAATTCGACGCCTATCTCTCCAAACTGGGAAAGAAGGTCGAGAAACGTATCACTGACTATCATGTAGGCGGGACCGGCAGCCATGATGTGGTCATGGCGGAAGGCATGCCTGAGTTTACAAAAGGAGAGATCTACGGCGGCATGATGGCAGGATTCGCGCAGATGTTCGGTGACGCCCTCACAGACATGCCTACAGGCAAGGCTACTGAAGTGGCATTCGGCTCCACGCAGACATGGGCAGGAATCCCGTTCGAGTTCCGCCACGGTGCTACATCCGATTTCCCGGGCGCAAGCATCCTGATAGGTGGCAAGGTATATTTCACCCACTGGGTTCCGTCTAAGTCGCATGCCAGCCACCTGCAGATTTCCTCTCCGGCAGCCATCGACGCTGAAATCGCCGAAGCCCAGAAGTCTCTGGGATCCGGAGCGGAACTGTTCATCGGCGGACACGGCGGGGCAGCCAAGGCCGATGCCGTACAGTTCAAGATCGACTATCTGAAGAAAATGAAGGAAGTGCTCGGTGACAGCCGGACGGCGCAGGACTTCGTGGACGGCATGAAGAAAGCCTATCCGGAACTGCCCGGTGCAGATGGTCTGGGAGAGCTGGCAAAAGTTCTCTGCAAATAAATGCAGCATTATGAGAACCTGCGCTACATCCTCCGGACGCCGCTTTACGGATATGTACACCTCGTCGTTTTATGATTTCCGGACAGAAGAGGAAAGGTGGGCATACTGGCACGCATCAACCGTGACTACACCGAGAAACAGGCGACGGTACGCTCCTTCATCCCATTCCGTGAGAATATAGACAATATAATAACTGCAATACAGACCCCTGTCAGTCGGCAATTCATCCTTGAGCATTTCTCCCGGAATATTTTATCTTAAAGAATAGTCAAAGGAGGACATCATATCAACTTCAGGTCTTTAGCCACACGGCAGGCCGCAATGGAGTTCTTCACCTGCAGTTTGCCCAGAATCTCCTGCCGGTGCCGGCTGACAGTATGGACACTGATGGATAGAGTCTCGGCTATACCCTTGCTGGTCAGTCCCTTGTCTATAAGGTCCAGGACCTGCCTCTCCCTGACGGACAGGATCCTGCTGCTGTCCTGTTTCTCCAGCTCCGTGACATTTCCGTTGACAGAATTAATTATCACGCACTGGCCGGGGATGTCAAAAGGCAGAGGCCCGTAAAGGCACAGGGCAAGCCAGAAGATGTCCCCGCACGGGACCTGAATATAGAACATCCGGTGCAATACCGGGACATACTCACCCGCGGCGTTTTTCATGCGGAGTTTGCTCGCAAGATAATAACCGGCACGTTCCCTCTTGGGCCGGTGCTTCATGAAATGGTAAAACCGGAGCTCCTGCAAATGCTTGGCTGACAAATCATCCGGATGGACGAGCCGGAAGATTTCATCCTCCCAGATAGAAGACAACTCATCCTCCTTCCCGCTTTTGTCTATTCCCAGAGTCCGCGAAAATCCGCCGTAATAGATGTAACTTGAACCTGTGCGCAAATCACTCAGCACGGCAATGGCATTTTCTATCCGTGCATAGCTGCAGGCCAAGTCCCTGTACCTGTCCAGCATTTCAGCATACGGCTGTCCTTTGGCAAAAACCTGCCCGGAGAATTCTCTGTTCAATATGTCTATGGTGTCCATCCGACGGAAACAAAATGGTTATTTATAATCATTGTGCAGCATATGCCAATGTCTTACCTTTGCAAAGGTATTTAAAAGCAATGGTTATTCACTTCAAAAGCATCTGGAAATGAGAAAATTTATATTAAGCGGAATTATGATTGCCGTTTCGTTTACAGCCATGGCGCAGTCATTAGAAAAAATGCAGTGGTTCAATGAGCCGGAGCAGTGGGAAATAGAGGACAACTCGCTCTCGATGTACGTCACCCCGCAGACTGATTACTGGCGGATATCGCATTATGGGTTTACAGTGGATGACGCCCCGTTCCTTTATACCATGCGCGGAGGGGAATTCGAGGTGAAAGTGAAAATATCAGGTGACTACAAGACCCGGTTCGACCAGTCGGGGCTGATGCTGCGGATAGACCACGAAAATTATATAAAGGCAGGCATTGAGTTCGTGGACGGGAAGTACAATCTCAGTGCTGTCGTAACCCACCGCACAAGCGACTGGAGCATCATACCGCTGGAGAGGCCCGTACCTTTTGTGTGGATAAAGGCAGTGCGCCGGCTGGACGCTGTGGAGATTTTCTATTCCTTTGATGACAAGGAATATACGATGATGCGCAACGCCTGGATGCAGGACAACCATCCGGTCATGGTCGGTGTCATGGGGGCCTGCCCTGACGGGGACGGCTTCAATGCCAGGTTTGAAAATTTCTCCATCAGGCATCTGCCTGATATGCGCAGAATGGAATGGCTGAAGAAGAACAGCGCGGGAAATGTTAATCCGTAGAAGAAACACCTTTCATCCGGTCCCGCCAATGGAGAATGGCATCGCCACAGTTCTGATTTATAATTTAATATCGTCCCAGTGCTGTTCCTCAAGAACGCTCCGATAGATGATGCCGGGAATTCCATATTACCGGAATATGTTGTTGAGCTAATGAACCGGCATGGTCTTTCAAGTATGTATAGCACGAATCTCAAAATTTATATCGCGCAATAATACAGTAATCTCATTTTTTAAATGATTCTTAGAATCTGTTTATTTTTCTCGAGCCTCCGTGCGTTCAACATTCTTTTTTTCATGCATTTTCTGTATATCGCTTCTTGTCTTCTTCTGTGATTTCACGGATCACCCGGCAGGGATTCCCCGCAGCCAGTACCCGTGGCGGAATATCCCGGTTCACCACGCTTCCTGCACCGATGACCGCTCCCTGGCCTATCGTCACGCCCGGCAGTACACTGACACCGGCTCCTATCCATACGTCATCGCCGACCGTGATGGGGCGTGCATATTCCAGTCCCTGGTTCCTGCGCTCTGCATCCAGCGGATGCCCTGCCGTATAAAAGCCGCAGTTCGGGGCCACGAACACATTGTCGCCGAACTTCACAGGGGCTTCGTCGAGGATGACACAGTTCATGTTGGCGAAGAAATTCTCACCCACCTCGATGTGGTATCCGTAATCGCAGAAGAAAGGAGAGACAATCGTGCAGCTGCCCTTCACCTTGCCCAATATGCGTCTAATCAGCGCATCCCGTTCTTCCGCCTTGGAGGGACGTAACTGATTCAGTTCGTAAGTCATTTCGGCGCATGCCGCACGCTCTGCCAACAGTTCTTTGTCATAGTTGGCATCGTACAGCTTGCCGGCCTTCATTTTCATTTTTTCTGTTTCCATGTCTGCTTGATTCATATCAGGTACAAAGATAATTTTTCATATTACAACTGTATATAAAATATGGATTAATATTAACGTGAATTCGATGAATTTAAATCATTAAATTACATCGAATTACCTATTAAGGAGCAGGCCTGTGGCCTGCGACAGGTCCCCCGGCGAGGGGCTTGATGGGGGTGGCGCCCCTTAACAAGGGGCTGTCACCGCAGGTGACTGGGGGTGGACAGACATGAATTGTCATTTCGACCGAACGGGACCTTCTCTGTCATTTCGACCGAACAAAGTGAGTGGAGAAATCTGTAGAAAGAATTAACAGATCCCTCGGCTCCGCTCGGGATGACAAAAAGGATGCTCGGGATGACAAAAGGACATCCGGAATGACAGGAATACAGGTCGTAAAAGGTAAAATATTGATTTTTATGACAATACTATTAATCATTAATTCGTCGAACTGACGTTATGTTATCTTGCCGGATTCGGTGACGTCTCCCATTTCGTGAGGATGTTCACCAGGGAAAAAGGCATTTCACCGGGAAAATACAGGAAAGGGCAGAAGGGTTCTGCTTCGAGTTTTAACATGAACAGGTCAATCGTGTGAGACCTGCTTGAGCTGCTCCCTGTAGGCGGAGAAAATCTTTGACTTGGACACAAAGCCCAGATAGGTCCGGTATTCATCCACCACAGGAAGGTTCCATGCCCCTGTCTTCTCGAACTTGTTCATGACACTGTCCATCTTTTCATCCACATAGACATATTCAGGGGAGGACTTCATGAAATTGTACACATGGAGATGGTCATATTCCTCTTTCTTGAACATGTCTCGGCGTATGTCCTCCAGGGACACATAGCCCTGGAAATGACCGCGGGAATCCAGCACCGGGAAAATGTTCCTGGAAGAGGAGGACACCACATCGACAAGTTCCCCGAGTGTGGCGTCTATCTTCACCGACTTGAAGTCGTTCTCTATCAGGTCGGATGTCTTCAGAAGGGTGAGTACGGCCTGGTCACTGTCATGGGTGAGGAGCTCTCCCCTCTTGGCTATACGCTTGGTATATATCGAATACGGCTCCACCATCCTTGTCGCACCGAATGAAATAGTAGACGTAAGAATCAGAGGGATAAGCAGTTCGTATCCTCCGGAAATCTCCGCAATCAGGAAGATGGCAGTCATCGGGGCCTGCATCACTCCTGCCATGAGACCAGCCATGCCCACGAGCACGAAATTCTGCTCCGGTACGGAGAACGGGCTGTTTGCAAAGAACAGGTTGATCGTCCTTGCCACTACGAACCCTGCTATCGCCCCGACAAAAAGCGTAGGGCCGAATGTTCCTCCGACTCCGCCTCCTGCATTGGTGAAAGACATTGAAAACACCTTCAGGAGAAGGATGAAAAGGTAGAATATGGGTATGGACCACGGCTTGTGCAGGAAAAAAGCAAGGACAGTCTCGCCCTCGAATGAAATCTCTCCTCCGTTGAGCAGCACCGACAGGGAATCATACCCTTCCCCGAACAGAGGAGGGAAAAGGAATATCAGCAGACCCAGACCCGCAGCCGAGATGAACCACCTTGAATAAGGGTTCCTGATGCTCTTGATCCTGTCCTCGAGCCAGAGTGTTGTCCTTGTGAAATATACGGAGAACAGCGCGCAGAAAAGTCCCAGCACGATGTAGAACGGGAGGTTGTGCATCGTGAACGGGGAAAGCGTACACTCGAAAGGCAGGGAATCCCCCAGGAAAAGATACGATATCACCGTGGCTGACACAGTGGACAGGAGCAGAGGCAGGATGGATGTCATGGAGATATTGAAAAGAAGTATCTCCAGAGTGAAAAGCACCCCGGCAAGAGGGGCCTTGAATATGCCGGCCACTGCTCCCGCCGCCCCGCATCCCAGGAGGATAGTCATGTTCTTGTACGACAGGCCCATTTTCCTGGCGATATTGGACCCTATGGCAGCCCCTGTGTAGACTATCGGCGCCTCGGCTCCTACGGAACCTCCAAACCCGATAGTGACGGAGCTCGCCACCAGTGAGGACCACATGTTGTGAGGCCTTATCTTGGACTCGTTCTTGGAGACGGCGAGCAGCACCTTGGTGACACCGTGCCCGATGTTGTCCTTGATGACGTACCTGACAAAAAGCATCGCGAGCAGCATCCCGATTCCCGGATATATGAGATACAGGAAATTGTAGTCGAAACCGTCAAACCATGATGTGAGCGAATGATGTATATATTCTATGGAAAGTTTGAGCACCACTGAAGCCAGGCCACAGGCCACCCCGACCAAAAGCGAGAGTATGAGCATGAGGTCATGCTCTGAAATCCGTTTCCTGACCCATTCCAGGAAACGTTTCCAGAGTGTGATTTCCTTTATTTTCTGGTCTTCAGCCATAAGCAAACCTCAGAATATTCCGGTCCATGCACTCCCTGTCCGGGATTCCCGTGTGCAGACATTAAAATGAGCTCGAACCGTCAAAACAGTGGGTGCATATCTGGCATTTAGGAAGCCCTATTGCTTCCACCAATGTCTCTATTGTATTGAATTTAAGAGAAGTAAGGCCGAACTTTTCCCTTATTGCCTCTACCAGACGACAGTATTCAGGAGAGCCGGTAGTTGCATATTTCTCCAGATTCTTGTCAGGATCGCCCTCGAATTCATTGATCAGGCGACGGGAAATGAGTTCAAGGTCTGTCTTGGATGCGGAAAACCCTATGAAAGGACAGCCGTAGATAAGGGGCGGACACCCTATCCTCATGTGCACCTCCCTGGCCCCGTAGTCGTAAAGTATCTTCACATTGTCCTTCAGCTGTGTACCCCTGACTATGGAGTCGTCACAGAAAAGTATCCTCTTTCCCTGGAGCATGGCCCTGTTGGGAATGAGCTTCATCTTGGCCACAAGGCTCCTGCGCTCCTGGCTGCTCGGGGTGAAGCTGCGCGGCCATGTAGGTGTGTATTTGGTGATGGCCCTGTGGTACGGGACACCCTTGCCCTCGGCATATCCCAGCGCCTGCCCGACACCCGAATCAGGTATGCCGCAGATGCAGTCAACCTCGCTGGTGTCCTGCCGCCCCATCTTGTATCCGCTCCTGAAGCGGACCTCCTCAACGTTCTTTCCTTCATAGCTCGATGTAGGGAAACCGTAATACACCCAGAGGAAAGAGCATATCTGCATCCTTTTCTCAGGCCTGCGGAGCTGCTCCACACCGTCAGGACGCAGCCGTACTATCTCCCCCGGGCCGAGGTCCCGCTCTATCTCGAAGTCGAGGTTCGGGAAACTGCAGGTCTCGCTTGTAACGGCGTATGCACCGTCCTTCCTCCCTATCACCACAGGAGTCCTTCCGAGCCTGTCCCTGGCTGCTATGATCCCGTCTTCCGTCAGGAGGAGCATGGAGCACGAGCCTTTTATGTTCCTGAATACATTCTCGATACCGTCTACATAGTCCTTTCCTTGAATGATCAGCAGGGCAATCAGCTCGGTCTGGTTGGTGGCTCCGGAACTCAGCTCCGCGAGGTGCATGTTCCTGGAGAGCATGTCCGTCTCCAGTTCAGACAGGTTCTGTACCTTGGCCACCGTCACTATCGCGAAGCGCCCCAGATGGGAATTTATAACAAGCGGCTGCGCGTCGGTGTCACTAATCACCCCGATACCGGCATTCCCCTTGAACTTGTCGAGCTCGTCCTCGAACTTGCTCCTGAAATATGCGTTCTGAAGATTGTGGATGGACCTCATGAAGCCCAGATCCGGGTCATAGGTAGCGAGTCCACCTTTTTTCGTCCCCATGTGGGAATTGTAATCCGTGCCGTAAAACAGGTCGTTGACACATTTCTGTTTCGAGATTGTTCCGAAAAAGCCGCCCATCGTATAATCCGTTTTTTATTTGCTGCGCAAAAGTACAAAAAAAGCCATAAAATACGACCTGCCCTGAAAATTTCCATGAATTTTATTCCTATCTTCGCAGCTGGTTTCAATTTAAATCCTGGAATTATGTTCAAGATAGGTATAATCGGAGCAGGCCATATCGCCGAAAAGATGGCAGCCACGCTGCACGGTATGGACGGAGTAGAAGCATATGCAGTCGCCGCAAGGCAGCTGGACAAGGCCCGGAAATTCGCCTCTGAAAGGGGATTCACGAAGGCTTACGGAAGCTATGAAGAACTTGCTGACGACCCTAATGTTGACCTTATATATGTGGCTACGCCGCATTCGCTGCACTACCGGCACGTGAAGATGTGCATAGAGAGCGGGAAGGCCGTCCTCTGCGAAAAGGCGTTCATGGCCAACGCACGCGAGGCAGCCGAGGTGATAGCACTCTCGGAAAAGAAAGGCGTCTTCCTTGCTGAAGCCATCTGGACCAGGTATATGCCGTTCAGGAAAACAGTAAAGAACCTTATCGAGGGAGGTGCCATCGGGCGCACCGCATTCCTCTCGGCCCATCTGGGATATCCGGTAACCCACAAGGAAAGGATAATGAGACCGGAGCTCGGGGGCGGGGCGCTGCTGGACCTTGGTGTCTACGCTATCAATTTCGCGCTCATGAACTTCGGTGATGACATCAGGAACATCTCCTCTTCATGTATTAAGTCGGATACCGGAGTAGACCTGCAGGACAGTATCACATTCGAATATTCCGACGGCAGGATGGCACAGCTCACGGCCACTGCATGCTGCGCCAACGACAGGCAGGGCATCATCAACGGTGAAAAAGGATATATCATACTCGACAATATAAACAATCCTCTCAAAGCGGACATCTACTCCAGCGACCATATACTCGTCGACACGCAATATGCCCCGCAGCAGATAACGGGTTTCGAATACCAGGTCCAGGCATGTATTGACGCCATAAACAGCGGAAAGGTGGAGACGGAATTCATGCCTCACAGCGAAAGCCTGAAGGTCATGGAAATAATGGACGGGCTCCGCAAAGAATGGGGCGTGGTATTCCCGAATGACTCCATCTAAAGTTTTTTCATAATTATGCAGAACACTTTAGCATCCGGCCAGCGTATCGTCTGGCTTGATGTCATCCGCCTCGTAGCGATGCTCATGGTGATAGGTGTACATTGCATCGACCCTTTCTATATCTCACCCACCCTCGGACAGATGCCTGAATACAGGCACTGGGCGGCAATATACGGTTCCCTGCTGAGACCGTCAGTCCCTCTTTTCGTCATGATGACTGGACTTCTGCTGCTCCCGGTCAGGGAAATGTCGCTCGGCAAGTTCTATAAGAAAAGGATATTCAGGGTATTGTGGCCATTCCTGATATGGTCCGTGCTCTACAATATGTTCCCGTGGCTTACCGGGGTTCTGGGACTTCCCAAAGAAATAATAGGCACTTTCTTCTGCTATGTGCAGGGCAATGAATCACAGGCCCTTTCCGATTCGCTGAAAGACGTGGCAATGATTCCGTTCAATTTCAGTTTCAAGGAAAACCACATGTGGTATATCTACCTGCTGATAGGGCTGTACCTATACATGCCTTTCTTCTCCGCATGGATAGAAAAGGCTGACAGGAAGACCGAAAGGATATTCCTGGGGATATGGTTCGCGTCACTGTTCCTGCCCTATGCATCCGAATATATCAGCCGCTACCTCTATGGAGAAGCCACATGGAACCAGTTCGGGATGCTGTACTACTTCGCCGGGTTCAACGGCTACCTGCTTCTGGGGCACTATCTGAAACAGGGGAACAGCTGGAGCCTGCCGAAAACCCTGCTGGTATCCGCCCTGCTTTTCGCGGCCGGGTATGCGGTCACATACAGCGGGTTCAGCGCAGCGGCAGCCAACCCTGCATCGACAGAGGAGGAGATGGAGCTGTTCTTCACCTTCTGCAGCCCCAATGTGGCAATGATGACAGCCGCAGTGTTCCTTCTGCTCCAGAAAGTGAAGGTGAACGGGGAGAAAATCAGGGGTGTCCTCGCCAACCTCACGAAGTGCGGATTCGGCATATACATGGTCCACTACTTCATTGTAGGCCCGGCATTCCTGCTCATAGGAAAGGCAAACCTGCCAATCCCGCTCCAGGTACCGGTAATGGCAATCTTCATCTTCCTCATTTCATGGGGATTCACCTGGCTGATGTACCGCCTCCTGGGCGACAAGGCAAAATACATAATGGGATAATTTCATAATTATGAAATCAATACGGGAAATATACAGAATAGGCAAGGGCCCATCAAGCAGCCACACAATGGGGCCCCACAAGGCAGCAAGGACATATCTGTCCCACCACCCGCAGGCACACCGTTTCCTGGTGACACTGTACGGCTCGCTGGCCGCAACGGGGAAAGGCCACCTGACGGACGTGGCGGTAAATGACGCCCTGTCGCAGCTCGGTCCTGTGCAGATAGACTGGCAGCCGAAGATCTTTCTTCCGGAACATCCGAACGGAATGAAGATAGCATCCATAGACGACAACGGGGAGAAGCAGGACGAATGGACGTTCTACAGCATCGGAGGCGGAGCCATCAGATGCGAGCAGCTCCCACAGGACGAGACACCTGACATATATCCGCTCAACACCATGGGAGAGCTTCTCGAATGGTGCAACAAATACGGCAAGGCATACTGGGAATATGTCAGCGAGATTGAGGACGAAGGCATCTGGGACTATCTCGCCGAAGTATGGAAGGTCATGTGCGAGGCCATCGAAAGGGGCCTCGACAAGGAAGGCGTCCTCCCAGGGCCGATACACCTGCGCAGGAAGGCGGCACAGTATTTCATCCGCGCCGAGGGCTACAAGGATGTCCTCCGCACCCGGGGGATGATATTCGCCTACACCCTGGCGGTCAGCGAGGAGAACGCGGCAGGAGGGACCATCGTCACAGCCCCTACATGCGGCTCATGCGGGGTCCTGCCCGGAGTGCTCTACCACCTGAAGAAAGTGTACGGCTTCAGCGACAAACGTATCATCCGTTCTCTGGCCACAGCAGCCCTGATAGGCAATGTCGTGAAACAGAACGCATCCATCTCCGGGGCCGAAGTGGGATGCCAGGGTGAAGTCGGGGTGGCATGCGCCATGACAGCGGGTGCAGCCAACCAGCTTATGGGAGGAAGCCCCTCCCAGATAGAATACGCTGCGGAAATGGGCCTTGAGCACCATCTGGGCATGACCTGCGACCCTGTCTGCGGACTGGTCCAGATCCCATGCATAGAAAGGAATGCATACGCAGCCGCAAGAGCCCTCGACGCGAACATCTATGCCCTGTATACAGACGGCCTGCACCGCGTATCATTCGACCAGGTGGTACGTGTGATGAAGCAGACAGGAAAAGACCTGCCTTCCCTGTACAAGGAGACAGGAGAAGGCGGTCTTGCGAAGGAACTTGACTGAAAATATATAGGGAAGAGGCCTATTCAAACAGCAGCTTCATATCCCGCCGCATCATCTCCGATGCCATCTTCTCCGGTATGAAGCTCCACTTCCCTACTGTTTTCTCATCACCTATGACATCAGGGTCGATGCTGCCGTGAGCGGTAATATAGTCATACAGTATATTCCTGATTTCCGGATACCTGGCCACGACACGCGACTCTATATTGTCGGTATCTATGCCGGCCCCATCCCGCATGATGGCACCGCCGCCGCTCGCCCGGTAGGAGGTCATTGCCACATTGTATTCCGAATCCATGCTGAACGGTGTCCCGTCGGCAAGCGATGATATGTCCACCCGGCTCCCTTCCGGTTTCGTGACATCCACAGTATAGACCAGGCCGCCGGCCGAATCGAAATTGTACGAACGCCCTATGAAAGACCAGCGTTTCTGGCCCGTCCTCGGGTCAGGATCGTTGGAAATCTTCAGGAGATGCCCGTCCCCGCCGGCGGAAACGGTATTTATCCATGTACCGTAAGAGAATTCGAGATAGTCCTTTATCTCCTTCCCTGTCATCCTCACCACAAACAGCTGGTTCTCGAACGGGTATATGGTGAAAAGGTCATTATACAGCAATGTACCTCCTTCCACGCTCCCGTTGAAAGTCAGAGGAGCGGCGAACGAAATCTGCGCCGGGGCACAGGAGAGGTTCAGTGTATGGAGAAGGTTGATATAGTCGCACATGCCCTCATACGCATCCCGTGTCCTCATTCCCCTCACAAGTGTACCTACCGGCTTTACGGTAAATGCCTTGACAGCCTCGAAATCTTTGCGGAACGCTTCCTTCATACCGGGATCGGCCGCGTCCTTGCGTACCGGTACCAGTTCCGCTGACAGCTCCCTGGAAACCACTTCCCCGTCTTTGACCTCCAGGGTGACAACACCGTGTCCGATATTGCGGCAATGGCTGCCGGAATTGATCAGGCACAGGTCTTCCTTCGAATATACCACTGGACGGTGGTCGTGCGAGCAGATGAGGAAGTCCACTCCCCGGAGCGTATTGAACAGGTCCAGACCCTGGCTCTCAAGCATGGAGCCGTCCCCGTTGCCGGTACCTGAATGGACAGCCACAACCACCACATGAGGGTGCTCTTTCGCCACCACCCTGTCCACATCCTGCTGCACCAGCGGGATCAGCGACTCGAAATGCATGCCGCTCCAGAGCTCCTCGGAGAGCCAGTTTTTCATGTTAGGGTTGGTGAACCCGAGGATGGCGACTTTCAGGCCGTTTTTCCTGATGACCGTATAATCGGCGAAATACGGCTTGCCGTTGTCATTGCGGAGCGCATTCGCCCCCATGAAAGGCATATCCATCTGGTCCGCCACGCGGTCATACACAGCATGTCCGGTCTCCACATCGTGGTTTCCCACAGCCACAGCGTCATAGCCCATATAGTTGGCCATACGGGCATACAGGTGAGGGGTAAGTGTATCCACATAATTGTAATAATAGGCGGCATTGTCCCCCTGCAGGCAGTCCCCGGCATCCACGAATATCACATTTTCAGGGCCGTCCGCCTTCCTGACGCTGTCTACATAATGGTAGACGGCATACAGCGACTGCCGCGTCCCGTCCTCGACATAGAGGGAGTCGAAATAGCGCCCGTGCACATCATTGGTTGTGAACAGCTGCAACCTGTAGGTCCCGTCTTTGGGGCCGCTGCACGAGACAGCAGCCAGGACCAGGACAGAAAAAACTGAAAATCTTTTCATTATATTAAATTTATTATCCTAAAACCAATATTCTCCACTCGCTGCGTCCGGTCGAAACGACAGGAAAAGACACCTCTCCCCGTCATCTGACCAGGTCCAGGATAGGGAACCCGCTGCGGAAACGGAGCATCGGGGCCTTCTCCAGGGTACCGCATACTACAGGAACCCCCTCCACCGTATACCTTTTCCCCCGGCTCCTCCCGCGATAGTCTATTATAGCTGAATTTCCGCTGTATTCAAGCAGGGGGTCAGCACCTGTCCTGTTACAGAACACCGACCAGCACACATTTTCTATGGACCTTGCTTTCAGCAGAATATCGGCAGCTGCATTGCGCGCCACAGGCCAGTTCGCAACATTCAGATACAGGTCATAAGGCTCTGCACCGGAATTCCTGGCAAGCTCAGGGAATCTGAGGTCGAAACATATCCCCGGCAGGATGCGCCATCCCCTGAACGAAAACATCTTCCCGCGGAGCGTCCCACCTGAGTAGTTGGCATCCTCTCCCCCGAAAAAAAGGTATGACTTGTCATAGAAGTCCGCATCCGCCTTCCCTACAGAGACAGGCGGGGTGACGAAAAACATCCTGTTGTACCTCTCCCGGCCGGATTTCACCGGGACCGACCCGGCCACTGCACAGCCGAACCTTGAAGCGGTCTTCTCCATCCATGACAGGGTGGCGGAGCTGTCTGAAGGCTCTGCCACGTCAGGATTCATCGTAAACCCCACGGCAAAGAACTCCGGGAGCACCACAAGGTCAGGTTTCAACGGAAGGGCACCGCCTGCAATCTGCGTAAACACCCTGTCCAAAGTCCCCAAATTCTCTGCCGGAGACTCCCACACGGGGGAAAATTCCACCAGCGCTATATTCAATGTATCCTGCGTCATCATGTCTGTCCGGCTTTTCATATAATCCATCCCTGAAGGTTCCTCTCCTGTATTTTCACTTTTGGACGCGGGGCCGGTTTCTGTCCGGACCTGTTCTTCTGGAGCAGGGTCCCGAGGTTGAATTTCATGGTGACGACCTGCTGCAGGCCGGAATAGGAGCAGCCATTGAAATGGGCTACAACAGAAGCCCTTATGGAAAGGAAATCTGAGATCCGTGGCTCATAGTACACCTCGACCCGGTCATATAAGCCGGCACCGTCCCCGTCCAGCTTCACCTTGTAGAAAGGCTCGCCCATATACAGCAGGTCTCCGTACATAATACCTCCGGAATCGAGGTTCCTGTAATAAGGCATCATATCGGTGCCATAGAACAGGTAATTCTCCAGGCCCACGTTCCAATTGCGGACAGACACCGTGAACTCGCCTCCGAGCGGGAAGGTATATTTGCCTATATTCTTCCTGTCATTCTGCATGGACTGCAGATAGCCGAGCCTGAAATCCAGCCGCTGGAGACCTGTCCTGCGGGAAAGGTCAAGAGTGGCGTACGGATTTACAAGGGCGTTGTCAACCACCCCCGAGACATTTTCAGAGCCTGCAAAATGGTACAGATATGCCGCATATCCCAGTGAAAACATCTCCGACAGGCTCCCGTGTCCGGAGGAGAATATCATGAAACGCTCCCTGCGGTCGGTCCCGAACATCCCCATCCAGTCGCAACCTATCTCAAAATAGGATGAAGGACGGGTAAACGAAAACATCATGCCCTCTATATTATTGTCATAGAATCTCAATGAGTCGGAAAAGAAGGCCCGGGAATACTCACCTTCCATGAAACGGCGCGGGAATATTCCGGCCGTTATGCCTATTTCGGTCCTGCCCTTGGTCAGGAAATACCTGTAATACAATGTGATTTCATGGAAAAGGTCCCAGTTCTCCTTGCTGGATGAGAGCTCATCGCTGCCACTGTCCCCGGTGACCGAAGGCGATACCGGAGAATCACCGAAGTCCTTCATCACATCGATCCCCGCCATAATGAAGTGCCTGCCGTTTCCGGAGCGTTCATCAAGCTCCAGCCCGACGGAAGGGGTGAGGCGGGCACCGAAGATGGTCCTTGATGAAGAAAACCTGGAGACACTGTACTCCCTGTTGTCGAAATTCACTTCAAAATCCACATCGTAGGCAAACCTGGCTTTCTGGCTGTAGGCCGGCAAAGCGGCAAGAACGTTGAAAATAATGCAGGCCAATAATGAACAGACCGATATGACGTACTTCATAATACTGCTTTCAAATTCGCGTCAAAGTTAAAAAATAATTTGACGTGAACGTGTCCGGACAGGGGGCATTCATTTTTTGTACGGTTTTTTTATAAATATCATTTCGTTTCGAAATATATTTTTATATTTGCATTTCAAAATGAAACACCTTTATTTATCATAATGAGCCAACACGGTAAAAAAAACGTAAACGAATTCGATGTGATAATCATCGGAGGCGGCATTACCGGTGCCGGAACCGCCAGGGACTGTGCCTTGAGGGGGCTTGATGTACTTCTTATAGAGAGGAATGACATCGCTACAGGGGCAACCGGCAGGAACCACGGACTGCTCCACAGCGGGGCCAGATACGCGGTCACGGACCAGGAGTCAGCACAGGAATGCATCAGGGAGAACATGATACTGCGCAAAGTTGCACGGCATTGCGTAGAGGAGACAGACGGACTTTTCATCACGCTTCCTGAAGATGACCTTGCCTATCAGGAAAAATTCGCCCAGGCATGCAGGTCGGCCGGGATCGGGGCCGAGATAATAGACCCTAAGGAGGCTATCCGCATGGAGCCGTCTGTGAACCCGTCAATCATAGGCGCTGTCAAGGTGCCTGACGGTTCCGTCGACCCGTTCAGGCTCACCAGCGCCAACATTACAGACGCCAAGCTGCATGGGGCGAAGATTATGGTGTATTCAGAGCTGACAGGCTTCATCAAGGACGGAAATACGGTAAAAGGGGTAAGGGTACACAGCCATATCACCGGCGAGGACCTGGAGTTCTATGCCCCCGTGACAGTGAATGCAGGCGGAATCTGGGGACACCGGATAGCGGAGATGGCCGGCGTCACGATCAACATGTTCCCGGCCAAGGGGGCACTGCTTATCTTCGGACACAGGGTCAACAACGTGGTACTTAACAGATGCCGCAAGCCTGCAAACGCCGACATACTCGTACCGGGAGACACCGTATGCGTAATCGGGACAACATCGAGCCACATCCCATTCGACGAGGTCGACAACATGAAGGTTACCCCGGACGAAGTGGACCTCCTCCTCACCGAAGGGGCGAAACTGGCACCGTCCCTGGCAACTACGCGTATACTGCGCGCATACGCCGGTGTGCGGCCGCTTGTGTCTGCGGATGATGACCCGAGCGGCAGGAATATCAGCCGAGGAATTGTCCTTCTTGACCACGAGACACGTGACGGCATCAAGGGATTCATAA
Source organism: uncultured Bacteroidales bacterium (assembly GCA_944326305.1). Classification (GTDB taxonomy): domain Bacteria; phylum Bacteroidota; class Bacteroidia; order Bacteroidales; family UBA932; genus Cryptobacteroides. Next base: position 45,091 of record CALVDL010000012.1, read on the forward strand.
GCATAACAGGCGGAAAACTCATGACCTACAGGCTCATGGCAGAATGGACCGCCGACGCCGTATGCAGAAAACTCGGCGTAGACAGGAAGTGCCAGACCATGGACATTCCGCTTCCCGGCTCAAAAAACGAAGATATAGAGGTCATTTCAAAAAAGATATGGGGCAGTGCAGGCACCATCAGGAAAGCCACAGCCGGCAGGCACGGGGACCTTACGAGCAGAATACCTGCAGGAAACAGGTATGACACTTCGCTCGTATGCGAATGTGAGGAAGTGAGCGTAGGCGAAGTACGGTATGCGATGGAAGAGCTTGATGTACATAATCTTGTGGACCTCAGGCGCCGGACTAGGGTCGGCATGGGCACCTGCCAGGGCGAACTGTGCGCCTGCCGTGCGGCCGGGCTGATCTCACAGGCAGGCAACTGCGCCAGGGAAGGGAAAAAAGACCTGAAACATTTCCTGAACGAAAGGTGGAAAGGCATATATCCGGTAGGCTGGGGCGACGCGCTCCGCGAGAGCGAATACTCGCAGTGGATATATACAGGTGTTTGTGGTTTAGAAAATTAATTAGGACATGAAATTCGATTCCATCATAATAGGAGGCGGACTCTCGGGACTGGTATGCGGCCTCAGGCTGCAGAAGGCCGGACGCAAGTGCGCCATTATATCATCAGGGCAGAGCGCAATGCATTTTTCCTCCGGATATTTCGACTTCCTGGACAGGACTCCGGACGGGAAAACTACAAAAGACCTGAAAGAAGCGCTCGGAAACCTGCCGGAGGAGCACCCTTACAGCAAAATAGGAAAAGAGAGGCTCACAGGATACATGGGAAGTGTCAAGGAGTTCTTCAGCGGATGCGGAATCAAGCTGGGCGGCGACCCTTTCAGCAACGGCTACAGGATCACCCCCACAGGGAACTTCAAGCCGACATGGCTGTCCCTGGAAGATTTCAGCCTGCTCGAGAACGAGAGCGTACCGTGGAAAAAGGTGCTGATTGCCAATATAGAAGGCTTCCTTGACTTCAACACTTCGTTCATAGCCGAATCGCTTGAAAGCAGGGGGACAGCCTGCAGGACATCGGTCATAGACATAGAGGAAATGCAGCGCCTGCGCAGAAACCCGAGCGAGATGCGCTCTGCAAACATCGCCAGGGTGCTTGACCGCCAGGAGTGCGCCGACAAGGCTGTCAGCCAGATAAAGCAGCAGCTGCAGGACGAGGAGGCAGTGCTGCTCCCTGCAGTTTTCGGGCTCAGGACCCCGGAAGTGAAAGACAGGCTCACAAAAGCCATCGGCAGGGAGGTGTTTTTCGTAGCTACCATGCCGCCGTCCGTCCCGGGCATCAGGACACAAATGAGGCTCAAGGAGGAGTTCGAGGCATCCGGAGGGGTATTCCTGGCGGGAGATACCGCGCTGTCCCCGGAACTGGCAGGGTCCAGGGTCATGAGTATTGGAACCGTGAATTTCGGTGACATACGGCTCGAAGCTGACAGCTATGTCCTGGCGACCGGTAGTTTTTTCAGCAAAGGGCTTTCAGCCACACCGGAGCGCATAGTCGAAAACATCTTCGGGCTCGACATCATCTCCGACACCCAGAGGGAAAGATGGTATGACACGGATTTCTTCAACAGGCAGAACTACATATCATACGGGATCAGGACTGACAGCAGGATGAGATGCATCAAAGAAGGCAGTACGGTAGAGAACCTCTATGCAGCAGGCTCTGTCTTAGGCGGGAGCAACCCGCTCTACGAAGGAAGCGGGGCAGGGACTGCCATTTTCACTGCCATGTACGTGGCGGACAGCATCCTTTCAAGCGTAAACACGACATTATGACCATTTTATGACCGAGATGAAAATGCAAGAGAACAACATAAGCGAAAACAATTTCGAACAGTGCATAAAATGCACTGTCTGCACGGTCTACTGCCCTGTCGTCCCTGTAAACCCGGAATACCCTGGCCCCAAGCAGGCCGGGCCGGACGGGGAAAGGCTCAGGCTGAAAAAAGGCATATTCTTCGACCAGACGCTGAAATACTGCCTGAACTGCAAGCGCTGCGAAGTGGCCTGCCCTTCCGGTGTGAGGATAGGGGACATAATCCAGGCCGCAAAGATCAGATATGGAAAATCCAGGCCGAAACTCCGGGACTTCATGCTTGCAAGCACGGACATGATGGGCGGAATCGCGACAAAGGTCGCCCCGGTGGTCAATGCCACACTGAAGATCAAGCCCGTGAAGCAGATCATGGACGGAGTCCTGAAAATAGACCACCGGAGGAGTTTTCCGGAATACTCGTCACAGACATTCGAAAGCTGGTTCAGGAAGAACGCCCTCAGGGACCAGGAGAAGTTCGACAGGCATGTGGCATATTTCCACGGATGCTATGCCAACTACAACTACCCGCAGCTCGGGAAAGATTTTGTAAAGGTGATGAATGCCCTCGGATATGGGGTAAGGCTTCTGGACGGGGAGAAATGCTGCGGAGTGGCGCTTGTCTCGAACGGGATGATAAACCAGGCCACACGCAATGCCAGGAGGAATATCAAGCTGATGGAAGGGGCACTTTCATCCTGCGAGGCCGTCCTCGGGACATCGTCCTCATGCTCCTTCACCATACGGGACGAATACCCGCACCTGCTGGGTGTCGACAACAGCTCCGTACGTGACCGCATGGAACTCGCCGTAAAGTTCATCTACAGGCTTCTTGAAAGCGGGAAGGCAAAACTTGAGTTCAGAGACGATTTCAAGGCCAGGATAGCATACCACGTCCCGTGCCACATGGAAAAACTGGGCTGGGGAATATTCTCCGCCAGGCTGGTGAAAATGATTCCGGGAGTAGAATTCACCATGCTGGATTCCAACTGCTGCGGAATAGCAGGCACATACGGATTCAAGAAAGAGAATTATGAGGTGTCCCAGGCTATAGGCAAGCCGCTTTTCGACCAGATCAGGGCCGTTGACCCCGACTATGTCGCCTGCGACTGCGAAACATGCAAGTGGCAGATAGAGATGTCGACAGGATACAAGGTCATGAACCCTATATCCATCCTTGCCGCCGCAATCAAGGGCCGGGACTGAAGGAAACCTTGTCCGGATTGCGCTTCCCCGCCGCCGGACATACTGAACGACAATACTGAAAACCGTTTTTGCAGCTCCGGGATGTCTACTTCTTCATCCTGGAGCTGATTTTCTGTCTGAGGCTGCGTGCCTCTGCGACAGGATAGTCCGCATCAGAACGGTCAAGCCACTCAAGGGCAAGCCCGTACTCCCTCATCATATAGCACGCGACAGCGATATTGTACTCGGCACAGGAGCGCTTCTGGAGATTGTTCGTGGAGGTCAGGCTTATCCATATATCAAGGGCGTCTTTCCAGCGGTAGTCACTTGCCGCCACCGCTGCCTCAAGCCACCTGTCCCCTCCATAGTAAATGATCTGGTAGCTCTCGTTCTTCCATGTCGAGACAAACGAATCCGCAAGCCTCTGACCTATTACAGCCGAAGGCTCCCCGATAGCTTCGATTGCCTTTGCTATCACCACACTGTCTGACTGCCGGCCATCCGTATAGGCCACAGGCTTCACTGAACTGCGTCCGATATAGGAATAGACAGAATCCGCCTGGTTCATGGAGTCATATACATACAGGCGGACAGAAAAAGGCACATCGATTTCAGAGAGGTATGATGAATCTGCAGGGATCTTTCCACCAGTCTTTACCTTTACAGGCTCCCCGGCAACAGCATGACCGAGCACGGGAGGCTCGATGAGGAACACGACATCGGTGGAGACATCCATCAGCAGGTTAAGCAGGGTGTCTTTTGAAGAATATACAGCCCCGGGTATGCTGTCGAGCCTGTAGACCCCGATCAGCCTCTCACCTGAAAAGTATTCGGACTCGAGCTTCTGGGCGAACCCGTCAGCCGCAGACGCGGCAAATGAAGAATCAGCCCTGTCCCCATTGTCTACGTAAACCACTGAAAAAGTCTTCTCTGCAAGATCAAGACCCGACCTGGAAACATCCCTTGTCTCCACATCCAGAGTAAAGGCCAGCGGTCCGCAAGAAACAACCAGAAAAGACAGTCCGGCAAGCAATATCGGAAACCTCCCCATGGCAAAAAATTTAAAGAATATCCATTACTTCGCCGATGAGGTCATATTCATCGGCTCCTGTTATCCTTACTTTCATGAACTCCCCTACCAAAGAATACGGTTCAGAGCCTTCAAATGCGGCCGGGTCGTACTTGACAAGTATCTCACCGTCCACTTCCGGGCTTTCGAACTCGCTCCTGCATACGAACACGCCGTCGGAAAAGCTGTCTACTATCACCTTCTCTTCCGTGCCGATACGGGAACGGTTGAACTCCAGCGAAATACCGCTCTGAAGGGTCATCAGTTCATCAAGACGGCGCTGTTTCTCGGCAGGACGCACGGTATCTTTGTAGTGCCCGGCCCCGTATGTGCCTTCCTCCTCCGAATATGTGAACGCACCCAGCCTTTCGAAGCGGGCCTCCTTCGCGAACTCCAGGAGTTCCGCGAATTCCTTCTTCCCCTCTCCAGGATGCCCCACTATCATAGTAGTCCTCAGCACCACCCCCGGCACACGCTCCCTCATCTCCTTTATCAAGGCCCTGGTCCATGCGCCGTCCACATGCCGGTGCATCATATCAAGAACCTTGTCGGATATGTGCTGGAGAGGAATATCCATATACCGGCATACCTTCGGATTATCGGCCATTACATCGAGGACATCGCGCGGGAACCCGTCAGGATAGGAATAGTGTATCCTTATCCACTCTATCCCGTCTATCCCCGAAAGCCTCTCAAGCAGTTCCGCCAGCTTTCTCTCCCCGTAAAGGTCCAGGCCATAATATGTAGTGTCCTGAGCTATGACAATCAGCTCCCTGACACCCTTGTCCCTGAGCAGTTCGGCCTCCGCCACCAGCTCCTCCATCGGCACCGAGACATGCCTGCCCCGGATAAACGGTATGGCGCAGTATGCGCACCGCCTGTCGCAGCCTTCCGAAATCTTGAGGTATGCATAGTGCCCCGGAGTGGTAAGCAGCCTGCCTGTCCGGCTGTCATCCTGCCCTTTAATGCCAAGATATTCAAGAAGCGGGGAAAAGTCCCTTGCCCCGAACCAGGCATCCACCTCCGGTATCAGGCCTGGCATTTCATCGGAATACCTCTGGGAAAGGCAGCCGAACACCACTACCTGCCCGTAGTCGCCGGACTTTTTCCTTTCCACAGCCTGCAGTATCATCTGGATGGATTCCTCCTTTGCGTCACCGATGAAGCCGCAGGTGTTTATCAGCAGACAGTCCGCCCCGCCGTCCCAGTCTTCAGGCAGGACCTCATAACAAGAGACCGCACGGGCAAGGATATGCTCCGTGTCCACGCGGTTCTTCGAGCAGCCCATAGTGACTGCCTGCAGTGTCTGCTTCTGCTGCATGCCCGTTACTCCTGACCTTCTTCAGAAGCCGTCTCTTTGCCGTCTTCCTCCTCGAAATCAAGGGATGCGTATTTCTTCAGGGCATTATACCAGTCCACGACCTTTTTCATGTGGGACACATAGAACCTGTCCCTGTCGTAATCCGGCAGAGCCTTTTCAAAGAAGGACTTCAACTCCTCCGGAGAAGATTTCGATGTAGGGGCGTCTGCATCCCCGAGCACTTCCTTCATCTTGAGGAACACCTCTTTGAGCTTTGTCTCCCCCTCGTCCGTATAGATAGATATGTCAGCCAGCGTCGTAATCCTGCTGTTCATTCCGAAACAGCTTCTTTTCTTGTCTGAAAGAGCCTCCACAATCGCACCGGCCCTTGCCTGCGAGATATAGTTGAACAGGCCGCTCTGCCCGGAAATGGACAGAATCTTCGTAAGATCCGTTTTCATACTTTTATTGTCAGTTTATTTCAGGTGGCAAATATAAGAAACTGTTTTGATTTTGATAAAAATAACTGCAGACAAGTTTTACCCACCCGTTCATGCCATACCGCACATGGAGGCGTAAACCGAATCCGCCTTCCGGAAAAGGGCAGCCTCATCGGAATCATTGACGATTACATAGTCCGCATCGGCGCGCGCCAGACCTTCCGATATGTCATTGAGGAGTTTCTGCGCGGCCATCCTGCTCCTTATCCGATCTGCCGCCACACAGTCCCTGCGTACAGCCCTCTCCATCCGCACCTGAACAGGAGCATCTATCAGAAGGACCCTGTCCGCAATGTCCTTGAAAAGCGGCTTCTCCAGGATTATTGCTGATTCCATGACAACAAATGGCACGCTCCCTTCCGGGAAAGAATCCCGCCATTTGACGAAATCTTCCTTTACGGCAGGATGGACTATGCTTTCGAGCGCTGAAAGCTTCTGCGCATCGGAAAAGATTACCGACGCAAGCCTGCTGCGGCACACCTTCCCGTCCGCGCCGGTAATGTCTGTACCGAGGGCACGGGAAATCCTGGACACAAGATCCCTGTCGCTGTCATACAGCTGCCTTGTCCTGCTGTCGGAATCATAGACAGGAATGCCCTTTGAGGCGAAATGACGGCAGACGGCAGACTTTCCGCTGCCTATCCCGCCTGTTATCACAAGCGTCTTCATTTCTCGTCCTTGACGACACACTCGAAAAACCTGGGTGATATAGAATAGTTTATGACACCCTGCGGCAGGGAGGAAATACGTCCCATGCACCGTCCGCCCAGGGATTCAGCGAACTCGTTATAGTCTACATGCACACGTACACCTTCAGAAAGGTCTGAAATCACAGGGAAATCGCACCGCAGCGTAACAGTGGCGATCGAAGGATATATCATCAGAGACTTTCCAGGGGGGACATTCTTCGCCTGGACACCTACAGTCACCGGTATCTCCACAAAACGGGTCACCGGCAGGGAATAGTGCACCTCGGTCTCGGAAAGCCTGATGCCCTTTATCCTCTCCAGCTTGGCGACGCCGTGGATACTTGTAGAGATGTCCCCGACCTTTATCGCGTCTGTATTGATCCTGGTAATGTCGTCTATATGTGAAGGTTCCCCATAGATTGTCACTGAATCCGGCTCGATCTCCAGAGGGGAGACGGCCGTGTACTGCGGCTTGAAGGCCAGGACATGTACGGGATTGACGGGAACCCGTTTGTGGTTCTCATACGGGAACCTGAAAAAAAGAGTGTCTGTAATGAAATACTCGATCTGGACATTGTCCCCGAATATCAGATGTGCAGACTCCTTGAGCTCGGAGGAGGTGATGTAGTAGGTCTCGCCGGACTTGTGGTGCAGGGAAGCGGCATCGAAGGCCACAGTGACTTTCCTCTTGCCGGAAAACATGCCGTTACGCACAATGTTGTACCCGGTGGTCTGGCACCTGGCAATCACATCGCTCCTGTTGGAGGACCTGAAATAATGCCCCTCGATATTGCTTGTAGCCTCCACAGACGCCTGCATGAAGTCCGTATAGCGCAGGGAAAGGTTGTGGATAAGCCATATACTGAAAGCAAGCAGGAGGGCCAGAAGAAAAACAGTCCAGTCCCTCCCGCTGATGTTCATCAACTTCAATATCTTATGAAAGAAGTCTCTCATTACAGCATGGCTATACTACTGCTGAACGGTGTCCGAGAAATCCTTTACAACTGAATTCTTGTCGACTTTGATCTTGACATTGTTGTCAACCTCGATAAGCAGGGTCTTCTCCTTGATTTCAACAACTGTCCCGTAGATACCGCCGATAGTGACAATCCGGTCCCCTTTCTGCAGCCCTTCACGGAATTTCTGGAGCTCCTTCTGCTGCTTTCTCTGCGGACGGATCATGAAGAACCACATTACGACAATGATGAGGATCAGCATAACCCACATGGACCATCCGCTGCCTGCCTGCTGCCCGCCGGCAGCCTGTGCCTGTAGTACAATAGTAAGGAAATTCATTTTCTGTTCTGTTTAATGTTAAAAAAATCCGGCCTCAAAAATAAGGCTTTATCAGTTAAAAACAAAATCACTTTCCGGGATTCACGCCCTTGACCACAAGACCCTCGTCCACCATGGACGAAATGAGCCTGTCAAGCAGCCCGTTCACGAAAATGCGGCTCTTCGGGGTACCGTAATATTTCGATATTTCCACATATTCGTTTATGGTCACCTTCACCGGGATATTCGGGAACTCCACAGCTTCGGCCAGGCCGAGGACAATAATCGCCATGTCCGTACTCACAATCCTCTCATTGTCCCAGTTGGACACCGCGGATGCGACACGTGCAGAATACTTTTCGTAGCCGGAGACGGCGGCCTGCAGGAGCCTTGTGACAAAGGCCTTGTCGCTCTCAATGCCCGGACCGGTCTTCATATCGCTCTGGTACAGCGGCGGAAGGCTCCACCTCTCCCCTTTCGCCAACGACTTCAGAGTCCGGCACACATAGGTAAGAGAATACGCCAGGTCGTCATTCCAGTAGATGGACATGTCCTCAAGTATCTGCTCCAGCTCCTGGCTTTCAGTAAACTCCTCCTCGAAAATCCTGATAAAAAGCCTGCAGTCACATGCAAGGGAGGACTCTCCCGAAGACATGTAGTCTGCATAGTACTGACGGGACTGGACAGATGTAAATATCTTCTTCAGGAATATATCGTAAGGCTCCCACGAGAACTTCTTCTTCTTGAATATCTTTGTAAAATCAGGGTCGCTGTCGAGCAGGGCCGCAAGCCTGTTGTCGGCAAAGCGGGTGTTCGGATTCAGGTCCTCCTCGGTCGGGACGAGCTTCCTTTTCGCGGACTCTATCCTCTCCTTCGCTATGGATGTCAGCGGGGACACTATGCCGAGCATAAATATATACAGGTCGCGTGTAGCCTCGCATGAAAGCTCCAGCTGTGTCCTGGCTTCCGATATGGACATATTCCCTGACAGCACACTTGAATAAAGAACTTTGAATGCCTTGATTCTTAAGATTCGTCTATTGAGCATACGGTTTACGAAATTTTGTGCAAATATATATGCATTTTCAGAAAAATCCCTAAATTTGCGGAGATTTACATTAAAAATACATCCAAATGTATAGTGAAGAATTCGATGAGGTGAATAACCGGGAACGCTCCGGAGAAGATGTTTATTCAAAGCCCGTACGTGCCGGCAAAAGAACATATTTCTTTGACGTCAAGTCCACTAAGGGCAATGACTACTACTTGACCATTACTGAAAGCAAGCGCAAGGTCGAGAAAGACGGCCGTTTCGCATACGACAAGCACAAGATTTTCCTCTACAAGGAGGATTTCGACAAGTTCGCTGAAGGACTCCAGGAGGTAATCGACTACATCAGGGAGAACTGCCTTTCAGGAGAGGCGGGAACCGTAAATTCCGTTCCTCAGGACAAGGACAAGGATGTTGAGAACGGGTTCTCCGACGTGAACTTCGAGGAACTTTAATTTCCTGCCGGACAGAAATTTACAGACACCTTCCATATCGGGAAACCGAATATGGAAGGTGTCTGTCATTGCATATTGCCATTGGCTTGCAGGATGTCATTCAATACTGTCAAGGAAAACCTTGAATGATGCGTCGGACGGCATCCTCCAGTCACCTCTCGGAGACAATGAAACGGACCCGACTTTCGGGCAGTCCGGAAGGCAAGAGCGCTTGAACTGCTGAGTGAAGAACCTGCGGATGAATACCTTGAGCCATTTCCTGATCACATCCACGCCATATACGCCGTCAAAAGCCTTGACTGCAAGGAAAAGGAGCTTTTCAGGGGAATACCCGAAACGGAAGAAATTGTAGAGGAAAAAATCATGCAGCTCGTACGGTCCCACCAGATCCTCCGTCTTCTGGGAGATGTTTCCGGCCTCATCCGCAGGAAGGAGTTCCGGGCTGACAGGGGTGTCGATAATGTCGAGCAGGATATCCCTTGCCTCCGGCAGAAGACCTGCCGCCCAGCCCACCAGATGCCTCACCAGCGTCTTCGGGATGCTTGCATTCACTCCGTACATCGACATGTGGTCCCCATTATATGTAGCCCATCCGAGCGCGAGTTCGGAAAGGTCTCCTGTCCCGATTACAATCCCCCCGCACTGGTTCGCTATATCCATCAGTATCTGGGTGCGCTCCCTGGCCTGTGTATTTTCGTATGTGACGTCATGCACACTCTTGTCGTGGCCTATATCCCTGAAATGCAGGTCACAGGCTTCACTGATAGGAATCTCCCTTACAGTCACCCCCAAGGCTTGCATCAGGGCCATGGCGTTACGGTATGTCCTGCCGGTAGTCCCGTAGCCGGGCATCGTGACACCGATGACACCCTTACGGTCCAGACCGGCCTTGTCAAAGGCCTGTACGGCCACCAGCAGGGCCAGCGTACTGTCAAGCCCGCCGGATATGCCCACAACGGCATGCCTGCATCCGATATGCATAAGACGGGATGCAAGTCCGGTGACCTGTATCGAGAATATCTCCTTGCAGCGTGAACCCCTTTCATCTTCCTTCGGGACAAACGGGTGCGGCTCGACATGGCGGCACAGCCCTTTCACGAAATCCGTCGCGGCAGGCTCCCCCGCCACAACCCTTGAATAAAGGCCGTAATACGCACTGGAGCGTGTCCCGTCCGGTGCAACGGAGCCGAAAGTGCTTGTCTTCTGCCTCAGAACAGACAGCTTTTCAATATCCACATCTGAGACAATCATCGAAGCGGAAGTCCTGAAGCGTTCATTTTCTGACAGCAGTGTGCCGTTCTCGCATATCATTGCCGCTCCTGAATACACTACGTCCTGTGTCGACTCCCCGAATCCGGCAGAACAGTATACATACGCAGACATGGTCCTTGCGGACTGCTGGCGGACAAGTTCGCAGCGGTACGCGTGCTTCATCAGCACATCATTGCTCGCAGAAAGGTTCAATATGACCTGTGCACCGGCAATGGCATGATAGGAGGACGGCGGCACAGGCGTCCAGAGGTCCTCGCACAGCTCTACCGCAAATGTCGCCCGGCCAATGGAGAAAAGCATGTCAGGCGAGATATTGGTCCTGAACCCGGAATAGGTTATCTCTGCATGGAAACCCTCCCGGACAGTGTCCTTCCCGTTGGAGAGGAAGCGCCCGGAGACAGAGGACGGGCCTTCCAGGAAGTCCCTGCCGGAAGAAAACCATCTTGCCTCATAATACTCATTATATTCAGGGAGGTGTATCTTCGGCACAATCCCCTTGATGTTCCCGTTACGGATGACCACAGCACAGTTGTACAGCCGGTCCGCGAACCTTACCGGAGCGCCAACCACGACAGTGACAGCCTTGCCCCGGGTATACTCCCTTATCCTGCCGACCGCCTTCTCCGCACTTTCTGTCAGCATCTGCTGTCCGAACAGGTCTCCGCATGTATAGCCGGTAACACATAGCTCGGGGAAAACAAGGAGCGAAACACCCTTGGATGAAGCCTCGCCTATAAGGCTGCATATCCTCTCGGCATTCACTGCCGGATCGGCCACTTTAACTACCGGAACGGCGGCAGCCACCCTCAAGAATCCGTAATCTTTCATATAGAACAATCAATAAGGAATTGCGGCACAAACTTACACAAAAAACATCAGATTTTTCCAGCCCGGGGCGGATGATATTCATCCCGGAAACACTGTTTCATGTGGCAGTTTTCCCGGTTTTTGCCCCTATTTTTCACATAACAAAAAAGTTTTAGATTAAAACTATTATGTTACATATATTGAATATAAGTCCATTATAACAATTGTCCCTATTGTCATGTTTTTTATGCATGGCGGGGTCTGATTTTTCTGAACACCTTGCTCATTTTGCCCTGTATTGCACCTGTCAGCACAATCACCGTCACCGCGACAAGCACCAGAAGGATACCGAAACCCTCCCTCAAGGTGAAATCCTCTCCGAATACCAGTACACCGATGCAGACAGCGGTCAGAGGTTCAAGGGCACCGAGGACAGATGTCAGGGTGCCTCCGATATTCTGCACGGCAAGGACCAGAGTGATATTCGATACCACCGTAGGAAGGACAGCAAGAAGTACCATTATACCTACCGATGACAGGTCAGGAGGAAGCTGGAAGTCATTCGAGACAACGGTCTTCCCTCCGAAAATCAGCGTTGTGAAAATGAACACGTAGAACGCCAGCTTGCGGCTGTTCATGTTGCGTACCCTGGACTTGTTCACACCTACAATATAGCTTCCGTATGCCACGGCGGACAGTATCACGATGACAATGCCCTTTACATCCGCGGACATACCTGTGGAAGGAAGGGAAAGCAGGGCCACACCGCACACGGCAAGGATTATGGCCACCCATGTCACCAGTGAGGTCCTCTCCCTGAAGATGAAAAACATGAGCAGCGTCACAAAGACCGGGTAGGTGAAATGCAGCGTAGTTGCCACTCCCGCACCCATATATCCATAGCCATACAACAGGAAAAGGGACGAGAAAGTGTAGAATACCGCAAGCAGGATAAATACAGGCAGGTCTTTCCATTCTATCCTGAATGACTCCTTTTTTATGAGCATCACTGTCCCGAGAGCGATGGACGCGAAAAAGAAACGGTAGAAAAGTATGGAATCATAGACCATCCCCCTGCCCATGAGAGGCAGTGTAAAAAGAGGTATCAGCCCGAATGTGACCGATGTCGATATTCCATAGAGTACACCTTTGAATCTGTTCATAACATGTTCTTCTGAAATCCGGGGCGCAAAGATAGGCAATTTCGTATGAAATTCATGGAATCCGGTGGCCGGGCGGGAAAAACACACGTTGGAATGAAGTATATTTTCGTTATTTTCGTGTATTGAAACAATATTTAACACACATTAATATATTATGCACATAGGAATCGCAGGAAATATCGGGAGCGGCAAGACCACTCTCACCAGGATGCTTTCGGAGCATTACGGATGGACCCCGAAATACGAGGCCGTGACATACAACCCCTATATAGAAGACTATTACAAAGACATCAGGCGCTGGTCGTTCAATCTTGAAGTGTACTTCCTTACGCAGCGTTTCAAGGACATACTGGAAATATCAAAGGCGGAAGGGACTGTCATTCAGGACAGGACGATACTCGAAGGGGTATATATCTTCACAGCCAACAACAGGGACATGGGGAATATCTCCGAACGTGACTTCAGCACCTACATGGAGCTTTTCCATGCAATGATGTCCGTGGTCAGGCTTCCGGACCTCCTCATATATCTCAAGTGCTCGGTGCCGCATCTTGTCTCACAGATACAGAAACGCGGACGAGACTATGAAAAAAGCATAAGCCTCGAATATCTTTCAGGGCTCAATGAACGGTACGAAGAATGGATTGCCGGCTATCCGGGAAAGGTGCTTTCCATCGACGCAGACACTCTTGATTTTGAATCCAGGCCGGAGGACTTTTCCGGGATAACGGACAAGATAGACGCAGAATTGTTCGGGCTTTTCAGCAGGCAGTGAATATTTTTCCTATATTTACATGATTTACACGCCCCGACGGGCATATGACTCAAACCAAAACAATCAATCACGAATAAACCACAGGAAATGGTAACCAGAAGAAATTTCATCAAGACCGTATCCATGGCGACAGCCGGTCTGGCGCTTGGTACGGGCGACAGCCTTTTTGCCGCAGCAGCAGGCAAGGGACCTGGCCGCAAAGGCAAGGTGAAAATCGCCTACATCGGTATCGGAAACCGGGGCGAACAGATCATCAATGAATTCGCCAGGACCGGCATGGTCGAGGTGGTCGCACTGTGCGATGTCGACCTGGACGGCAAGCAGGCGCAGAAGGTCCAGGCGATGTATCCCGGGGCAAAGAAATTCCGTGACTTCAGGCAGCTTTTCGAAAAGGCCGGAAACGAATTCGAGGCCGTGGCGGTGGCCACACCGGACCACTCCCACTTCCCTATCGCCATGCTCGCCCTGTCGTACGGGAAGCACGTCTACCTGGAGAAACCGATGTGCCGTACATTCCATGAGGCCGAGCTTCTGATGGAGGCCGCCAGGAAGCACCCAGGGGTCGTGACACAGGTCGGCAACCAGGGACATTCCGAAGCCAACTACTTCCAGTTCAAGGCATGGATGGACGCCGGAATCATCAAGGACGTGACAGCCATCACGGCCCACATGAACAACGAAAGGCGCTGGCACAAATGGGACGCCGCAGGGATATACAGGATGCCGGAGGAAGAGCCGGTCCCGGCAGGAATGGACTGGGATACATGGCTCTGCGCAAGGCCTTACCATGAATTCAACTCAAAATACCACCAGGGAGACTGGCGGTGCTGGTACGACTTCGGCATGGGTGCGCTGGGTGACTGGGGCGCACACATACTTGACACGGCGCATGAATTCCTCCAGCTCGGCCTGCCGTATGAAATCAACATGCTCAGGGCAGACGGACACAACGATTACTTCTATCCTTATTCCTCCACAATACTTTTCCGCTTCCCGTCAAGAGGGAGCATGCCTCCTGTGGATGTGACATGGTATGACGGAATAGACAACCTCCCGCCGCTCCCGGCAGGATACGGGGCCTCGGCGGTAACAGAAGGGGTGCCTTCAACGAACCAGGGGGAGGCAGTGCCGTCAAATCTCAACCCAGGGAAAATCATCTACAGCAGAGACCTTACCTTCAAGGGCGGAAGCCACGGCAGCACGCTTTCCATCATACCTGATGAAAAGGCCAGGGAGATGGCCGGCAAGCTCCCTGAAGTACCGGAAAGCCCGTCAAACCACTTCGAGAATTTCCTCCTCTCCTGCCAGGGCCTCGAGAAGACGCGCTCTCCTTTCGAGATACACGGACCTCTGAGCCAGGTATTTTCGCTCGGAGTTATAGCCCAGAGGCTCAACGCCAGGCTGTTCTTCGACAGCAGGACAGGGACCATCACCAACAACGCATTCGCCAACGCAATGCTCGTCGGAGAGCCTCCGCGCAAAGGCTGGGAAGAATTCTACAGACTATAAACTGACTTCAATACAGACAATATGAAACGGTTATTTACAGCAATATGCCTGCTGTCCGCCATCGCCACTGCGGCCTCAGCCCAGGAGTGGGAGCCGCTGTTCAACGGCAAGAACCTCAAAGGATGGCACAGGCTGAACGGGAAAGCCACCTACAAAGTGGAAAACGGTGTCATTACCGGGACATCAAAGACCGGTACACCGAACACTTTCCTTGTGACTGACAAAAACTACGGGGACTTCATACTTGAATTCGAATTCAAGGTGGACGACGGACTCAACTCAGGGGTTCAGTTCCGCAGCCACAGCACAAAAGACTACCAGAACGGACGTGTCCACGGATACCAGTTCGAGATAGACCCTTCCGGAAGGGCATGGTCAGGCGGCATATATGACGAGGCGGCCAGGGGCTGGCTCTATCCGCTCACAAAGAACCCTGATGCAAAGTCCGCCTTCAGGAACGGACAGTGGAACAAGGCACGCATAGAGGCTTTCGGCAACTCCATCCGCACATGGGTCAACGGCATCCCTTGCGCAGAGATATGGGATGACGGGGCCGCCGAAGGGTTCATCGCCCTGCAGGTTCATGCAATCTCCGACCCTGCGCTGGAAGGGAAGAGCGTCAGCTGGAAAGACATCCGCATATGCACCGCTGATGTACAGAAATACCTTACCCCGGAGTGCAGCGGCACACCGCTCGTGAACCTTGTGGACAACACCATATCCCCGAAAGAAGCCGCTGAAGGATGGAAACTTCTCTGGGACGGCAAGACCACT
This sequence comes from uncultured Bacteroidales bacterium, assembly GCA_944326305.1. GTDB lineage: Bacteria > Bacteroidota > Bacteroidia > Bacteroidales > UBA932 > Cryptobacteroides. Next base: position 60,785 of record CALVDL010000012.1, read on the forward strand.
GAAGGATGGAGAGGTGCAAAGCTGGCCGGTTTCCCTGAAAAAGGCTGGACGATAGAAGACGGCATACTCAAAGTGCAGAAAGGCAACGGAGGAGAATCCGCCAACGGTGGTGACATCATCACCACAAGGACATACAGGAACTTCATCCTCAGCGTGGACTTCAAGATCACCCCGGGAGCCAACAGCGGAATCAAGTATTTCGTGGACCCTGAACTGAACAAGGGGGACGGCTCGGCCATAGGGTGCGAGTTCCAGGTCCTCGATGACGACCTCCACCCTGACGCAAAGCTTGGTGTCAAAGGCAACCGCAAATGCGGCTCTCTCTATGACCTGATACCGGCCCCTGCCGACAAGCCGTTCGACAAGGACGCATTCAACACCGCGGTAGTAGTGGTGGAAGGGAACCACGTTGAGCACTGGCTCAACGGAGTGAAACTTCTCGAATATGAACGCAACAACCAGATGTGGGATGCGCTGGTCGACTACAGCAAATACCGTGACTGGCCAAATTTCGGGAATCTCAATGAGGGATACATCCTCCTTCAGGACCACGGTGATGAAGTATGGTTCAAAAATGTGAAAATCAAGGAATTGAAATAACACATGAGAGGACAATCATTAATGCCGGCCCTTCTTGCCGGCATATTCTTTACTGTGGCTGCCGGGATGTCCGCGCAGCCACAGTCCATACCGGAGATGGCCGGGGCATGGTCAGGGAAAGTTTCCATAGGGCCTGCCTCGCTGAACATAGTATTCAATTTCGGGAAAGACCGGGACGGGAATCTCACCTGCACCATGGAGAGCCCGGACCAGGGCTCCGGGCTGATCCCCGCAACGGTGGACCTTCTGACAGGAGACTCCCTTTCCATCTCAATCCCCAGCATAGGAGCTTCGTATTCAGGTCATTTCATCCGCACTGGCAATGACGGGGAGATTGTCAGCGCAGAAGGGACGCTCAGACAGTCAGGCCTGGCCATGCCGCTGGCCCTCAAGTACGGAAAGCCCATCATATTCAGGCCCCAGACACCGGTGGCGCCGTTCCCGTACAGGACTGAAGAGGTATCTTTCAGCAGCGGGGATGCTGTTCTCAGCGGAACACTCACCTACCCTGCAGGATACTCCGGTGAAAAGTCCATGGAAGTTCCTGTGGTGCTCATGGTCACAGGAAGCGGACAGCAGAACAGGGACGAAGAAATCTTCAGCCACAAGCCGTTCCTGGTCTTAGCCGACTACCTGGCACGCAACGGCATAGCCTCGCTCAGATATGATGACCGCGGCACAGGAAAATCCACCGGAGACCCGGCATCAGTGACCATGCAGTCCAACTTCGAGGATGCAATGGCAGGTGTGGCGTTCCTTGACTCGCTCGGGTGCTTCAGCATGACCGGTATTCTCGGCCACAGCGAAGGAGGTTCCATAGCGCTTATGGCAGGAGCCGGGGACAAAGTGGATTTCGTGATAAGTCTGGCCGGAGCCGCCGTAAGCGGCAAGGAGATATTGCTTTCGCAGAACCGCACGGCACTCAGGCAGGCCGGCACACCGGAAAAGGTCACGGAAGACTACTGCGCCATGCTCGGTGAAGTGCTGGATAACCGGATCCTGCTGCACATGGCCGGAGGACGGGATTGCAATGCCGGGGACGGAGCCGCGGATACCGCAGAAACGGAAGCCGCCCAAATCACACAGCAGAAAGCCGGCTACATAGTGGATTCGCTGGCCAGAAACTCAGGGACATCTCTTCCGCAAGGTGCTCTGGATAACCTTGCCGCAGTTCTTGCCCAGAATTCCCCGTGGATAGACAGCTTCATTTCATTCTGTCCGGAGAAACTTCTGCCAAAGGTGCACTGCCCCGTTTTCGCCGCCAACGGAAGTCTTGATAAACAGGTAGATGCAACCCGGAATCTTGATGCACTCAGATCCGGTCTTCCGGAGAATCCGTCCTCCGTAATCAAAGAATATCCAGGCCTGAACCATCTCTTCCAGCACTGCAAGACCGGAAGCCCGTCAGAGTATGGCGAGATTATTGAAACAATCTCAAAAGAGGTCCTGCGCGATATTGCCGGTTTTCTGAAGGAAATAGGGAATGTCAATAGCTCAGGCCCTAACAGCTAAATCGCTGAATATTAAGGCAAATTACTAAACTGATGTCAAATATGAAACGTTCTGTCAAACTGTTTGTACTTATTGCCATGACATTGGCTGCCGCAGGATGCGGTAGTTTAAATGCTTTTATTTCCACCCAGACGGCCATGTCAAAAGTAAAACAAGGGATGTCCCGGAATGAAGTGGAAAAGCTGTTCGGCAATCCTGACCTCAGAAGATTCGACAATAACTATGAAGAATGGGAATTTCATTCCGATATTCCAGGCATCTCTTCCTACAACAAGATAATCATCAGATTTACTGACGGTAAAGTCTCAACCATGGACTCCAGCCGCATAGACCCGCCGACTTTCCGGGTCGACGAAAAGAACCAAGGCGACATATAAGCCCCCACCCGGAAATACTCATAAAAGCGTGAGGGCATAGAAAGCCCTAATTTTAAAAAAGAAAGGGCAGCCGCAATCGGCTGCCCTTTCCTATTGTTATTGCCTGAGGCAAATTATTTTGCGATTACGCGAGCCATCTCACAAACTTTGTTTGAATAGCCCCACTCGTTGTCGTACCAAGAAACGACTTTCACGAATGTAGGATCGAGCTGGATACCTGCCTTCTCATCGAAGATGGAAGTGTGGGAGTCACCGCGGAAGTCAGTTGAAACGACAGACTCGTTGGTATATCCGAGGATTCCTTTGAGCTCGCCTTCAGAAGCTTTCTTCATGGCAGCGCAGATTTCCTCGTAAGTAGCCGGTTTCTCGAGCTCTACAGTAAGGTCAACTACTGAAACGTCAGAGGTAGGTACACGCATTGACATACCAGTAAGTTTGCCGTTGAGCTCAGGAAGAACTTTACCTACAGCCTTTGCAGCACCTGTTGAAGAAGGGATGATGTTCTCGAGGATACCGCGTCCGCCTCTCCAGTCTTTCTTTGAAGGACCGTCTACAGTCTTCTGGGTAGCTGTAGCAGCGTGAACTGTAGTCATGAGGCCTCTCTTGATACCGAATGTCTCATGGAGAACTTTAGATATAGGAGCAAGGCAGTTAGTGGTGCAGGATGCGTTGGAGATGATGTCCTGTCCAGCGTAAGTCTTGTCGTTCACACCGTATACGAACATAGGAGTGCTGTCCTTTGAAGGAGCTGACATGATGACTTTCTTAGCACCGGCCTCGATGTGTTTACGTGCTTTCTCGTCAGTGAGGAAAAGACCTGTAGACTCAACCACAACATCAGCGCCTACCTCGTTCCATTTGAGGTTTGCAGGGTCCATCTCTGAAGTGAGGCGGATCTTGTTGCCGTTAACTACGAGGTAACCGTCTTCTACTGAAACCTCATGGTTGAAACGGCCATGTACTGAATCATATTTCAGCATGTATGCAAGATACTCCGGGTCAAGAAGGTCATTGATACCTACAACCTGAATGTCGTTTGAGAAGTTCTCAACAGCTGCACGGAAAACCATACGTCCGATACGGCCGAATCCGTTAATACCAAGTTTAATCATTGTCTTAATATATTAAAAGTAATACAAATTTCAGATTTTGTTTCCGAAGGCACCTTTCCTACAAAAACGGTGCAAAAATAAGAAAAATAATGAATATTCTACTATATTTGTCACAAATTTCTATTTGATGGATATACTTATAACGAATGACGACGGTTATCAGGCGAAAGGCATCAAGGTACTGTCAGAAATAATGTGCCAATTTGGCAGACTGACTGTCATCGCCCCCAAAAAACACCAGTCCGGAATGTCGATGGCAGTCTCGCTCGGGCTAAGGCAGATTGCATACAAGGAACTTGGAATCAACGAAATAAAAGAGAAGACGTGGAATACCGGGAACGAGCCGGACGGGTATTTTGACAACGCCAGGTGGTCATATCTTGACGCCACACCGGCAAGCTGCGTGAAATTCGGGCTGAACACTGTCTTCGAAAAGGATTTCCCGGATGTAGTGGTGTCCGGCATAAACCACGGCTCGAACGCCTCCTCCGCATCATGCTACTCCGGCACGCTCGGTGCAGCCCAGGAGGCCGCCCTGAACGGCATACCTGCAATCGGGGTGTCGCTTTCCACACTTGACCCGGACGCGGACTTCTCCGCCGTCGTGAAATTCTTCCCCGGCATATTCAGGATGATAATGGAGAACTACCCTGACAGGCGCGGGATATATTTCAATGTCAATTTCCCAGACATCCCTGCCGGCCAGATCAGAGGAATCCGTACCGGATACCAGGGGAAAGGCAGGTGGGTCAGGGAATTCAAGCACTGGGATCCTGATGTCTACAGGCACATGGGGATAACTCCTGAGCTCCTGGGACAGAGCAGCAAGGCCGAAGCAGAGCCGGGGGAAGAGCTGTACATGATGGTCGGTGACTACATCGATGACCACGAGAACACGCACAGGTCAGACCACTGGATCATGAAAGACGGCTATATATCGGTTGTCGCGCATAACATAGACACTACCGACTACCAGGAAGTAGAGCGAATCGGGAAACTGGGGTTCGACACAGATTTCAGCCAGGAGGGCCCGTGCCCGGAGCGTTAAGAGGGATTCCGAATCAGCAATCAGGAAATGAAATACTACATCATAGCAGGTGAAGCCTCAGGAGACCTTCACGGGTCCAACCTCATGAAAGGGCTGTATGCCGAAGACCCCCAGGCGGCGGTACGCTTCTGGGGCGGTGATCTTATGCATTCAGTATACAAAAACTGCGAAGGGCTCCGCCCTGCCGGACCGGCTGAAGGAAGCGGTCTTGTGCGCCATTACAAGGAAGGGGCCATCATGGGGTTCTGGGAAGTGTTCAGGAAGGCAGGAATGCTGCTCGGGAATGTACGTTTCTGCGAGAAGGACATCATGGACTGGAAGCCTGATGCCGTCATTCTCATAGACTATCCGGGATTCAACTTCAAGATTGCGGAATTCGCGCACAGGCATGGATTCAAGGTGTTCTACTATATAGCCCCGAAAGTGTGGGCGTCACGGGAAGGCAGGATAAAGAAGCTCAGGAAATATGTGGACAAGCTGTTCATAGTGTTCCCTTTCGAGATACAGTATTTCAGGAAGAAGGGCATAGATTTCATTTACAAGGGCAACCCTCTGGTGGACGCCATCGACGGCTCGGCCGCATCAAAGGAGACCAGACAGGAGTTCCTGGAGCGGAACGGGCTTCCGGACAAGCCGGTGATAGCAATGCTTGCCGGCTCACGCAAGGGAGAGATAAGCACAATGATGCCGGTACTCAGGGAATTCGCCGAAAGGATGGCCTCACTTCCACGCTACAGCGGCTACCAGTTCATTGTGGCCGGAGCCCCAGCCAGGAGCATGGGTGACTACGCACCGTATCTGAAAGGCTGCAGTGCAGACATAAAGGTGCTGTTCGGGCAGACCCAGTCCATAGTGAAGAATGCGGAGGCGGCCGTAGTGAATTCCGGCACTGCATCCTTGGAAACGGTACTGCTCGGGACGCCACAGGTCGTCGGCTTCATAATGGGTAGCCGCATCACGTACGCCATAGCCAGGAAAATCGTGAAAGTCAAGTTCATCAGCCTGGGCAACCTTATCATAGACCGCCAGGCTTTCAAAGAGTTCATCCAGGAGGACTGCAACGCCGGGAATCTCGTGGCGGAAGTGCGTGCCCTTATCGAAGACGGGGCGTACCGCCGGAAGATGCTGTCCGAGTATGACTGCATCCGCAAGGCCCTGGGAGGCAAGGGTGCATCTGCCGCGGTGGCAAAGGCCATGATAGAAGAGCTCAGCCTACCAGAGTGCGATTGACGGGGGCAGATTGTTTTTCTGGCTGTAAAGGGCCCATACGAAGAAAACCCCCGTCAGGACAAGTACAATGAAGAAGTACACACACAGGAGAATGGTCTTCAGCAGAGTCTTGACCCAATTGTCCCCATAAACCCAATGCATGGCGACAGTTGTATATAAGAGATTGATTTCTTTTTCCGCCTTTCCATAAGTAAAGTTTTTTTACAGGCAATTTACCGGTAGTCCCTTTCCCCGAAAATCAAAGTCCCTATACGGACTATGTCGGCTCCCATGGAGACCGCTATCTTATAGTCATGAGTCATCCCGAAGGACAGGAGCCCGAATGACGCGGGGAGGTCGGGATGCTTTCCCGCCTCTGGCATAAGACTGTCGCGAAGTGAGACAAGCCTGGAGAAATCCACCCTTATGACCTTCTCGTCATCGGTAAAAGTGGCCATGCCCATCAGACCGCGTATATTCACGTTACGGTATCCGTGCCCTGAAAAAAGGATTTCCCTTATTCCGTCGGCATCGAATCCCTGCTTTGTATCCTCGGACGCTATGTGATACTCCAGCAGGACATCCACAGCCCGGCCGTGCTCCCCGCCCCACCTGTCTATGGCTTCAAGAAGATGCAGGGAATCCACGGACTCCACCATCGACACATACGGGAGAACCATCTTCAGTTTGTTGGTCTGCAGGTGACCTATGAAATGCCACCGTATATCGGAGTATAGCGAGGGGTTCCCGGCCTCAGACGCTTTTTCCGCGAGCGTCTTCACCTTTGATGAAAGCTCCTGCGGACGGCTTTCCCCGAAGACACGCTGCCCTGCACTGTATGCCTCCATGACAGCTTCGGCAGGGTGAAATTTGGAAACTGCCACCAGAGTCACATCGGGTGGCAGTTCATTATGCAGTTTTTCAATAGTGTCCTTTATGTATGACATGTCAGATATGTTACGGCTGTTACCTGCGCTTCTTCGCCTGTTCCTTGGCCATCTGCTGCTGCATCTTCTGGGCCTCTTCCAGGCGCTGCTGCCACTTGGACTTCTTGGCCGGCTTTACGGCTGCAGCGGCCATCTGCGCATATATCTTCTCAGGTTTCACCACATATCTCTTTACGAACCATGTCTGGAGCATTGTGATGAGGTTGGAAAGAAGGTAGTAGTAGCTGAGTCCGCTGGAGAGGTTGTTACAGATGAAGAGCATCATGATAGGCATCATCCACACGCTCATGAACTTCATTCCCGCCATATTCGGGTCATTCGACATCTGGCTCGATGTCATCTTCGAATACAGGAACATGGATATGGCCATGAGAAGCGCGAACAGCGACACATGGTCCCCGTACAGAGGAATGTTGAACGGAAGGTCAAGTATGGAATCGAAGCCGCTCAGGTCATCCGCCCACAGGAAATGCTGCTGTCTCAGCTCTATAGAGGCCGGGAAGAAGCGGAACATCGCATACAGGACAGGCAGCTGCAGGAGCATAGGGAGACATCCGCCCATAGGGCTGATTCCGGCGCGCCTGTAAAGCTCCATCATCGCCTGCTGCTTTTTCAGGGCATCCTCCTGCTTAGGATATTTCTCGTTCAGCTTGTCCACCTCCGGCTTGATGACAGCCATCTTGGCGGACGAAATGTACGACTTGACAGTGAGCGGGGATACTATAAGCTTTATGAATATGGTAAGTATCAGTATGATGATACCGAAATTGGCGATATACTTGCCCAGGAAGTTGAACGTAGGGATTATGATGCCGCGGCTGATGAGGCCTATGACAGATCCACCCAGAGGGATTATCCTCTCGTAATGCTGGTCATAGTCCTTTAGGGTACGGTAGTGGTTCGGTCCGAAATAGAAATGGAAAGGGACCGTCACATTCCCGTCAGGGCCTGCAGTAAAGTCAGTACGCAGTTTGGCCGAGCATGCCATAAGGTTGTGGGAAGGGTCGTCCTCCTGGAAAAACCTGATGGCAAAATCCCCCGAGGTGAAGTCACTGTCAGCCCTCATGATTGCGGAGAAGAACTGCTGCTGGAATGCGAACCACGAAATCTTCGCGTCCACACGGGCATCGTCATCACGGCCTACCCCCACTCTCTCAGGCTTCTTCTCCCCCGGGAACATGTAGTTCAGCTTGGAGTACTGCTTCTCGTTCCTGTATCCCTTCTCCATGCGCGGGATGACCACGTTCCAGTCGATGTCGAACATGGACACGTTCCTGGGAATCACATTCCCCATATCCACCAATGAGAAATCATTGTCAAGCGAGTAGCTGCCTTCGGCAAGAATGTATTTCTGCTCGATATATCCGCCCCCGGCAAATGGAAGACGCATCACTACTGACGTATCGGTCTTTTCCGCTACCTCGAAGACGAAGTCCTTGGTGTTTATGTTCTCCCCTGCATAGATAGTGATGCCGTACTGGCTCATCTCAGGCTTGAAAATATAGAGGTCCGTACTGTCATAGTTGTAGAAATCCTTGACCCTGACACTGTAAGGCTGGGCTCCCTTGGTAGTGAAAGTGACAGCTACCCTCTCATTTTCCAGAGTAAGGAGAGACGCCTCCGCATTATGTGCATTGTCTATAAGGGTGTCTTTATAGATTCTCTGTTTTACCTGAGATCCTTCCTGCAAGGCCGTCGCAGCCGTGTCTATGGGGTGCTGTGCCCTCCATACCGAATCCATATAGGCCTGCTCCGCCCTGGCTATGGAATCCTGCTGCGCCTGATATTCTACCTGTTTCTGATACTGCTTGGACTGATACCATGTGAATGCGAAAAAAATCACACCTATCAGGACTATTCCAATAACTGAATTCTTATTCATCAAATAAAATAAATAGCGTCATTTCGACGGTTTTACATATCATGATACCGTCAGGACACAACTTACCTGCATCCTGACGGCAACTCTAAAGAATCTATTCCTCACTGCTGTCTTCCGCACTGTCCAGCGCCCTTATCTGCAGCTCAAGCTCCTTGAGCTCGGCCTTGGCCTTGTCGATGCGCTCCTGCATCTGCCTGATAAGAGGCTCCGAGTTCTTGGAGGCGGCAAAGAAACCGATATTGTTCTCGTAGGTGACTATATCCTGCTCTTTCTTCAGGTATTTCTGCATAAGCCTCTCCTTCTCGCTCTTAGGGGCGCGTCCGCGGGAGCGGCGGGACATGTCCGGGAACTTGGAATTCATCGCATCCCTGTACGCCGCAGCTATCTTGTCCTTCTCCTTGAACGGCACAAAGCCTATAGCCTGCCATCTGTCAGCGAAATCCTGGGCTGCATCAGCATTCACATCGTCATCATCGGAAAGCACGTATGCATTGATCTCCTCGATAAGATGCTTCTTGGCCTTGAGGTTTCCGTAGAAATCATTCTCCGGCTTGGCCTGCTTGTCCCTCTCGTTGAAGAACTCGTCGCATGCGGCACGGAACCTTTTCCAGAGGGCCTCCGACTTCTTGCGCGGCACGGCACCAATCTCCTTCCATTGCTTCTGCAGGTTGATGAGCTGGTCTGTGGTCTTTTTCCACGCAGTACTGCTTTTCAGGGCTTCCGCCGCCTCGCAAAGTGCAATCTTCTTCTGGAGGTTATCATTCATCTCATCCTTGTATGCAGCATAGAATTCCCTCTTGCGTTCGAAGAATTTGTCGCATGCAGCACGGAAACGCTCGTATATCTTCTGGTTCTCCTTCTTGGAGGCATAGCCTATGCCTTTCCACTGTTTCTGGATTTCCTCAATCTCCTTTGTGCTGTCATTCCACTCGCCTGAAGTCTTGATCTCCTTTCCGGCAATGGCCTCCACCTGCTCGCAGAGCCGGGTCTTGGCGGCAAGGTTTTCCGCATACTGCTCCTTCTGGCCCTCGAAATATGCCTGGTACTTCTTGTTTATCACCGATGTGGCCGCCTTGAAGCGGTTCCAGATATCCTCACGGAACTGCTTTGCCACCGGCCCGTACTCCTTCCACTGCTCATGCAGCTTCTGGAGCTCCTTGAATGCTTCTACTACATTCTCCTTTTCGGCAAGACCTTCAGCGGCTTCACAGAATTTCTCCTTGGCCTCCAGGTTTTTCTTGAAGTCAAGGTCACGCAGCTCCCTGTTGATCTTCACCATATCGTAGAACTGCTCCACATAGAGCTGGTATGTGTCATTCAGGTTTCTGAAACTCTGCACAGGGACAGGACCTATGGCCCTCCATCTGTTCTGGATTTCACGGAAGGCAGGGAAAGTGGCATTCACGTCTTCCTGCTTCTCTACAAGTGCCTTCAGATCGGCAATGACTGCTTCTTTAAGTTCCAGGTTGTGCTCGCGTTCCTTTTCCTGCTGCCTGTTGTACTCGGCCTTTTCCTTACGGTAGGCATTGTAAAGGGCCTTGAACCCGCGCTCTATCTCGTCGAATGGATTTTCAGAGACGGTATCCTCTGCTGCGGCATGAACTTCTGCAGCCTGGGTATCCTCCTGCTCCACGGCCACTTCTTCCTCAGTCCCGCCCGGTTCCTGCACATCAGAGGTGCTCCCGGCCTCAGACTTCTCCCTCAACAGTCTCTTGTAAAACGCAGACTTGATGGCCTCGGCTTCCTTCGACCTTTTCATACGGTCCTCGCTTATAGCCAGTTTCTGGAACATATCGGCAAGCTCCGCCAGGCTCATCGCGGAATAATTGACCGCCGGTTCTTCATTTTCAAGTACATCTGACGCTACGGGAACATCAGGAATAATCTCTTCACTCATCATACAAATGGTGTGCTAATAGTTTCTATTAAATTTTCAACCTGCAAATATACCTTTTTTTGGCAAAACTACCGGAGTCTGCAAGATTTTTTCTAAAAAATTATATTTTTGCAGTCATTTCCGATAGCAGGAACATTTTCACCCATTTCATAAACAGGCAATTAACTATGAGAATCGATATTATAACGGTACTTCCGGAACTGCTTGACAGCCCTCTGAACAACTCTATCGTCGGACGCGCCCAGAAAAAAGGGATAGTCGAAATCCACGTCCACAACCTCAGGAAATACGGCAAGGGCCCCAGGCTTCAGGTAGACGACTACAGCTACGGAGGTGATGCCGGCATGGTACTGATGGTAGAACCGGTCTACATGATGATACGGGAACTGACATCCGAACGGGACTACGACGAGATAATCTACATGTCCCCCGACGGGGAGATACTCAACCAGGGTATTGCAAATGAACTTTCGCTCAAGGGCAACCTCATACTGCTCTGCGGGCATTACAAAGGTGTCGACCACCGCATCCGCGAGCATCTGATCACGAGGGAAATATCTGTCGGGGACTATGTACTGAGCGGAGGGGAGATGCCGGCGGCCATACTTGCCGATGCCATTGTCAGGCTTCTTCCGGGGGCGCTTACCGACGAGACATCGGCGCTTAGCGACTGCTTCCAGGACGGGCTGCTGTCCGCACCTATCTACACAAGGCCGGCCGAATTCAACGGCTGGAAAGTCCCTGACGTCCTTCTCAGCGGGAATCCGAAGCTCATACGGGAGTGGCAGGACGAACAGGCGATAGCGAGGACACGGGAACTGAGGCCCGGATTACTGGGTGATTAAAAATTTTAATGATTTTTTAGCAAATAATTTGGTTTTTCAAATATAATGCCTACCTTTACATATCCTTAAAGCAAAAGTATACTAACCATTAATAATTGAAAACACTACTAACTAACCAGAAAGACATCCGCTGAGACAGCGGATGTCTTTAAAACCAAGCCGGAGAATATTCGTAATGCAGCAGGACTTGAAGTCCCTGCTTTTTTTGTGTCCGGAACCGGATGCATAAAATAAAAATTCCGCCCTGATACTGGGCGGAACCGCGGTTATTTCCGTTTTTCGACAATTTTCACCTCATAGAGCCTCGGCCAGTTCTTGCCGGTGAGATAAAGTTTCCCGTCTGCCGGGTTGTAGGCTATGCCGTTCAGCACATCGGTGTCCGGTTTGCGCAGCGACTCCGGAAGAAGTCCGGAACAGTCTACCGTCGCCTCCACCTTGCCTGTGGCCGGATCAATTATCAGGATCATGTCGCTTGTATAGACGTTTGCCCAGATTTTCCCGTCGATATACTCCAGTTCATTGAGCAGCCTCATGGGGCGGCCCTGCAGCTTCACAGTAACCTGCCGCTCCATCTTGAACTCCGGAGTCATGAAATAAAGGGTCGAGGAGCCGTCACTCGCAATCAGGCTCCTGCCGTCTGTGGTAAGGCCCCATCCCTCGCGTGGGTAGGACCATGTAGACCTGTATTCCAGGGTGTTGATGTCATAGACGAAAGCCACATTGTTGTGCCAGGTGAGGATGTAGAGGTTGTCGCCTAAGACTACAGACCCCTCCACGAAATACCTGTCGGCGAACTCCAGCTTCCTCAATGGCTTGCCAGTAGCCATGTCCACCTTCCTGAAAGTGGACTCCCCTGCCACACCGGTGCTCTCATACATCTGTCCGTCATGGAAGAAAAGTCCCTGGGTATATGAGGTGACGTCATGCGGATATTCCCTGACCACTTCGACCTTGTAGCTTTTCAGCTGGGCCGAGCACCGCAAAGAGGCGGAGACGGCGAGAAGAATGGCCATTATCTTAAAAACGGATCTCATTTTTCGGATTCCGGTTTCAATGAAGACTTGTCCTTATGGTGCTCCTTATGGAAATCCATGGCCGCCTTGACGAATGCCACGAAAATAGGCTGCGGGTGCTCCGGGGTACTTTTCAGCTCCGGATGGAACTGCACTCCTATAAAAAATGGATGTTCTGGTATCTCGACAATCTCGACAAGGCCAGTGTCCGGGTTCTTGCCGGTTGCTTTCATTCCTGCGGCTTCAATCATAGGCAGGTAGTCATTGTTGAACTCATACCTGTGCCTGTGCCTTTCGGATATCATGTCTGTACCGTAGATCCTGTTTGCGAGGGAGCCCGGCTCGAGTTTGCAGTCATAGGCTCCGAGCCTCATGGTGCCGCCCTTGATAGTTGTACTTTTCTGGTCCTCCATAAGGTCGATGACAGGGACCGGCGTAGCCGGATTCACCTCCGTGGAGACCGCATCCTTCAGGCCAAGCACATCGCGGGCGAATTCCACCACTGCCATCTGCATACCGAGGCATATGCCGAAGAAAGGCACACCGTGCTCTCTTGCATAGCGGACGGCCAGCACCTTGCCCTCAAGGCCGCGCTCTCCGAATCCCGGGGCTACAAGGATGGCGTCCATCGGCCCGAGCTTCTCCTCCACATTGTCCTGGTTCAGGAACTCGCTGTGGATGCTGTGCACATGCACCTTGCACTCATTGGCCGCACCGGCATGTACAAATGACTCGAGGATTGACTTGTATGCGTCCTGAAGCTCGACATATTTTCCCACGAGGGCTATGTCAACCTCTGTTTTAGGATTCATGAGCTTCTCAAGGAACTTGTTCCACTCCGTAAGGTCAGGTTCCGGAAGATCCTTCATGGCAAAATGCTCGAGGACAAGCTGGTCCAGCTTCTCGGCCTTCATGTTCAGAGGGACCATATAAATTGAAGGGGCGTCCATGGACTCTATCACATGCCCCGGTCTCACATTGCAGAAAAGGGCGACCTTCTTCCGAAGCTCAGGAGTGAGCTTGTGCTCTGTACGGCATACGATGATGTCCGGCTGCACACCGCTCTGCTGCAGTTTCTGGACGGAATGCTGTGTAGGCTTGGTCTTGAGTTCCTTTGCCGCACTCAGATAAGGCACCAGCGTAAGGTGGATGGTCACGCAGTCCTCCTCCGGGAGCTCCCACTGGAGCTGGCGGACGGCCTCCACGAACGGCTCTGACTCCATGTCCCCGACTGTCCCGCCGATCTCGGTGATGATGATGTCGTATTTCCCGGTCTTGCCCAGAAGCAGCATGCGCCTCTTGATTTCATCGGTGATATGGGGAACAATCTGCACTGTCTTGCCCAGATAGGCGCCTTCGCGCTCCTTGCTTATCACGGTATTGTAGATCTTTCCCGTAGTGACATTGTTGGCCTTGGATGTATGTACCCCGAGAAACCTCTCATAATGCCCGAGGTCGAGGTCTGTCTCCGCACCGTCATCCGTAACATAGCACTCGCCATGCTCGTAAGGGTTCAGTGTACCCGGGTCGATATTTATGTATGGATCGAATTTCTGGATGGTTACCCTCAACCCCCTTGCCTGAAGAAGTTTTGCCAATGAAGCTGAAATAATGCCCTTTCCGAGTGACGAGGCGACTCCGCCTGTTACGAATACGTATTTTGCCATATGAATAAAAAAGTGAATCACGTTAACAGGGGTACAAAAGTACGTAAAAAAAGTGATTTGAGAAAATCTTTATTATCTTTGCCTCGTTTTTGACATTTATGTCAGCAATTCTTACTGTATGCACACCTATTATATGATGATGACGGCGATGGCCGTCCTGGCAGTCGTGGTTTTCATTGCCCTTTTCTTTCTCAAGGCGGGCTACGGCTACCTGTCCGGCTCGCACTGGGGTCCCAAGATAAACAACAGGATGGCATGGGTCCTCATGGAATGCCCGGCCTTCCTGTTCATGCTCATCTATACGGTCATGCATACAGTCTCCGGGACGGACACGGGAAACAGCGACACGGTCCTGTATATCATCGCCGGGCTTTTCCTGCTCCACTACTTCCAGAGGTCGTTCATATTCCCGCTGCTCATCAGGGGGAAAGGGCAGATGCCGGTGGCAATCATGCTCATGGGCATGGTGTTCAACACGGCGAACTCCTATTTCATTGGGGCCTGGCTGTTCAGATACGCCCCGGCGGGGACCTACACTGCAGAATGGCTTGCGAGCCCGCAGTTCATAATCGGGACCCTGGTGTTCTTCACCGGGATGCTCATAAACCTGGATTCCGACCATGTGATCAGGCATTTGAGGAAGCCAGGGGACACCAGGCACTACATACCGAAAAAAGGCCTGTACAAATATGTGACCTCCGCTAACTACTTCGGCGAGCTGACCGAATGGACGGGATACGCCATCCTGACATGGTCCCCGGCCGGACTGCTGTTCGCAGTATGGACTTTCGCAAACCTTGCTCCACGCGCCAAAGCCCTGACAGCCAAATATGAGGAGGAGTTCGGGGATGAATACAGGAGCCTGCACAAAAAGCACCTGATACCATTTATATGGTAAGAAATATATTGCTATGAGCGATTTGTTTACATCTTATAAAATCGGCCCTCTGGAATTGAGGAACAGGACCATAAGGTCAGCGGCCTTCGAGGGTATGTGCGAGAACAACTCCCCTTCGCAGTCCCTTTTCGACTACCATACGGCAGTGGCAAGAGGAGGGATAGGCATGACTACGGTAGCATACGCTGCCGTATGCCGGAGCGGGCTGTCGTTCGAGCGGCAACTGTGGATGAGGGAGGAGATTGTCCCGGAACTTAAAAAGCTCACCGACGCCATACATGCAGAAGGGGCGAAAGCCTCAATCCAGCTCGGGCACTGCGGCAACATGTCCCACAGGCGCATTTGCGGCTGCATGCCTTACGGTGCGAGCAGCGGGTTCAACCTCTACTCCCCTACTTTCGTACACGGGATGAACAAGTCCGAGATAGACGAGGTCGTGGAGGCTTACGGCAATGCGGTGAGGCTTGCCATCAAGGCCGGCTTCGACGCGGTGGAGATACACGCAGGCCACGGATACCTGATATCCCAGTTCCTTTCCCCGTATACGAACCACAGGAAAGACGAATACGGAGGGTCGCTCGACAACAGGATGCGCTTCATGCGCGAGTGCATGGCATCGGTAGTCGAGGCAGGGAAAGGAAAAGTGGCCATCTTCGTGAAGATGAACACCAGGGACGGATTCAAGGGTGGCATGGAGACCGGCGAGTGCATAGAGGTTGCAAAAGAGCTGCAGAAATGCGGGGCTGACGCGCTGGTGCTCTCCGGCGGATTCGTGAGCAGGGCTCCGATGTATGTGATGAGAGGTCAGTTCCCGGTAAAGGCCATTGCACACTACATGCCTATGAGCCAGTGGTGGCTCAAGCTGGGTGTACGGCTCGGCGGAAGGATCGTGTCCCCTACCGTACCTTTCAAGAAGCTCTTCTTCATGGAGGATGCGCTTAAATTCAGGAAGGCGCTTCCTGACATGCCCCTGGTCTATGTCGGAGGCGTGACTTCCAGGAAAGACGCAGACAAAGTGATTGACAGCGGCTTCCAGATGCTCCAGATGGGACGTGCCGTCCTGGAGGACACTGATTTCGTGAACAAGATGAAAGCCGATGAAGGGCACTGCAGCGGATGCGAGCACACCAACTTCTGCATCGGAAGAATGTATTCGCTCGAGATGGCATGCCACAAGGTATGCAAGGACATTACACCGGCCCTGGAGCGTGATGTCCAGAAGACCATCCGCCAGAATGACAGGATGGAGCGCAGGCTCGGTTACAAATAACATACAAAAAGGTGGGACGATCTGCCGCTTGGTGTTTATGCCTGTTTGCCAGGCGTATTCATGGAAGGCAAATAAAGAGAGGGATGAGCGGCAACGCAGAAATCACCGCTTTATCTGCCTTCCACCAGGAGGAAAGTCCGGACAGCACAGGGCACCCCGCTGCGGAAAGCGCAGACAGGAGCAATCTTGTGGATACCGTAACAGAAAACAACCGCATCCCCGTGATGCAAGGGTGAAAACGCGAGGCAAGAGCTCACGACGGAGTATGGCGACATGCTCCGGGTACGGTCCCGGGGGCTGCAAGACCAAATATACTGGCAGTCAAGGGTAGCCCGTCCGTTGCCAGGGGGTAGGTTGCGCAGATAAATGGCAGATTTAAAAACAGAAACCGGCTTACGGTCCCGCCTTTTTTTTATTTTGAATATTGACATAAAAAATATGGAACTGCTCAGACAGCGCATACTGGCCGAAGGAAAATGCTTCGAGGGAGGCATACTCAAAGTGGACAGTTTCATAAACCACCAGATGGATCCGCAGCTGATGATGGCTGTGGCCGGAGAGTTTATGAAGCGGTTCACAGGAGCCGGTGTCAACAAGATACTCACGATAGAGGCGAGCGGGATAGCCCCGGCCATTATGGTGGGTTATCTGATGAAGCTGCCAGTGGTATTCGCCAAGAAAAAGAAACCCAGCACGATGGAGAACATGCTCGCCACCACCGTCTATTCCTTCACCAAGCGCCGGGATTATGACGTATGCGTATGCAGGGACTATCTCGGCAAAGACGACAGGGTACTGTTCATAGATGACTTTCTGGCCAACGGCAATGCGGCAAGGGGAATCATGGACCTCGTAAGGCAGGCCGGGGCGGAACTTGCAGGCATGGGGTTCATCATCGAGAAGGAATTCCAGCACGGAAGGGAAGCATTGACCGAAGCAGGCGTCAGGGTGGAGTCTCTTGCCATCATCGAAAGCCTCGACAACTGCACAATAAAAATCAGGCAGTGAATTTCCGTATGCAGATTTTATTATCTTTGCACGCTTTTTTAAAACGGAGATTTATATGCATGAGGACAATGCTGCAGAAAGCATTTCTGTTTCAGGCCCTTTAAGGGCAAACGGAAGCAAACCCGGCTTCAAGGCATGGCTTCCGCTGATAGGACTTACTTTTTCAACTTTCATATTCAACACGTCCGAATTCATTCCCATCGGACTTCTTTCCGACATCGCAGACGACTTCCATATATCCGAGTCGCATGCAGGACTGATGATTACGGTCTATGCCTGGGTCGTGGCGCTGGCCTCACTGCCGCTGATGCTGGTCTTCGCCAAGACGGAAAGCAGGAAGCTCATGCTCTCGATAGTCGCCCTGTTCACAGTGAGCCACGTACTGTCAGGATTTGCATCCGACTTCTACATGCTCATGCTCTCGAGGATGGGAGTGGCGTGCGCGCATGCAATATTCTGGTCAATAGTCACCCCTCTGGCCGTAAAGCTTGCACCGGAAGGGAAAAGGTCCACTGCGCTCGGCATAATAGTCTCGGGCTCTTCGGTCGCCATGATAGTTGGGCTACCGCTCGGCAGGGCAATAGGCATCTATGTCGGATGGAGGGTCACATTCCTGCTCATAGGGGCCATTGCCTTAGCCATCCTGGGAATTCTTGCAGCAGTGCTTAAAAAGACTCCCGGAGAAAGCAACTTCTCTCTCAGGAAACTCCCCGCCCTGCTCAAGAACCCTTCGCTGCTGGGGATATACCTGCTGACACTCATCACCATCTCGGGGCACTTCACAGGATACAGCTACATTGAACCATTCCTGGGCCAGGTAGCCGGAATGGGGAACAACGGCATCACACTGGTGCTGACCATATTCGGGATTGTAGGACTGATCGGCAGCTTCATTTTTTCAAAGAAATACGACTCCCACCCCGGTTTCTTCATAAAGAGCGCGGTCTGTGGCATCTGCGTGTTCCTCCTCCTGCTTCAAGCCGCATCGTCCAGTGTATGGACTTCGGTGATACTGTGCATATTATGGGGATTCTCAATCAATTTCTACAACCTTGTGTTCCAGTCTGAAATCATACAGAACGCACCACAGGGGACAGCAGTGGCAATGTCCATATATTCCGGCATATACAATATCGGAATAGGGACGGGCGCCCTCATAGGAGGGTCGGTATGCGACGGGATAGGCATTTCATATATAGGGTATGTCGGAGGGGCAATCTGCCTGGCCGGCGCAGCATACTGTCTGAAGAAAGTGGCCCCGGACCTGCTTGGACGGAGCCGGTCCGCCACAGACGGAGGGGAAACCCATCAGTCCTGACCGTCCGGTGTTCCTGAGGGGATGTCATACCCGCACTCATAGTCTTCAGAGGCCTTTCTTATCCTGCGCGGGACATTATATCTGGAATATATCTCCTCCGACAAGGAGTTTTTCCTGGCTTTGGAGGCTGCAGCCTGCGCCCTGCGCTCCTGCAGCGCGGCCTTTCTCGCGGCCTGTTCCTCCATGTACTCTTCCCCGTTCTTCCTTATCCGTGCCGCAAGGGCCTCCAGCGTCTCTTTCCTGTGGGCCGTATCCAGGCTGCATTCCCAGACAGTGACCACTTTCCAGCCCCTGGTCTGCAGCCTGATTGCCACAGCCGCGTCACGGCGCCTGTTCCTCTGTATCTTCTGCATCCAGAATCCGGTATTGGTCTTCGGTATGGAATAGAGGCGGCAGTGTTCGTGACCGTGCCAGAAGCATCCGTTCACAAAAACAGCAGTACGGTATTTCCCGAGCACTATGTCAGGTGTACCGGGAAGAGAAGTCACATTCACCCTGAACCTGAACCCGGAGGCGAAAAGAGCCTTCCGGACAAGGACCTCCGGTGCGGTGTCCCTGCTCCTGATATGCGACATGCACCTGTGCCGCCGCTCTGCTGTCATCCTGTCCGCCATGAATCAGATATCCGGTCAGGCAAAAGTGTACGGCACTGATGCCGCAGCCATGATAATATTGTTTTTCATTGGTTTTCAGCTTTTTCGCTGCAAATATACTGCGAATATGCAGTTTTATAAAATATTTAACAGATTTTTCATTAAAATACATTGAAAATCAAAACTCTTTACTACATTTGGACAGAAATGGCGCAAAAGCACAGCAATGGCAGACAATTATCTGGAAAGGAAATACGAAGAGTATCTGGAACGGAAAGCGGCCGCAGAAAAGGCAAAGCGTATTGCATGGAAAAAACGCATGGACGCTTACCGTAAAAAGCTGGCGGAAGAAGCAGACAAGCAGGCAGACAACTGAAGGCGGAACGTCCTCCCCAAACGCACAGCCTTATAAATCTTATATCATGGTAATAGTTCATGAACCGGAAAAAGGTAGATTCTACACTATTGTAAACGGTTTTAAGGCACATGTGGCCTACCATATAAAGGACGGCAGCCTCGATATCCGCCACACAATAGTGCCGGAGGAAATCGGAGGCAGAGGCATAGCATCCGAGCTGGTAAAGGCTACTTATGACTATGCCGTCTCGGAAGGCCTTAAGCCGGTGGCCACCTGCCGTTTCGCCGTCATTTGGCTCGAGCGCCACCCGGAATACAACGGCAGCTGCAGCAAAGACCGGAGCGAAGGTACGGAGTGTGCCATATAAGGCGCGACTCTCCGTCGGCCGGGGATCAATGGCATAATTGACAAAAATGGTTTCAATGGCAGGAATAGAAAAGGCGACGGGAAAACCCGCCGCCTTAAATGTTTTCACAACGGAATAATCCTTATTGTGAATTGCTTTTTGGACTTCACAAAGGGGTACTGTTTTCAGTCTGTCAAAGTTATAAAGTTTGAAAGCAATTCACAACATGCAAATCGCCACCTTCGAACTTTGGGGGCCGAGAAGCGGGAAAGAGACCCCGGCCAGATTTGTAACGGACTGGGCGACATGCCAGGATGAAGTGGAAGAACTGATAAGGCACCTGTAAAAAATCAGGACGGTTTCCTGGGGAATTCTGATTTTTTATCCGGGAAGAAAGGGCAAGAAACAAGACTCTTTATTAGAAGCCGTTTTGAAATTTTTGGAAAAATTTAAAACAACCTCTACATTTATACTGTTTTTGGAAATCACGGGACAGTGGACTATACTGCAATATATGAACATTCGCTTTTAATCGCCCTGCCGCTGATGCTGTTTTTCGGGTTCAGTTTCCTGTTTGCCAGGACTCCGGAGAAGGCCATCTTCGAGAATTACCGACGTTCCCGGCGGATTATGGGAGTGGCACTGCTCCTGCTTGCGGCCAATTATTCGGTACATTACTTTTCAGGGATCAGGTTCGCGAATGCCAATGCTGCCATACTGCTGAACCTTTCCACCTATTTCCTCTGCTACTGGCTTTTCAGCTCTGCGCTGACCACGCTGCTCGACCGTTTCTACATAACGCGGAGGAGGATGCTGACCCACATCGGCCTGTGGGTGCTGTTCTCCGTACTTTCCGGAGTCATTCTGCTGCTTTTGCCGCAGGGAGGGGAATTACAGGACATCGGACTGGCCGTGATGGCCGCATGGCTTGTCGGCTACGGGATTTTTCTGGTCCGCAGACTTCTGAGGGCCTATTACAATGCGGTCCGGATTTTCAATGACACACATTCGGACGACATCGGCTCGTACATCAGATGGATGTCAGTATTTACATGGTGGGCTGTCATTTTCGGTGTCGGATGCGGGCTGCTGACTTTCCTGCCGGACAAATGGGTATTTGTGTGGATCCTGTCGTCCGTCCCGTTCTACATATACCTTTTCCATTCCTACCAGAACTATCTGCTGTTTCACGAACAGGTAGAAAGAGCAATGGAAAGCGAGATACCCCCGGAAGAAAAAATCACGGACGGAACGGTCCGGACGGAGGCGCAGAGGCTGGAGGCACCTGCCTACCATGCCGGGATGGCGGAGAAAATCAAAGAGTGGATCTCCGCAGACGGCTACGTCCGTCCGGGGCTTACCATCAAGGAACTTTCAGACATGCTCCACACCAACCGGACCTATCTGTCGGAATACATAAGGACTACTTACGGAGTGTCGTTCCGTGAATGGATAACAGGTTTCCGCATCGGTTACGCAAAACGTCTGCTCACCAGGAATCCGGAACTTACGGTTGCCGACATTTCAGAGAAATCCGGTTTCCAGTCCCCAAGCCATTTTATCAGACTGTTCAAGGAAAATACCGGCTGCACGCCTACCCAATGGAGGAAAAGGGAGGCCGGTCAAGGCATATCCCGGCAACCGGAGAATAGCCCGGACAACAAAAAATAGCCTAAACGGCAAAAACAGAATAGCCTAAACGACAAAGATGTGTGATTCTGACAATTACACCGATTTTCATATCCACAGACCGGTGCTGATTTGATTCTTTTCGCTTACTTTATATAGCGGAATCCGTATCGGAAATCAAAACAGCATATAAAATAAACTGCAAGCCGAGAGCAGAGGACGAACCCGTTCGGACTATGCCGAGGCGCAGCGTGATTGTAAACAAAGTTTAAAATATGAGCAAAAAAATCCTGTTTTTCACCCTATTTCTGTGGCTGACGGCAGTAATTGTTCCTGTCTTCGCGCAAGAGAAAGCGGACACCACCTGGACTTTCCGTTTCGTGCCACAGAAGGATATGTTCTATGTACCGTGGAACGGCAACGACCGGGAGCTTGCCCGGCTGCTGGAATGTGTGCGCCGGAACAAGGACAGCATACTCGGCGGCAGTCTTCCGCTCTATGTGGACGGCTGGTGCAATTCCCTTGACAGCGAAAAGGAAAACCTGCGGATGGCCGCCATCCGTTCCAACCGGGTGAAATCGGAACTCATT
>CALVDL010000013.1 GCA_944326305.1 uncultured Bacteroidales bacterium
GAGACCGGTGACTGGGGCTAAGTCGTAACAAGGTAGCCGTACCGGAAGGTGTGGCTGGAACACCTCCTTTTTGGAGCTGAAATTGATTCCGCTCCTCATTGTGGTCTTTCATTATTATACAGTCCTGTAGCTCAGTTGGTTAGAGCACTACACTGATAATGTAGGGGTCAGCAGTTCAAGTCTGCTCAGGACTACAGTTCTTTGTAGTGTTTCTACAAATATCTTGAGTGGAAATATTTTCAAACGAGGAAGAAAGAGTATTTTGCTCCAATCAATTCCTGTCCGAATGAAGAGTTTTCCTACAGGATTGAAAAGAAACTTTTGAAGTTTATTTTGATTGAGAACAAGGCGTCCAAGTGAGGATGGAGAGAGTTTACTTCGGTAAATGACCGACAGACGATACGTGGGATAACGAAGTTATCAGTCAAAAGAAACGAAAAACGGGGGTATAGCTCAGTTGGCTAGAGCATCTGCTTTGCAAGCAGAGGGTCGTCGGTTCGAATCCGTCTATCTCCACTGTTCTGGGAATGGTGATCTGGAAATCCAGGTCACCATTTTTTTGTATCAGAGTTGGCTTCCGGGTTGGTTGTGCCGGACTGCTTTCCTGCCCCTCCGGATTCACGTTACATAGATTTTCCTGCATATTGTGATACTGTATCGGATATTTTTATACATTTGCCGATGTTTAACAGAGTTGTTAAACATAATTGTCTATCGCAATGGTTGAAACAAACGGACACACAAGTACTGAACAGGCCATTCTTGATGCTGCCGAGGAGCTTTTCTTCGACAAAGGCTACAAGCTCGCCACAACTACGGCTATAGCGGCAAAGGCAGGGGTCACCCATGCCATGCTGCATTATTATTTCAGGACCAAAGAGCAGATTTTCCTCAAAATCCTGGACAAGAACATGAACGAGATGTTCACCATGCTCCAGACCGTGATGTCGCCCGACCTTACGCTCAAGGAGATACTTAAGGAGGTGGTGAACCTGCATTATTCTTTCCTTTCCAGACACGAGAAGCTGCCGTCTCTTATCCTGGAGTTGGCCGGCACCTGCCCTGAAATGTTCCACAGGTACAAGGCCAGGCTCCGCGAGACTGTCGACAAGGAAGTGTTTAACCACAGGATGCGGTTTGACAGGGAGGCGGATGCCGGGACACTGAACAGGATAGACTGGTTCCAGATGATGTTCATGATCATCTCGATGAACCTGTCTACCTTTTTAGCCCTTCCCCTCATGAGGAATGTTTTCGGAATGGACAGCCGCCAGGAGACGGCCTTTCTTGAGGAGAGACGCAAAGAGATAATAAGGACACTGTATGCCAGGCTTTTCGGCAAGGGGCTGCCTGAGGAGTCTGCCGTGTCACAGGAATGTATCATTTAAATGGTTTTCATAATATGGAAAAGATGCTACGCATAGGTGCGGTACTGGCTTTTTCACTGCTTCCGGCATCACTTGTGTCGGCGCAGTACAGGGACGGGGCAGATACGGCTGCAGTGGAGGTCACCCTGGAGGAATGTCTGGATATGGCCAGGGCCAATTATCCCCAGATCAGGCAGCTCGGACTTATCGACGCTACGGAGAAATATGACCTTTCTATCGCCTCGTCCAGCTGGATACCGCAGTTTTCGGTTTCCGGCAAGGCCACGTGGCAGTCGGATGTGGTGGAAATGCCTTTTGAAATCCCGGGCTTCGAGCTTGACATGCCGCATGACCAGTATTCTCTCAACGCCAACGTTACACAGCACATCTGGGACGGTGGCACAAGTTCAAGCCAGAGGGAGGCGGTGAAGACCGGGGCGGATGTCCAGAGGAAGCAGACGGAGGTCAGTCTGTATTCTGTAAGGTCGAGGGTGCAGAACGTTTATCTGGGAATCCTTCTCCTGGACGAGCAGATCGAGCAGAACCGCCTTCTCATGGAGAGCCTCAAGCGCAACGCCGACGAGGTTCAGGCCATGATCGACAACGGGATGGCATACCGTTCGGATATGGACCTGGTCAATGTGAACATCCTCGACTGCAGCCAGCAGACGGATGCTCTATGCGCCGACAGGTCCGCATACGTGAAGATGCTCGGCCTTCTCACCGGGCGTGATATGACAGGGGTGCGCCTGACGGTACCTTCCGGAGGGTCCCTGGTGGATACCAGGACAGTCCTCAGGCCTGAGATAGAACTGTATGCTGCCCGGCTGCGCCAGAACGAGGCCCAGATGAAACAGCTCAACGCCAGGATCTCCCCGCAGTTTGACCTGACCCTCCAGGGCGGCATAGGGCGTCCGGGTCTCAATATGCTGGAAAACGAGTTCGCCCCGATGTTCATAGCGGGCATCAAGATGCAGTGGAACATCGCCTCTCTCTATACCAGGAAGAACGACAAGCGCAAGATAGAGTCCCAGAAGCATGACATCGAGCTGGAGAGGGAGACCTTCCTTTTCAACACGGAGCTGGATGCCACTCAGCAGCAGACCGAGGTGGACAAGGCCCGCAAGATGCTGGAGAAGGATGACAGGATCATAGAGCTGCGCTCTTCCATAAGGCTTGCGGGAGAGGAGCAGTACCGCAACGGGACAATAAAGATGACAGACCTTATGGATATGATAGATGACGAGCACAACGCCAGGCTCGCCCGCTCAGTCCATCATATCCAGCTTCTTATGGCCATCTACGACTTGAAGAACACTGTAGGGCAATAACCCCGGCGGATTCCGGTCATTAAAGGTAAAATATTGATATTCAGGACAATCAATTCGTCGAACCGACGTTAATTAAAAGGATATGGACTTAAGGAAAATGATTGCGGCAGCGGTGCTGCCGGTTTTGGCTGCGGGATGCGGCAGCAGGGAAATCGAATATGACGCCTGCGGACAGATTGACGCCACCGATGTGACCGTGTCGGCGGAGAGCAGCGGGAGGATACTGTCATTGGACATAGAGGAAGGGGACAGGCTTTCCGCCGGGCAGATGCTCGGGGCGATAGACTCCGTGCAGATATGGCTGCAGAAGAAGGAACTGCAGGAGCGCAAGGCAGGGGCACGCTCTCGGATAGTGGACATAGACAAGCAGATAGCCCCGTCAGTCTCCCAGCTGGAGAACCTCAGGAAAGACCACGGGCGCTTCGTTTCCTTGCTTTCCAAGGATGCGGGTACACGGAAGCAGCTGGATGACAACGAGTCCCAGATCGCTGTACTGGAAGGGCAGATAGAGGCCCAGCGGCAGACATACAGGCAGAACAATGATGCCACATTGTCTGAAATAGGGATGTACGACGTGCAGATAGCCCAGCGCGAGGACCAGCTCCGCAAATGCAGGATAGTGGCTCCGGTGAGCGGGACGGTCCTTACGAAATATGCGGAAGCGGGCGAGACTGTGGTGTCAGGGAAACCCCTCTTCAAAATTGCTGATATGGACAGGGTATATGTCCGTGCATACTTCACCACGGCACAGCTGTCGTCCCTGTCTGTCGGGGACAGGGTCACCGTAATCCCGGATGACGGGACGGCCTCCCCAAAGCAGTACGAGGGCACCGTGACATGGATCTCCGATGAGGCCGAATTCACCCCGAAGAATATCCAGACAAGGGACGAGAGGGCTGATCTGGTGTATGCCGTGAAGGTCTCTCTTGTAAATGACGGCAACCTGCGCCTGGGCATGTATGCTTACATAAGAAAATGAAAGACATCGAAATACATAATGTCAGCAAAAGCTACGGCAAGGTGAAGGCCCTGTCCGGAATATCGCTTGAGGTGGATAAAGGCGAGATTTTCGGACTGATAGGCCCGGACGGGGCCGGAAAGACCACTCTTTTCCGTATCCTCACCACACTTCTGCTCGCAGATGAGGGGACCGCTTCCGTAACAGGGCTTGACGTGAAGAAGGACTACGCCATGATCCGGCGCAGGATAGGGTATATGCCGGGGCGTTTCTCCCTGTACCAGGACCTGAGCGTGGAGGAGAACCTGGATTTCTTCGCCACGGTCTTCGGTACTACAGTGAAGGAGAACTACGATGTCATCAGGGACATCTATTCGCAGATCGAACCTTTCAAGGAACGCCGCGCAGGCGCCCTCTCCGGCGGTATGAAACAGAAGCTCGCACTCAGCTGCGCCCTGGTGCACAAGCCCTCCGTCCTGTTCCTGGACGAGCCGACCACCGGGGTGGATGCCGTGAGCCGCCGGGACTTCTGGAACATGCTCGCGCGTATCAAGGCTTCCGGTGTCACGGTATTCGTCTCGACGCCTTATATGGATGAAGCCTCGCTGTGCGACAGGGTGGCCCTCATCATGCACGGGAAAATCATAGATTCAGGTACGCCTGCACAGATAGTGTCCAAATATCCTTACACCCTGCTCGCAGTGAAGGGGACACCGATGTATCCACTGCTGAAGCACCTGCGCGGAATGGACGGGGTGAAAGGATGCTTTTCGTTCGGCGCGGTGCACCATGTGTCCATTGACAGTTCGAAGACCGGTGCGGATGAAATTCTCGCGGGCATTTCCGCGGCCGGCTTTACTGGATGCGAAGTGCGGCTGATCAGCCCTGGAATAGAAGACTGCTTCATGGATCTGGCAGGAAGGGGCCATAAGGAATGATACAGTAAGGAAAAATGGAGAACGTTATCGAAATACACGGGCTTACCAAGAAATTCGGGGATTTCACCGCTGTGGACAATATAAGCTTCAATGTCCGCAAAGGGGAGATCTTCGGCTTCCTGGGGGCTAACGGGGCCGGCAAGACCACGGCCATGAGGATACTCTGCGGCCTGAGCATCCCCACATCCGGGGGCGGGACGGTGGCGGGATACGACATTGTCCGGGAACCGGAGAAGATAAAGAGGCACATCGGGTACATGAGCCAGAAATTCTCGTTGTACTCCGACCTGAAGGTATGGGAGAACATAAGGCTTTTCGGAGGTATCTACGGGCTGTCCGACAAGCAGATAGCCTCAAGGACGGAAGAGATGCTTTCCGGGCTGGGCATGGAGGAGGTGCGCAACTCTTTCGTATCGTCCCTGCCTCTGGGATGGAAGCAGAAGCTTTCCTTCAGCATAGCGATGATACATGACCCGCGCATCGTTTTCCTGGACGAGCCTACAGGAGGGGTCGACCCGGAGACCAGGCGGAGGTTCTGGGAGCTGATCTACGAGGCCACATCCAAGGGAGTGACCGTGTTTGTCACGACACACTACATGGACGAGGCCGAATATTGCGACCGCGTATCTATAATGGTGGACGGCAGGATAGAGGCCCTTGACTCTCCGGGAGAGCTGAAACGCATCTACGGGGTGTCCGATATGGATGCGGTATTCAGGATGCTGGCAGGAAAGGCCAGGCGGGAAGAATAGGAGGATTTCGTCATGAAAGAGTTTGCAGCGTTCGTAAGAAAGGAATTCAGGCACATCCTCAGGGACAAGAGGACCATGCTCATAGTCCTGATCATGCCTGTGGTGCAGATGATCCTCTTCGGGTATGCCGTGAGGACCGAGATAGAGCATGCCAGGGTGGACATAGTGGGGGATGTGTCGGATCCTGAGGTCAGGAGGATAGTGGACAGGATAGACAACAACAGGTATCTGGACATAAATGAGATTCTTCCTTCTTCTGGACTTATCGCCTCCAGTTTCGAGAAGAACAAGGCCGATGTGGCTATATGCTTCGGGCAGGACTTCGGGGAGAGGCTCCGCAAAACGGGCCGGGGGAGCGTGAAGATAGTGGGTGACGGGTCGGACCCCAATTCGGCCCAGATGATAGTGAACTATGTCATGGGGGTGCTGCAGGGCGAGCAGGCGGACATTTCGGCCGAGCTGTCGGGGGAGGACGGCACTGCGGCATTTTCACCTTCAGTGCAGCTGATGTACAACCCTGCGATGAAGTCCGCGTACAATTTCGTGCCTGGCGTGATGGGGCTGATCCTCATGATAATATGCTCCATGATGACTTCCGTGTCAATCGTCCGGGAGAAAGAGACCGGCACCATGGAACTGCTTCTGGTATCCCCGGTGAGGCCTATGTGGATAATAGTGAGCAAGGTGCTGCCGTACCTGCTTGTCTCCACCATCAACTTCATCACTATCCTTGTGCTTTCCAGGTACATGATGGGCGTGCCTCTGCGCGGAAGCCTCCTGCTCCTGTCCGGAGTGGCTGTCCTTTTCGTGGTCACCTCGCTATCTCTCGGCCTGCTCATCTCGGTGGTGGCGTCTACCCAGAAATCGGCTCTCCTGCTCTCGGGCATGGGGCTCATGATGCCTACTGTCCTGCTTTCCGGTATCATATTCCCGTGCGAGAACATGCCGGGCATCCTTCAGTGCCTGTCTCATCTTATCCCTGCCAAGTGGTTCATCATCATGGTGAAGAAGATAATGATCCAGGGGGCCGGCTTCCCTTATATTGTCAAGGAGTTCAGCATACTCGCCGGCATGACGGCTTTCCTGCTTGCAGTGAGCGTCAAGAAATTCAGAATAAGACTGTGATTTAACGGAAGAAAAAGGTTTGCCATGTGGAAATATTTGATTGAAAAGGAATTCAAGCAGTTTTTCAGGGATCCGATGCTGCCCAGGATTGTGATTGTCTTCCCGATTGTGATGATGCTGGTCTTCCCGTTTGCCGCAAATATGGAGGTGCGTAACATCAACCTCGTCGTGGTGGACAACGACCGCACTGACTTGTCCGCGGAGCTGGTCGAGAAATGCACCGAGTCCGGGTATTTCAGGCTGAAGGAGGTCTGCAGCGACCCGCGAAAGGCCCAGGAGATGATGGACAAGAATACTGTGGATGCCATCCTGACCATAGGGCAGGGGTTCAGCCGGAGCATTGTCACAGGGGACGGATTCCCGGTCGGGATAAAGGTCAATACGGTCAACGGCACCAAGGGAAGCATCGGCTCACAGTATCTTTCAAACTGCATCATGCTTTTCATGCAGTCGCACAGTGACGGGGGCTCTTCCCTGCAGGACGCATCCTCGGGTGCGGTGATAGATGCTGCCCCGAAATACTACTACAACCCTTATATGGACTACAAGGTCTTCATGGTCCCTGCGCTCATCGTGATAGCTGTGACTATGGTGACGGGCTTTTTCCCTGCGCTGAACATAGTGGGGGAGAAGGAGGCTGGCACCATAGAGCAGATGAATGTCTCGCCTATAAGCAAGACCTCCTTCATTGTATGCAAGATGATACCGTACTGGGTGATCACCTTCTTCATGCTGGGGATGTGCCTGCTGATAGCATGGCTTGTGTTCGGCTATGTCTGCAAGGGCAGCCTTTGGGGCGTGGTGCTGTTCACTGTCCTGCACATCATGGTGACGGCAGGGCTCGGGCTGCTGATCTCCAACTACAGCGAGAATGCGCAGCAGGCCATGTTCATCATGATGTTCTTCGTGCTGATATTCATGCTCATGAGCGGTGTCTTCACTCCGGTGTCCTCTATGCCTGAATGGGCTCAGGCCATCACCTATGCCAACCCGCTGCGGTACTACGCCGACGCGATGCGCTCTATCTTCCTCAAGGGCAGCTCCGTCGCTGACGTATGGTATGACGCCGCAGGTCTTCTCGCAATCGGCAGCGCGGCCCTCACCTGGGCGATACTCAGCTACAGGAAGACGTCCTGACCCGCCCCGCCAGGTACGGTTTTGGCTCCGGAGTTTGCATTTCTCATATAAAGTGCTATCTTTACATGACGGGATAAATATATCTCCCATATAAGTATATAATTGGTGTTAATTAAAATTTAAATCTATGAAAATAAATAAATTATCTTTTGTTGCAGCTGTTCTGGCGGCTATTATGACGGTTTTTGCCGGATGTTCCAAAATTTATATTATAGAGTATGCCGGCAACGATGCTTCGGATAATACAGACCAGGGTTCCCAGGATGACGGGACCGGTCTGGGTACCAACCTTGTTGGCTTCCATGCTTCAGTTGAAAGCCTGAACATGACCAAGTCAATGTCTCCGATAAGCGCGGATACGAGAGTGACGGTCTTCGCTTACCACGGGTCTACGGAGGAGACTGCATCCACTTCGGCTGTAGCGAGAGGGACATATATCGCCCAGCAGGCCGGGACCCTTACCGGAGACGGGGGATACAAGATGCTCCTGAGCAACGGTGTCTTCGACTTCTATGCGGTTTCCACCAATACCTCTGCCATGCCTCCTGTATTTTCAAACGGAGTATCTGCAAAACTGGTGAACGGTGTGGATTATCTGTGGTGGAATGTGAACAATTACGATGTCACCGGCTCCCAGGTCACTGTGCCCGTGGTCTTGAACCATTCGGCTACGCAGATTTCATTCGAGATCGACCATGGGGACGGCATGTATGTCCAGGACATAGTGTCAGCTACCATAACGGCATCCAGGCCGGGAGCCCAGATGGATCTGTCCACTGGTGTCATACCTCCGGCCACGGAATACGACACCACTCCGGCGCAGATGGGTGTCAACGGGCTTAAACTCCAGTATACCATGCTGCCGCTCCAGACTGACCAGCCGATGAAACTGGTCCTTAACATACATGCCAACGGAGAACCGGATGTCAAGACGTACGAAGTGGATGTACCTGTCCCTGACGGTGCTCTGGCTGCCGGGAATTCGTACCGTTTCCGCGCCGTCATCAATGCGGACAATGTCGAATTCCCCCAGGTCGGTGTAACCGACTGGGTGGATGTTGACGAGACCGGCAATCCGCTGTATCCTCATTAACGGGATGCCAGGGGCCCAGGTCAGTTTTTCCTGAATACGGCGAGGCCTGTGCAGGATAGCAGGAGCAGGATAATGAGCGAGATGGAGGACGCCCTTGAAAGCCGTTCTCCATTTTTGTATGACGGCGGGTCGAACCTCATGACCAGCTCGTGCTCGCCTGTCGGGATGAATGCCCCCCGCAGAATCCAGTCCGCCCTGAAAATCTCTATCGGTCTGCCGTCCACTTCCGCGTGCCATCCTTCCGGATAGTAGATTTCGCTGAATACGACAGCCTGTTCGGACCTGGTCCTGTAGCGGTACCGCAGCTCGTTCGGTGCATAGGATGTCATCCAGATACTGTCGGCCGGGGCGATGTCATATACGGCGAGCCTGCCGAGCGAGTCCAGACGTTCGCGTGCCCATGCGAAGTCGTCCCCTATCACTGCACACGTACGCAGGTCGGTCTGTCCTACGAGGGCTATTTCTTCATCAGGGGTAGCCGCAGGGACGGCGGAGCTGACAAACCAGCAGTTGCCCAGTGCATTATGGTTCAATACCGGAGGATATTCGCCTCCGATTATTATGTATTTTCCGTTCAGGGCGGATGTCAGCGGCAGGGAAGGCAGGCTGTCTTCAACCTCCTGGATGGTCGCCGATGAGTTGACTGTCCTGATGATGCTGTTTATTTCAGGGTTAAGGTATTTGTCTATAAGGTTCTGGTATCTCTGCAGCTTGGCCGGGCTGTAACCGCCTATGCACTTGTGGTGGTAGCTCGGATGCGAGTCATTGAAGGTGTTCACGCTTATGTCAAGCACCCTGTAGTCCGGGTCGGTATCCTGGAGGATGATTTTATCTACCGGCCTGAGCTCGAACTGCTCCGCGAAGCTGCGGTTGCTCACGAAGTCATCGCTGTCGAGGTATCTCTTGTCAACAGGCAGGAGATCGGCTGCCACCAGAATGACGATCCCCAGGCTGGCAAGGGCGGAATATTTCAGCCATGGCCTTTCCACTGATGCCCCTGCCTTTGTCTGAGGCAGTCTCCTGATTATCATATAGAGCATGCCGGCGGTGAGCAGTATCAGGAAGAAGCTCCGCCTTGCGTCCTTGGCGAGCATCGCCCTGCGGTCATCGGCGAATGCCTGCACCAGGACATCGGGCTGCCCGGCGTCGGATGCTCCCGTGAATGTCCCGGCAAGCGACGGGAATATCCAGAACAGCAGGCAGAACCCTCCGGTGACAAGCAGGGCCGTGAGGGTTGCCCTGGCGGCTTTTTCACGTCCGTAGCCCCCGCGCAGGATCCTGTCAAGCACCAGGAAGCCGAGCATCGGGACGCTTACCTGAAGGATTGTCAGTGCCATGGAAACAGTCCTGAACTTGTTGTATAGCGGGGCGTATTCGAACCACAGTTTCGTGAACCACATGAAATGGCTTCCCCATGCGAGCATGACAGCCAGGACAGTGGCCGCAAGCAGCCACCATTTTTCTTTACGGTCGTAGAGACAGAGTCCCAGGATGAAAAGGAATATCGAGATTGCTCCTATATACATAGGGCCGGCCGTGAACGGCTGTGGCCCCCAGTACAGGGGCAGTGCTTTCATTACTTCATTCAGGTTTGGCTGCCCCGCCTGTCGCAGGATATTTTCCGTCTCGGAATTGCGGATGGTCATCTCACCTGCGGAAGATCCTCCGTTGAAGTTGGGAATCAGCAGGTTTGGGGTCTCCTCTATCCCGTATGACCAGGCTGTTGCGTAGTCGAGGTCGAGCCCCTTTTCATTGTCGTTCGCATCGGCCGGTGTCAGTTCCGAGCCTCCGCGCATGGTGTATTGGGTGTACCTGTATGTGGGGATCAGCTTGTTAAGGTTAGTGCAGATGCCGGTCCCCCCGATGACAAGGAGCATGGCCGACACTATGAAGAACCTGCCTGCCATCTCCTTCTTCCTCATGCATACATGCACGAGCATTACGATTGCATAGAGGAATATGATGATCGCCAGATAGTATGTTATCTGCGGGTGGTTCGCCTTTATCTGCATGCTCAGGGCGAGGGCGAACAGCACGGCTCCCATGAGCGATGCGGGCAGCCATGATTTCCATGACCCTTTACTGTGCCTTTCAAGGGCGCTTCTGTAGGTAAATACAAGTGCGGCAAGTACCCACGGCATGAAGGCGATAGCCTGCATCTTGGTATTGTGTCCCACCTGGATGATCTGCATGTTGTATGAGCAGAACGTGATGGCTATGGCCCCTCCTATGGCCAGGAGCCAGTTCACACCTAAGGCCAGCATAAGAAGGAACGAGCCGGCCAGTGAAACGAACAGGAAATTGGCCGGCCTGGCCCCCGACATCAGGATATTGTATATGGGCCTGGTCCAGTCTCCCTTGAAATCGTCGTACATTGTGACATTGGGCATGCCAGAGAACATGGAGCCGGTCCAGTAGGTCGGGTCGTCCGGATGCTGTGCATTGTGCTTCAGGGTTTCCTGCGCCATTCCTCTCCATCCGGAGAAATCCGACTGGTTGACGATTTTTCCGCTGAATACTTCAGGTACGAAGCCGTATGCGAGCACCAGGAAAAGGACAATTGCCCCTATGAATATCAGTACCTTGTTTGTAAGTCTCCTGTTCATCTGTCTATTTCTTTTTTGTTATTATGGAATCCATCAGGGCCGCCATTCTGGAAGTGAGCGCTCTGCGTGAATATTGCCCTATATTTTCGGTATCGGCCTGCAGGGTGCCGCTGTTGAAGCGCTCCCAGCAGAGGTCTATGTATTTCTTTATGGAGGTCTCGTCGTCCCAGTTGAATACGGCTCCCGCCCGTGTAGTGCTGATGATCCTTGCCATCGCCCCGTCGGTCTGGCCTATCCCCAGGACGGGACGGCCGGAGGCGAGGTATTCGAAAAGTTTGCCCGGCAGGGTGGCCCGGTATTCCGGCTCTTTCCTCAAGGGCAGTATCAGCAGGGACGCGCTTTTCTGCTCACGCACCGCCTTCTGGTGGTCTACGTATCCCACATCGCGCAGATTGGCCGCAAGACCTGCCTTTTCGATGGAGACGGTAATCTCTTTGTCTGTCTTTCCTGCAAGCCTTATCCGGAGCATGCCGGCGAATGCGCTGTCGGAACGGCATTTGTCCGCAAGCACTTTCCAGAGTGTCTCCGGATTCCCGTCCGAAGCGAACAGCCCGGTGTGGGTGATATTGAAATACCCGTCCGGCTCCACCGTCTGGTCGAAGTCCTCCTCGTCGTACCCGTTTGTGACCAGCTCTACAGGGGTCGCCGTCATCGCCTGGAACTCCTCCTGCACAAGCGGGGATACGGCCACCACGGTATCCGCGTTGTCAAGTACTGTCTTTTCAAGATACCTGTGTCTGTCCTCCGCCCATTTGCTCAGCCCCAGATGCTTGAAATAGAACATCCTGGTCCACGGGTCCCTGAAATCCGCTATCCATGGTATCCCTGTCCTGCGGGCCACTTTCTCTGCTATCAGGTGCATAGAGTGGGGAGGACCTGTGCTGATGATTATGTCTACAGGGTGCTCCTTGAGATATTTCACGAGATATTTCGCCGATGGCGAAATCCACAGGCACCTCGGGTCAGGGATAAAAAGGTTCCCCCTTATGAACATCGACACTTTCTGCCTGAAACTCTTTTTCTGGCCGTTTATCGGGTTGACCTCACCCTCTGATGCCTTTCTCCCTCCTCCGAATATTTTCCTGTATAGCCCGTAAGGTTCTATGATACGGGTTTTTATTATTTCCGCCTCCGCCGGAATCTCTTCCTCTAAAGTATGGTCGACGGTTGTGAGCTCCGGATTTTCCGGGGTATAGATGACCGGCTGCCACCCCTGTCCGGGGAGGTATTTAGCGAATTTCACCCATCTCTGCACACCCGACCCTCCGGAAGGGGGCCAGTAGTAGGATATTATCAGTGCACGTTTCATAATAAGACGCACAAATATACTCCGTTTTTGCCGAATTTAGTTGTAAATTTGCATGCTTATGCGATTTTGAATGACAATGAAAGAAAAGATAGTCGAGACCCCCCTGATGAAGCAGTATTTCCAGGTGAAGGCCCAGCATCCTGAAGCCGTGCTGCTTTTCCGGGTAGGGGATTTTTATGAGACATTCGCCGATGATGCGCTGATTGCCAGCAAGGTACTGGGAATTGTGCTTACAAAGAGGGCCAACGGTTCCGCCCAGTCGGTCCCTCTCGCAGGCTTCCCGCACCACTCTATAGACATTTATCTTCCGCGTCTCGTGCGGGCCGGTTACAAAGTCGCCGTCTGCGACCAGCTTGAAGACCCGAAACTCACCAAAAAGATAGTGAAGAGGGGGGTGACTGAGCTTGTGACGCCCGGCATAGCCTTCAGCGACCAGCTGCTTGAACAGAAGGAGCACAATTTCCTTGCAGGCCTTACATTCGAGAAGGACAAGTGCGGGGTGGCCTTCCTGGATGTCTCCACCGGGACTTTCCAGCTGGCTGAAGGCACCCTGGACTATGTGGATACGCTGCTCTCCTCATTCGCCCCGAAGGAGCTTGTCGTCCCGAAGGGATATGAAAAGGGGGTGAAAGACCGTTTCGGGGACAGCTACTATATCTCCACGCTTGAAGAATGGGCGTTTGTCTATGATTCTTCGGTGGAGAAACTGAAAAAACAGCTCGGGGTGGATTCGCTGAAGGGCTTTGCGATAGATGTCTACCCTCTCGGGGTGATATCGGCGGGGGCCCTTCTTGTCTATCTGGAGCAGACCCAGCATTCCGGACTGAAGAACATATGCTCCATATCGCGTATCGACGAGACCGACTTTGTCTGGATGGACCGCTTCACTTTCAGGAACCTGGAGATATTTTCCGCGGCAGGCGGAGGTGAGGGCGTATCTTTGGTGTCTGTGATAGACCGCTGCTCGTCCCCTATGGGGGCCCGCCTTCTGCGCAGCTGGCTGATGATGCCGTCAATGGACATAACGGAGCTGAACACCAGGTATGACGTGGTGCAGCATTTCGTGGAAAACAGGCATGAACTGTCTGAACTTCAGGACTATATAGGCAACGTCGGTGACCTTGAAAGGATAATATCACGGGCTGCGGCGGGGAAAATCGCCCCGCGCGAGGTCATGCAGCTCAAGAGGGGCCTCTCCCAGATGGGCCCGATAGTCTCGCTCTGTTCCGGTAAGGGCTGTGAGCCTCTTGAAAGGATGATGTCTGCGCTTGACGGCTGTACCGGCCTTCTTGATACTCTGGAAAGGACAATGGCGCCGGACCCTGCCGCCGCAATCGGGAAGGGCGATGTCATCGCCTCCGGGTTCAATGCCGAGCTCGATGACCTGCGCAATCTGGCCCGCAACAGCAAGGAAGTCCTGCTCAATATCCAGCAGCGCGAGATGGAGAGGACGGGAATCACTTCCCTGAAAATCAACTACAATTCAGTTTTCGGCTACTACCTTGAAGTGCGCAATGCCCACAAGGACAAGGTGCCGTCGGACTGGATCCGCAAACAGACCCTGGTCAATGCGGAACGCTATATCACCCAAGAGCTTAAAGAGTATGAGGAGAAGATTATCGGGGCAGAGGAGCGGATATATGTCCTCGAAAGCAGGCTGTATGCGGAGCTGGTCGCCTCAATCCAGCGCAGCATCTCCGTCATCCAGTCCAACTGCCGGATACTCGCCCGGCTTGATGTCCTGTCCGGGTTCGCCGATCTTGCCCTGTCGAACAGGTACAGCCGTCCGGAGATGAATGACGGTTACGGGATAGATATAAAGGCCGGCAGGCATCCTGTGATAGAGACCCTCATGCCGCGAGGGGAGGAATTCGTTGCCAACGATGTCTACCTTGACAACAAGACCCAGCAGATTATCATCCTTACCGGTCCGAACATGGCCGGCAAGTCCGCCCTGCTGAGGCAGACTGCACTGATAGTGTTGCTTGCCCAGATAGGGTCGTTCGTACCGGCGGACTCTGCGAAGATAGGCTACTGTGACAAGCTATTTACGCGTGTCGGTGCTTCAGACAACATCTCCCGCGGTGAATCTACTTTCATGGTGGAAATGCTTGAGACCTCAATGATCCTGCACAACCTCTCTGCCCGTTCGCTGGTCCTTCTGGACGAGATAGGGCGCGGGACCTCCACATATGACGGAATGTCCATCGCCAGGGCCATTGTGGAATACATACATGAATACGGTGACGGGGCCAAGACCCTGTTCGCCACCCATTATCATGAACTCAATGACCTGGAGAACATATTCCCGAGGGTGAAGAACTTCCACATTGCCGTGAAGGAGGTGGACAAGAAGGTGATATTCCTGCGCAAATTGAAGGAAGGGGGAGTCGCCCACAGTTTCGGACTTCATGTGGCGAGGATGGCCGGGATGCCGAGGCAGGTGCTGGATTCTGCGGAAAAGACCCTGGAGGCTTTGGAAAAAGGCGATGACGGGAAGGCGATGGCCCTGCCGTCTAAGAAGGTCAAGGCCCATAATGTGAGGGAGGGCCGGGTCGAGAGCGACGGTTCCCTGCAGTTGTCGTTTTTCCAGCTGGAGGACCCTCTGCTGATGTCGTTGAGGGATGACCTGAATGCGGCCGATCTTGACAATATGACCCCGATGCAGGCATTCGACCTGCTGCGCAGCATGAAATCGCAGCTCAGCGGGAAATGAACCGGGCGGTGGACTGCCTCCGGACGAGACCACTATTAACATTAATCAATAAGTTTTTATGAACAAAGTAATTGTTGCGGCTGCAGCCGCAATGGTGTTGGCGGCAAGCGCGTCTGCCGCTGCGCCGAAAGAATTTGAACTGTCCTCCCCGGACGGGAAACTGAATGTATCGGTCGAGGTAGGGGAGACTGTAACCTACTCGTTGTCGCATGACGGGACTGTGCTCCTGGACCCTTCGCAGGTCTCTATGACATTGGCGGACGGGACCGTCTATGGGGTGGATTCCAGATTCCTGGGCAAGAAGACACGCGCTGTGGATGAAGATATTACGACCAGGAACTACAAGAAGGCCGTGGTTGAGGACCGTTTCAATGAACTGACATTGCGCTTCAAAGGGTTCAACATTATTTTCAGGGCCTACGATGACGGTATGGCCTACCGTTTCGTTTCGCTCGCCGGCTCTCCGTTCAAGGTGAAGTCGGAGCAGGCGGAATTCGTTTTTCCGGATGACTGGAAGGCTTATGTGCCTTATGTCAGGGATTTCGACAGGGATGACTTTTCCCGCCAGTTCTTCAACTCTTTTGAAAACACGTATGTACATGCGTCCCTTTCAGAATGGGACAAAGACAGGATAGCATTCCTTCCTCTGGTGGTCGAGGCTGACGGCGGCAGGAAACTCTGCATAGCAGAGGCTGACCTTCTGGACTATCCGGGGATGTATCTCTACAACGGGGACGCCGGACATGCCCTTCACGGGGTGTTTGCACCGTATCCTGACAAAGTGGAGCAGGGCGGGCACAATATGCTCCAGATGACAGTCAAGTCCAGGAAGGACTATATTGCCGAGTATGAAAGCGGTGTGTCCTTCCCGTGGAGGACCGTCATCGTTTCCACCAGGGATTCGGAGCTCGCCGACAACGACATGGTTTACCGTCTTGCCACCCCTCCTGCCGAAGATGCCGATTTCAGCTGGGTGAAACCGGGAAAGGTTGCATGGGACTGGTGGAACGACTGGAATATCTATGGAGTGGATTTCAGGGCCGGGATCAACAATGACACTTATAAATATTATATAGACTTCGCCTCCAGCCACGGTATCGAATATGTGATTCTCGACGAGGGCTGGGCAGTGAACAAGAAGGCCGACCTGATGCAGGTAGTCCCGGAGATAGACCTGGAGATGCTTGCCGGTTATGCCAGGTCAAAGAATGTAGGGCTGATTCTGTGGGCCGGATACTGGGCATTCGACAGGGACATGGAGGAGGTCTGCAAGTATTTCTCAGGGATAGGGATAAAGGGATTCAAGGTTGATTTCATGGACCGCGATGACCAGGTGATGGTGGATTTCCACCGTCGTGCTGCCGAGATGGCTGCAAAATACGGCCTGATGATAGATTTCCATGGCACCTACAAACCGACCGGCCTTCACCGTACTTATCCAAATGTCATAAATTACGAAGGTGTGCACGGCCTGGAGCAGATGAAATGGTCCGGGACTGATGTGGACCAGGTCACTTATGACCTCATCATCCCGTTTGTGAGGATGGTCGCAGGCCCGATGGATTACACTCAGGGGGCAATGAGAAACGCCACCAGGGGCAATTACCGTCCGGTGAACTCCGAGGCCATGAGCCAGGGCACACGCTGCCGCCAGCTTGCAGAATATGTAGTCTTCGAATCGCCTCTCAACATGCTTTGCGACTCTCCGTCGAACTATATGCGCGAGCCGGAATGCACAGAGTTCATCTCCGGAATCCCTACCGTATGGGACGAGACTGTCGCCATGGACGGCAAGATCGCCGAATATATCGCAATGGCCCGCCGCAGCGGCGATGTATGGTACGTCGGCGCCATGACCGACTGGAATACCAGGGACATGACCCTCGATGTGTCTTTCCTCGGAGAAGGCGACTATGAGATGGTCATCTACAGGGACGGTATCAATGCCGACCGCGCCGCCTGCGACTATGCAAAAGAGACCCTGGACGTCCCTGCCTCCCGCAAAATAAATATACACATGGCCCCTGGCGGAGGCTTTGCAGCAAGGATAGTAAAGAAATAATTGCTGAAAGTGAAAAAAAATTTGCAGGAACAGAAAAAATATCTACCTTTGCAATCCCGTTACGACAAAACGGGATTGCTCTTTTAAAAAAGCGGAAATAGCTCAGTTGGTAGAGCACAACCTTGCCAAGGTTGGGGTCGCGAGTTCGAGTCTCGTTTTCCGCTCTGGAGAGGTCATCAGAAATGATGGCCTCTTTTCGTATGTGTCAATGGGTTATGTCGCTTCGACAAGGCTGTGATGCCGTTCTGGTCCTCATGGCTGAATCAGTGAATTTCTGGAAAACATGGTGAAAATATGGCGGATTTCGAGGGTTGATTTACCCGTTTACTTACCCACGCACTTACCCACGAGAAGTTAGGCAGATATTGGTTGCTCATATCGTAACTATATGAGTATCAGTATAACTATTGTTCAAAGAAAAGATAAGATAAATCGAAATAACACTGCTCCAATACATATCAGACTTACCCAAAAGAGTAAAATCCCGTTATATTTCGACAGGAATAACACTACCCCTTGACGTATGGGATGATTCCGAGCAGCATATTGTCTCCACATATCCAGATTCCGATGCCATGCAGATGCAGATAACGGCAAAGAGACTGGAGGT
Organism: uncultured Bacteroidales bacterium; assembly: GCA_944326305.1. GTDB lineage: Bacteria > Bacteroidota > Bacteroidia > Bacteroidales > UBA932 > Cryptobacteroides. Next base: position 18,005 of record CALVDL010000013.1, read on the forward strand.
AGAAAAGAAGATACAGCGGCTCGAAGCACTTGACACAGAGGTCAATTTCGATACTCTGTTCGGACAGAAAAGCAAGTACATAAACTGCACAGTTTCCGAATACTTCCAGCAGCAGATTGACTATTTGAAAAGTATCGGCAAAGTAGGTTCAGCATCCAAATATGAGACCTGCAAAAGTCTGCTGGAGCAATGCGGTTTGGGAAAGAAGCGGTTTGAGCAGGTGGATTTGCAATTCCTGCAGGACTTTGAAGCATACATGACCCGTAAGGGCAACAGCAGCAACAGTCTTGCGACCTCATTCAGTGTATTGAGGGCTGTATATAACAAGGCAGTCAAACAGAAAGTCTTTGCCGAAACCGATAATGGTGTCAAGGACTTTATCCGTACCTCAAACGGCAGAACATTCCGGAACCGCGAACTGACATTCCCGCATGGAAGCATAGTGTATTCACAGGAAATCAAGGATGTTCTATGTAAATGCTTCCATATAAGGAATGGATTATCCAATTCAGTCTTGGGAATTTTCAAAATTATGTTGGCATTTCCATTTAACAAGACTTTGTATTATATGGACTGAAAGCAGATAAAGGTAGATTCCAAAATAATCTGGAATGGAATTGGCATGTGCTCTACCTGTTTACAGATAAAAAGACTATTTTTGCGGAAAACAAAGGAGGATGATATGGCAACATATACTATAACGGTCAATGAGAGGACAAAGGAGGGAAGAGGTCTGGTCAGATACCTTAAAACTCTCGGAGTGATAGAGATACCGAACGAGACAACGAGAAAAGCTATCAAGGAACTGAACGAGGGTAAAGGTACAGTATGCAATACATTTGAGGAATATCTGGAAGCAATCAAATGAAGCGGAAAATAATCCTTTCCAGCCAGTACAAGAAAGATATAAAATTGGCAAGACGCAGGAATTTGCCAGAGGAAGAACTCAATGAAATTGTTTTGAAGTTGGCAAATGATGTTTCTTTACCAGCGAAGAATAAAGACCATGCCTTACAAGGAGAATTTGTCGGATGCAGGGAGTGCCATATCAGACCAGACTGGCTTCTGATATACAGAAAGACAGACAACAACGAATTACAGATACTTGAACTTGTAAGGACAGGTACACTCTCGGATTTATTCAAGAAACAGATTACAGACATGCCCTCTTGCAGCAATGTGGGAGGGTTTCTTGTATAATTTGATGATTCTTACATACCGTACATTATAAATACATACGGAGATATAATCGAATATGTTGAATAACTAACGTTAAACCGTCCCTCTGCTATAATGGTGGAGGGACTTTGGCATATAATCTAACATAATATCCCCTCGGAAGAGGGGATATTCAGGGGTATACAAGGTTTGTTGTGTTATAAACTATTTCTTTACAATTGAAATCTTCCTTGTTACAGGCTTGTTTATCTGGTATATCTTATCTATGATAAGTTCCATTTCGGCTTTCCGTACCTCCCTGATATTCTTATGCATCATCATGGCGTAGCCATTTCTGTACGGCCTCACATAAATGTCATACGGCATGGCTTCATCGATGGCATCAATGGCTCTCTTGTCATCGGAGTCCACAAGGCCTTTTCTCTGAAGTATCCCGTACTGTACCCAGGCATAGTCCCTTAAGCTCCGTTCAATCTCCCATCGCATCTCGTTCAGGTACATCACTTCAAGGGCCTGCTGATATTGCGGGGCCCATGTAAGCTCTGCAAGGTTGATTCCTTCTGCGAACTGTTCCGCGCTCCATGAGCCAAGGAACTGACTGTCGATATAAAGGTCATGTTCGCCTTTAAGACCGGTGACCTTCAGCCTCTCCTGGTTCATTTCTTCTGTGAACGGGACAAGTCTGTCTACCATTGACTGGGGCCTGGAACCGAGTCCGCGGTGAAGTGTATCGAGAGGATACGGAAGCGATTCTGCGAGATAATCGAAGGAAATGCCCTTGCGGGTCTTTGAGATATTGGATACAGTACAGTTCTCTGTGGTGATGGCTTTGGCCGCAGAGGCATTTATATCCATGTCTGCCACCTTCTTCCCGGAAAGCCCCTGGGCCTTGAGGAAAAGATAGGCCATCATCATATTGCCGTCATTGTCAGGATGCACCCTGTCCCCGAAGCTCAGGGAGAACATAGGATCTTCAGCCTGTACCCTGAGAGCAGCTTCCGTCATCGGAGCGCTGAAATCTACGAACCCCCATCCATGTTCTGCTGCTGCGTCCTTCTGCATCTGCACCACTTTGTTCATCACGGCATTCTTTCCTTTATATACTACAGTCTGGATTTTAGATGTCTCGTCATAAGGGAAACCTCCTACCATGACCACTTTCACATTGTCAAGCCCGCACAGACGCTGCTGCATGGCTTCGAAATTCGTCTTGCAGATGTCATATACGGTCTTGGCATACACGTCTGCCCCCTCCTGGTTGTATTCGGCATACCCGGTGTCGTTCATGCCGAATGACACCATCAGTACAGTTGGCTTTTTGTCGAACACGTCTGCATCAAGCCTCTCGTTCATGTCTACAGCCCTCTCTCCGCTTATGCCGGCGTTGATAATCCTCAGGTTATCCATATACGGAAACCTTGTCATGTAATACAGCCAGATGTAAGAATGGTAATGTCCGCCATCCGTAATGCTGTTCCCCAGGAATACGGCCCGGTCGCCGTCTTTGAACGGGGTCAATGGGGTCTGGGCAAAAGCCTGCACTAATGCTGTGCAGAGTAAAAAAAGTACGATAATCCGTTTCATAATAACTGCACTGTTACTTTAACGATTAAATTATGTGGGCAAAAAAAAATTTTTTTCTTAAAAAAGAAGTATTTTACTGATTCTTCTGTGTTAACAAAGGTAGGTAACAATTATAAAAATCCAATACTTCAATTTACTTTTCTATGAATAATCTTCGTCAGAATATACCATACTTATATTTATATATAGCAAAATATGTTTCTCCGCTAAAAAAATGAAAAAATTTGATAAAATATTTTGAAGCTACAAAAATATGTCGTAGCTTTACTTCCATATTTAACCGTTAAAGTAACTAATAGCCATATTTTTCTTGACTAACTACATATGTGTAAGAAACCGATTATTTCAATCTTAGCCGCAGGGCTGATGCTTATAGCCCCTATTGTACTGCATGCATCGGAAAACCGGCACATTTCCCTTGACGGCAAATGGCGCCTCGACTACTGGACACAGGGCGAGAAACCGGTGATGTCTCCGGAGCGGGCCGGAGGGGTAGAAATGGAGACTATTGAGGCTACCGTGCCCGGGAATGTAGAAATTGATCTTTGTGCGGCCGGGCTGATGCCGGACCCTGAAACAGGAAGCAACGTGTACCTGTTCCGCGCCATAGAGGGCTACCAGTGGCGCTACAGCCGGGAGTTCACTACTCCTGAATATGGCCCGGGGGACAGGGTGAAGATGAACTTCGGGGGCATAGACTGCTTTGCGGAGATATATGTCAATGGCCGTCATGTAGGATCGGCGGACAATATGCTCATACCTTACAGCTTCGATGTTACGGATGCATTGAATCCTGCCGGCGGGACCAATACTGTAGAGGTTTACATCAAATCTTCAGTTCTTGAAGGCCGGAAGGACATACCGCCGGTATTCGGGATAAACTTCGCGCAGGTGGAATCCGTGTTCGTACGCAGGGCACCGCACACTTACGGGTGGGACATCATGCCGAGGCTCGTGAGTGCAGGGCTATGGAAAAGCGTTGAACTGGAGGTCACCGCTCCGGTGCACATCAGGGATGCACATTGGTATACTGTTACGGCAGACCCTGAATCCAGGAGGGCAAGCGTATTCGTTGACTATACGATTACTCTGCCGGTACAGTTCCAGAACGGGGAGCTCCGTTCTGAAATAACCCTTACCAGAGGAGGGAAGGAGATAGCCAGGCAGGGGGCTCCTATAACTTCCCATGCGGCACGCCACATGTTTTTCCTGGAGAATGTGGACCTGTGGTGGCCGAGAGGATACGGTGAGCCGGCTCTGTACGATGCCACTGTAAGGATATTGGACGGGGACGGGAACATTGTCGACTGCGACACGAAGAAAATAGGTATCAGGACTGTCAAACTCGATTTCACCCCAGTGCATACGGAGGACAACCCTGGGCGTTTCTGCTTCATTGTCAACGGGGAGAGGATATTCGCCAGAGGCAGCAACTGGACTCCTATGGACGCTCTCCACAGCCGGGACCCGCAGCATCTCGAAAAGACGGTCGCCCTTGCCGTTGACCTCAACTGCAACATGTTGAGGTGCTGGGGCGGAAATGTCTATGAGGATGACAGGTTCTATGAGCTGTGCGACGAAAACGGGATAATGGTATGGCAGGATTTTGCGATGGGCTGTACTTTCTATTCACAGACGGAAAGGTTCACTGATGCGATAGAGGAGGAGGTGTCGGCTGTAGTCATGAGACTCCGGTCCCATCCGAGCATCGCCCTGTGGTCCGGGAACAACGAGAATGACCAGACGCTGACAATAGGGACGCTCGCCCCTCTGCGGATGGACCCGAACAGGGATGCCGTATCAAGGCAGGTGATACCTTCCGTCCTGTATGAGCTGGACCCGACAAGGACATACCTCCCGTCCTCACCATACTGGAGTGAGGAGCTATGCCGCTCATATTACAGTACGTCAGCTCTTCCCGAGGATCATCTCTGGGGCCCTCGAGGATACTATAAAGATCCGTTCTATACAGAGGCCAACTGTCTGTTTGTGAGCGAAATAGGCTATCACGGAATGCCTTGCAGGGAAAGCCTTGAAAAGATGTTCCCGGAAGAAAGCGTATATCCTTGGACCGATACCGGGAATTTCAGATGGAACGAGGATTACCTTACAAAAAGCGTAAGGATATTCAAGGAATGGGGCTACACTCCTGACAGGAACAACCTGATGATAAACCAGGTGAGACTCCTTTTCGGAGAAGTGCCGTCGGATCTGGACCGTTTCATCTTCGCATCCCAGTCAGTACAGGCCGAGGCCATGAAATACTTTATCGAGATATACAGGGGGAACAAGTTTGCCCCGAAGACGGGCATCCTGTGGTGGAATGTCCGTGACGGGTGGCCTGTCATTTCAGATGCTGTGACAGACTACTATTTCAACAAGAAGCTCGCATACTGGTTTATCCGCAATGTCCAGAAAAACGTATGCCTGATGGTAAACGACCCTGTGGACGGGTGCTATCCGCTGGTGGCCGTGAACGACACGAGGGTGCCGGCCTCAGGGAAAGTCTCTGTAAAGGACATCGGCAGCGGAGAGAAGATCTTTGAAGGAGAGTACACTGTTGGGGCAAACTCCAGGGGACTGGTGGCGAGGCTTCCGCAGAGGGAAGGCCAGGGGATGCTGCTGATAACATACACAGGGCCTGACGGGGAATGCCGGAACCACTATCTCTACGGCAATGCACCGTTCGACTTGGACTGGTACGGGAAAATGTTACGGAAAACAGGAATTTATGAAATAAAGTGAGGAAGCTCTAACGAGAAAATATCATGAAGAATATACTTGGAATAGATATCGGAGGGACGAAGTGCGCCATCACTTACGGCAGGCAGGAGGAAGACAGGGTCGAGATTGTGGACAAGGCATATTTCCATACGGCGGATGTCACCCGTACCATAAACGAAATAAAGGCATCTGTCGCTGAAGTGATGCAGAGGAACAGCCTTACGGCAGGCAACACGGCGGCTATAGGGATAAGCTGCGGCGGGCCGCTCGACAGTGCCAAGGGTATTGTCATGTCCCCGCCCAACCTCCCCGGATGGGACGGCATACCTATAGTGGATATTATAAGGGAAGAATTCGGGATCCCTACTGCGATCCACAATGACGCCAATGCGTGCGCCCTTGCCGAATGGAAGTTCGGGGCTGGAAGGGGAAGCCGGAATATGGTTTTCCTCACCTTTGGCACTGGCCTCGGTGCCGGCATGATCCTCAACGGGAAATTGTATACAGGGGCCAATGACAATGCAGGGGAGCTCGGCCACATCCGGCTGAGCGACTTCGGTCCTGTCGGTTACGGGAAATCAGGTTCCTTTGAAGGGTTCTGCAGCGGAGGCGGGATACAGCAGCTCGCACAGGCCTATGTAAAAGAATACACCCAGATGGGAAAGAAGGTGGCATGGTGCACGGACGGTGACACGAGCAGGATAACGGCCAAGACTGTGGCTGAAGCGGCGAACTCCGGAGACCCGCTTGCCCAGGAGATATACCGGACTTCATCGGAATACCTGGGGAAGGGGCTGGCTATGGTCATTGACATCATAAATCCGGAAGTCATTGTCATCGGAAGCATATACACAAGGAATGAGGCGCTCATGAAGCCTGACATGGTCAGGGTAATAGAAAAAGAGGCCCTGCACCTGTCCCGGAAAGTGTGCAGGATACTTCCGGCCGGACTTGGTGAATACATAGGAGATTACGCGGCACTTTCTGTCGCAGCGACAATAGAAAACTGAACTTAATCACAATGGGCACAATAACAGATACAATCAAATACAGTCTGGAGCAGTCCAGACAGGAGCTCGACATGTTCATGTCGGATCCAGGGACGCTGCCTGCAATGGAGGCGATGGCCCTGATGCTTTCAGAGGCTATAGCATCAGGGAACAAGGTGATATGCTGCGGGAACGGCGGTTCGCTTTGTGATGCTACCCACTTCGCCGAGGAACTCACGGGAAGATTCCGCGAGAACCGCAGGCCCTTCCCTGCCATGGCCATAAATGACCCGGCCTATATGACATGCACCGGCAATGACTTTTCGTTCGACACCGTATTTTCCCGCTGGGTGGAGGCGTTCGGCCAGCCGGGCGATGTCCTTCTGGCCATCAGTACGAGCGGGAACTCCAGAAACGTGACTGCCGCCGCCGAGCAGGCCCGCCGCTCCGGGATGAAAGTCATCGCGCTGGCCTCCGGAAACGGAGGCGCCCTTGAAAAACTCGCAGACATCGCCGTCCTGGCCCCTGCCGCTCCCCATTCCGACAGGGTTCAGGAAATACACATCAAGGTGATACATATGGTGATCGAGGCGATGGAACAGATACTTGAACCGTAATTCTTATTTAGATTTAACCCACTGATTATTAATACTAAATGTAAATCCAATGAAAAGAATCGGCATCTTAATTATCATTGCGCTGTCAGTGCTGGGATGGGGGGGGAATTATATTTCCCTCAATGCCCAGGAAGCTGAAATCACGGTCCGGGGCACAGTCCTGGATAGTGAGAATGTACCTATAATTGGTGCATCAGTTCTTGAAACAGGATCCGTCAGTAACGGTGCGATAACCGATATTGACGGGCATTTTACCCTGAAAGTAAAAGCAGGGGCTTCACTGGAGATATCATGTATAGGCTATGCAAGCCAGGAAGTCCAGGCAGCCGCTGAAGTCAATGTCATTCTTGCCACTGATACCGAATTCCTTGATGAGTCGGTCGTTGTCGGTTACGGTACGCAGCGTGTCGCCACCATTACAGGAAGCGTGTCCCAGGTCAAGACTGAAAAAATCACTACGGCTCCGGTACAGAACACCACACATGCGCTGGCCGGGCAGCTACCTGGTCTGGTCTCAAAACAGACCTCCGGACTCCCGGGACAGGATAATGCAAGTCTGAACATAAGGGGATTCGGATCGCCGCTTGTCATAATAGACGGTATAGAAGGATCTCTGGAAACGATTGACCCTAACCAGATAGAGAGCATTTCAATCCTGAAGGACGCCAGTGGCTCCATTTATGGTGCCAGGGCCGGTAACGGTGTGCTTCTGGTTACGACCAAAAGAGGAAGCAATGCAAAACCGACTATAACTTTCAACGCGTCATATTCCCTGCAGAGCAATACTGTGACCACGCCTTCGGCATCTTCGGCCCAGAGGGCACAGCTTGACAACGACATTTACATAAATGGAGGAGGCAGTATAGACCGTGCTCCATATACACAGGAAGAAATAGAACTTTTCAGAGCAGGTACAGATCCGGAGTACGTGAATGCGGACTGGTATCGTGCGGCGATCAGACAGTTTGCCCCTCAGCAGAACCACAACCTGTCTATATCCGGAGGTACGGACAAGATTAAATATTACGGCTATTTCGGATATAACCGGCAGGAGACCCAGTTCAAATACAATGGAGGAAATTATGACAGGTTCAATTTCCAGGTAAATTTCGACGCAAAAATCACCAAGCAGATAAATGCCGGAATGAACCTTCAGTATATGAGGGATATAAAGAATTATCCTTCAGGGGGAGACCTGTATCAGGACGGGGTGAATTTCTGGAGAGACATCATATATGGTGCCGATCCCCGCTATCCTCTGTATCTCCCGGACAGGAGTCTGTTGTCGTACGCGAATATACAGAACGGCAGCCCGCTCTGGGCAGTGGATATCGATAAGAGCGGATATCACCGCACCACCAGGAACAACATGAAGTTTACCGGATTTGTCGAGTACAACTTCAAATATGTTAAAGGCCTTAAACTCAAGGCGAACATACTTTTTACATCCAACAACTCATTCCTTAAATGGATGCACAAGAGAGGCGAATTCTATACATATGAAATAGGGGTTGACGAATATGTATTCGCACGCAATTCTGTAGCGCCGAGCTCTCTCACGGAGTCATATGACATGGACAACAATATAGTCCAGCAGTACTCGATAAACTATGACAGGGAATTCAACGGACACACGGTGAGTGTTCTGGCCATGTATGAGTCGACGCTTGATAAATATACAGGATTCAACACAAGTATCGAAGGTTTCGATACCACAATTATAGAAGAAATGAGGGCTGGAGATGAATCCACTGCCGAAAATAATTCTTCAAGCATAAACTACGGGCGACGCTCTTTCATCGGCAGGGTGGACTACAATTACAAAGACAAGTATATGGTTGAGGCCATTGTACGTGCTGATGCATCATCCAGGTTCGCTAAAGGCTACAGGTGGGGAGTCTTCCCGAGTATCTCTGTCGGATGGAACATTGCCAAAGAGAACTTCATGTCTGACGCCTCTTTTGTGGACAACCTGAAAGTCAGGGCAAGTTTCGGAGAGTCAGGATATGATGCGGTGGCATCTTTCAACTATCTTACGGGGTACAAATACAACCTCCTGTATACTTTCGGTGATACCATATACAACGGCCTGGTATCTACAGGTCTGGCCAATGAACTTCTTACATGGGAGCAGATGTTCATAACAAACCTTGGGGTGGACTTCTCTTTCTTTGACAGGAAACTGTATGGAGAAATAGATATATTCCAGCGTAACAGGAATGGTATTCCGGGATACAGGTACCAGTCGTTGCCGAACACTTTCGGTGCGACACTTCCTCAAGAGAACCTGAACGCAATCCGTACAAGAGGATTCGACCTCAGGATAGGGACATCCGGATCTGCCGGCTCGTTCATGTATGATGTAAGCGCAAATCTGTCATACAATAAATCTGTCTGGACCAAATACGACCAGGCCCCGGAAACGGATCCGGACAGGGCAAGGCTGTATTTCAATGAAGGCAAGAATGTAGACAGACAGGTCGGATACTTGACTGACGGTATATTCACATCTCAGGAGGAAATCGACAACTGGGGAGTAACATTCGATGAATTGAACAATGACAATTCTACCCTTGCCCCTGGAGATATCAAATTCGTTGACAGGAACAAGGACGGTGTCATCAACTGGAGAGACCAGACGGACATAGGCAAGGGCAGCACACCACACTGGATGATGGGAATCAATGGCAATTTTTCATGGAAAGGCCTGGACCTCTCGCTCCTTTTCCAGGGTGCATGGGGATATACGACAGCCCTTTCTTATGACAGCAATACATCCACATACTGTGAACTGTATTATGACCAGTACCATAATCCGGATCCTGACGCCCTAATCGCGAGGCCGAACGGTGCTATAACCAACGGCTGGACAACCGACTTCTACTATAAGAATACGGTTTATCTGAGACTCAAGAATGCTGCGTTGGGGTATAGCCTGCCGAAGCGGATCGTTTCCAAAATCGGTATCAGTAAACTGAGGATATACGTAGCAGGGACAAACCTGTTCACTCTCAGCAATATCAGCAAGTACGGCGTCGACCCAGAAATAGGGAGCAGTCTTGGACAGAGTTATCCTCAGCAATATACTGTCAGCATAGGATGTAACTTGGTTTTTTAACATTAATAGGCAGAATCTGATATGAAAAGAAAATTTCAAATAATTGTACTGGCTCTGGTGACTGTACTGGCGGTTTCCTGCTCAGATATCCTTAACCAGAAACCCAGCGACCAGTATACGGATGCTCAGCTTTGGAATGATGAATTCCTTGTGGAGAACCATCTTGCCCAGCTGTATGCAATGTGTCCGGTGATGGTCAATGACGCATTGTGCGTGTATTCTCCTGACAATTCTCCGTTGAATATCAATTTTTCCGACTATATCTCCATGCTCGGGTTCTCTGCACAAGGAGAAGGTCCGGTGCATGCCACTACAGTCGCCGATGAAGCCAAATACAGCGGCAGGGGAGCCCAGTCAAACTATACCGGCATGAAACTTAACGGTATACAGTCAAACTCAAATGTCCTGAGATGGTGGGACAATGCTTATTATTTGAACAGGCAGCTGAACCATTTTATAGAGAATATCGCAAATTCGACTCTCAAAACGGCAAAGGTCAGGGAAGCTGAGGCCCGCTTTATCAGGGCATTCAACTATTTTGCAATGGTAAAACGGTATGGCGGTGTCCCTCTCATAAAAAAAGAGATTCCGATCAATGCCTCCGACGAAGAAATGTACCCGAAGCGCGATTCAGAAAAAGACTGCTATGATTTCATCATATCCGAATGTCTGGATATAGCGGAGGTCCTTGAAGATAAGCCGGAGGCCGGAAGGGCAAGCAAATGGGCGGCATTGGCCCTTGCAAGCAGGGCGGCACTCTATGCCGGAAGTATTGCAAAATACGGGACAATGCAGCTGGACAACCTTCTGGGGATTCCGGCAGATCAGGCAAACTACTATTATGATATATCCAAAAAAGCCTCTGAGAGAATTATGAATGAAAGCTCCCACGACCTTTATCGTGTCGGGAGTGATAAAGTACAGTTGCTCAAGGACGTTTTCCTTGTAAAGGACAACTGTGAAGCCATTATGGTAAAACGCCATTCTGGCCTCGGGGGAGAACAGTCCAACAGCAGATGGTCCTGGGACATATGCTGCTGCCCGAAGCCTAATGCATGGAACGTAGGGCAGTACAGTCTTCCTTATTACGATTTCGTAGAGAATTTCGATTTCAAGGACGGGACTTCAGGTAAGATACCTCGTGAGGAACTTGAAGGTAAGGCATGGTCAATGGAAGAATTTTTCGGTAACAGGGATCCTCGACTTTCAGCATGGTTCTGGACAAACGGTACATCGTGGCCTGGTGCAGTAGGTGCCCCTGTATTCGAAGACAATACAATATCCATGTACAGGGGAATAAAGACTTCTGACGGAAGCATATTCTTCAATGCTACTGCCCCAACCTACAAACCGGATGATGAATCCGAAGGTATATTGTGCTATGGTGACCAGATGGCGGAAATGCTTACAGCATCAACTACGACAGGATTCGGTGTAATGAAATACCTTGACCCGAATGCTGACAATATGATATGGTTTGTACAGTCCACCACAGACTACCAGATTTTCAGATATGCTGAAATACTCCTGAACCATGCGGAGGCATGCTATGAACTCGGATTCCCTGACGATGCCCTTGATGATATAAACGAAATCAGGGACAGGGCAGGAGTGGCAAAACTGACGTCTATTACGTTCGAGGCCATCCAGAAAGAGAGAATGACAGAACTTTGTTTTGAAAACCATCGATATTGGGACCTTAGAAGATGGAGAAAGGCTGTGGAAGTGCTTGACAACAAACCTCATCAGGGTATTGTCTACATCCTTGACTATGAATCTTATAAGGAAGGGAATCCTAAATTCTGGATTGAGGTGGATGACCAGATTGATGACAAGACGACAAATCCTGTGTTCCCAGCCAAGAACTATTATTTCCCGATAGGTGACGGCACGACGACCGCGAACACGAATCTCCTGGAAAATCCGGAATATTAGACCAACATATTATTAATCATTAAAAACTAATGTTATGAAAAAGTCATTTTTAATTCTGAGTGTGGCGTTTGCAATTTTCGCCATCTCATGTAGTGAGGATCCTAAACCTGCGGATCCGGATGATCCGGGTACGGAACAGCCTGAAGATCCGGATGACCCGGATAACCCGGATGATCCGGCAGACGAAGAGGTGACTGACCTGAATGCGTCGAACCCTGAGACAGCGAACTGCTATATTATCAGCAAAGGGGGAAGATATTGCTTTAATGCGACTGTTATGGGTAATGGCAATGATGGCCTTATGGAGTCATTTGATACAAAAACTACGGCTATAGAGCCGACAAAGGCTGTTCTTGTGTGGGAAGATACAGGTGGCCTTATCACTGATGTGGAATTGGTGGACGGGAAACTGTATTTCACTTGCGGAAGAGGAGACGGGAATGCAGTTGTCGCTGCTACTGATGATGCCGGCACGGTATTGTGGAGCTGGCATATCTGGAGTTCAGTAGAACCAGGAACAGTTGCTGTCAATTATTCATATCCTGCTGATGAAGAAAGCGAATATGCCGGAGAAGAAGGTACGTGGGAAGTAATGGACCGAAACCTGGGTGCATTCAGTAATGATGTTACTGATATGGAAAATTCATACGGTCTTTATTATCAGTGGGGCCGTAAAGATCCGTTCTCGCTGTTTCTTCTTGATCAGTCGTTGCCTGGCTGCCATCAGGTAGCAGGAAGCGCTGATGAGAACAATGGACAGAATACGATAGAATACTCTATTGCAAATCCATCGACATGGCTTATCGGCTACCAGTATGGTGCGGATGCTGACCAGAGAAGCTGGGTATATTCTGCAGATGTTGAAGGTCAGTATAAATTTAATGAACTGTGGGGTAATAATTGCACATACGGGTATCATGAAACATATCCTCAGAAAACAATATATGACCCGTGTCCTGCAGGCTATCGTATAGCTACTCACCTGTTCTATATGTACTGTAAAGATTCTGGCGGAAATTGGGCTTCAACTCCAGAAGGTGATCTGACTATTTATGAAGGACTGACTATCCCTAAAGCAGGGTTCATTGATTATTCAATGGGTGCTGTTACTACTGATACTTCAGTATGGACAGACTCTGCTGCCTGGGGTGGTAATGATAAATCATTCCGTGTTCTTCCTGGTGACTCTAATGACCAGACCGGACGCGGAAGGGCATTCCCTGTACGTTGCATGAAGGTCAAATAGACCTGTCAGTCGGTTCATTCATCCAAAAGGCTGGCTAAGACCGGAGAACTGTTCTTAGCCGGCCTTTTAAAAATAATGATATGAAAATCAGATTATTATATATTGCATCTATATTTTTCGCCGTTACATTTATCGGCTGTTCCTGCTCTAAAGATGGCAAAGACGGAGCAGAAGGGGGCGATACCGGAGAATATGCGATAGACAAATACTGGTCAGATGACTATACAGGAACCTATGGGATACAGGTAACTGCATCTGACGGGCAGGCTCCGAGAATGTTGCTTGCGGATGAAATATTCTATGCAACAGGGGTGAACTGTTTCAATCTGTTTACTCAGTCATTTTCCGGCAATACATTCTCCATGAGGAATGTAGAGAGTGCCATCACCGTTCTTGAGGAAGAGGAAGTGCCTGTGGTCCGGTTCAGTTGTATACCGTATTATGCTTCAGAATACGGTATATATTTCGATAACAGGGATGCATACCTTGCTACGCTTGATGCTATAGCTACCATGGCGGATGAAAAGCATATAGGGCTGATTCCGTCCATATTCTGGAAACCGTCCGAAACAGCCGCTTATTTCGCTGAGGAATACAAAGCGTGGGGAGATAAGGACAGTCGGACTTATGCTTTTATGCTTGAATATACCAGGGATATTGTCAATACACTGAAAGACCACAAATCGATTTTTGCCTGGGAATTCGGCAATGAATTCAGTCTGGATGCTGACATATCCATTGCCGGATATCCGGAACTTTCCGCTTACGATGTACGTACTGCCTATCAGGGATTTGCCGATCTTATTTCGGAACTTGATCCGCACGGAAGGTTGATTGCCAGCGGGAATAGTGTAATGCGCAATGCACAGTACAACCTTTTGCATAATAAGACCTGGGACAATGATTCTTTTGACCAATATGTAGAAATAACTGGAATAATGACACCTGAACCAATGTCAGGAATGTCTGAGCATGTCTATGAAGAGGACAGGGTTTTTTCTGATAGAGGTACCGTGAGTCGCGATGAACAGATTAAATGTGCCCTGGAGGCGGCCGCAGCAAACGGCAAAGTCTACTATATCGGAGAATTTACCGGTCCCCGGTCCGCTGATGAAGCGCTTATGAGGACCAATTATGACATCTATTATAACAATAGGGTCCAACTGTCCCTTATGTGGAATTATGCATTACGCGGTGATGTAGAATGGAGTTTCAGTGCAAACGGCGATATGGGACAGCTGGCTTTTGCCCTTATGAGGGAATATAACGTCAAATTCTCACAGCTGGGCGGTAAACATTAATACGGTAAGGAATTATGAATTCAAGAATATTTTCTATCTGGATGGTCCTTCTTGTTGCCCTTTCCTGTACTGACAGTGGCGGGCAGGTGGAAGAACCCAGTGATTTTCCCGAAGAAGATGCCATTGAATGTGTGAAAGTTACGTTAGACAGCCCTACCGGAGTAAAGGTGCAGGCTGTCGGTGTAGAACTTGACCCGCACTTCTATTCCCAGAATGTAATAGGGAAAAACGATGCTTCTAAAGAAGAAGATTGGCAGATTGTCATAGACAGGGTTAAAAAAATGAAGATCCACAGGTTTAGAGTTATGATCCAGCCACAGTGGTTCGAGCCTTATAATGACAATGATGATCCGCAGAATACTGATTTTTCAAAATTCTACTGGAATACCATAGAGATGCAGTCGTTGTACAAGGTTCTTGATCTTGCACAGGAAGAGAATATTGCTGTCTGCCTTGTTGTATGGGGATGTACAAGGAGTGTTACAATGCTGGAAAGTGAGTTCAGTGACGTCACGACCTGTTTCATGGCTGATCTGGACGGGTGTACTAACTGGATGTGCCCTCCAGAGGATCCGGAGGAGTTTGCGGAGAATTTTGCTGCACTGACGAGTTATCTTATAAACGAGAAAGGCTATACATGCATCAAAGAAATCACTCCTTTCAATGAGCCGGACGGTAATGTGATAGCTATCGGGCCTTATATTGAGGTTTGCCAGGCTCTTGACAGGCATTTTACAAGGCTTTCCATAAGAGATAAAGTCAAATTCACTCTGTCGGACAATACCGATACCCGGCGTGAATTCCTCCAAGGTTGTGCCGATGGACTGAAAGGTATCGCGGACCTGTTCAATTCGCACACTTATATTTTCGGATATGAAACACCTAACAGTACAGTGCAGGAATGGGAGCGGGCAAATGTAGAGGTGTCCGCACAGGCAGGCCTGGATCATATGGTAGGAGAATTCGGATCAAACCAATGTGTAGGTGCGACAAGACAGAAAGACATTGACCTGTATTTGCGTGGAGTCCTTATGGCAAGGCATGTGCTCAATTTCTTCAATGCCGGCGCATGCGGGGTAAGCTACTGGAGCCTTATTGATCAGTATTACCATTTCAGTGAGGGACTTACCAATATGCAGCAGCTCGGATTATGGAGATATCTCAAGTCATCATACAGGGTTAATCCTATTTATAGTGAATTGACTGAAGATTATCAGTGCCGGGACCAATATTATTCGTATGCCATGCTTACGGAAAATATCCGGCCCGGTGCCGACATATATCCGATTGATCTGGGCTATGATTTCGCTAATGCAACTGCATTCAGAAATGAGGACGGGAAGTGGGTATATGTCATTGCAAACCAAGAAGACGAGACAATCGGACTGTCTATTGTAAATGATGTGGAAGGTGAATTTGAAATCATAAGGTATAAAGAAGATGAACTGCCTTCTGACGATTCTCTACTGCAGCCATACAGGACAAGGAAAACAGCAGACGGGGCTCTGGATGTGGTCGCATATCCGCAGACCGTTGTCGTATGCAGACAGAAATAGATTTATATCCATGCTTAACTTTTCCAGATACACAATGGCGGCGGTAATGTCCGCCGCCATATTTCTGCTGTTCCAGACGGAGGCCTCCCCGCAGGTGAAGGTGCGGATGGAGGGTGACGGTACGGACATAGGCAGGTGGATTGACACAAGGTTCGCGAAAGGGCAGCTGCCTCCGTTCTCGTTTGTGTCGGATGAAATCTCTTCCGATGAATTCATCCGCTCGTGGAAGTGGACAAGGCAGGAGAATGCCTGCAGCGAAGAGGGTGTCATTTCACGCACTTTCTCATGGACGGACCCGGAAGGAGGGCTTGCTGTCGAATGTGATGTGAAAGGCTACCCGGAATACAAGGCGGTGGAATGGGTGCTCCGTTTCAGGAACCTCTCCGGGGAGAACAGCAGCCAGCTGACGCATATCAATGTTCTCGACATGGATATGGAATATGGCTCCCCTGACGGGGATCTCCTGCTGCACTACGCTGAAGGCAACAAGATATCCAAGGCCGACTACTCCCCGCGGACAGACACATTGAGGACGGGCGACCGTCTCCATATCTGCCCGACCGGAGGCCGCTCATCAGAAGGGGCGTTCCCTTTCTTCAATATAGAATCATCAGGTGCGCACAGCGGAAGCATGGTGGCTATAGGCTGGAGCGGGACATGGTTCATGGATATGGAGAAACTGTCACCGTCCTGCATGAACCTGTCTTCAGGGATGCTCAACACAGACCTTTTCCTCTATCCTGACGAGGAGATCCGGACACCTTCGGTAGCCATGATGTTCTGGAGCGGGGACAGGATGGACGGGCACAACAGGTTCCGCCGCCTGATCCTGCAGCACCATTCCAGGAAAATAGACGGCAAGCCTGTAGAATACCCACTGTGCAGCGGCTTCAACTACAGGGACCCGCAGCCGTTCGGGGAATATTCCGCCATAACGGAGAGCTGGGCAGTAGCAATGATCAACCGCTATGCCTACTTCGGGCTTGTCCCGGACGTATTCTGGCTTGATGCGGGGTGGCATACCGGCTCCGACAGGTGGCAGGAAGGCAAGAACTGGGCAAGCACCACCGGGAACTGGACGATAGACTCCACCCGGTTCCCGCACGGGATGAAACCGGTTTCAGACGCAGCACATAAGGCCGGGGCCAAGTTCATGCTCTGGTTCGAGCCTGAAAGGGTGGTCAAAGGTACGCAGTGGGCCGTGGAGCACAGTGACTGGATGCTCGACTACAAGCATCACCCTGCCGGTTCGGAGGAATCCACATGGCTCCTTTTCGATCTGGGCAATGACCAGGCATGCGACTGGCTCTGCTCATATTACGGAGACCTTATCGAGAAGAACGGGATAGACTACTACAGGCAGGATTTCAACATGAGGCCTGCCGTGTACTGGGAGGCGGCGGACGAGCCCGGCCGCTCCGGGATGAAGGAGATACGCCATATAGAGAACCTCTACCGTTTCTGGGACTACCTTCTCGAAAGGTTCCCGCGTCTGCTGATAGACAACTGTGCCTCCGGAGGCAAACGCCTGGACTGGGAGACTATAGGCAGGAGCGCACCTCTGTGGAGGAGCGACTATTACCATTATGACGATCCTGACGGCTACCAGTGCCATACCTACGGGCTGAATTTCTGGCTGCCGGTGCACGGCACGGGAATACTGCTTTCCGACAGCTATTCTTTCAGGTCGAGCCTGAGCTCAACTCTCATCTACAACTGGAAGATCACCGAAAAGGAGGAGTCCATAGTGGAGATGCACAAGCGTCTTGAAGAATACAGGGAGGTCAAGGACTACTATTATGAGGACTATTATCCTCTTTCCGGCACGGGTGACATAACGGGAAATGACATCTGGCTCGCATACCAGATGCACAGGCCGTCCGACAGTTCGGGCATTATTGTGGCTTTCAGAAGGGAAGAATGCCAGGAACCGGACTGCACAGTCTCCCTCCAGGGGCTCGATCCTGATGCCGAGTACTCATTGACCGACAATGATTCAGGAAAAGAGACCGTATGCAAGGGGGCCTGTCTGATGGAAGGGCTGGACCTTCACCTTGAAAACCCGAAAAGTTCATTATTGATCAAATACAGAAAACTATGAATATAAGAAACAGGACAATACTGGTATTGGCACTCCTGGCTGTATCAGCCACAGTGTCAGCACAGTCGAAACTCAAGATGCCGGCAAAAGGGGAACCGGAATGCGCCGGATGGGTGTCATCGTCATTCGCCAAAGGCAAAACACCTCCGTTCTCATTCGTATATGACGGGAAAAGTTCCGACAGCTTCATCTCGAAATGGGGTTATGAGAAAAGAGAGCTCCCTTCCGGAGAGGACAATGTGAACCTTACGGCATACATCTACACAGATCCTGCGACCGGCCTTTCGGTTGAGTGCAAGGTAAAGACATTCACTGACTTCAATGCAATGGAATGGGTACTCAACTTCAAGAACGGCTCCGACCGGAACACCCCGGAAATAAAGAATGTGAAGGTCATTGACATCACTTCCGTATCAGCAGAGGACGGCCCGTACCAGCTCTATTATGCCGACGGCAGCCATGTGTCCAAAGCTGACTTCCATGCCAGGACGAAGGACTTCGCCATCGGGGACTCCCTTACGATGTTCCCCAACGGAGGACGTTCTTCCTCCCATGCCTTCCCTTTCTTCAATGTCAAGTCCCCTTCAGGCGGGATGGTTGTCGCTATAGGCTGGACCGGCAACTGGAAGGCGGAAATCACCCGTCCTGGTGAGAAGGAGATGAATGTGGCCACCGGAATGAAAGACCTCGCAACCTACCTCTACCCGGGGGAATCGATAAGGACCCCTTCCACGGCCATGCTACTGTGGCAGGGTGATGACCGGATGATCGGGCAGAACAGGTTCCGCAGGTTCATGCTGGCCCATCACCATCCTAAGATGGACGGAAAGCCGGCGGTATACCCGATATGCTCGAGCTTCAACTACGGTGACCCTGCCCCTTGCAATGAATATACTTGCCTGACGGCCGACTATGCCGTGGCGCTGGTGAAAAGGTACGAACAGTTCGGGCTGATCCCGGAAGTCTTCTGGCTCGATGCCGGATGGTACAAGAAGGCATCTGACTGGAAGAACCAGTACAACTGGGCCAATACGGTCGGGAACTGGCAGGTGGATTCTGTCCGTTTCCCGAACGGCCTGGGAGAAATAGCGGATGCCGTCCACAGGGCCGGAAGCAAATTCATGGTGTGGTTCGAGCCTGAAAGGGTCATGAGGGACTCAGACTGGGCCATGGAACATCCGGAGTTCATGCTGGAGGCAAGCGGCAATACTCCACAGCCGACATGGGTAAAGAGAGGTACTGTAGATTCGTTCATCCTCGACCTCGGCAATCCAGAAGCGCTCGACTGGCTCTGCCAGCAGATAGCCAGGCTTATAAGGGAGAACAGGATAGACTACTACAGGCAGGACTACAACCTCGACCCTGAAGGGTTCTGGATGGCCAATGACGACCCCGGAAGGCGAGGCATATGCGAAATCCGCTACATAGAGGGCCTGTACAAATTCTGGGACTTCCTGAGGGAAGAATTCCCCGGACTGCTGATAGACAACTGCGCCGGCGGCGGAAGGCGCCTTGACCTGGAATCATCCTCCCGCTCTGCCGCCCTGTGGAGAACGGACTACAATTACGGTGAGCCGGTCGGCTACCAGTGCCACACCTACGGGCTGAGCATGTGGCTTCCGGTGCATGGCACGGGTGTCCATAAATCGGACCCTTTCACTTTCCGTTCAAGCCTGTCCGCGACAGTGAACTACAACTGGAAAATCACCAACAAGGATTCATCAATTCCTGAGATGCAGCGCAGGATGGCCGAATTTGCCTCAGTAAGGCCTTATTTCTATGAAGACTACTGGCCTCTGACCGGCTACGGGGACATGACAGGGGATGACATCTGGCTCGCATACCAGCTCAACAGGCCGTCTGATTCGACCGGCTGGATAGTCGCGTTCCGCCGTGAGAACTGCCCTGACAAGTTCCGTCCCGTCTCCCTGAAAGACCTTGACCCGGATGCAGTCTATGTCCTTGAGAACCAGGATGACTGGACGAGGGCCGAAGTTCCAGGCAGAGTCCTCATGGACGCCTACAACCTCGCCATAGAGAACCCGCGCGGGTCTCTGCTGATCAAGTATTGGAAAAAATAAGTCTTGTCATGAAATCAAGATTTCAGATGTTGATATGCGCCTGTTTTATGGCAGGCGCTATTTCTTCTGGAAAAGAATTGAAAGCAGCTGAATTCACTTTCTTCCAGCTCAACCTGTGGGAAGGGATGTCAAATGTCGACAACGGCAGGCAGGCCTTATATGACCAGCTTGTAGCCCTTATGCCAGATGCCGCCTCCTTCTGCGAATTCAGACATATCGGAGAAGCAGAGGAAGTACTCGACGGTGCCATAGAATACATCAGGGAAAAGACCGGGGTTACATATTTCCGTACATGCATGTCCGGGAGCGGGACAAGAGGACTCCTGACCAGGCATCCCGTAATAGAAGGCCCAGAAAGTGTGCCATCTTCAGGACACGGGGCCACCAATTCATGGTTCTACAGGACAGTAGTGGACTTCTACGGACAGGAAATCGCCTTGTACGCCTCCCACGCAGTGCATTACTACTATGCATGCTACCTTCCGCGGGGCTATGGAGACGGATCCACACCTTACGGATGGGACAAGCTGGAGGACGGGCCGATCACTGATGTCGACTACATCATAGAAAGGGAGACACAGTCCCTAAGGCATGAAATAGCCAACGATCTGGCAGATGATGCTCAGCAGCAGAAACAGAAAGGCCGTATGGTGATATTCGGAGGCGACCTCAACCAGCCGTCCCATCTGGACTGGACAGCAGAAACGGCTGATATGTACGAGCACCGTGGCTGTATCGTCCCGTGGACCATTTCCGTAATTTGCTATGACAGAGGACTGAAAGACGCCTTCCGCACGGTCTATCCGGACCCGGTAACCCACCCGGGAGTCACCTGGCCTGTATACAACAAAGATGCAAAAGTCGCTACCCAATGGCTGACCGATGCAGATGAGCGCGACAGGATCGACTATGTCTACTATCTCGCAGAAGACAGAATCATTCCGGTCAAGGCGCAGCTTGTCGGCCCGGATTCAATGGTGTCCCACAGCGAACGTGTCCCTGACGGGTTTATCGATGCTGCCGCGGAAATCATCCTTCCGGCAGGAGTATGGCCGAGCGACCACAGGGGCCTTCTCGTCACGTTCTCAATAGACTTCCCAAGCGGGCAGAACTGATGGAAAAAAATTTCTCAATAAGCTGTTTCCTGTTAACGGCATCCGCCATTATCATGGCGGCCACAATACCGGCATCTTGTGACTCTTCTGGACCGGAATCCGTCCCGAAGCCACCGGAGCAGCCGGAAAATATGACGACATACGGTTACGGCAACCTAGTCGCCGTAAGGCCGGACGGCAAGGAAATAGGATTCGACGGATATCCTGCCCCGAAAGACAGGAAAGTCGGCATATTCTATTTCGTATGGATCGGGGCACATGGCTATGACACCGGTACATACAATGGCGGGGATATACTCCCTCCTTCAGCTTCCGATGTCAACTCTCCATATGACATCAGCATACTGGAGCGGGGGTATACTGACCCGCAGGACGTCCCTTACGGGCCTTACAACACTATGCACCACTGGGGAGAACCGTATCTTGGATACTATGTCAGCAATGACAGCTGGGTAATACGGCGCCATGCACAGATGCTGACAGCGGCCGGAGTAGATGCAATATTCATCGAC
Organism: uncultured Bacteroidales bacterium; assembly: GCA_944326305.1. Lineage (GTDB taxonomy): Bacteria > Bacteroidota > Bacteroidia > Bacteroidales > UBA932 > Cryptobacteroides. The sequence continues at coordinate 40,063 of CALVDL010000013.1, forward strand.
CTTACCAACGGCCTGTCCTACCTGCCTGTTCTGACAAAGATATGCGACATATATACGTCAATGATACGTGAACTGAATACGCCGCCGAAAATATCTTTCGTCCTGAACACCGCACCAGAAGCAGTCATGCCGGACCTGAAGACCCTTTATGACAATTCCGATTATGACAGGCTGTGGTTCACCCTGGACGGAAAACCGCTCATCATCGCTCCTCCAGGAGACTACGGTTTCGGAGCGGCATCCATGTTCACATTCAGGCAGACATGGTTCGACTCGCAGTACGGGCACGGCGGCCAATGGTGGGGAGACGGAACGGATAAATGGACCTGGGGCGAATTCTATCCGCAGCGCAATGTAAAAGAAGAAATGATCGTCATGGCAGGAAGCCACGCCCACCTCAATGTCGGCAGGAGCTATTCAGGAAACTCCCCTGAAGGATACGGAGGATTCCAGCCCCAGAATACGACTGCGGAACAGAGGGCTGCCGGAACATATTTCAGCCAGCAGTTCGAACGTGCAATCCAATGCGATCCGGACTTCATTTTCATCACTGGCTGGAATGAATGGACGGCACAGCGGCAGATAATAGGTGACGGAATGAGTCCTGCAACCCCCTCTTTTATCGGAAGGCCTATAGGGGAAGGCGACACATACTTCGTAGACTGCTACAACCATGAATACAGCAGGGATATCGAGCCTTGCGCCGATGATTTCAAAGATACATATTACTATTATATGGTGGATTTCATCAGGCAGTACAAAGGCATAGAACCTGTAAGCCCGGTAGGTACACCTTTCGACATCAGCATTGACAGCAATTTCGACGACTGGGTCCCGGTCGACACCAGGTATGGGGATTTCAGCGGTGACACACAGGTCAGAAACCATTTCGGATACGGATACAAGAACCTCAAGATGACCAATACGACAGGCAGGAACGACATCACTTTCAGCAAGGTGGCGACCAATCTGGAAAACCTGTATTTTTATGTGGAGGCCGCCGAAGCCCTGACTCCAAGTACCGACCGGGACTGGATGAAACTCTTCATCAGCATAAAAGGAAGCGAAAGTCCGGACTGGGAAGGGTTCCAATGGAAAGTGGAAAATTATAACCCGGATTCAGGAAAAGCCTCGCTCTCCAGATGTGAGGGCGGATGGGAATGGACTGCTTCAGAGGATGTGGCGTTTGCAGTATCGGAAAACCGTATGGAAATTGCAATCCCATTAGCGGCACTCGGGATAAAGGATGCCAGGAATATCACTGTTGATTTCAAATGGATAGACAACAGCGTGCCAGATGGTGACATATGCGAATGTATGAGCGATGGAGACTCCGCTCCTGACAGTCGCTTCAGATACAGATACATTTTCAAATACTGATATTGACAGACTATGAAATTTACGCATTTAATGTTACCGGCATTGTCAATAGCCATTTCTGTGGGATGCCAGGGGAAAAACCGGGATACAGAACAGTTTATAGACAGGATTCCAGATACGGACAGGTTCCCTGTGGTTGCATGGCACGGCGTACGCGCCGAACATGCCACGGAAGAACGCTTCAAAGAGGCTGAGAACATGGGTATAACAATCAACTATTCAAGGATGGGAAATGTTGAAACAGCCCTGAAGGCATTGGATGAAGCGGCAAGGACAAACGTAAAGCTCATAATCGAATGTGACGAACTGTACAACAGTTCCAAACGCAGGGACGCAGTCAGGGCATTAATGAACCACCCTGCCCTCGAAGGCTACTTCTGTGCGGACGAACCGAGACCTGACAAGTTCGGGGAGATAGCAACAATGATGAATGAAATACGCCTTCTCGACACGGAGCATATCTGCTATGCCAACCTTTTCCCGACAGGAGGCCCAGACCACTACGCAGCCCTCGGAGTAAAAGACTACAGGGAATATGTACAGAAATACCTTGACACCTGCCCTGCAACCTTCCTCTCATTCGACAAATACCCTGTAGTAAATGACGGCACAGGTAACATATACGTACTTGCAGAATGGTACCAGGCACTTGAAATCGCATCTGACGAGGCCCGCAAACATGGTTTCGACCTGTGGACATTCATGCTGACATGCCCGCATACCAGCTATCCCCAGCCGACAGTAGACCATCTGCGTCTACAGGCATACAGCAACCTGGCATATGGTTCACAAGTCCTGCAGTGCTTCACATACTGGACCCCGGAGGTAGCCGATCCTGAACTCTGGAATTACAGAAATGCCCCAATAGAGGAAGACGGCACCCGTACAGAAACATATGACATTGTGAAATCTGTACTTGACGAGATACAGACCGTGGCCTGGATATTCGAAGACTGCACGGTAGAAGGCGTATGGCATCTTGCCCCGGAAGGTACTGTCCCTACCGAGACTAAAGAATTGACCGAAATGCCAGAGATGGTAGAAGATATTTCTGTCGCAGACGAGGAGAAGGCCCTCGTATCCATCCTGAAAAACCACGGGTACACTTTCTTGCTTTTCCAGAATACGGATGTCAACAACGCATGCCGCAGCTATATAAAGATGAAACCTGGAGCCAGGTGCGTAATGAAGGACGGCTCGGTAGTCCCTGCAGAAGACGTAAACCCTATGTCGATACTATCCCCCGGAGATGTACGGATCTACATGTGGAAATAGCCGGAAATATGAAATTTATTATCTATGTAATAGTGTGCTTTACACATAATTAACACTAAAATTTATAATTGTCATGAAAAAATCTTCTTTTTTTGCCTGTGCAGCGGCACTGCTGTCTATAGGCCTGTTTATGGGATGTTCATCAGTCCCATCCAAGTATAAGGACCTTCCTTCCGTGCAGTCCATCCCCCTTTATGAAGAAAGCAAGGCTGTAAAGGCCGAGGTTTCACGGGGGACTGGAGAGCCGATACTCGGGCTCGGGGTGGAATTCGACCCGCACTTCATCGCCCAGAATACGACAAGGAATGACGGTGCCACAGCCTCTGACTGGGAGCACTTCATAGTGCCGAGGGTGAAGGCGATGGAGATCCAGCGTTTCCGGGTGATGCTCCTCCCGCACTGGTGGGAGCCATACAACGACAATGACGACCCGATGGTGGCAGACCCTGAAGGATTCGATTTCAATACACTGGAGATGCAGTCACTTTACAAGGTGCTCGACCTGGCCGAAGAGACGGGGGCTGATGTCACACTGGTGCTCTGGGGCTGTCCTACCTCATGCGAACTTGTCAATTCCGATTACGGGTATATCGGACGGCATTTCCTGTGCGTGCCTGACGCCAGGAATTGGGTGTCAGAGCCTCAGGACGAAAGGGAATTCGCAGAGTCTTTCTCTGCAGTGGTGGCCCATCTGATAAATGATAAGGGCTATACCTGCATCCGGGAGATAACCCCTTACAACGAGCCGGACGGCGACATCACTCCGCTGGAGCACTACATCCCCCTTGTCAAGGAGCTTGACCGGAGGCTGAAGGCTGACGGGCTCAGGGACAAGGTTAAACTCAACCTGTCCGACAATACAGACACCAGGCGGTTCTTCCTTGAAGGCTGTGCCGAAAACCTGTCGGAAGAAGCCGACCTTTTCAACAGCCATACCTATATTTTCGGATATGAAACCCCTAACAGTACTGTGATAGAATGGGAAAAAGCCAATATAGCAGCGGCCGCCAAGGCCGGCAAACGCCATTTCGTAGGGGAATTCGGCTCCAACCAGTGCGTAGGGGCGACCAGGCAGAAGGACATCGACAAATATGAAAGGGGTGTGCTCATGACAAGACATGTCCTGAACTTTCTGAATGCCGGGGCAGCCGGTGCAAGCTACTGGAGCATACTTGACCAGTATTACAACAAGAACGCATCCTATCCGGAAATGCAGCAGCTCGGCCTGTGGTATGCAGTCCGCGGCGCATACAGCCCGGATCCGGAATATTGCAGCAAAATCCGTGAGGACTATCAGGTCAGACCACAGTATTATTCATATTCGCTCCTGACAAGATTCATCCGTAAAGGTGATGTAGCCTATCCTGTCGATCTCGGCAACGAGTTTGCCGCAGCAACGGCTCTCCTCGATGAAGACGGGCGCTGGACATACGTCATTGCCAACGGTTCGGACGAGAGGCTCAGCATCAATCTGTCCAACCCGTTCAAATCGGGGATGGAAACCTGTGCTGTCTACCGTTACGAGCAGGACAGGCTTCCTGAAGGCGACGCCATGATTGCACCTGACATGAAGCTGAAGGCAAATGGCGGAGTATTCCGGATATATGTGCCTTCCCAGGCTGTCATTGTCCTGACACAGAAATAATCAGGACATAAATAAATGACCAGCGGTCATCGGGAATATGCCGGAATTCCCGATGACCGTATTGTTTTCAGTTCCTCGTACTGGCTGATGTCTTCATGACAGGCCTCATTATAAGGAGCATATAGAGCCACAATATGCCGAGTGCCACCAGTGCCGCGCCCTGCGATCCGAATCCGTCGGAAACGGCCCCCAATGCTACAGGGACCACAGCACCGCCGGACACGCCTACTATGAGAAGGGACGACACTTCATTGGCTCTTTCAGGCTCACGTTTCATAGACAGTGACATAAGTATCGAAAAGAGATTAGCATACCCGAGCCCGAAAAGCACAACAGATACAAAAAGAAGGACTGCATCTGTGGCAAATATCATCCCTGCCAGGCCGGCTATTGCAATGGATACGCTTACGACAAAGAATTTGCCCTCAGGCAGTTTCATAAGTAGCAGCCCTCCTGCAAACGCCCCCACAGTACGGGCCAGGAAATACACACTGTTCCCCATTCCGGCCTTCTCAAGGGTGAAGCTGCAGCGCTCCATCAGTACTTTCGGGAAAGTTACGTTCATGCCTACATCTACGCCCACCAGCACCAGTATTCCGATGAAGAATGCAAGTATGTACTTGTCTTTCAGGAGGGAGAATGTGCGTCCGAGGGAGATTTTGTCAGTGAATTTCTTCTCTTCAATCGGGGTAGCCCAAAGCCATATCATCGCGAGGAATGAGATCAGGGCGTAGATAGGGAAGACCAGACGCCAGTGCATGAAGCTCCCGGCGACGGCAGCCACTATAATCGGCCCGAGAAACGAGCTGATGGCTTTGATGAACTGCCCGAGGGTCAGGGATCCAGTGAGCCTGTCACCGCTGACGACATTGATTACGAGCGGGTTCAAGGAAACCTGAAGGAGAGTGTTCCCTATTCCCAGAAGCGTGAAAGCCAAAATAACTGAAATGAATGAGTATGATACGGCAGGGACCGCCATTGCTATGACCGTGACGGCGAAACTCAACAGCACTGTATTCTTCCTGCCTATTTTGTTCATAAGCATGCCTGTCGGGACTGAAAGCAGCAGAAACCACAGGAAACATGAGAGCGAGACAAGGCCTGACACCGTGTCGCTCATTCCGGTGAAATCATTTTTGATATAGTTTGTGGCCACGCCCACTATATCTACAAAACCCATAATGAAAAATCCGGTCATGACCGGCATGACAGCGAACCTGCCGACTTTTTTTGCATCCATAAATTACTTCTGTTATTAGCTTTAACGATTAAGTATATAATTAAAAAAATTTTTTTCAATCCACCAGATCGAGCAGGCACGGCACTACCACCTCCTGAGGCACATATTCCTGCCCTGCTTCCTGTGCCTTTATCTGTCCGAGAAGGACCTGCACCGTACTCTTGCCGATTCCCTTTACCGGGAAATGCGCTATGTCAATATATGGGGCAACCATCCTGAAAAGTGTCTCGGAATGCATACTTGCAAGACCGATCCCGCCTTTACTTATGTCTATTCCCTTGTCATGGAAATATTGGAAAGCCTCTATCGCGAGGATATGGGTGGCGAAGAAAAACGCATCCACATCAGGCACTGTTTCGAATATCCGGTCTAAAGTCGTCTTTATATTTTCCTTGTAATTTATATACGGCACCTCTCCGTAAAGGTTCGGGTCAACATGTATGCCGGCATCCGAAAGGGTGTTGACATACCCTTCCCTTCTCTTGTTCATTGTAAAAAGATGCGGGTTGGTAGTGATCAGTGCGATTTTCCTGTAGCCTTTCTCCACGAGATGACGCACAAGCATAGAGCTGCTTTTCTCGTTGTCGATGATCACATGGTTGATATTCAAGTCTGGGAAATAGCGGTCGAACAGGACCAGAGGGTACCTGTCGTTTGCAAGGGCTACTATCTCCCTGTCCGAAATCTTGGTCGGGGCTATGACCATCCCGTCAACCTTTTTGGAGCGGAAAAGCCGTATCATAGCATTCTCCCGCTCGATCTCCGCGTTCGAGCTCGCTATCATGAGGGAATAGCCCTCTTTCTTGGCCTCATATTCTATCTCATTCGCCACATGCGCATAGAAGCTGTCGGATATTGACGGGAGGATAAGCCCGATAGTTTTGGAAACCCCCGTATTGAGGCTTCTTGCAAGGAGGTTGGGATGGTAGGAAAGCTCCTGTGCGCACTGGATTACACGCTGCTGGGTCATTTCGCTTATGCCCTTCGCATCCCCCTGTCCTGACAGCACCCATGAAACAGTAGTCTTGGATAAGTTAAGCCGTTCTGCAATGTCTTTTAACGAAGCGCCCATCTGGAACATGAAATAAAAACAAACGTAAAGATATGAAATTTTACGGAATATGAGCCGGTTATACACAAATAAGGCACAGTGCCCTCCCTTTTATGTTGGGCCCCTGTGCCATTAATACTGCGGGAAGTGTTCCTGCTATCTGTCTTCCCTCACGAACACTCCCTCCGCATCATAAATAAGCTCCCGGCCGTCTTTTATCGTAATTTCATATCCTCCCCACATCTTTTCGACCTTGAATATTTCCGTGCCGCCCGGCACATATGTCCCCAGATGGGTATATATCGGCTCCGGGACTATTCCGGACGGAACCGGCGAAAAGTTACAGTCAACGCTTGTCCATACGCCGTCCTCGTCGAAATCGATCTCTGTCCCGTCACTCAGGCGCACCGAATAGGAGACTGTCCTGTCATCCCTGTCCTTTTCAGCATACAATATGCTTTCAGCCGGAAAATACTGTGATATGAATGACTTGGCCGCATCCGGAAGTCTGTCCGACTTTATCTCCCTGTCTTCATCGCATCCAGCCAGAACCATGAGGCCGGACAGCACCGCCATCAGACCTAAAACCTTTCTTTTCAACACTGTTACCATAATCATATTTTTTCAGTTTTATTATTCACAGTGCAAAAGTATGTGGACATTCTGAAGAGAATATGAATTATAGGAGAAAAATCAATAGTTGAGTGCATTCTTGTCTATACGCATCACTTTTTTTTCAAAGTCTTCCCTTCTTCCTTGGGACTTGTTGCGAAGCTTTGTCCTGTAATTGTATATTGTAGAAAGTGAATATCTCAAGAACTTGGCTATTTTCGCGCTGTCTGTGATTCCAAGCCTGATTAGGGCGAATATACGATATTCAGGGCTTAAGCCGTTCTTCGCTTTCGAATACAGACCTCTGGCCTCTGGGACCAGCAGTTCATCCATTTTTTGGGGAAAATCAGGGAACAGGTGGAGTATTGTCACATCGAATGTATGGTAAAAGTCATTGATTTCTCCGCTGAGGTTCACTGTCGCCTTTATCTCTTCAAGCAGCAGTTTTGAATCAACACCTCTTCGTATGCTCTTGTTTATTTTGTTCCATGTGCTGTTCATCTTATCAAGATAATCCGAACAATGTTCCATGTAAAGACTGATGTACTCTTCTTTTATCTTGTTGGCATCCTGTAATTTGTCGCTTATGGCACGGATCTCCAGGTTTGCCCGTGAAAGCCTCTGGTTTATCCTCCGTATATAGAAGATAGTTATCATCAGAGTAAGGGACAGGACTGATGAGACAATCAGGAATACAAGCATTATATCTGATGACTGGTCTTTCTTTGTCTGGTACGCATGGTCTATCAGTACGAATATGTCAGAGGCTTCCAGTGTACGCAGTCTTGCATTGCAGAATATATAGTCCTCCATTGAGGATTTGGCATACTTGTAAGCCCTGTCTATATCTCCTGCTTCATACAGTATTTCACTTAGTGTTTTCAGTGATTTGTGCTGTTTTATCCCTGAATAGAGGTCGGAAATAGCAGATCTTGCAAAAAACAGTGCTGCACTGTCTCTGTCATCGAGACCTTTGTATATATGTCCAAGGGAGTAGGCTATGATACCGGCATCTCTCTGTCTGGGGGACAGTTTGTAATATACCTTTTCCAGACTGTCTCTTGCTTCCTCGAACCGGCCCTCCATTATCATTTTTTCAGTCTTTACGAAAAGCTGGTTGTTATTTATCAGAGAGTAACTGGTAATGATGGAATCCCTGTAGATGTCTGCAAGGGCGGTATATTTCATTTTTGAATTTACGTCTATGCTATAGTCCCTCAATGAATTATATATGGTAAGCCGACAATATGCAAACTGAGCTCTCTCTTGTTCAGGAACATTGTCGGCTACACTGTCAAGAACCTCGAGGGCTTCTTTGTACTGTCCCATGGCATCCAGTACACGCGCGATATTCACAGCTGCCTCGACCGTTTTGGAGCGGTTTCCTGACTGCACAGCATATTTCATCATGGCTTTTGCATATACAAGGGCGGAGTCGGTCTGGTATACTATATATTGAAGATCCAGTTTGTTTGTCAGCCGTATCCTGTCTATAATGTTATCCGCCTTATATAGCTCAAACTTGAGGCTGTCTATCTTTTTCTCTCTTGTGGCTGCATAATACTCTTTATTGTCGACAAGACAGTCAAGTGTTTTCAACAGGGGCTCAAGTTCTCCACAACGGAGGACAGACGGTATTGAAAAGCAAATGACGATACACAGGAAGGTATATTTCATATTGCTGATATACATTAAAATACAAGCAATATAGATTTTATTTCCATAAAATCAAAATAAACTTCCGCCTTAATCATTCGAACAGGAACTCTATCTGATTCCATGTGCTGCCTGTATCATTGTCCTGCGGAACACCTGGAGTGGACCTGCCTTCCAAGACATATTTCTTCAGCCTATTGAAGAGCTTCTTTTCCAGTCTTTTGTGTGAACCATAGAGGTTATGCTGTTCAGAAGGGTCATTTTCCATATTGAAGAGCTGGAATTCCGGAAGGTTGTTCCACTCAGGACTTTTCGCTGTCGGGCCTCCCCATCCGCCGGAGCCTGGCCAGAATACCATCTTCCATTTACCGTAACGAAGGGCAAACCTGCCGTCAATAGAGTGGTGGATTACATCTTTTCTCTTTGAATGTCCTTTCCCTGACAGTATCGGCATCATGCTGTAGCTGTCTTCAGCTTCGTTGTTTTCAAGTGTATAGCTGCACAGATCTGCAAAGGTAGCATAGAAGTCTGTAAGGGCTACCGTCCTTTCTTCTACAGCACCGGAGTACCTGTCTCCCCATGAAATAACCAGCGGTACACGATGACCGCCGTCATAAATATCGGATTTGGCACCCCTATAAATGTAATTCGGGCTGTGGCCCAGTTTTTTCATCTCTCCTATCTCCGCTACCGGGGAACATCCGTTGTCTGTCGTGAAGATTATTATTGTATTGTCTGATAATCCGTTTTCATATACGGCCGAAACAATCCTCCCTACCATGTCATCTACCATCATCACGAAATCACAATATGGTGAAATTCCTGATTTTCCTTCGAATTCTCTGGACGGGAGTACCGGGGTATGAGGAGCCGTAAGGGGAACATACAGAAAGAAAGGTTTCCCTGTATCCTTGCGGTCTGAGATATATTCCACAGCCCTGTCAGTGAAGTTGGGCAGGCAGTCGGAATGTTCAAAATCGGGAGCCTGGGGTCCTGAGCGTTGCATTTTTATACCATGCCTGATGTCCACGGATACCTTGTCCGGTACAGCCGTTGGCATATCATTTTCCACGTATACGTATGGTGCCATATCAAGGGATGCCGCTATCCCGTAGAAATAGTCAAAGCCTCTGTCTATAGGACCGTTCTTTATTGGTGCTGTAAAATCCACTTCATTGTTTCCCCCATCTGCATAGGTCCAGTCCCATCCAAGATGCCATTTCCCTATGCATGCAGTAGAATACCCCTGGGATGCAAGCATGTCTGCGATTGTCCGTCTTCCTTCCGGAATCAGTGGTCCTGAGTATCCTCCCAGCACTCCTGACTTTAAAGTGGATCTGAATGCATATCGTCCTGTCATAATGCTGTAACGTGAAGGCGTGCTTACGGATGAACTGGAGTGTGCGTCTGTAAATCTTATGCCATGTTCGCAAAGCCTGTCCAGATTTTGGGTTCTGAGTCTTGTCGCATCATTGAATGCAGAAATATCGCCGTAGCCCATGTCATCGGCAAGAATCAGAACTATATTAGGTTTCTGCGCAGATACTGTACTTCCAGCCGCCAGCATGCCAGCCGCGAGCAGAGCTGTTTTTCCTTTGTAGTTGATATTCATAGTCTTGAATTTTTAGTAAAATTGGTAAAAAAAACAAATTCAGAAAAGGTCGCCATTAACAATGTAGTGGAGAATGTGGGCTTTAGTGCTAAATTCATTGATTGTTAATGATTTATGTTTTGCAGGCAGATGTCAGAATATAATTTCCTCCCTTGTGCATTCTTGTTTTCCGGGAAACAGGATATAGCTACATTATCTTAATAATTTCAAATTATTAAGATTTTGATTATAAAAATTTTAGAATATTGAAACTACTACATTTGATATAATATGTATACCATTCTGTACAATAAATCCGGTGTTAAGAACCTATTTTTGCAAAAACACACAACAGATATGGATATACAGAAATTGTTATTTACCGGATTATCTGCTCTTATGATCTTGTCCTGCGCAGGAAATGCTGAGCAGGAGAAGCCTGACGGCACGAATGATGATAACGGCAGTGCATCTCAGGAATATGACTGGGACAGCATAGCTGATGCTGCCCAAAACTCTCTTGAAATGAATTTTTGGAGAGGAGATTCCTTTGGTTATTACTGGATAGACAATATCCATGATGATACGTCTTTCAACCATTATTGGCAGACTGCACATGCAATGGAAACACTTATGGATGCATACGAACGGACCAAGGACACATTTTTCAAAGATAGGGTCAGGAATGTACTCGCCAGGATCAAACAGTCTACGTCAGGTGAATACATAAATGAATACTATGATGATATGTCATGGATGGGGCTTGCATGCCTGAGGGCATATAGCCTGTTCGGAGAAGAAGAATATGTCAATGCGGCAAAGATACTCTGGAATGAAGTCCAGACAGGATGGACCGGTGACGGCATGCTGTGGAACAAGATCCCGGACGATTCAGGAAAGCGTAATGCATGTACACATTGGACAGCAGCTTGTTTCGGCGCTGAAATGTACGGGATAACCGGTGACAGCCAGGATCTGTCACTTGCCGTCAAAATATACGACTGGGCATACGGAAACCTTTATGATACTTTGTCCGGAGCTACTTTTGACCAGGTAGGAAGCAATGTTTACACTACTTACAATCAAGGTGTCCTTATCGGGGCATCACTGAAGCTCTATGGCATTACAGGGACAGAACGCTACCTGAATACGGCCGAGAAATGCGCTGACTTCTGCATAGACAATGATAAATTCGCGAAAGCCGGGATATGGAGGGATGAAGGGGCGTCAGGTACCCTGAACAGGAATAACGGCATATTTAAAGGTATATTGGCACATTATATGACCGGGTTCATAAGATCATCCCATATATCCACGGTTAGGAGAAAAGTTTATATACAGTATATGGAAAAAATGGGGGTGACTTTATATGAAGCTGCCAAGAACGATCTGCTGTTCCCTGGAGATTGGACAAGAGGTGCTGAAGCCGGGGAAAGGATATATCTTGGCTGCGAACTGAGCGGAGTAATTCTTATGGAATGCAATGCCATTTTCAGCAGAGAATATCCGGACCTGATGAAACAGGCGGGGAATTAATCCCCGTCTGTAAAAGGTCTGGTCTGTTCCCAGTCATTGCCGGTGTCGTTGCTTACCGGGATGCCAGGTGTCGATCTGCCGTTATTCACATAATCACGCATTGTCGCCTTGTATGAATCGACAATTATATTGACGTCGGTATCATATAGATTAGTGGATTCACTTCTGTCTGATCCGAGGTTGTATATCTGCAAGGGAGGAAGTCCTGAAATATCAGAACCGGATGCCGGATCACTCCAGCCTCCCGAGGTAGCTGTAAATATGACTTTCATGCCGTCACGTGTAAGAGAGAACGACCCGTCATTGGAAGTGGCTACAATATCCTTTCTCTCTGTATCTTCGTTTCCGGTGAGCGCCCCATAGAAACTGTAGCTATCTTCAGCCTCTCCGTTTGCCGGATGCGTTCCCAGCATCTGTGCAAATGTAGCATAGAAATCTGACAGACACACGGGACTGCCATTCCTCTGCCCTGTCGTTTTTCCGTTCCATGAGACTATGAGAGGGATCCTGTGGCCTCCTTCAAAAATATCAGATTTGTATCCTCTATATCCGTAGCTTGGATAATGTCCGAGTTTTTCCATATTTTTTGTCCCGACATAATGTGCGCATCCGTTGTCTGCGGTGAAAATTATAATCGTATTCTCATATACTCCAGCCCGCTTCAATGCAAACACGATCTGCTGTACCATGTCGTCTATCATGATGACAAAATCGCCGTATGCTCCAATTGATGACCGTCCCTTGAATTCCGGGGACGGCAATACCGGGGTATGAGGTGCCGTAAGGGGCAGATACAGAAAGAATGGTTTTCCGGAGCCTCCATTGTTTTCGATATAGCTGATAGCGCGTTCTGTCATGTTGGGGAAGACTTCCTCTGGAATGAATTCTTCAGACGCTTCTCCTGAACGCATACGCTCGATGCCTGTCCTTTCCGGAAGGATACGGGACGGAGCCTGGGTTACTCTATCATTTTCTATGTAGACATAAGGAGGCATGTCAAGTGAGGCGGCGATACCGTAAAAATAGTCAAATCCACGTTCCGTTGGGCCGTTTTCTATTGGTGCAGAGTAATCTATTACTGAACCGTTGAATTTCCAGTTCATTCCGAGATGCCATTTGCCTATACATGCGGTATTATAGCCTGCATCCTGAAACAGATTCCCCAATGTCCGTCGCCCGTCTGTAATCATTGCCGGAGAGTCACTCTGCAGGACACCCTGCTTCAAGGTTGTCCTCCACGGATAACGCCCTGTCAGGATAGAGTATCTGGACGGGGTGGACATTGATGATGCGGAATGCGCATCAGTAAAAACAAGACCGGATGAACACAGTGCATCTATATTGGGCGTATGTATTTTCGAGTCCGCATTGAGACCCGATATGTCACCGTATCCCATATCATCTGCTACGATAAGCACGACATTCGGGAATCCTGGATTGATATGCCTGTCATCCTTTCCTGGGGCTTCTGGAGTTTCAGCATCAGTGCATGAAACAACTCCGGAGGCTGCCATTCCGAGCAGTATTACATTTTGTTTTTTTGACATCATGTCGAATGAGTTTTATAAACAGAAGTATTGAAAATATCTGAACAGGTCCTAAAATAACAACTATATGTCTATGGTAAGAGTATTGTAATGTCATTTGTAGTGATGTAAAAGTGTAAATAGTTGATTATATGATATTTGAATCATGTAAAATATAGATTGATTTTTATTGTTCGATTGTAGATATATTGAATTTTCAATACTACATTCTGATTGTGTTTTTGGTGTATAAAATATTAAAGATCAATTAGTTGGTGCCTGCTGTAGCTACATTCAGTTTTCTTGCTCTATGCCGATAGCTGTTTAGACATATCTTTGCAGGTGATTTTATGCAAGCCACGGACACAAAACTAACTAACAGTTATATGAATACAGATTTTATTTCAATCATTTTCCCAAAAAAGCTAAAAGTGATTTCCGGAATTATCTTTCTGCTGTTGGCAGTATTGAATGCCGGAATCATTGAAGGAAAAGATCCTGCTGTCAGCAGGATATCGTCTCCGGACCGCTTTGAAGTACATGGTAAAGTAACCGGTCCGGACGGACTCCCGCTCATCGGGGTAGGCGTCATGGTAGAAGGAACTACCAGAGGAAGCCTTACTGACCATGAAGGTCTATATTCTATCACCGTTTCGGACGGGGAGATGCTGCAGTTCATCTATATCGGCTACAGAACTGTCAATGTGGCCGTGACTGCCGGCGCAAGCCAAACTATAAATGTTGTCATGGAAGAAGATGCCATTGCCCTTGAGGAGACCGTCGTTGTCGGATACGGTGAACAGAAAAAAGTAAATCTGACGGGAGCCGTGGGGACGGTTGATCCAGATGCCCTTCTAAGCAGGCCGGTAACCAATGCTGTAGAAGCTCTGCAGGGGACAACTCCAGGGCTGATAATAGAGCAGAGCAATTCGGCTCCTGGTAGTCGTCCGAGCATCAATATAAGGGGTATCAATACGATGAACAACAATGACCCGCTTGTCATTATTGATGGAATAGAGGGTGATATCCAGAATGTCAACGTTAATGATATCGAAAGTATTTCTGTCCTGAAAGATGCCTCGTCCACAGCTATTTACGGTTCTCGTGCTTCAAACGGTATCATTTTGATAACTACCGTAAAAGGAAATAGCGAAAGAAATGAGATAAAATATGACTTCAATTATGGATGGCAGACTCCTACGGCACTGCCTGATGTACTTGATTCATGGATTTACGCGGACTTGTACAATGAAGCAATGTCTAATTCCGGCAATGCCCCGAGGTTTTCCGCTGAAGAAATTGCTTCATTCCGGAATAACGGGCCGAACTATAAATGGCTGGATGAAATCTATCACACGGCACCGACCCAGCAGCATTCACTGTCCTTGTCCGGAGGAACCAAAAAAACTTCTTATTTCTTGTCGGGCAGCTATCTAGACCAGAACAGCATGTGGATAGGACCGGACTATGGGTTCAAACGGTACAGTGCAAGATTCAATCTCAGCCATCAGATAAAAGATTTTCTGAAAATTACGGCAACGGCTTCATACACCCTGAACGACTTGAATGAGCCGTCAAAATCACATGAACAGATTGTCCGGCAATCGGTAAGAATGCCCCCTTTCTACCCTGTAAAGGATGAGGACGGCAACTGGACCACTCCGAGTGGGAGTAACTCCAATGCCGTAGCCAGGCTTATGGAAGGAGGTTATATCAGGGATCTGAAAGATGACCTCAACGGTACGTTCAAGGCAGAGCTTAAGATAATTAAAGGACTTACCTTATCCGGAATGATTGGGGGAAGGTACAATACATTGCGGCGCCACAACCAGGCGACTGCCATCGAATATGTAACACCTGGAGCAGGTGATGCCGTAAATTCTATGACAAAGCGCAATGAGTACACTGTCAAGCTTACTTCTGATGTCCTTCTCAACTATAGTGCCGATTTCGGCAAGCACTCTATCAGTGCGATTGCTGGCTATTCCTATGAAGGCCAGAGATACAGGTGGATGCAGACTATGCGTAATAATCTTGATGACATGAAATACAATGAGTTCGGTGACTCTTTCAGCGGCGACAATGTTTCAAATTCAAGTAACGGTAACGACTGGTCCCTCTACTCTGTGCTTGCAAGGGTAAATTACAATTATGATGAGCGTTACCTGTTCGAATTCAATATAAGGAACGACTGGTCATCAAAATTCAAGAAAGGCTATAACAGTGGACTTTTCCCTTCTTTCTCAATAGGTTGGAGGATATCTGAAGAACGTTTTTTCAAGAATATAAAAGACTATGTTCCGAACCTTAAGCTCAGGGGGTCTTGGGGACTGGTGGGAAACAATCGTATAGACAACTATAAATATCAGTCTGTAGTGTCCGTAGGGTCAGATTATATGTTTGGAGGACAGCTCGTTCCTACTGCCAATTTCAGTGTCGCCAACGAGACGCTCAGGTGGGAGACCACAAGAATGCTTGATTTAGGACTTGATATAGGTTTCCTGAAAAACAACCTCAACGTGTCTTTCGATGTGTTCCAAAACATGACAAGGGACATACTTGTGAACTTGCCGGTGCCATCAATGTTTGACGGGGGTGGGAGCCTTCTCCAGAATGCGAGCAAGGTAAAGACCTGGGGATGGGAACTCGCAATAGGATACAGATTCAATACCGGGGAAGTCCATCACAGCATTTCTGCCAATATTGCTGACAGCCAGAACAAGGTCATTGACAATAAGGGCATGACAGATATCTCCGGAGGGGATTTTGTTACGATTATCAAGGAAGGCTATCCTTTGTGGTCCTATTATGGATTCCAGTCCGATGGGTTTTTCCAGAACGAGCAGGAAGTCGCTGAAGGTCCGATACCTACAGGGAAGATCCCAAAACCGGGAGATATCCGTTATGTAGACCAGGACGGGGACGGAGAGATAACAGACGATGAAGACAGGGTGGTCATCGGGAACAGGTATCCGCGCTATACATTTGGCTTCACATATTCTTTTGACTGGAAAGGACTTGATTTCACCATGTTCTGGCAAGGGGTAGGAAAACGAGACGTATGGCTTGCCGGATGCGCATCTCAGGCTTTTGCCAACAATTTTGAAGGGCCGCTGTTTGATTATCATCTCGACCGATGGACGCCAGGAAACCCGGATGCTACATATCCTCGCCTTACGATGGGGGCAGAATCAGCGAACAATACCCTTAAGTCCGATTTCTGGCTTGAGAATGCAGCATACCTGAGATTGAAGAATATTCAACTCGGATATACATTCCCGAGCCATCTGACACGTAAAATAAAGATAGAGCAGCTGAGAATATATGCAAGTATGCAGAATGCTTTCACCATTTCTGGAATGAGAGGCGGCTGGGACCCGGAGGTATCCCAGAATACGGCAAGCATATATCCTGTGGCAAGGGTGCTGTCGTTAGGTCTGAATGTAAAATTCTAATATTCCATAAATAAGAGCATAATCATGATACGACATAATATTATATATTTATTTCTTCCTGTTTCAGCTGTCCTGTACATTGCTGCCTCATGCGTTCCTCTCGACACGTCACCACTTACGAG
Source organism: uncultured Bacteroidales bacterium (assembly GCA_944326305.1). Classification (GTDB taxonomy): domain Bacteria; phylum Bacteroidota; class Bacteroidia; order Bacteroidales; family UBA932; genus Cryptobacteroides. The sequence continues at coordinate 57,152 of CALVDL010000013.1, forward strand.
CGAGACAGACCTGAATTACTGGAACAATCCTAATTCAGCCATAGAGACGGTGAATTCCTGTTATAAAAACATTGGGAATCCCAGCCAGATCTTGTATATGGAGGGTGCAAGCGACAATGCTTATGTACGTACGTCAAGCGACCAGACACAAGCTATCGGGAATGGGAGTTACAGCACAGCGGATAAATTCGTGGAATCATTCTGGAGCTACCACTTTGCCGGTATAAAGATGTGTAACCGTCTGACTGAGAACATCCATCTTGTCCCGGATCTCACTGATGAGATGAGAAACAGGATAACCGCTGAAGCGAAAGTAATTAGAGCTCTTCACTACCATGAACTGGCGGTACGTTTCGGAGATGTCCCTTATTATACTAATGTATTGACTGTAGATGAAGCGAAGAGTATATCCCGTACACCGCGTGCAACTGTAGTCAATAATATCTTGACTGAACTTGATGAGATCATAGACAATCACTATTTGCCGGATTCATATGGTTCCAATGATATAGGGCGTGTGACACATTGGGCAGCCATGGCTCTTAAAGCACGCATACTGCTGAATGAAGGTAGATTCGAGGAAACAAAAGAAGTGACATCCGAAATAATAGAAAAAAGCGGGCACAAGCTTTTCAGAGACTTTGCTGGAGTGTTCTCTGTTGACAATGAAAATAACGAAGAGATAATTTTGGATATCCAGTATGGGCTCAACTTGCGTGAGAACAACGGAAATTACCAGTTTCTCCCGCCTTCCCTTGCCGGAATTGCCAATGTATGTCCGACCAATGAACTTGTGGAGAGCTTTATCATGCTTAATGGTAAAGGTATACATGAAGAAGGATCTGGATATGACCCTTCCAATCCATGGGAAAACAGGGATCCGAGGCTTGAAGCTACAATATGTGTAGACGGAGGATATTATGTGAAAGCTGACGGAACAAGGCATACAGTTATAATTGACCCTTCAAGCAACAGTGATGACAGATTTCAGCCTGGTACAGCTGTAATTACTACATCTACAGGGTATTACTTCAAGAAATTTTATGACAATCAGGCGACTACCGCACAGAAATCTGGACTGAACTATCCTCTTATCAGGTATGCAGATGTCTTGCTTATGTATGCTGAGGCATGTGCGGAAACAAATAGCCTTGATGAACAGGCATGGAATAAAAGCATATATCCGATACGAGAACGTGCAGGTTTCACAGACAAGGGGGCTTTGGATTTTCCGTCTGGAAAGAAAAAAGAGGAACTCATAGAAATAGTCAGGAACGAACGCCGTTGTGAACTTGCCTTTGAGGGGTTGAGGATGAAGGATATATACAGATGGAGAACAGCAGAGGATGTCCTTTCCGGCAATGTGCACGGAATGTACACAGGTGCCGCGGTCGGTACTGATGACGGATTCCATATCGTAGAAACGAGAAGGTTTGACAGCAGCAAACATTATCTTTGGCCTGTGCCGCAGTCTGAAAAAGATATAAACGGTAACCTCGGCCAAAACCCTAACTGGTAACCAATCAAGCATTAAAGACATGAAACGAATATTACTGTTCTTATCAGCTTGTCTTGCAATATATACAGGCTGTACAAAATACGAATACAACACAGACTTTACAGCTCCGGACCAGCTGACAGGAACTGGATCGGTCATAACAATAGATCCAGATAATGTAGAATATGTTATTCTGAAATGGTCTGGCGGAGGAGCACAAGACGGGTCTATTGTATTGTACGATGTCCTGTTCGACCATACAGACGGTGACTTTTCTGAGCCGTTCTATATTCAGGCTGCGGATAACGGGACAACGGAGCAGCTTTCTCTCCGTCATACAGATCTGAATGCGATTGCAAAGGCTTCCGGTATCAGTCCTGCGCAGAGCGGAGTTTTTAAATGGACTGTCAGGGCATCCAAAGGTGGCATTATGAAGATTTCAGATGCGTCTTCTGAAATGGAAGTCATCCGTCCTGATATTCTCGATGTTCCGGAACATCTGTATGTATTCGGAACTGCTCTTTCAGATAATGAAAGGGGGATGGAAATGGAGGTGATGGAGAACGGAAGGTTTTTTGTAAATGTAACTTTTGCTTCTGATGGGGATATCTGGTTCTCCGATTCGCAGAACCCGGATGCCTCGGATGCAATTTGTTATTGGTATGACTCTGCCTCGAAAAAACTCATGCAGGGCGACGGCAGAACAACTGTAACGGCGAGCGGAATGATGGATATAACTCTGGACCTTATTGCCCGTACTTATGCTGTGGTAGAGCATTTTGACAGACCTGCAGATTTGTATATTCAGGGTGATGCTGCGGAAAAAGGACAGCATTTCAGGAAAATATCCGACACGGAATTTGTGCTGTTCACTAAATTCCTTACATCTGGAGATATATATTTCACAACGACACAGGATCCGGATGCTGAAAATTCTGTGAGATATTATATAGACAGCGACGGTGAACTTGTTATAGGTAGTGGTTTTACGCATGTAGATGCAACTGTGTATAATGCTGACCGGATAACAGTCAATACGCTTTCCCGTAACATGACAGTAGAGCAGATAGGGGAAATCCGTCTGGAGTGGGTGAATGCAATGGTCCCTGTGGATAGCGGCAATCCTTCATTTGAATATGCGTCAGATGGAAATTTCACATTGACATTTGACATCCCTGCCGGTTTTGAACATGTGGATGAAGAAAACAAAGGCGGCACTGCAGCGACAGATGCCCGTTATTTCATTAAAGTGAATTATGATCCTTCAAACCCGATGCCTTCCAATGATGAGATCAAATCGACACCGGCAGCAGAAAGAAAGATCAAAAGGTGGGGGTGCAGCCTTACAAAAGATTATAATATGACAATATCACCATATGACAGGAAGCACACCTCCGGTGTCTCTCATGCGGAGTACTGGCTGCCTGCCTTTGAAACAGGTGAACTCGAGGGGGCCGCTGTGGATGCTGAGGAGTTAGTTGAAGAGCCTTATTATGTATATTCTGAAATGCCTAAAAGATGGCAGTCCAACTATTTTTTCAAAACAGCTTTTGCAGGGACTACCAGAACGGCTACCATATATACTAATAAAGACAACAAGATGTCAGTCCATATAGAATAGCAGGTGCCCATGCCTGAAAGCGGCAGGAACTTGCTGATATATAAAGAATAAAATGTGAGGATTCTGTTAGAATCCTCACATTTTATTCTTATCTCGGCATTCTTTATCTGCTCCTCACTCCCCAACCCTGAACACATGCCTTCCCGCTTGCACCTTTGTGCTTTCCTGTCCCGGGAGAAGGACTTCTGCCGTGCAGTTGTCAGGGACATCTATGGTGTAGGTGATTTCGCTGCCTGTCCTGGACCAGGAGGCGCTTATCTTGCCGCGGACGGAGTCGTATGAGGCCTTTGCCCAGTCTAGGCTGTCGAGGAAATGCGGCCTGAAGATTATGTTGGAGAAGCCGGGCTTTTCTTCATCGAAGTTGATTCCGGCTATGTCGTTCACGTACCAGGCGGCCACATCACCGAAGAATACATGGTTTACGGAGGCGTCACGCCATTGCGGGGACAGTGCCCATGTTTCTGCCAGGGTGGTGAATCCCTGCTCTACCCACCAGCCCCATGAAGGGCAGTCGGTCTTGGCGGCCATGGCGTAGGCGGTTTCTTCATATCCGTAGCGGGTCAGCATACGGAGTACGGTCTTGCTGCCGATTGTTCCGAAATTCAGGTGCCCGCCGTTGTCCTCCACTGCCTTGTTGAGGTTGTCCGCGACTTTGCCTGCATATTTTCCCTCAGGGATGCCGAGGGACAGGGCGAGTGCGAGTGCGGCCTGTGTCCCGTTGGAGTATACAGCTGTCTCCGGGTCGAAATATTTAGTGTTTATCAGCTTCCTGAGCGATTCGGCCTTCTTTGCATACCTGCTCCCGTCCTTCCCGAGCAGACCTGCGAAGCGTGCCATCAGTATGTTGTCATAGTAGTAATAACAGGTGGAGCTGTACTGTGTCGGGGTGATGTCCTTGTATGAGAGCCAGTCCCCGATGCCGTATGTCACTCCTCCGTCCGGCTCCTCGCGTGTCTGGAGGTAGTCCAGGTAGCGCTCGCATACAGGCCACATCTTTTCTATAGGGCGCAGGTCCCCGTAATAGCAGTACAGCGCATACGGGATGATGAATGCCGCTGCGTCCCACACCGGACCTATCCAGTCATCGTATCCCCATCCGGCAGACGGTATTATCCCGGAAATCCTTCCTTCGTGTGTCTGGTTGTCGACGAAGTCATCAAGCCATTTCTCATAGAAATTAATCCCGTCGTAGTTCAGCAGCCCCAGGTCCATGGACAGCCAGGCGTCTGCTGTCCAGCCGTTCTTTTCCCTTTGCGGACAGTCTGTAGGGATGGATACCAGGTTGCTCAGGTAGCTCTGCCGGGTCATTTCCCATACAGTATTGAACAGCTCCTCTGAAGACGAGAACTCTCCGGCAGACTTCACTCCGGTGTGGAGGAACATGGCGGTAAGGCTGCTCTCGTCCATTGCTACGGGGCGGTCGGTCCGGACTTCTACGTACCGGAATCCGTGATAGGTGAATTCAGGGTTCCACGTTTCCACCCCTTCACCGCTCATTATATATCTGTCTGTCTGGAAATCGTATCCCGGCATCGGGTTGAAGTATATGTCTATGTTGCTCATCTCTACTCTTCCGTTGGATTTCAGGAGCTCCCCGTGCACGAGCCTGACCTCTGTGCCCCTTTCTCCGGAGATGCTGAGCCGGCAGACGCCCGACATGTTTTTCCCGAAGTCGAATACATGCACAGTGTCCCCGAATGACTTGACTGACACGGGACTTATCTCGGCAGAGATCTTCACCGCAGGTGCAATCTGGGATTTCAGCAGCCCGGAAGGGGCCGTTGCCTCTTCGGCATTGTCCCATGCGGAGTCGTTGAATCCGGGGAGTTCCCATCCTTTGATCTCTTTCCTTGCATCGTATGTGTCCCCGCTGTATATGTTATTGGAGATATACGGCCCGTCGGAAGTTGTCTTCCATGAACTGTCGGTGGCGATGACATCCTTTTTCCCGTCCTTGTATTCAAGGTGGAGTTCACAGATGAGCTTCGCCCTGTCCCTCCAGCGCGCATTCTCGAAATTCCAGGTGGCCACCGGCTTGATTTCATTGTAGAATCCGTTCCCCAGAACAGCGGATATGACATTCTCGCCTTTGTCAATGAGGTCTGTGACATCGAGTACGGAGTAGAGGTTGCGCCTGTCATAGTGCGTGTATCCAGGATCGAGCATGTTGTCCGATACTGGTTTCCCGTTTATCCTTGTCCTCGAATATGCAACTGCGCTGATATAGAGCTTCGCCCGCTGCAGTCCGCTTTTTGCGTTGAAACTTTTCCTGAACATCGGGGCCGCTTCGGTGTCTTTACCCAGATTGTCACTGATCCACTCCGCAGTCCAGTCGGACTGGTTCATCATAGCTGTCTCGAACCACGAAACACCGGATTCTATCTCTTTGCCGCCGGAGCCGTAGGCTGTGACTTTCCAGTAATACCTGCTGAAACTCTCCAGTGGGGTGTCCTGCGGGAATACGGCCGACGGGTCGTTCCCTTTCACAATGCCTGAGTCCCAGATATCGGGAGTCTTGAGCTTTTCCTTTGAGGAAGAGACCGTTATCCGGTATCCTTCCTGTACAAAACCCGGGGCATCGTATTCCCAGGTGAATCTCGGGACAACGTCAATCCCGATCGGGTTTTCTGCATACTCGCATCTCGGATCACAGATCCTTCCGTCATTCTGGCTGCAGGCCAATGCCAATGTCAGCACGGCCGACACCAGGACAGGGATAAAGGTTTTTCGTAGCATGAGGGTCATTTAGTTTTTTGATGTATTATTAATAGCTTTAACGATTAAGAAATCGGTATTACAAACATAATGAAAAATCTGGAATAACAAATGCCGGTAGTCTGGAAATCTTCAGGACAATGCAGGAGTTCATTACGCCTACAGCAGCGGCCCGAGATATTTTGCCAGCAGATAACCGCCGCCCATCAGCCAGATGAAAAGGATGGTGGCGAGCAGGAACGGTTTGGCGCCGGCCTGCCTGAACTTGTCTATGCTGGTTTCGGCCCCGAGGGCTGTCATTGCCATGGTGAGGAGGAAGGTGTCGAGACTGTTGATGAAAGACACCGTTTGAGCTGGCAGGAGCCCCAGCGAGTTGAACCCTATCACGGCGATGAACCCGAAGGCGAACCACGGTATGGTGATCCTGCGCTTTTCTCCTGCGGAAGGTTTCCCTCCCACGAAGAAACTCATCACAAGGAGTACAGGGGCCAGCAGGATGACGCGTATCATCTTGACTATTATGGCAGTGTCGGAGATGCTTTCTCCCATTGCATTGCCGGCCCCGACCACATGTGCCACCTCATGCAGGGTGGAGCCGGTGTATACGCCCATCCCGGTCTCGTCGAGAGGAATGGCTCCGGCATTGTACAGGGCAGGGTAGATGAACATGGCTATTGTCCCGAAAACCACTACCGTGGATACGGCTACTGCTGTCTTGTACGGCTGTGGCCTGATAACTGATTCTGCCCCGAGGACAGCCGCGGCTCCGCAGATGGCGCTTCCGGTGGCGGTCAGCAGGGATATGTCTTTGTCCATTTTAAGGAGTTTCCCGGCAGATACCCCGACCAGCAGTGTCAGTACGACCACAATCAGGTCTATGACCACAGCTTCCGCCCCTACCGCTATTACGCTCTGGAAAGTGAGCCTGAACCCGTACAGTATTATGCCTATGCGGAGAATCTGTTTCGAGCAGAACTTTATTCCCGGGACCCATGTCTCCGGGAGGTTGTTCCTGAGGGAATTTGCGTACAGCATCCCCAATACTATCCCCACTATAAGAGGGCTGAATGACAGTTTCTTTATGAATTCGAAGTCTGCAATATAGAAGGCCGCGCATGAGAATAGCGCTATCAGCAGGATTCCGTGGAGCATGCTTTTACGTGCTTCGGATGTCATGATTTTAATATTCAAATGGTTGATAATCTGTACTTTCTCTCGTGGAAAGGGGCGCAAAGATAGTAAAATTTTCAAATATGGTGTAGTCCGGATAGAAAAAATCGCTATATTTGCATCCGGTTTATGGAAAAGTCATCTTTCATATCTAAAATGATGTCCAAGCGAATGCATCGCTAAGATGCATCGTATATTCTATTGCCGGGCGGTGTGCGGGATGCATGCTCCGGTTCTTTCATGAAAATCAAGACAGAATTATGAACTTGCCGCGCTTCTGCATCAGGGGAAATTGCCCTTTGCAGGTCATGAATGATGCGGCAAATCACCATGAATATGATACGGAAAGAATATATCCATAAAGGAACATTCCGGTGCGAGACCGGAGAGTATATCGTGGACCTGAAAGTGGTCTACCATGTTTCAGGGCATTATTTCAGGGATGCCGCTACTGAAGAGGAGGCTTTAAGCGCACTGCGCCTGGACTCTGTCTCCGGCAGGAAAAAGACGGTCTGGATAACCCATGCCCTCACTGCCAATTCCGACCCGACCGACTGGTGGCCCGAGCTTGCGGGACCGGGGAAATTCTTTGACCCGGACAAATATATAATAGTATGCGCAAATATGCTCGGCTCCGCATACGGGTCCTCAGGCCCGGCTTCTCCGGTTCCGGGAAGCTGCACGGAGGAGAATCCGGATGGCACACCTTATTATTTCTCTTTTCCCAGGGTCACGGTCCGTGACATCGTAAATGCAGAGATTCTTCTGCGCAAATATCTCGGCATAGAGAAGATAGACCTCATAGTGGGCGGCTCGATAGGCGGCTTCCAGGCACTTGAGTGGGCCATAATGGAGCCGGATGTCATCCGCAACGCGGCCTTCATCGCCTGCGGGTCGCGGGTGACCCCGTGGCTGACAGCGCATAACGAGGCGCAGAGGATGGCGCTTGAGGCTGACCGGACTTTCCGCGCGTGCGAAAGTCTCAAAGGCGGTGCTGAAGGGCTCAAGGCGGCAAGGGCGATGGCCCTGATCTCTTACAGGAGCTATGAAGGGTACAATGCCACACAGTCCGAAAAGGACGATGATACCCTGTTCGCCGACCGGGCGGCTTCATACGAGAGGTACCAGGGCAAGAAGCTCGCGGACAGGTTCGATGCATATTCATACTGGTACATAACATATTCCGTTGACAGCCACAATGTCGGGCGCGGGCGCGGAGGCGTGGCCGCGGCCCTGGACGGCGTCAGGTCAAGGAGTATCGTGATTGGTATCGACAGCGACGATCTTTTCCCCGTGGAGGAGCAGCGCTACATCGCGGAGTGCATCCCGGGAGCTGAATACCATGAGATTACGTCTAAGTTCGGCCATGACGGCTTCCTGCTGGAATACAGCCAGATAGCCGGGATATTGGCGCCGGTGATAGAAGACTGATTTCCTGTCATTTCGACTGGAGGCCGAAGGCCGGAATGGAGAAATCTGCATGGCGTCCAAGTATAGGCTTCTTTCAGATTCCTCGACTGCGCTCGGGATGACAAAATGTTGAATAATTATTGAAAATCAAATATATGCAAGTACTTAAGTTCGGCGGCACATCGGTAGCCAATGCCGCCAATATGGCGAAAGTCGTTGATATTGTCTCAAAAGCCGTAGACAGGGACAGGACCATCATGGTGTGCTCTGCAATCAGCGGCTTTACGGATGCCCTCATAAAGATAGGCAACATGGCCGCATCCCGTGACGGGGACTACGTGGCCATCATCGATGAATACCAGAAGAAGCACCATGCCATCATCAAGGAGCTGCTTCCGCTGGAGAAACATGAGGAAAGCCTTGAGGTGTGCGATTCCATCTTCGAGTCCCTAAGGGGGATAGCCCAGGGCGTGTGCCTGCTGGGCGAACTCAGCGAGGCGAGCCTCGATGCCATACAGGGATGCGGGGAACTTATTTCTTCAAGGATCATAGCCACCAAGCTGGCTTCCATCGGCATTGCCACCAAATGGGTTGATGCAAGGACGGTGGTCAGGACCCAGAAACGCGACGGGGTAAACGTTGTGGATACGGCGCAGACTAATGCCAACGTTGTCAGGATGCTTGAAAACAACCCTATCGCATCGCTTTTCGTCCTGCCTGGCTTCATTGCCTCTGACGGGCAGGGCCGTACCGTCACCCTGGGCCGGGGCGGCTCCGACTATACGGCATCCCTCCTTGCGGTAGGGTGCAACGCACGTATCCTCGAGATATGGACGGACGTGCCGGGGATGATGACGGCCAACCCGAAGGTTGTCCCGGGGGCCAAGACAATCAGCAACATATCATACCGTGCCGCGCTGGAGCTCTCGCATTTCGGGGCAAAGGTTATCTATCCTCCTACTATCCAGCCTGTCGTGTCCGAAGGTATCCCGATCTATGTAAAGAACACCTTCAATCCTGATGCCCCGGGTACGCTTATAGAGAAGAACCCGCCGCGCTGCAACCGGAACCTCATCGGCATATCCAACTCCGACAACATCGCCCTGCTCTCCCTCGAGGGCAGCGGCATGGTCGGCATTCCCGGCTTTTCGAGCCGGCTTTTCGACACGCTGAGCCGCAGCGGCATCAATATCATACTTATCACCCAGGCCTCTTCTGTGCACACCATGTGCATCGCAGTCTCGGAAAAGGATGCAGACAAGGCGAAGGCCGCGGCGGACGCCAGGTTCGCATACGAGATTTCTCTCGGCAAGCTGAACCCGCTGAAAGTGGAGAAGGGCTTCTCCATCGTATGCCTGGTCGGGGACGACATCCTGAACCAGTGCGGTACGACAGGCCGCATGCTTGCAGCCCTCGGGCGCCACAGTGTCTCCATCAGGGCGACGGCGCAGGGTTCTTCGGAGCGGAACATCTCTGTGATAGTGCATTCCGAAGATGTAAACAGGGCCATCCGCTATATACACAACGAGTTTTTCGAGAAGACTGCAGTCAAGGATGTAAACCTTTTTGTGGCAGGCTACGGCACTGTGGGAAAGGCGCTTATAGACATCATCGCCCGTAACGGGGACCAGATTGCGGCCCGTACAGGCAAACGTCTGCGCATCGCAGGGCTCTCCAACAGCCGCCGCTATGTGATAGACAATGACGGCCTGCCTCTCGATGACATCCGGCAGAGGCTCGAGGGCGGGGAGAGTGCAGCTGACGAGGCTTATTTCGAGGCGCTTGCGAACACCTCCCTCCAGAACTCCATATTCGTGGACTGCACCGCAAGTTCCGACATAGCATACAAATACATGAACCTGTTCAAGCACGGCTATTCTGTCGTTGCATGCAACAAGATAACATTCTCGTCCCCGTACGTGCAGTACCGGGCCCTGAAGCAGTCCGCCCTGGAGAACGGCGCCTCCCTCAAATACGAGACCACGGTAGGGGCCGCGCTCCCGATACTCGAGTCCATCTCCCGCAGTGTCAACAGCGGAGATACGATACACCGTATCGAGGCGGTGCTCTCAGGTACACTGAATTACATCTTCAGCACGTATGACGGCGGTAAGACGGCCACTTTCGCCGAGATAGTCCGCAAGGCGCATGATTCAGGCTACACGGAGCCGGATCCGCGTCTTGACCTCAGCGGCCGCGACGTGCTCCGCAAGCTGCTGATTCTCTCGCGCGAGGCCGGAGTCGGGATCGACGAGAAGGATGTGGAGATATGCCCTGTCCTCGGTCCCGAGTTCTTCGAAGGGAAGGTGGACGCCTTCTACAGGAAACTTGAGGAGAATGAGGCCGCTTTCGCGGCACAATACGAGGCTGCCGCCTCCAAAGGCCTGAGACAGAGGTTTATCGCTTCGCTCGTAAAGGATGAGGCGTCCCCGTTCGGGTATAAGGCGAAAATGTCCCTGGAGAATGTCGGCCCCGAGCATCCGCTCTACAATCTTTGTGGGACGGACAATGCCGCCATCATCACGACCGACTTCTATCCGTCCCCTCTGGTGATACAGGGTGCGGGCGCCGGGGCATACCAGACCGCCTCGGGTGTTCTTAATGATATATTGGTATGATGGCCAATATATCTGTCTACCCCCCCAGTCACCTGCGGTGACAACTCCCTTGGAAAAAGAATTGAAATTGATTGAAAATTAATAATTTATAAACCATGTCAGAAAAAAGGAACTATAAGTTCGAGACCCTGCAGGTCAGGGCCGGACAGGAAATTGACCCTCAGTCAAAAGGCACTGCTGTACCTATCTACCAGAGTACGGCATACGTGTTTGACAACATGCAGTACGGGGTGGACCTCTTCACCCTCAGCAAACCGGGAAATATCTATACGCGTATAACGAACACCACTACCGAGATGTTCGAGAAGAGGATGGCTGCGCTGGAAAACGGCGTTGCTGCCACCGCCACGGCTTCCGGGCAGTCTTCCGTGCTGCTGAGTATCCTGAATGTGGCGGGGATGGGGGAGAACATAGTGGCTTCGCCTTTCCTTTACGGAGGGACGTTCACGATGTTCGCCATCACGCTCAGGGACATGGGGATAGAGGTGCGGTTCGCCAAGAGTGACAAGGTGGATGACCTGGAGGCCCAGGTGGACGGGAAGACCAAGGCCATCTTTGTCGAGAACCTTGCAAATCCTGCTTTCAGCATCCCTGATTTTGAGCCGATAGTCGATATGGCCCGCAGGCATGGCATCTGTGTGATGGTGGACAATACTTTCGGTATCGGGGGCTATCTGTTCCGTGCTTCAGACTGGGGTGTGAATGTAAGTATCCATTCCGCAACAAAATGGATTTGCGGACACGGTACTGCACTGGGAGGTGTGGTCGTTGACAATGGCAACTTCGAGTGGACTCCGGAGAAATACCCTCTGCTCGCTGCTCCGTCCGAGAGTTATCACGGGGTGGTATATACGGAGGTCTTCGGCAAGGCTGCATTCGCCGGGAGAGTCCGCGTGGACGGTCTGCGCAACCTCGGGCCTGCTCCGTCGCCTTTCAACTCGTTCCTGATGATTCAGGGGCTCGAGACCCTTTCATTGCGTGCCGAGAGGCATTGCGAGAACACCCTTGCGGTGGCGCAGTTCCTCCAGAAGCATCCTGCGGTTGAGAGTGTCAACTATCCGGGCCTGGAGGGCAACCCTTGCCACGAGCTGGGGAAGAAATACCTCAGGCACGGTTTCGGCGGTGTGCTGACTTTCAGGGTGAAAGGCGGGTTCGACGGTGCCGCCGCCCTGGTGGACAGGCTGGAGCTCATCCTCCATGTGGGAAGTGTCGGTGATGCCAAGTCACTCATCGTTCATCCTGCCTCCACCACCCATTCCCAGCTCAGTCCTGAGGAGCAGGTGGCAGCGGGTGTATATCCTAACCAGCTACGCCTCTCTGTCGGACTGGAGAACATAGATGACCTTATCTACGACCTCGACAACGCCCTGAAATAGCCGCCCCCTCCCAAAGGCCCTTCAGGGCCGCAGCGGAGCGTCAGCGAGACTTCCGGGAGGAAGTCGCAGCAGCGCAGCTGCCGGCGAGGCATAGCCGAACCGCATGCCCCACCGGGGCTGTCACCGTCAGGTGACTGGGGGTAGACAGACCAAGGTCGCAGACCTTCGGACTTTCATGATTTTGTCGGTCACCGACCTTCAGACATGAAAGCTGTCCCTCCCTCAGAATAATCGGACCAAATTATAGTATAAACATAAAAAAGACAAAATCATGAAAGTCGCTGTTGTCGGTGCCACCGGCCTGGTCGGCACCAGAATGCTGGAAGTCCTCGCGGAGAGGAACTTCCCCGTAACAGAACTCTATCCAGTGGCCTCCGAGAAATCCGTAGGCCGCAAAATCACATTCAAAGGAAAGGAATGGACAGTAGTCAGCGCGGACGACGCCATCGCCGCACGTCCTGACGTGGCGCTGTTCTCCGCCGGGGCCGGAGCGTCAAGGGAACTTGCCCCGAAATTCGCCGAGGCAGGATGCCGGGTAGTGGACAACTCCTCCTGCTGGCGGATGGACCCTTCAAAGAAACTCGTCGTCCCTGAAATCAACGGTGATGTGCTCGGGAAAGACGACTACATCATCGCCAACCCCAACTGCTCCACCATCCAGATGCTCATGCCCCTTGCCCCGCTTCATAAGGCGTACACCATCAAGAGGATAGTCGTATCCACCTACCAGTCCGTGACAGGTACAGGGTACAAGGCCCTGAACCAGATGGAGGCAGAGCGCTCCGGTAAGAAATGGGGGGAATATCCTGCCGTCTATCCTTACCCGATCGACGAGAACATCCTTCCGCACATAGACAGCTTCCTTGAGAGCGGATATACCAAGGAGGAGATGAAGATGGTCAATGAGACCCACAAGATTCTCGACGAGAACATCCTTGTCTCACCGACCACCGTCCGTGTCCCTGTAAAAGGCGGCCATTCCGAGTCGGTGAACCTCGAGTTCGAGAAAGATTTCGACCTTGCCGATGTACGCCGCATCATTGCTGAGACCCCGGGCTGCATCCTTCAGGACGACCCTGCAAACAATGTATATCCGATGCCTCTGTACGCGTGGGGCAAGGACGAGGTCTTCGTAGGGCGTATCCGCCGCGACCCTTCAGTCAAGTATGGCCTCAACCTCTGGTGCGTTGCCGACAACCTCCGCAAAGGTGCCGCCACCAACGCCGTCCAGATCGCCGAACTGCTCATCCGCAAGGGCTTCCTTCCGGCAGAGTAGGGCATACATCACGGCTCCGGGATGCTTCCGGCAAGCCGCAGATACAGTCAGTCCGGCCTACCTCTAAAAGGCAGACCGGACTGACTTGTATATTGAATTAATATATTGTCCCCTATATAGAGGTCTCGAACTCCTTGAGGAAGCGCAGGTCGTTCTCGAAATAGTTGCGCAGGTCCTTGACCTGCCATTTCAGCATTGCGATGCGCTCTACGCCCATCCCGAATGCGAATCCGCTGTATTTCTTGCTGTCGATTCCGGACGCCTCCAGGACATTCGGGTCCACCATGCCGCATCCGAGGATCTCGAGCCAGCCGGTGCCCTTGCAGATGTTGCACCCCTTGCCGTGGCAGATGTTGCAGCTCACATCCACTTCTGCTGACGGCTCCGTGAACGGGAAATATGAAGGCCGCATCCTTATCTGTGCCTCAGAGCCGAACATCTCCCTGGCGAAAAGCAGGATGGCCTGCTTCAGGTCCGCGAATGTAACGTGCTCGTCAATATACAGCCCCTCCACCTGGTGGAATATGCAGTGCGCCCTTGCGGAGATGGCCTCGTTCCTGAATACGCGGCCCGGACAGATGATCCTTATCGGGAGCGGCATGGTCTCCATGGCCCTCACCTGCACGCTGGATGTATGGGTGCGGAGAAGTATCGGATTCTTGTGTCCCGTGGATACGAAGAAAGTGTCCTGCATGTCCCTTGCCGGGTGCTCCGGAGGGAAGTTCAGGGCCTCGAACACATGCCAGTCATCCTCGATTTCAGGACCTTCGGCAACGTCATATCCGAATTTGCGGAAGATCTCTATGATTTCCTCCCTTACGATGGATACAGGGTGGCGCGACCCCAGCTGGAAAGGCTCTCCAGGCATGGTCAGGTCGAACGACGCCCCGGAAGCCGCGCTGCTTTCCTCAAGGGCTTCCTTCAGGGCCGCAATCTTCTCCGTGGCGGCATTCTTCAGCTGGTTCAGCTTCTGCCCGAACTCGCGCTTCATCTCAGGCGGTACTGTCCTGAACTCATCGAAAAGGGCCGTTACCGAACCTTTCTTGCCCAGCAGTCGCACCCTCGCGTTTTCTATATCCTGCTGTGTCTTGCATGACAGGGCCTCAATCTCGGCCAGCAGAGCTTCTATCTTTTCTTTCATGATATTTCTGTTTAATAATATTATCTTAAAAATCAATATTTTATCTGTTATGGCCGGAATCCGTCATCCCGGGAGCCCTTTTGTCATCAAGACTGGGGTCTCTCTATTATCCTGAAAGAAGTCGAGGGATCTGTTTATTCTTCTACAGATGCCGGAAACCTCGCTGACGCTCCGGTGCGGCCCTGACGGGCCCTGTTAAATCCTGTCTATTACATCTTTTCCAGTTTCTCCCTCAGCTTCTGCTCTGCCTCTATTGCCTTCTGCTTCCTTTTCTCCCTGGCTTTCTGCTGCTTGGCAGCTCCGTTCTTAAGGTATGCTGCCCACTGCTCTTCGGTGAAGATTGTCTTGTACGTGCTGTCTATCTTTTCCATCCACTTGTCCTGGACGCTGACATAGAGCGATGTGTTAGACACTTTTGCCGCCTGGAGGCCCATGAGCTCATCACTCATTGCCGGGAAGTCATGCTTCAGTGTGGAGTCCACATAAAAAACCTGCCAGTCCTCGAGGTCCAGGAGCCTCTGGAGCCTGTCCGCCTCTGTCTCGGCTATCTGCAGCATGTCCGGCTGCTCCGGTTCTTCCTGGGCATATGCCCCCGTCTGCCACCCTGCTATGAGCAGGGCCGGGATAACCAGTGTCTTCAATGAAATGTCCATTTCCTTTAAAATCATGATTTATATGGCATAGTGACACAAATATGCAAATTTAAGATAAAATATTATACCTTTGTAAAATATGACCGATAAAAATCATTATTCATACATACTTATGAGAACCAGACTTGCGATTTCCGCTGCGCTGATTTCCGCAGCCGTGCTCCTGCCTGGCCATTCCGCCGAGGCTTGTACAAATATCCTTGTTACGAAAGGCGCCAGCGCCGACGGTTCCTGCATGGTTTCCTATGCAGCCGATTCGCACCAGCTTTTCGGAGAACTCTATTATAAACCGGCGGCCGACTGGGAAAAGGGTGCCATGCTGAACGTTTACGAATGGGATACCCACAAATATCTCGGGCAGATACCTCAGGTTCGCCATACATACCAGACGGTCGGGAACATGAACGAGCACCAGCTCATAATAGGGGAGACCACATACGGGGGCAGGTCCGAGCTCTGGGACTCCACAGGTGTAATGGACTACGGTTCCCTGATATACATCGCCCTGCAGAGGGCCAGGACGGCGCGTGAGGCCATAGAAGTGATTGTGGATCTGGCCAATACGTACGGATATTATTCTTCCGGAGAGTCGTTCTCCATTGCGGACAAGGACGAGGTCTGGGTCATGGACCTTATCGGGAAAGGGATGAAGATGGAGGACGGCAGGAATGTACGCAAGGGTATTGTCTGGGTTGCCCGCAGGGTTCCGGACGGGTATATCTGCGCACATGCCAACCAGTCCAGAATCAGTACCTTCCCGCTCGATGACCCGGAGAACTGCATGTATTCCGAGGATGTCATATCTTTCGCCCGCGAGATGGGCTACTATGACGGCCCTGACGAGGAATTCAGTTTCTGCGATGCCTACAACCCGCTGAATTTCGGCGGTATGCGCGCCTGCGAGGCCAGGGCGTGGTCTGCGTTCAACATCCTGTGCGACGGCAAGTTCACTTTCATTGACGAGAACGGGCAGGAGGTCACCAGGGACGCATACGACTATATAGACTATGCAATGGGGTATGACGCCTCCAAAAGGTTCCCTCTGTTCGTGAAGCCTGCGAGGAAGATTACGATGAAGAATGTCGCCGATGCGATGCGCGACCATTATGAGGGTACACCGATGGACATGACTGCCGATATAGGTGCCGGAGGCAATGCCCTTCCGTACAGGTGGCGTCCTATGGAGTTTGAATATGAAGGCAAGACTTATGTCAATGAGAGGGCCATCGCGACCCAGCAGACCGGCTTCTGGTTCGTGGGACAGTCCCGCGGCTGGCTCCCTGACATGATCGGCGGGCTCCTGTGGTTCGGCACCGATGATGCCGCCACTTCATATCTTACTCCGGTATATACCAGCACAAAGGCTGTTCCGGAGTCTTTCCGTGAGGGTAACGGCAGCATGCTGGAGTATTCTCCTACCTCCGCCTTCTGGATCTGCAACCGCGTGGCCAACGCCTGCTACCGTATGTACAATGTCATGGCCCCGACGGTGCGTGCCGCCATCGATGAGTTCGAAATTGCACAGATGGCCGCTGTCCCGGAGGTTGACGCTCTTGCAAAGACCATGTATGACAAGGCTCTGTCCGGAGTAAAGGGCAAGTCTGCAAAAAGGGCTGCAGAACTGGCGGACTTTTCCGAAGTCTACAAGTATCTGACAGATTATTCTATCAATACTGCCCAGAATGTTTTCAATGAATGGGTCAACCTCGAGGTCTTCCTCCTTTTGAAATACATGGACGGGAACATAAAGGGGCAGAACCCTGACGGCTCCTTTGTCAACAACGGCTATTCGGAGCGCATCCCGGGTGCCATCTCCAACGAGGAATATACCGAAAAATGGAAAGAGGCCGTTGTCCGCGACCACGGCGATGTGCTGGAGGTCAGATAACGGACCTTCCGGCTTACAATTCTCTGGCTTTTACGGCCTCGAAGCCGTCCTTTCTGTCATCCCGGGCAAGCGAAGCGCGTCGAGGGATCTAATGCAAAAGAAATCCTGCATTCAAAACTCTTGAAAGTCCCTGAATGCAGGTTTTTAAATTTATGAAATTCGTCCTTTTGCCGTAGTTATTTGAACAGTTCAGAATGAGTGCCCAGCCTTACTAACTTTATGAGATTTTCTGTCTCGTCAAGCCAAATCAGCAGCAGATCATTCTCTACATGACATTCCATAAAACCATTATACTCTCCTGCAAGTAGGTGAGGTTTATGCTCTCTTGTTACAGTACCAGTCTCCTGCAGCATTTGCAGGACAATGGAAAGGCTGGCTATTCTGTCTGCTCTGTTCTGGTATTTCTTTAAATCTTTCTTGAACTGCCTTGTAATTTTCAGCTCCCACATATCTTTCTACTCCAATGATTTCATAAAGTCTTCAAATGTGCCTAAATTCAGCTTTTCAAGATTCTGATTCTCTTTTGCCTCTTTCATAGCAGCAAGAGTTTCTTCATTTGGTGTCCTGTAGACAACATCCATAAGGACACTCTCCACATAATTATTGAGGCTTCTGTTTTCCTTCCTTGCCTCTATTTTCAGCCTTTCAAGCAAGTCCTTTCTTAACCTGAAAGCAGTCTGTTTCCTGTCTAATGCTATTGTATCCATATTTCTGTTATATTTAATATTGCAAATATATAATGTTAGTATAACAAATAAAAATTTGACCTGTCCGAATAAAAAAGATGTATCCACTTCTTCTTTATAAACCCATTCAAAGTGAATACATCTGCATCTTCAATCCATTAACATTCTATATCTTCTACTCGCCACTCTGGCAGAAGAATGACATTGAGCAGGTCTATAAGCACTGCCTTGATCCCCGCATTTGTAAGTATGTCAGCATACCGCTGGACCGGCTTCTTTCCAGCGGCAAATATGAGCCAACAGAAACCCCTGCATTCAAGGCCTTGAGGGCTTTTGAATGCAGGGTGCTCTGTTTTTTACGGATCTTTTACCTGTTATGCTCCAATAATTTCACAAGTCTTAAAATTATTCCATGACATAAGTGATACATCGGTCCATACATACAGTAACCACCAGACAATGCAGAAGATAGTATTACAGTGCTTCAATATTTTTGAAGTAAACTGCCCAGTCGCTGTTCTTGTATGCATCGATGCTTTTGGCAGGGACTTTAAGAACGGCAACATCTGAATGACTAAATGTTTGATCGCCAATGGCAGGTGGGGTTGTTGCGCCTAATAAGAATTGATTTATTGGACAATCATTAAAACTATAACTTCTAATCTGATTTAGATTATCACAGTTTGATGCATCGATTAAACTTAAAGACGAACAGCCTTCAGAAGCCCTGCCATCAATTTCAGTTATATTATTAGGAAGGCTAATTGAAGTTAGGGATGAACAACCTTTAAAAGTATTATACATGATTTTAATTACATTATTAGAGATCTTAATTGAAGCCAGAGACGAACATCCACTGAAAGCTCCTTGCCCAATATATGTAATGTTATCGTGCATATCAACAGAGGATAGCGCCGAACATAAAGTAAAATAAGTATGGCCACATGAAGGAACTGTTTTTCAACGGAGGGTGCATGACGGGTGTTGCTGGAAATTGTTTTTGGCTGAGTCCTTTCTTCCATTCCGCAAGCGAAGCGCATTGAGGGATCTGTCAATTGTTCCTGCAGATGGCTGAAAATTACTAATGTCTGACAACCACGTAAATTTATAGTTGCACTTCGGTGTTGAATCTGCAGCACTTTTAATGACCGGTCATATTAAAAGTGTACCTTTGTAATCAAATAGAAAGAAGAATATGAGTATTCAAGTAAATGATACATTGGCGGATTGCTTCCGTGGTTATGCGAAATTACTCCGTCAGATCAGGCAGAGAGTGCTGCTTGCACAACAGCGTGCGATTTATGCTGCCAATGAAGAAATGCTGCGGATGTACTGGGATATTGGCGGGATGCTGCAACAAAGTCAGGATGCCGATGGTTGGGGCAAGAAAACTTTGCAGCGGCTGGCGATGGATTTGAAGAACGACTATCCTGAAATCAAAGGTTTCTCCGTGCGCAATATGCAGTGCATGATGCAGTTCTTCAATGAATACAATCAGGAGCTGACGATGGTAAAAGGTGCCGTTCCCTCAATTACGCAACCAGTGGTTGCGCAATTCAACGGGCCATCAAAGCAAATTACGCAACCAGTGGCTGCACAATTGGACACATACAATTTTACTCTTCCCATAAAGCACCTGGACTGGACACATAATCTGATACTTTTGCAGCAGGTCAAGGACATACGAGCGCGATATTGGTATATGGTACAAAGTATTACATCCCATTGGAATAAACGCTATCTACAGGAAGCCATCAAACTTGACCATTACGGCAAGCATGGAGCGTTGGCCAATAATTTCACCGAGACCCTGCCTGCACCAGAAGCGAGCGAGGTAAAGTCAATGCTCAAAGATCCTTATATATTCGATATGCTGACTTTCACAGACCAATATAATGAGCGAGATGTAGAAATCGGTCTGGTCAGCCATGTGGAGAAATTTCTCATTGAAATGGGAGCCGGATTTGCCTTTATGGGACGGCAATACCACATAGAAGTGTCGGGGGATGATTATTACATCGACATTCTGATGTATAACACTTTCCTGCACCGTTATTTGGTGATTGA